>JANOQM010000101.1:0-118661 GCA_031422295.1 Rhodobacterales bacterium | reverse complement strand
AGGCGTTGAAACCGCCACCACCCTGCGCCTGCGTGGCGGCAAATTTGAAACAATGGACGGCCCGTTTGCCGAAACCAAGGAACATCTGGGCGGCTATTACGTCATTGATGTGCCAGACCTTGACGCCGCGTTGCGCTATGCTGAACTGATGCCTGTCGCAGAATGGGGCAGTGTCGAAGTGCGCCCGCTGATGGACTACAATCCGGCGGGGAACTAAGATGAGCCAGGCCGCCTCGCAGGGCATTGCCGTATCAAAAGCGCTGGACGCTGTGATGCGCAATGACCGGGGGCGGCTTTTGGCGGCACTGATTGCCCGGCTTAGGAATTTCCAACTGGCCGAAGAGGCGCTGCAAGAGGCCGCTGCTTCGGCCCTTGTGCATTGGGGCCGCACCGGCCTGCCCAATTCGCCCCAAGGCTGGCTGCTGCGGGTAGCGCTGCGCAAAGCGATTGACCGCATTCGCAGTTCTGTCCGGGCCGACCGCAAAGCCGCCGATATGGCCCGGCTTGCGGTTGATGAGGCCGATGAAACCGAGCCTGATATGATCCCAGACGAGCGGTTACGCCTGATCTTTACCTGCTGCCATCCGGCACTGGAGCCCAAATCGCAGGTGGCGCTGACCTTGCGCACATTGGGCGGGTTGACCACGACCGAGATTGCAGCGAATTTTCTGGATAATGACACCACAATGGGCCAGCGCCTGTCACGCGCCAAGGCCAAGATTGCGGCGGCGGGCATTCCGTTTGCGGTGCCCGGCCCCGAGGATTGGGCCGAACGGCTGAATTCGGTTCTGACCGTGATCTATCTGATCTTTACCACAGGCTACACCCAAGGTCCGCTGCACCGCCGCGATCTGTGCGAGGAAGCAATCTATCTGGCCCGGCTGATCAACCAGTTGCGCCACGGCGAGGCCGAGGTTGAAGGGTTTCTGGCGCTGCTGCTGATCACCCATTCCCGGCGGGCCGCGCGGGTGAATGCGCACGGCGAAACCGTGGCGCTGACCGAACAGGACCGTGGGATGTGGGACCATACCGCAATTGCCGAAGGTCTGGGGTTGCTGGAACAGGCGATGGCCCGGCGCAATCGCGGGCCTTATCAGATCAAGGCGGCAATTGCGGCCTGTCATGTGATGGACGAGGGCGTCGATTGGGCGCAAATTGTGCTGCTGTATGACGCGCTATTGCTGATGGAGCCGACCGCCGTGGTCCGCCTGAACCGGGCAGTAGCGATTGCCGAAATTGGCGGGCTGGACATGGCCCATGCAAACCTGCAGGAACTTTTGGCCGAACTTACAGATTACCAACCAGTCCATGCGGCAATGGCCGAGGTTCTGCTGCGACGGGGCGACCGCGCTGGTGCATTAGCAGCCTATGGGCGGGCAATCGAGCTTGCGGCAAGTCCGCAAGACGCGCAGTTCTTGCGGCGCAGGCGGGCTACACTTTTAGACGGTTGATCGGGTCAGTCAGTTGGCCAAAAAAAAGCCGGGCACAACGGCCCGGCTAAGTCCAACAGGGAGGTATGAAGATGATGAGCGTATCAGCATCATCGCCTTCGAGCTTTGAAATAGGCAGCGGTTGCAGACCGTTCAAGTGGTAACTGGTGCCGCTAACAGCAATGCCGCTATGCGTGTATTGCATGGCTACAGGCCCATCACGAAAACTCGGCTGCATCTCTGATCCGGCGGCGATGCGCGATGACCTCTTCGCTGACAAAATCACGGAATGCGGCGATCCGTTTGGATTGGCGCAATTCTTCGGGATAAGCAAGGAAAACAGGCACTTCGCCGGATTCGAAATCGGGCAGGATACGGACCAAAGCCGGGAAATCCTCGGTCACATAATCGGGCAGAACGCCGACGCCAAGGTTGTTTAGCACTGCCTGCAAGACGCCGTAGTAATTGTTCACCGTCAGCATGCTGGGAATGTCATGGGCCATCAGATGTTGCACCATTGCCGCACCTGCCTGCACTTGCGCCGAATTCGGGTTCTGGCAAATCAGCCGGTGCCGGGTGATATCTTCGATTTTTTCCATTTTTCCATTTTGGGCGACATAGTCTTGCGATGCATACAGCCGCATCCGCACTGACATCAGCCGCTTGCGGATCAGGTCGGCCTGCGATGGCTCCTTCATCCGGATCGCCACATCGGCCTCGCGCATTGGCAAGTCTAGCACCCGTTCTTCCAGCATCAGGTCGATTTTCAACTCGGGGTAGCGTTCGAACAATTTCGGCAGGCGCGGGGCCAGCCACAGGGTGCCAAAGCCGGTCGTGGTGGTCACTTTTAACTCGCCGAACACCTCTTCCTCGCTGTCGCGGATCCGGGCAGTGGCGGTTTCCAGGCGCTTGTTCATGCTGCGCGTCGCCTCGAACAACAGTTCGCCCTGTTCGGTCAGAATCAGTCCGCGCGCATGGCGGTGGAACAGCGTGGTGTTCAGCGTTTCCTCAAGGCTGCGAATCTGGCGGCTGACTGCGGATTGTGACAAATGCAGCGTATCACCCGCATGGGTCAGACTGCCCGCATCTGCGACGGCATGAAATATCCGCAGTTTATCCCAATCCATCGCACGCACCTTGATTTTTTGATCTGTAACACGGGCGCAGTATGACTGACGTGCAGGGCAGTGTCAGTCTTTTCCGGCCCCTCGCTGATGTAATATGGCGGTTGTTGCCCATGACCAACGTGTGGCCAGCGGGCGGTCCGCGATATTGTCACACTGTTCGTTACAGATTTGTCATATGGTCTGGTTAAACGATCCAATCGGGCTTAGTTCAAACAAGACCAAAATATCAGGATGGACATGCGCCAGCGCCAGATTGCACGTGATATCTCTTACGCCAGCAGTGCGGCCACCCGGGGTGGTCGGGCTGTCATCCGGGTGCTGGAAAACGCAACAGGGCGGTTCAAACTGATCCGCAGGGCCAAGGGTTATGCCGAAGAAGTGGCAAATGGCCGTGATTTCTGGGATGTGCTGGCAGACCGATATGGGCTGACGCTGGATGTGGTCGGGGGATCGCTTGACAATATCCCCACGACCGGCCCGCTGATCGTGGTATCAAACCATCCGTACGGCATTCTGGACGGGCTGATGATGGGGCGCATCCTGTCCGCGCGCCGTGACGGCGATTTTCGGGTATTGGCCAATTCGGTTTTCCGCAGGTCGCCCGATCTGGAACGGGTGATTTTGCCGATCTCGTTTGACGAAACCAAAGAAGCCGCCAGACTTAATCTTGAAACCCGGGCCGAGGCGCTGCGCTATCTGGCGGCCGGTGGGGCGATCGGGGTGTTTCCGGGTGGCACAGTTTCAACCGCCGCCAAGCCGTTTGACCGGCCTATGGACCCCAGTTGGCGCACATTTACCGCCAAAATGATTGCCAAATCCGGGGCGACGGTGGTGCCGTTGTTTTACGAAGGCCATAATTCCCGGCTGTTTCAGATCGCCAGCCATGTGCATTCAACCCTGCGGTTGGGTATGTTGATCCGCGAGTTTAAAAGCCGGATCAATTCCAAAGTAAGGGTGGTTGTGGGCGAACCTATCGCGCCGGAAAAGATCGCCAGCTATCGTTCTGACCCCAAAGCGCTGATGGATTTCCTGCGCAAAGCCACTTATGAGCTGTCGCCAACCCCCTGTGAAGCAGGCAGATTGGGACATGAGTTTGAGGCAAAGCATAGGACGCGCGATGGCAGTCGGGATATTCGATAGCGGCTTGGGTGGGCTGACCGTGCTGGACGCGGTGGCCAAACGGCTGCCGGACGTGCCGCTGGTCTATTTCGGCGATAATGCCCATGCGCCGTATGGCGTGCGCACCGCCGATGACATTTTCAATCTGACCACGGCCGCCACCCAGCACTTGTTTGATGCGGGCTGCGATCTGGTGATTCTGGCCTGCAATACCGCCTCTGCAGCGGCATTGCGCCGGATGCAGGAATCCTGGGTACCACGCGACAAGCGCGTGCTGGGCGTGTTCGTGCCCCTGATCGAAGCGCTGACCGAACGGCAATGGGGCGATAATTCCCCCCCGCGCGAGGTGGGGGTGAAACATGTGGCATTATTTGCAACACCCGCCACTGTCGCATCCCGGGCGTTTCAGCGCGAACTGGCGTTTCGGGCTGTCGGGGTCGATGTCGAAGGGCAGGCCTGCGGCGGCGTCGTTGATGCCATCGAAGAGGGCGACATGATTTTGGCCGAGGCGCTGGTGCGGTCCCATGTCGAAGCGCTAAAGCGCAAGATGCCGGAGCCCGATGCCGCCGTGCTGGGCTGCACCCATTATCCGTTGATGCAGGCGGTGTTTCAGGATGCGCTGGGTCCGGAAGTGAAAGTGTTTTCGCAGGCTAACCTGGTAGCCGAATCGCTGGCTGATTATCTGAATCGTCGCCCTGGGATGATCGGGACTGGCACCCGTTCGCTATTCCTCACCTCGGGCAATCCGAAAATCGTCTCCAACCGCGCCACGCAGTTCCTGCGCCGCAAAATTGAATTTGTCGCGGCCTGACGCGGTTGAACTGCGGCCAGTTTGGGCCTAAATCCCCAGTGCGGTCAGGAGTTTTGCCATGTTCAACGTCGCTATACTGGGGGCCTCAGGCTATACCGGGGCCGAACTGGTCCGGCTGATTGCCACCCATGGCGCGCTGAAGATCGTAGCTTTGTCGGCGGACCGCAAGGCGGGGCAGACAATGGGTGAGGTATTCCCGCATTTGCGGCATCTGGATTTGCCAATACTAAAAACCATGGACGCGATTGATTTTGCGGGCGTTGATCTGGTGTTTTGCGCCCTGCCACATGGGCTGTCGCAGGCGCTGGTCAAAGGATTGCCCCGGTCGGTGAAAGTGGTCGACCTGGGCGCAGATTTCCGGCTGCGCGATGCCGTCGCATATGAAAAATGGTATGGTGCGCCGCATGTCGCGATGGAATTGCAGGCCGAGGCGGTTTACGGCCTGACCGAGTTTTACCGGGACGACATCGCCATGGCCAGGCTGGTGGCGGGCACCGGCTGCAATGCGGCCACCGTCCAGTTTGCCTTGCGTCCGCTGATTGCAGCGGGGCTGATTGATCTGGACGAGATCATTTGTGACCTGAAAAATGGTTTGTCTGGGGCTGGGCGTTCGCTCAAGGAAAATATGCTGTTTACCGAACGGTCCGAAGATGTGGCAGGCTATTCCCAAGGCGGCAAACACCGGCATCTGGCCGAGTTCGATCAGGAGTTCTCTGTAATTGCCGGGCGTCCGGTTCAGATCATGTTCACCCCGCATCTGGTACCGGTAAACCGAGGCATTCTGGCCAGTTGCTACGTGAAAGGTGACGCGCAAGCCATTCATAACGCTTTAGTTTCGCGCTATACCGATGAGCCGTTCATCGTAGTCCTGCCATTCGGACAACTGCCCGCAATGGGCCATGTGCAGGGATCAAACTTTTGCCATATAGGGGTCACGGGCGACCGGGTATCCGGGCGGGCCATGGTGGTGTCTGCCTTGGATAACCTGAACAAAGGATCGTCCGGGCAAGCGCTGCAAAATGCTAATCTGATGCTGGGACTGCCGGAAATCCAAGGGCTGCAGCAGCCCCCGGTATTCCCATGAAAAGCCTGAAAAAACAGCGCCGCATTCAGGTGATCGCGCTGGCCTTTGTGGCGTTGGCCGGCTCCACCGCGCTGATCGGCTATGCCATGCAGGATGGGATCAACTTTTTCCGCGCACCCAGTCAGGTTCTGGAGGTTCCGCCCGGCCCAACGGAAGTATTCCGCATCGGCGGGTTGGTTCAGGCGGGCACACTGATCCGTGGGCAGGGTGAAACCATACGGTTTTCTGTTACCGATGGCGGCGCGTCAGTTCCGGTCACCTATACCGGCATTCTGCCCGATCTCTTTGCCGAAGGACAAGGTATGGTCGGACAGGGCCGCTACATTAACGGCACCTTTGAAGCCATTGAAATACTGGCGAAACATGACGAGTCGTACATGCCCGCCGAGGTGATTGACGCCTTGAAGGCCCAGGGCGTCTATGTCGATCCGGACGCTGCCCCAACAACCAATTAACCAGTTGCGCAGACCTTTCTCCCATCAAAACTGAGGGAAAGCTATGCAGACTGTGAAACAGATTGCCACCACCATTGTCGCCCGCGAGGGTGGCTTTGTGAATGACCGGAACGATCCGGGCGGGGCCACCAACCGGGGGGTAACCGTGGCCACGATGCGCCGCCTTGGCCTTGACCTGACCCGCGACGGGCGGGTCACCGAGGCCGATGTGCGCGCGCTGACTGTCGCACAAGCCATTGATATCTTTATCGAACACTTCTACCGGGCACCGCGGGTTGCGGAATTGCCGGTGGCACTTCAGGCCAGCGTGTTCGACATGTATGTCAATGCGGGGGCCAATGCTGTGCGACTGTTGCAGCGACTGATCCGCGACATGCGGATCGAAATTGATGTCGATGGGGTGATCGGGCCTAAGACGATAGCTGCGGCTCATGCCGCCGCTTTGGCCGCGCCAGACCATCTGGCCGATGCTTACGGCATTGCCCGACGGAATTACTATTACAATCTGGCCGATGCGCGCATTCCCAGCCGCAAATTTGCCCGCAGACAGGATGGCGGCAAAGGCGGCTGGATTGTCCGGGCCGAAGAATTCATCGCGCCGGGCTATCACCTGACCGATACCCAACACCGTGAAAGGACTGCATCATGGGGCTGATCAATCGTATATTGGGACTGATAACCGGAAACTCCGGCCGGTTCGAGGACCTGATCAAGGTCTTGAAAACCCGGCTTGAGGGGCCGGATGGGGCCATAACGCTGGGTTTGCAGGGGCGGCCCCGTGCTGGGTTTGACCGGATGATGGACGCGCTGAACCGCCTGCCACGGCCAATCATGGCCCTTGGCACGGTGGCGCTGATTGCCGCGGCCTTGATTGATCCGGTCTGGTTTGCCGCCCGGATGGAGGCGATGGCGCAAATTCCGGAACCTTTGTGGTGGCTGATCGGGGCTGTGATCAGTCTGTTCTTTGGCGCACGGTTTCAAAGTCTTGAGCAGAATTTTCAACGTGAAATTGTCGGCGCCTTGGCCAGTTCCACCCAAACCGCACCGGTCGCAGCAACCAGTCCGCTGGCCGCGACCACCGGTGCGGATGCGCCGCTCACGCTGGCTTCGGAAACGCCCACCGGCAACCCTGCGCTAACTGCGTGGCAGACCACGGTGACGTGACACCATGCCCCGGTCGTGCCAGTTGGCGGGGCCGGGGTTTTGCCCTAAATAAAAAACATGATTACTGAACTTGGACATCTTGCGCTGATTCTGGCCTTTGGCATTGCCATTGTGCAAATGCTGGTGCCGCTGATCGGGGCCCACAAGGGCTGGCGTGGCTGGATGGCCGTGGCCGAACCTGCCGCCACCAGTCAATTCATTCTGACAGGATTTGCTTTTGCGGCCCTGACCTATGCCTTTGTCACATCAGACTTTTCTCTGCGTCTGGTCTATCTGAATTCGCACAGTGCCAAGCCGATGTTGTACAAAATCAGCGGGGTCTGGGGCAATCACGAAGGGTCGATGCTGCTGTGGCTGCTGATCCTGTCGCTGTTCGGGGCCTGTGCCGCGTGGTTTGGCGGCAATCTGCCCGACACATTGCGCGCCCGGGTTTTGGCGGTGCAGGCGTCCATCGGCGTGGCGTTTTATGCGTTTATCCTGTTCACCTCGAACCCGTTTTTGCGTCTGGAACTGCCACCGTTTGATGGGCGCGACCTGAACCCGCTGCTGCAAGACCCCGGTTTGGCGTTTCACCCGCCGTTCCTGTATCTCGGCTATGTCGGCCTCAGCATGGCGTTTTCATTCGCCGTTGCCGCCCTGATCGAAGGCAAGGTTGACGCCGCTTGGGGCCGTTGGGTGCGCCCGTGGACCTTGGCCGCATGGATGTTCCTGACGGTGGGCATCGCGCTGGGGTCGTGGTGGGCCTATTACGAACTGGGCTGGGGCGGGTTCTGGTTTTGGGACCCAGTCGAAAACGCCTCCTTCATGCCATGGCTGATAGCGGCGGCCTTGCTGCATTCATCGATCGTGGTGGAAAAGCGCGAGGCGTTGAAAAGCTGGACAATTCTGCTGGCGATTCTGGCCTTCGGATTTTCGCTGCTGGGCACTTTCATCGTGCGGTCCGGCGTGTTGACCTCGGTGCATGCCTTTGCCAATGATCCCGAACGCGGCGTGGTCATTCTGATCATTCTGGCGATTTTTGTAGGTGGCGCGCTGACGCTTTATGCTGCCCGCGCCCCGGTTATGGTGGCCAAGGGTGCGTTTGGCACGGTCAGCCGGGAATCGGCGCTGGTGCTGAACAATATCCTGCTCGCGGTCAGTGCATTCGTGGTGTTTGTCGGCACGATCTGGCCACTGGTGGCCGAACTGCTGTTCGGACGTACCCTGTCTGTCGGCCCGCCGTTTTTCAACGCGGCCTTTCCGCCGTTCATGATCGGGCTGGCGTTGGCGATGCCGGTGGGTGGCATGCTGGCGTGGAAAAGGGCCGGGTTGGGACGGTCGCTAAAGTCTTTGTGGGCGGTGGGATTGCTGGCTGTGGCCCTGGGCGGACTGGCCTTTGCGCTGCAAACCGGGCGAACCGCGATGGGGCCGATTGGCGTCATGCTGGGGGCTTGGGTCGTATTCGGGGCGATGTTTGATCTGTGGTCACGCACCGGGCGGGGCGATGCCTTAGGACGGTTGGGCAGGCTAACCCGGCTGCCGCGGGCTGACTGGGGCAAGGCTGTGGCCCATGCGGGTATGGGGATCACCATCTTTGGCGTGGCTGCCGTGCTGGCCTGGCAACAAGAAGATATTCGCGTCGCCGCTATCGGCGAACGTTTCCCGGTGGGGGCCTATGAGGTTGAATTGCGCGGCGTTACCCGCGCTGACGGACCAAATTATGTGACCGACATGGCCGAAATGGCGGTGTACCGGAATGGGGCCGAAGTGGCGCTGCTGTTCCCGGAAAAACGCTATTACCCGATCGCCGCCATGCCCACGACTGAGGCGGCGATTCAAAATGGCATTCTGCGCGACCTGTATCTGGTGATTGGCGATAAACAGGCCGATGGCGGCTATGCGGTGCGGACCTATATCAAACCTTTCGCCAACTGGATCTGGGGTGGGGCCATATTGATGGCGCTTGGCGGGATGATCTCGCTGACCGATCGGCGGCATCGGGTGGCGGCGGGGGCGGCGCGGCCATTGGCGGCCCCGGTAGCAGCGGAATGAAGTGGATTGCGGTGATCCTGTGTCTGCTGGCCAGTCCGCTGGCAGCTGTGCAACCGGATGAAATACTGGCGGATCCGGTCCTTGAGGCCCGCGCCCGCGCGATCAGTGCCGATCTGCGCTGCCCGGTATGCCGCAATGAAAGCATTGACGAATCCAACGCCGCTGTCGCCCGCGACCTGCGCCTGATGGTGCGCGAAAGGCTGCTAGCGGGGGATACGGACACCGAAGTGGTCGCCGCAATCGTCGCCCGATTTGGCGAATTTATTCTGCTGAGACCCGATGCCAGCGGGGCCAATCTGATCTTGTGGCTGGCCGCCCCCGCCATGTTGCTGCTGGCCATGGGGATCGGGATTGCAGCACAACGGCGCCGCGCGCCCGATGATGCGACCCTGACCGTGGCCGAACAGGCCCGCCTGGACGACATTCTGCGCCCGTAACGCGGGGTTTTGCTGTGCCTGACCAATATGCTTGGTAGGCTTGGCAATGCGGCAAGGAGAATGGCGATGCAGTTTGAAACAATACAATTTGACGTCAGCGCTGATATCGCCGTGCTGCGCCTGAACCGGCCCGAAGTGATGAATGCCCTGAACCGCCAAATGCGATCCGAGATTACGGCGGCTGTGGCGCTGGCCGGACAGACCGCCCGTGTGCTGGTGCTAACCGGTGCGGGCCGGGCGTTTTGTGCGGGGCAGGATCTGGCCGATGCTGCGGCGATTGACGACCTTGAGGGCACGTTGAACCGCGAATATGTGCCAATGCTGCGTGCAATCTTTGATTGCCCGGTGCCGGTGATTGCCGCTGTCAACGGGGCGGCTGCGGGGGCGGGGGCCAATCTGGCGCTGGCCTGTGATGTGGTCATCGCATCCGAATCTGCCAGTTTCGTACAGGCGTTCAGCCGGATTGGGCTGATCCCCGATGCGGGCGGAACATGGGTCTTGCCCCGCCAGATTGGCATGGCACGGGCGATGGGGGCGATGCTGTTTGCCGACAAAGTTTCAGCAAGGCAGGCCGCCGATTGGGGCATGATCTATGAGGCGGTCGCAGCGGATGGATTTGAAGCCCAGTGGCTGGCCCGGGCCGCGCATTTGGCCAAAGGCCCAACAGCGGCCTATCGGCATTTGAAAACCGCATTGCGGCTGTCGCCGGAAAACCGGCTGGATGCGCAATTGGCGGTCGAGGCGCGGTTGCAGGCGGCCTGCGGCGAAACGGCGGATTTCAGGGAAGGTGTGGCCGCGTTTCTGGAAAAGCGGCCAGCGGTTTATCAGGGACGCTGACCGATGGCGTGGATCAGCCCCAATGCCTCCGGTGGCGGGGTTTGTTCGATCCGGCGATAGACCCTGCCATCCTGCGTCCGGGTCATCAACCGGGCGTCAATCAGCGACCGGCGCAGCAGAACATGGTCGCCAAACGTTGCCCCGTCCTGCAAAACCTGATTAACTGCGGCTTCGGTCAGGTCGCGCCGGGACGGAAGCTGCGCCCAAAACACCCATAGACACAGATGTTGCACGGCGGTTTGGGCGGGCCAGCTTTGCATTCGACCCAAAGTATCAAAGGCGCGCTGCGCCTTGGCGAGGCGTTTCAGATCGGGCAGAGCGGCCGGTTCGGGTAGGACCGCCTTAAGCTGCTGAAAGTTTCGGTATCCTGCCGCCTTGGCCAGCATGCCCAACAGCGATAAATGGCTGGGCATAGCGGGCATTACGGCCATATCGGCACGCAGGGTTTTGGCAAAGCTGGACAGATCAGGGATGGTCAGGGAAATCAGGTCGCGCGGCATGGCTGCTCCAATGATCGGTGCGCTGGCCCTTTCGGGTGTCGATGGTCGCCCTTGTCGGACTGGCACTGTCTTGGGGTGCAGGATCTGACGGGTATCAACAGGTTTAGCGTGGTTCTGGCGAACCGGCGACGCCTCGGTGAACTGCGGACCGTACTTTCAAACTTACCCTTCAGCACCGCGCAAGACAAGGTCGGTCAGTGGCAAGAAAGCCGGGCAATCCAGCCAGATTGCCGCCTAGCGGTTTTCAATGTCCACATAGTCGCGTCCGGTATTGCCCTGATACAACTGGCGGGGCCGGCCGATTTTCAGCTGCGGATCGCCCAGCTGCTCGCGCCACTGCGAAATCCAACCAACGGTGCGGGCCACGGCAAAGATCGGGGTAAACATCGAAGTGGGAAATCCCATCGCCGAAAGGATAATGCCGGAATAGAAATCGACATTGGGATAGAGTTTCTTCGATACGAAATAGTCGTCCTCCAGCGCGATCCGTTCCAGTTCCTTGGCGACCTGCAGGGTCGGGTTATTGTGGATGCCCAGCAATTCCAGCACTTCGTCGGCGCTTTCTTTCATCACCTTGGCGCGGGGATCAAAGTTTTTATACACCCGGTGGCCAAAACCCATCAGCCGGAACCCCGAGGTTTTATCCTTGGCCTTGGCAATATATTCTGGAATCCGGTCCACGGTGCCAATTTCGCGCAGCATTTCCAGCGCCGCCTGATTGGCCCCGCCATGCGCGGGCCCCCACAGGCAGGCGATGCCAGCCGCAATGCAGGCAAACGGATTAGCCCCGGACGATGACGCAAGCCGCACAGTGCTGGTGGATGCATTCTGTTCGTGATCGGCGTGCAGCGTGAAAATCCGGTCCATGGCGCGGGCAATCACCGGGTTCACATGGTAATCTTCGGCGGGCACGGCAAAGCACATGCTCAGGAAGTTTGACGCATAATCCAACTCATTGCGCGGATACACAAACGGCTGCCCGATTGAATACTTATAGGCCATCGCCGCAATCGTTGGCATTTTCGCAATCAGGCGATGCGACGCAATCTCGCGTTGATGTTCGTCATGCACATCGGTGCTGTCCTGATAAAACGCCGACATCGCGCCAACCACGCCGACCATCGTCGCCATCGGATGCGCGTCACGCCGGAACCCGCGGAAAAAATAGTGCATCTGTTCGTGGATCATCGTGTGCCGGGTCACGTGATTTTCAAAGGTCTCAAGCTCGGTCGCTGACGGCAATGATCCATAAAGCAACAAATAGGCTACTTCGAGGAAATGTGATTTGGCGGCCAGCTGATCAATCGGATAGCCACGGTGCAGCAAAATACCCTCGTCGCCATCAATGAAAGTAATCTCGCTGTCACAGGCCGCCGTCGAGGTAAAACCGGGGTCATAGGTGAACACATTGGCCTGCGCATACAGCTTGCGAATGTCGATCACATCTGGCCCGGATGTCGGCGAATGGATCGGCAGATCATAGCTTTTGCCATTAATCGTCAGCGTCGCCGTTTTCGTTTCAGCCATGTCTATCCCCTTTTTGAGGCCCCGTTTTGAGGTAAGTCACCAACCCGATGGGTCCGGCGGTATGCGGTCGTTGCCACCTGTCGTTAAATGCGAAAGATGACGAAATCGTTTCAGTCGGTCAAATCATTCAGGCGGGCGATCGTCTCATTGCGCCCCAAAACCAGCATCATGTCAAATACGCTCGGCGATATTGTGCGGCCGGCCAATGCGGCCCGCAGCGGCCCCGCCAGTTTACCCAGTTTGACACCATGGGCTTCGGCCACCTTTGCTGCCGCTGCTTCCAGCGCCTCTCGGTCCCATGTAGCATTGTGCAGTTGCGGCGTCAAATCAAGCAAGATGCGACGGGATCCTTGGTCCAGTTGCTGGGCTGCGGCAGTATCAGCGACAATTGGCCGTGAAGTCAGAATAAAATACGCCTTTTCAAGCAGTTCCGGCAGGGTCTTGGACCGTTCTTTCAGGCAATACAGCGCATGTTTCAACCCGTCCCGCTGCGCTCCGGTCAAGGCCGGTGCGGCTGTAGCTGTCAGAAATTCCTCGATTTCATGCAGCAGTGCAGCATCGTCAGCCGCGGCTATCTGCTGGCCACACAGGTTTTCCAGTTTCTTGGTGTCAAACCGCGCTGGCGCGCGTCCAATTCCACCCAGATCAAACCAGTCGCGGGCCTGCGCATCGGTGAAAAACTCGGCATCGCCATGGCTCCAGCCCAGCCGGGTCAGGTAATTGCGCATCCCCGCCGCAGGATAGCCCAGCAACTGATATTCCGCCGCCCCGGTCGCACCATGCCGTTTGGACAGCTTTTTGCCATCCGGCCCAAAGATCAGCGGCACATGCGCCATCACCGGCACAGCCCAGCCCATGGCGTCATAAATCATCTTTTGCCGGAATGCGTTGGTCAGATGGTCATCGCCCCGGATCACATGGGTCACACCCATATCGTGATCATCCACAACCACGGCCAGCATATAGACCGGGGTGCCATCGGACCGCAGTAGAACCAAATCATCCATCTGGTCATGCCGGATGGTCACATCGCCCTGCACCTGATCATGGATCGTGGCTGCCCCATCCTGCGGGGCGCGAATGCGGATCACATAGGGCGCATCCGGGTGCTGGCTGTCGGGCACGTCCCGCCACGGCGAATGAAACAGGGTCGAGGTGCCAGCGGCGCGGGCAGATTCGCGGAAGGTTTCGATTTCTTCCTGACTGGCAAAGCACTTATAGGCCGTTCCTGATGCAAGCATCGACCGCGCCACTTCGGCATGGCGCGGGGCGCGGTCAAACTGGCTGATCGGCGCGCCATCCCAATCAAGGCCCAGCCATGTCAGCCCGTCCAGTATTGCCTGCCGGTTCGCATCGGTAGACCGGGCGCGATCCGTATCTTCGATCCGCAGCAAAAACTTACCGCCCCGGCCCCGCGCAAACAGCCAGTTGAACAGGGCTGTCCGCGCCCCGCCGATATGCAATGCGCCGGTGGGTGACGGGGCAAAGCGGGTGACAACAGGGGACATCGACATAGTGGGATTAACCTTTCCTTCACCACAAGCCGGGTAGGCTGGGGGGGATATTCTGGCAAGTGAGTAGTCCGGGAAGGGGGGCAAGGACAAGTGCAGCGATGGACGCAAATTCTGGACCAGTGTCAGGCCGCCCTGCTGCGCCAAAGGGGGCATTTGCTCACCTGGGTGCCGGTTGCCTTTGCAATCGGCGTCGGGGTCTATTTTGGCCTGCGGTTTGAGCCTGGCATGGCCACATATACCGGGCTGGCGGTGGTGGCGGGGCTGGCGCTGCTGTTGGGCAGGCTGGCCGGGCCTGCGCTAGCGCCATTGTTCTTTGGGCTGGCCATTGCGGCAACCGGGGTTGGCGTGGCCGGATTACGCAGCAATATAGTATCGGAACCAGTGCTGGGGTTTCGATACTACGGCGCGGTGCAGGGGCGGATTATTGGCATCGACCGGTCCTCCAGCGACATGCCGCGCCTGACACTTGACCGGGTGGTGCTGGACGATGTGCCGCCGGACCGCACGCCCGCGCGGGTGCGGGTGTCACTGCATGGCGATCAGTCCTATTTAACCGCCGAACCGGGAATGGTGGTCATCCTGACCGCCAATCTATCGCCGCCATCAGGCCCGGTCGAACCCGGCGATTTCGATTTTCGGCAACTGGCGTGGTTCGATAAACTGGGGGCCGTGGGCTATACCCGCGCGCCGGTTCTGGTCTGGCAACCTGCGGTCGAAGGGCAGGGCGGGTTGCTGATGCACCGGGTTCGGCTGTGGTTATCTGCCGAAGTGCGGGCGCGCATTTCGGGCGAGGCGGGCGGTTTTGCCGCCGCCGTGATGACCGGCGACCGGTCGGGTATTTCGGTGGCGACCAATCAGGAAATGCGCGATGCCAATCTGTATCACCTCGTATCAATCTCGGGCACGCATATGGGGCTGCTGGCCGCCTTTGTATTTGGGCTGATCCGCTATGGCTTGGCCTTGGTCCCGCCCTTGGCCCTGCGGATCAATTCCAAAAAAGTGGCCGCAGTCGTGGCCCTGATCGCCGCCACGATCTATTTTGCCATCGCCGGACGGGATGTGCCGACCGAGCGGTCCTATATCATGGTCGCAGTTATGTTGGGGGCGGTTCTGCTGGACCGCCGCGCGTTGACGCTGCGGTCGGTCGCACTGGCCGCGATGGTGGTGCTGGTGCTGCGGCCCGAAAGCCTGATCAACCCCGGCTTTCAGATGTCATTCGCAGCCACTGTGGCGCTGGTTGCGGCCTTTGGCGGGCTGGCAGACCTGCCCGAAGGCCGCTGGACCCCGCCGCGCTGGATGCGGCCTGCGCTGATGCTGGTGTTTTCATCGCTGATCGCGGGCAGCGCGACGGCCCCATTTGCGGCTGCACATTTCAACCGGATTGCAGATTATGGTCTGATCGCCAACCTGCTCGCTGTGCCCGCCATGGGACTGTTGGTGATGCCGGGGGCCGTGATTTTGGCGATTACCGCGCCGTTCGGGCTGGACCAGCCTGCAATCTGGATGATTGAGGCAGGATCGCGCTGGATTCTGTTTGTCAGCCGCGAGGTTGCGGGCTGGGAAGGGGCCGTATCCGCCGTGCCAAGCCCGCCTTTGCAGATATTGCCGCTGTTGGCATTGGGCGGGTTGTTTGTGGCGTTGTGGCAGGGGCGGGCGCGGTTCCTGGGGGTGCTGCCGGTTATTCTGGCAATTGGGATATGGTCGCAATCGACCCGGCCAATGCTGCTGGTCGCCGATAGCGGCGGCTTGATCGGGGTCATGACCGACGATGGGCGCGCCATATCCAAGCCGCGCGGAGATGGGTTTGCCGCCGAAAGCTGGCTGGAAAACGACGGGGTTCTGGTATTGCAAGAGATCGCCCATACCCTGCCCGGACTGACCCTGAGTGACAAAGCGGCGCGTGTCACTGTCGCGGGGACCGATGTGTTGATCGTCACTGGCGCGGTGGCCCCGCTTGCGCTGAATGGCTGTGACGGGGCCGATATCCTGATCTTGTCGATCGTGGATCCAACGGACCGCCCTTGCGAGGTTTATGACGCACGGCGGTTGCGTCAAACCGGTGCTTTGGCGGGGGTGGTCAGGGATGGAGCATTGGAAATTGTCACCTCGCAACAGGTGACGGGCGCGCGGCTGTGGAATCCGGCCCCGGTTGTGCGCGCAGTGGCTGTGGCGGAAATGACGACTCCGTAGAGCCGTCGTCAAACGGCACTATCACTAAAAACCTTCCCCGCGGGGAAGGTTTTAGTTAATAAAAACATAATGTTACGAATATGTTAAGGGAAAAAGCCTAGCAAAACAGCGACCCGGATCAATATGTCCGGATCAGCCCCACCAAACGCCCCTGCACCTTGACCTGATCGTCGCGGTACAGCCGGGTTTCATAGGCTGGATTGGCCGCCTCGAGTGCGATCATACCGTTGGACCGACGGAACCGTTTCAGCGTCGCTTCCTGATCGTCGACCAGGGCCACGACGATATCACCATTATCGGCGCTGTTCGTTTGCCGGATCACCACGACATCGCCGTCATTGATCCCGGCGTCAATCATCGAATCACCCCGCACCTCGAGCGCGTAATGCTCGCCTGCACCCAGCATCGCCTGCGGCACAGCGACGGAATGCGACACCTCGGATATAGCTGAAATCGGCACACCGGCGGCAATCCGGCCCATCACCGGCAGTTCGACCGCACCGGCGGTTTCAATCGCGCGGGCATTGCGCGGCAGGCTGTCGGGTTTATCGCCCGTAATCACCCGTGGCTCAAACCCCGGACGGGTCGGTTTACCCAGCATGGCGTCGGGCAATTTGACAATCTCAAGCGCCCGGGCCCGGTGCGCCAGACGGCGGATAAACCCGCGTTCCTCTAACGCCGTGATCAGCCGGTGAATGCCCGATTTAGAGCGCAGATCAAGCGCCTCTTTCATCTCGTCAAACGAGGGAGGCACGCCATCGCGCTGCACACGGGCGTGAATGAACGCCAGCAGGTCGAGCTGTTTCTTGGTCAGCATGGGATTTCCCCTTAAATCAGACGCGGAACTGACCTGTGTTCTAGTCCTGTTCTTGTTTTGTGTCAACAAGTTCCAGTCAGATCGGAATAATCTGCACCATTTCGCCCGGCGCATGTGGTCCATCCCCTGCGGGCTGCACGATCAGGCAATCCGAGGCCGATAATACGCTCAGCAGTGAGCTGTCCTGTTTGTCAAACGCCACCACCCCCTGTGGCGTCCGCTGTGCCCGGATGTAATGTTCGCGCGGGCCATTGGCGGGCAACGGCCCGCCCAGAACCGCCTCCTGCCGGGGCGTGGCCTGTGCAGCCAGCCCCAGCATCGCCCGGATCACCGGGGCCACAAAGACATGGCCGCAGACCATGGCCGATACGGGATTGCCGGGCAGTCCGATCATCATCGATGTGCCCAGCCGCCCCGCCATCAGCGGCTTGCCCGGGCGCATCGCTACTTTGTAAAACACCTGTTCCATACCCGCGATCCCTGCGGCCTGACCGACCAGATCATGATCCCCGACCGAGGCCCCGCCAATCGTCAGGATCAGGTCGGCCCCAGCGGCCAGTGATAGTGTAAAGGCCAGCGATTCCAAAGTATCGCGGGCAATCGGCAACAGCCGTGGCTCTGCCCCCAGTTCGCGTATCAACGCCGCCAGCCCATAGCTGTTGGAGGCGATAATCTGATCCGGGCCGGGGGTTTCACCGGGCTGCACCAGCTCGTCCCCCGTGGCAATAATCGCCACGATGGGCCGGCGGGTGACGGGGACCTGCGGGATATTCATGGCGGCCAGCAGGGCAATGTCTGAAGGCGTCAGACGACGCGGGGCGGAAACCATGTCGCCCTGCCGGAAATCCGCACCAAGCGGCCGCATGTTGTTGGCGCCAACATCCGGCCCAAGCGTTATTTTACCTTCATGTCGCATCACATCTTCTTGAATCGCAACAATATCTGTCCCGCTAGGCATGGGCGCGCCGGTGAAAATCCGCACCGCCTGACCGGGGCCGACCGGGCCCCCGAACCCGCGCCCGGCTGCGGCCTCGCCGATGACGGTCAGGGTTTCGCCGGGGGTGAATCCCGCGCTGATCGCATAACCATCCATCGCCGAGGCAGCAAACGGCGGCTGATCACGCCGGGCGTGGACAGGACAGCCAAGAACCCGGCCAGCGGCCTGAAGTAACGGCACATTTTCGGTCGGCAATGGGGTGACAAGGGCAAACAGTCGTTCAAGTGCATCAGCGACGGTGATCATTCCACGACAAACCGGCCCGATTTACCGCCGTCTTTTAGAACCAGCCGGACCCCGCTGATGACCATCGATTTTTCGGCGGCTTTGAGCATGTCATACAGGGTCAGGGCGGCCACAGTGACGGCGGTCAGCGCCTCCATTTCAACCCCGGTCTGGCCGGTGGTTTTGACGGTGGCAGTAATGCGGATACCGGGCAGGGTATCGTCCGGAGTCAGTTCCACAGCGACTTTGGTCACCGGCAAGGGGTGGCACAACGGGATCAGATCGGCGGTCTTTTTGGCCCCCATGATGCCGGCCACGCGGGCAATGCCCAACACATCGCCTTTGCCAGCCCGGCCCTGAACCACCAATGCCAGCGTGGCGGCGGTCATCACGATATGCCCCTCGGCCACGGCGATCCGGGCGGTCAGGGGTTTATCTGACACATCGACCATATGCGCCTGACCGGCGGCGTCGAAATGCGTCAGCATCATGCGCCCCCACCCGCTGTCAGCGGATTGGCCAGCAGGGTCCGGGTAGCCGTGGCTACATCGTCCTGCCGCATCAGGCTTTCGCCAATCAGGAACGCGCGGGCACCATAGCGGGCCAGATCGGCCAGATCCGCGGGGCTGTTCAGCCCGCTTTCAGAGACGATCAGCCGGTCGGCAGGCACCCGGCGGGCCAACTGCCGGGTGGTATCCAGCGACACCTCAAAACTTTGCAGATTGCGATTGTTGATCCCGATCAGTTTCGATTTCAACAGGGCTGCACGTTCCAGTTCGGCGGCATCATGCACTTCGATCAGCACATCCATGTTCCACTGGATCGCTGCGGCCTCAAGTTCAGCGGCCTGCGCGTCACTGACCGAGGCCATGATGATCAGGATGCAATCGGCATGCAGGGCGCGGGCCTCGGCCACCTGATAGGTGTCATACATGAAATCCTTGCGCAGCGCGGGCAGGGTGACGGCACTGCGGGCCTCGGTCAGGAAGGCGTCGGCCCCTTGGAATGACGGCTCGTCGGTCAGGACAGACAGGCAGGTAGCCCCGCCTTCGGCATAGGCGCGGGCCAAGGTCGCAGGGTCAAAATCTGCCCTGATCAGGCCCTTGGACGGGCTGGCCTTTTTGATCTCGGCGATCAGGCCGTAACCGTTGCGCGTGGCCTCGGTCAGTTTTTGCGCGAAACCGCGTGGGGCGGGGGCAGTTTGGGCCAGCGCCTCGACCTGCGCAATCGGCACGGCCAGTTTACGGGCAGCGACGTCTTGCAGTTTATAGGCTTTGATTTTGTCCAGGATGTTCATGCGCCAAGCATAGTCAGCGGGGCGGGCAAAGAAAAGAACCGATCAGTGCGGCGGTTAGGCCCAGTTGATCGGGTTTTGGCCCTGTGCGGCCAGCCAATCGTTGGTTTGCGAAAACGGTCTGGACCCGAAAAAGCCGCGATAGGCGGACAGGGGCGACGGATGTGCTGCCGTCAGGACCAGATGCGCGCCGGGCCGGATATGCCGGGCCATGGATTGGGCGGGTTTGCCCCACAGGATGAATACGGTTGGGGTTTGCGACACGCGGTCGATAACCTCGGCTGCCAGTCTCTCCCAGCCCAGTTTGCCATGCCCACCCGCCAAACGTGCCGGAACGCTGAGAGCGGTGTTGAGCAACAGCACGCCTTGCCGTGCCCAATCGGTCAGGTCGCCGGTGCTGCGCGACACATCAATATCGTCGCGTAATTCTTTGAATATGTTTAATAACGAGCGGGGCAGGGGCTGTGTTCCTTGGGTCACCGAAAACGCCAGCCCCATCGCATGGCCCGGCGTGGGATAGGGGTCTTGCCCCAATATTACCACCCGTGTTTGAGCAGGTGTGATCAGGTTCAGGGCTGCGAAGCGCTGCCCGTCAGGCGGCAGAATTTGGCGGGTTTCGCCCTGCAAAACCACGTCAATCCGGGGCCAGTCATCCGTAAAAAACGCCAAATCAGCCCAGGCGGCGGGGATCATTTTTCCTGGGTGATCCGGGCCAAGGTTTGCACGGCGCGCAATGCGGCCCCACTGTCGATGCTGTCGCGGGCCAATTCGGCCCCGGTCAGCAGATCGCTGACCTTGTCGGCAACCAGCAGGGCGGCGGCGGCGTTCAGCAGCACTGCATCGCGGTAGGCCCCATGTTCGCCGTGCAGCAGCGCCTTGAACGCCACGCCGTTTTCTGTCGGGGTGCCACCAAGGATCGCTTCGAACGGATGCACCGGCAGGCCCGCCTCGGCCGGGTGAAGTTCAAATTCGTGGATATGGCCGTTTTCCAACGCGGCGACATAGCTTATGCCGCAAATGCTCAGTTCATCGGACCCGTCGCCGCCATGCACAAGCCAGGCCCGCTCTGACCCCAGTTGGGCCAGTGTTTCGGCCATGGGCCGGATCAGCGCGCGGCTGAATGCGCCGGTCAGCTGGCGTTTCACCCCGGCAGGATTAGTCAGCGGTCCCAATATGTTAAAGATCGTTCTTGTCCCAAGTTCGGCCCGTGTCGGCATCACGTGTTTGATCGCCGGATGATGCATCGGGGCCATCATAAAACCGATCCCGGCCTCGCGTAGGCCGCGTTCGACCACAGCCGCGCCAACCATGACATCAATGCCCAACTGGCCCAAGGCATCGGCAGCGCCAGACTTTGACGACAGATTCCGGTTGCCATGCTTGGCCACCGGAACGCCTGTCCCCGCCACCACAAAGGCAGTTGCGGTTGAGATATTCAGCGTGCCCTTGCCATCACCACCGGTGCCGACAATATCCATCGCCCCTGCAGGCGCATTAACCGGGTTGCATTTGGCCCGCATCACCGCAGCGGCGGCGGCATATTCCTGCACAGTTTCGCCACGGGTGCGCAGGGCCATCAGAAACCCGCCAATCTGGCTGGGCGTGGCGTCGCCTTCGAACAGAATGGTAAATGCTGTTTCGGCCTGTGCGCGGGTCAGCGGCCCTTCGGCGGCGGCGTTGATCAAAGGTTTCAGCGCGTCACTCATACAGGCACAGGCACCATGTTCAGGAAATTGCGCAGCAGTGCATGGCCATGTTCGGAGGCGATGCTTTCGGGGTGAAACTGCACACCCTGAATGGGCAGGGTCCGGTGCTGCAGACCCATGATCGTGCCATCTTCCAACTCTGCCGTGATTTCGAGGCAATCGGGCAAACTGCCCCGATCGACGACCAGCGAATGATAACGGGTGCCGGCAAACGGGCTGGGCAATCCGGCAAATACGCCTAGGCCAGCGTGGTGAATGACCCCCATTTTGCCATGCACAATCTCGTGGCAGCGCACGACATTGCCGCCAAACGCCTGCCCGATGGTCTGATGCCCCAGACAGACGCCCAGCAGCGGGGTGCGGGTTTCAGCGGCGGCAGCGGTCAGTTCCAGACAAATCCCCGCCTGCGCCGGGTCACAGGGGCCGGGTGACAGCACGATGCCTGCGGGGCGCAGCGCCATAGCGGCCTGAACATCCAGCGCATCATTGCGCCGGACCACAACCTCGGCCCCCAGCTCGCCCAGATAATGGACAAGGTTGTAGGTAAAGCTGTCGTAGTTATCGATCAAAAGCAGCATGTTTCAGCCATCCGGGAAAATGGGGCTACCGTCAGCCGTGCGCATCGCGGTATAGTTGCGCCAATACATGGGCCGCAAGGTGCAATCGCGTCAAGGTCTAGCAAGAGCAGTCGGACAGCAGGCCCGGTTTGGGGCATATCAGGCGAGGCGGAATCGTGTTAAAGGGTTTTTTCTCGGGCGGGCTATGGGGATTGGTCGTTGCGGCCATTGGTTTGACGTCAGCATCGCTTTTGGCCCCGCAACCGCCCGGCAATGCCCCTCCAATTGTACCGCAAGTCACGACCCCCGATGTCGCTGAAGGCGCATTTGATGGGGTGACTGCACCCGAGGTGGCCTCGGTAGATTCCGTTGCCGTGGCAGACCCGCCGATTTTGGCCGATCTGGCCCCCACCCCGCAAGCCGCCCCGCCAGCGGTCGAACCTGCCGCCGTGATGGCCGATACGGCGTCAGCCGACCTGCCGGACGCCAGTCTGGACAGCATCCAGCCCGTTGCACCGGCCCAGACCGATGCGCCCGATCTGCCGACCCATGCCGAGGTGCCAGTGCTGCCCAATCCACAGACCGCCGCACCGCAAACCCCTGTGGCCGAGGCTGATCTTGTGTTGTCCACCGAACCCGCCGCCGCCCCACCAGTGGCCGCGCCCGCCGGGCAGGAGATAGTGGTGGTCGATCCGGCCCCGGTCGAAACTGTCGCCGAGCCGCCATCTGTTTTGCCCGCCGTTCTGCCGCCCGATCCTGCGCCCGATCCTGCGCCCGATCCTGCGCCAGTGGCTGACGCTACGATTGCGGTGATTGTGGTCCCGCCCGTGGCCGAAGTTGTGCCTGAGGTCAATGCGCCAACCGCCAGCCCGGTTGTGGAAACCGCGCCCCCGGCTGCGCCGCCCGTCGCCGAAATTGCGGCTACAACGCCGCCTCCGGCCCGGATTGTGATGCAGGGCGACGCGGCCAGTTTGCCGCAGGATGATGGGGGTGTGCAGGTCAACCGGCCCGAAAATACAGTGCCTGCAACGCCAGGTGACACCCCATTGATCCCCGAAAGCATTGTGCCCGAAGGCCCAGCATTGCAGGCATTTGCCGCTGCATTTTCCAACCCGGATGGCAAGCCGCTGATGTCGATCATCCTGATTGATGATGGCGCGATTGCCGGCGCTGCAGCGGCGTTGTCCGGGGTGCCGTTCCCACTGACTGTGGCGATGGATGCCAGTGCGGCGGATGCGACCGCCCGGATGGCCGCCTACCGCGCCGCCGGGATTGACGTGATGGCCATGACCGATTTACCCGTCGGTGCGCGGCCGTCGGATGTGGAAGTGGTGCTTGAATCGGTTTTCAGCACCTTGCCCGAAACGATTGGCCTGCTGGATATCGGCACCGGCGGGTTGCAAAGCGATCAGGCGGTTACCGATCAGGCGATGGCGCGGCTGGCCGCCGATGGGCGCGGGTTGGTGACCATATCCGAAGGGCTGAATATGGCGCTGCGGTCGGCTGAAAATGCCGCTGTGCCCGCTGGCGTGATCTTCCGCGATCTGGATGCCGACGGGCAAGATGCAAGGGTGATTTTGCGGTTTCTGGATCAGGCGGCCTTTCGGGCGCGGCAGGAAACCGGGGTTATCCTGCTGGCCCGGCTGCGACCCGACACCATTTCAGCACTGATCCTGTGGGGCACCGAAAACCGGGCCGGGCAGGTGGCGATGGCGCCAATATCGGCAACGCTGTCTCAGTAAGTCTGGTCCAGTGCGACGCTGGGGGTTTGGGTGCCAGTCCAAGTCAGCCGCAGCCGTTCGGTTTTACGTACATGGCTGACCACAGCGGGGCGAAAACAGGCGATGCACGTGCCGCCGGGATGGCGGACGCTGGGGTAGATCAGGCCCGCAGCGCCCGCGTCCAGCAGGCTGGCGGCAAGCGACTGGGCCGCGATATAGCTGTCCGGTGCCAGACAGTCCGCATAGCTGGACAGGGTCCTGATGTCATGAAACTCTGCTGCCAGATCAGCCAGATAGACGTCATAGCTGATCTGATCGTGAAACCAGTTAACTTCTTTCAGCGCGACGGTTTTGTGGAAAATGACCTCGGCCAGTGAGGTATCTTTGGCAAAACTGGCATACCAGGCGCCCCGGTCCGGCCCGTTAAAACGGCTGCCCAGCGGATGGGCATGGGTAAAGGCCGCGTTGATGATCCGGTAATGCGCAACGCCAAAAACCAGCTCGTCGACGCCGATGCCGGGCAGCAAGTTCGCCTCGGCCAACAGCCGGTCATTGGTGGCATTATCGAGGTCAAATATCACCGCAAGGGTCGCATCATCGCCTGCGATCCGGGCCAATACACTGTCGTCAGGGATGGAATAGCGGGATGGGATCAGCCGGGCAGTATCCAGTTGGCGCAGCGCGGTAACAGGCGGCAGTTCAGCCACCACGTCTGGCGTCCAGCAGGCGGCGCAGGGTCTGGAACGCGGGCAGGCCACCCTTAACCAGATAGGCCAGCGCCGTGCTGCCACCAAAGATCCGGTTGGCATTGGGCAGTTGCATCCAGCGGTCGGCAAGGACCGGGCCGTGCAGGATATTCAGCGCCTTGAAGATACCGATCAGATAGGAAATCCGGCGCAACCGATCCTCGTCCAGCGGCTTGCCCGTGCCCTTTTTCAGCGCATAAAACGTACCATTCGACACGCCACCCAGCAATGCACGCGCATCTTCGTCGCGCACCGACCATGCCGCCATGATATTGAAAAACGCCGTGGTCGCCCCGGCACTGAGCCGGTCACGTTCTGATTTATCGGCCAGATCGACCAGCGGCGGGTGGTAGGATGAGTGTGGATAGGCAAGGGCGGATTGCATGGTTTACTCCAATACTGGAGGATAGATACTCTGATATTGGATAAAATTCAAGCCCTAGCGGTTGCCGTCATTCCGAAACATTGCCGCATCTTCGGCAGCGCGGCGAATCGCGCGGCTTTTATGAACGGTTTCCTGAAATTCCGCCTCGGGGTCGCTGTCATAGACCACGCCGCCACCGGCCTGAATATACAGCTTTTGGTCCTGCAAAACCGCTGTGCGCAGGGCGATGCACATGTCCATATCGCCACCGGCGCTGAAATAGCCGACGCCACCGCCATAGACGCCGCGCTTTTCGGGCTCCAATTCGTCGATGATTTGCATGGCGCGGACCTTGGGTGCGCCGCTGACAGTGCCCGCTGGCATCCCCGCAAAAAACGCCGACAGCGCATCCTGCCCTTCGGCCAATTCGCCCACGACATTGGACACGATATGCATGACATGGGAATAGCGTTCGATAATGAACTGTTCGGTCGGCCTGACTGTGCCAATTTTGGCGACGCGCCCCATATCGTTGCGCCCCAGATCCAGCAGCATCAGGTGTTCGGCCAGTTCCTTGGTATCAGCCAGCAATTCCAGTTCATAGGCTTTGTCCTGTTCCGGCGTGGCCCCACGCGGACGGGTTCCGGCGATGGGCCGTATCGTGACTTGATTGCCAAACACCCGCACCAGAATTTCGGGGCTGGCACCAATCACCTGAAACCCGCCGAAGTTAAAGTAGAACATGAAGGGTGAGGGGTTAGTCCTTCGTAAGGAACGATAAAGCGCGAAAGGGGGCTCGTGAAAATCCAATGTCCAACGCTGCGCAGGGACGACCTGAAAGATATCGCCGGCGCGAATATAGTCTTTGGCGGTTTCGACTGCGGCCAGATAACCCGCATGGGTGAAATTCGACACCGGTTCGCCCGGTTCCACCGGTTCACCCAAAGCACGCGCGTCCTGTGGCACCGCCCGGTCCAGCGCGCGTTGCGCGTCCATCACCCGTTCGGCGGCCTGCGCATAGGCGGCCTTGGCCGTCAGTCCAGAGGATATCCAGGCGGGCGCAACAAGGATCACATCGCCTTTGACCCCGTCAAGCACCGCCACGACAGACGGGCGCAGCAGCACGGCATCGGGCAGGCCCAGCGGATCCGGGTTCACGTCGGGCAGGTGTTCTACCAGCCGGATCATGTCATAGCCCAGATAGCCAAACAGCCCGGCGCAGGCGCCCGGCAAACCGTCGGGCAGGTCAATCCGACTTTCGGCGAGCAGGGCCCGCAGCGTGGTCAGCGGATCACCATCCAGCACGGCAAAGGCGTCGTCATCATAGCGGGCCGCCCGGTTCAGACGACTGACTTTGCCCCGGCAATCCCAGACCAGATCGGGGTTCATCCCGATGATCGAATACCGACCGCGAATTTCGCCGCCCGTAACGCTTTCCAGCATGAATGCATGTCTGCCCGCCCCGGCGAGTTTCAGCATCAGGGACACTGGCGTGTCCAGATCGGCGGCCAGCCGGGTATAGACGATCTGGTTTAGACCCGCCTCGTAACCCGCGCGAAACGCGTCATAATCCGGAAGCAGGGCCATGCGCGCCGCCTATTGGAAGGACGCATTGACGGCAGCAACGGCTGCATCATCAATCTTGACCTCGGTGCGCTGCTGGATCGCGCCAGAATAGGCCTGCAACATGTCCTGCGCGATGCTTTGGCTGATCTGCGCATTCAGCTGTTCGCGTTCGGCAACCAGTCCTTCTTCGGTCAGATCGGCCGCGTTGATACTGTCCAGCCGGACCACAATGGCGAAATCACCACCGTCGATCACCGCTGTGCTGGCAGTTTCCATTTGGAACACTTCGGTCATGAAATCGGGCGGCGTCAGCTCGACAAAATCCCGGCGCGTGAGGTTGGGCGAGACTGTGGGCGTCAAGGCAAAGCTGGCACCGCCGGTAATGTCGGCGGCAATCCGTGCCGCCTCGACCAGCACAGCAGCTTGGGTTGCCTGCGCGGTCCAGCCGGTCACCACCGCCTCGCGTACATCGGTCAAAGGTTGCAGCGCGGGCAGGGTGATCCCGTCCAGCTGGGCGACAAAGATACCGCCATCTTCCAGCGTGCCAAGGGTCAGAAACGCGCCGGATTCCAGCGTGGCAGCGGTGGTGCGGAAATCTTCATAGGCGGCGATGCCATCCGTCACCGCATCGGTCCAGCTGATCACGCCGGTCTGCATGTCGGTCTTGTCGCCAAGGTCGGCAATGGTCGCACCCCCGGCCAGCATGTCATTGATGCCATCGGTCTGATCCTCGATGGTCCGCCGCGCCCGGGACGCTGCCAGTTCGGCCCGCAATTCGGGCGTTGCCGCCTCAAAGCTGACTTCCTCAGCGGCCAAAACTGCATTCATCCGAAAAAATGCCGGACCAAGCGATGAGGCAAATGGCCCGACAACATCGCCGGGGGCGGCCGCAAACACCGCATCGCCCGCAGCCCCCAGATCGGCCAAGGCCACATCGCCAAGGTCCACATCCGCCAGTGCCAGTCCGCGTTCAGTCACCAGCCCTTCGAAATCAATTTCGGCTGTATCAAGCCGCGCCTTGGCCGCCGCAGCGGCTGCATCATCCAGAAACGCCAACCGCTCGACCAGCCGCCGTTCAGGTTTGACGAAATCAGCGATGCGTTCGTCATACAGCCCGCGCAGGTCGGTCTCGTCGATCGTTACGCTGTCCTGAATCATATCCGGGGTCAGCCACGCATAGCTGATGTTGCGGGTTTCGGGCAGGGTGAAGGCATCGGGTGTGGCCTCGTAAAAGCCTTGCAATTCGGCATCGGTCGGGGCGGGCAGGGGCGTGGTCAGGGCGGTGGCATCCAGCCGGGCCCATGTCACGCTGCGCTTTTCGCCAAGGTAGGATAGCATTGTCGTGGCAAACACATCGGGGTCGGGCATGCCGCCGACGATAGCGCTTTGCAACAGGCCGCGGGCGGTATCATCGCGCAACGACGTCTCAAACTCGGCCTCGGACAGATTGTTGCGGCGCAGAGTTTCGCGGTAGCCGTCCCGGTCAAACTGTCCGTCAATGCCGGCAAAGGCCGGGATCGCAATCACCTGATCACGAACCCGCGCATCGCCGATCGAAATGCCCAGCAGGGCCGCCTCGTTGTCCAGCGACCGGTCAGAAATGACCTGCGCCAGAACCGATTGATCCAGCCCGATGGACTGCGCCAGCTGAAACGTCATCGGCTGGCCAATCTGTGCCTCGAATGCTTTGATCTGCTGGCTCAGGGCACTGGCATATTGTGCTGCGGGAACCTGTTTATCGCCAACGGTGCCGATGCTGCGGATATTGCCGCCAAAGTTTTGCGCCCCAAACCCGACCAGCCCCAGCGCCACGAAACCAAGGATGCCGTAAAGCACGAATTTGCTACGCTGTCCGCTCGCCATCAGTATATCCGCCCGTTAACGCCCCGGCCCCAAGGCCCGGTTTCTGCATAGGTTGCTGCAGCGGCGGGTGCAAGTCTTAGGGTGTGAACTGCGCCAGCCGGTCAAACAACGCACCCACCCCGGCCCGGTCGATATTGGCAAAGGCAATCCGCAACTGCCGGTCCCCACCCGGAATTTCCGGCGGCATGAACATGGTGCCGGGCAATAGCAGGACGCCCGCCTGTGTGACCAATTGCTGGGCCAACTGGTGGGACGGCAGGGCAAACGGATGTTCGACATAGGCAAAATACGCCCCGGCCCCCAGCAGTTTCCAGCCCCGTGCCGCCAGCCGGGGAAACCCCTGTTCAATCGCGGTCCGCCGGTCAAGGATTTCGGCCCGTTCACCGGCCAGCCATTGCGCCAGGTTCTGCATCCCCCACAAAGCGGCGCGTTGGCCGATCTGGTTGGGGCAGATGGTGACGGTATCAAGGAACTTTTCGACCTCGGCCAGACGGGACGGGCTGGCGACCATGGCGCCAACGCGGTGCCCGGTCAGCCGGTAAGCTTTGGAAAAGCTGTAAAGCTGGATCAGGGTGTCGGACCAGGCCGGATCGGCGAACAGATCATGCGCCGCGCCAGTCCGGCTGTCAAAATCGCGGTAGGTTTCATCGACAATCAGGGCAATACCACAGGCGCTGGCCAGATCGCGGAATGCGGTCAGGGTGGTGGCCGGATATTCGACCCCGCCCGGATTATTAGGCGAGACCAAAACAATAGCCCGCGTTCTTGATGTGATCAGCCGGGCCGCATCCTGTGCATCGGGGATCAGGCCGGGGCCGGTTTGCAAGGGCACGGTGCGCACGCCCGCCATGTCGTTCCACATCCGGTGGTTAAAATAATACGGGACCGGCAAGATAACTTCGTCAGCTTCGGCACACAGGGTCATGATTGCTGCGGCATAGGCCTGATTGCAACCGCTGGTGATGGCGACCTGATCGGGGCTGATATGACCGGCATAAGCCGCCGACCATTGCGCCGCCACTTCGGCCCGCAGGGCGGGCAGGCCAAGGACCGGACCATATAGATGCGCCGTGGGGTCGGTCAGCACGATATCCGCCATCGCCTGCAACATCGGCATCGGGGGGGCATCGATCGGTGCTGCCTGACTGACATTGATCAACGGGCGGTCGGGCGGGAAAGTCACACCATCCAGCCAACGCCGCGCCTCCATCACCGGGGGGGCAAAGGTCGTGGCGGTCCGGGGCAGGTGCATGGCGTGTCCTTTGGGATCAGGTCCCGCGGTAGGGTTCGACATATTGCAGGGCCATATCCCATGGAAAGAATATCCACGTGTCCTGACTGACCTCGGTAATGAACGTGTCCACCTGCGGGCGGCCCTTGGGTTTGGCATAGACGGTGGCGAAATGCGCGCGGGGGTACATCTGGCGCACCAGTTCCAGCGTTTTGCCCGAATCCACCAGATCGTCGATAATCAGAATGCCAGTACCATCGCCCATCAGGGTCGTATCCGGGCCTTTGAGGATTTGGGCCGCAGCCTGTGTCTGATTGTCATAACTTTTCACGCTGATCGTATCGACCTGCCGGATATCCAGTTCGCGGGCCACGATCATTGCAGGCGCCATACCGCCCCGGGTGATCGCCACCACGGCCTTCCATGCGCCATTATCCGGGCCGTTGCCATCCAGCCGCCATGCCAGCGCCCGGCTGTCGCGGTGGATCTGGTCCCAACTGATGTGAAAGCCTTTTTCATGCGGCAGGCGGTCGGATTTCGAGGTCATGATACAGGTCCTCAGCTCAATGCAATTTTAACGCCCAGCAGGGCAAGTAATCCGCCAAAGGCCCGGTCGATCAGCGATTTGGCCCCAGTATAGGCGAGCCGCGTTGACTGGAACGAAAATATGCGGGCCACGACGGTGTTCCATGTCGTCTCGACCGTGAAAAGATAAACCAGCAATGCCACCAGAACCCAAATTGGCGTTTCGGGCGGGACCGTGCCAATAAAGACTGCGCTTAAAAGTACAGCAGGTTTCGGGTTGGACAGCTGCGTGAACAGGCCTAATCGAAACGCCGACAATGCCGAGCGTGGAGGAATCCCAGTGGTATCAGGCAGCGGTTCAGCCGCGTGCCGCCACATGCCCCAAGCCATCCACATCAGATACAGCCCGCCCGCGATTTTGAAAGCCCACAAAAGGGCGGGCGCGATCTGGAACAGCAGGGCCAGCCCGGACAACGCCAGCACCGCCCAAAACACTGCGCCAAGTCCGATGCCAATGGACAGAAAGAAACCGGTGCGCAAACCTTCCGTCACCCCTGTCCGCGCTGACATCAGCACGGCCGGGCCGGGGCTGACTGCACCCATGGTCAGCAGTGCCGCGACGGCGATAAATCCGGCCCACGTCATTCTTTTTTCCCCGTCACGACGTCGATATCGGGTGCATCCACGGCCTTCATCCCCACGACATGATAACCTGCATCGACATGCAGGTTTTCGCCCGTGGTGCCCGACCCCAGATCGGACAGCAGATACAAGGCGGCTTTGCCGACCTCTTCTTGTGTCACGTTGCGGCGCAGCGGTGAATTCAGTTCGTTCCATTTCATGATATAACGAAAATCACCGATGCCGGATGCGGCCAGGGTCTTGATCGGGCCCGCACTGATTGCGTTGACCCGGATACCATCCTTGCCCAAATCCTCGGCCAGATAGCGCACCGACGCCTCAAGTGCGGCCTTGGCCACGCCCATGACATTGTAATGCGGCATGACCTTTTCCGCGCCATAATAGGTCAGGGTCAGGGCCGACCCGCCCGCCTTCATCATTTCAGACGCGCGTTTGACCACGGCGGTGAATGAATAGACCGAGATGTCCATGCTCATCAGAAAATTGGCGCGGGAGGTATCAACATATCGCCCGCGCAATTCGTTTTTGTCCGAAAATCCAATGGCATGCACGACGAAATCAAGGTTGTCCCAGCGGGTCGCCAGATCGGCAAACAACTTGTCCACCGATTCCATGTCGCCCACATCGCAGGGCAGAACAATATCCGACCCAACCTCGGCGGCCAGCGGCGTTACCCGTTTCAGCAGCGCATCGCCCTGATAGGAAAACGCCAGTTCCGCGCCTGCATCGGCACAGGCCCGCGCGATCCCCCATGCGATGGATTTATCATTCGCCAGCCCCATAATCAGACCGCGTTTGCCTTGCATGAGATTAGATGTCATCACAGTCCCTCTTGCCTTATCGGCGGCTGGTGGCGCAGGTGCCATCAGGCGCTATTTCGGTCCGGTGTAGGCGATTGGCCGGAACGCAGCAAGGGCGGCAAAACGGCAGTTGGTGCGGCAGGGCATGGCGGGCAGGACAATGGAAACGAGGGTGATGATGGGTGACAGGTCGGGAATTTTCGCAGGCGATGATCCGTTCGCGCTGGCCCAATCCTGGCTGGCCGAGGCCACCTTGCGCGAACCGACAGACCCCAATGCCATAGCACTGGCCACGGTTGACCCGACTGGCCTGCCCAATGTCCGCATGGTCCTGCTGAAGGAAATCGAGGCGGATGCCTTTGTATTTTACACCAATTACCAAAGCCGCAAGGCCGGTGAGATTGACGCTGCGGGTAAGGCTGCCTTTGTGCTGCACTGGAAATCACTGGCCCGGCAAATCCGGGTGCGCGGGCTGGTCAGCCGCGAGGATGGGCTGCAGGCCGATGCCTATTATCAGTCCCGTTCCCTGCAAAGCAGACTGGGCGCATGGGCGTCTGATCAGTCCCGCCCGCTTGAATCGCGGATCAGTCTGATGACAAAAGTGGCACAAATAACGGCCCTGCATGGAATCAGTCCAGAACGGCCACCCCATTGGGGCGGTTACAGGATTCGGCCTTTAGAGATCGAGTTTTGGGCCGACGGGGCCTTCCGGTTGCACGACCGGTTTAGATGGTCGCGCGAAAGGATTGATAACGCTTGGGAAATTTCGCGTTTGCACCCTTGATTGCAACCCGTCCCCTACGTTAAGTAGGGCTGTTCACTTGATTTCATGGTCCACAACAGTTTTGTTATTGCAGCACGGTCATTGCCCGATGGGGGACGTTGACCTTGGAAGAACGACAATGAATAGCGACCATATTGACGAAGGACGTGCCGTAACCGGGCACGTCAAATGGTTTGATCCGGCAAAAGGCTTTGGCTTTGTCATCGCTGATGATGGCGGACCAGATATCTTGCTGCACGCCAATGTCTTGCGCAATTTCGGCCAAAGTTCGGTCGCGGATGGGTCTGCCATCGAAGTGACCGTGCAACAAACCGATCGCGGCGTGCAGGCAGTAGCGGTATTGTGGATCCGTCCACCCGAAATCTCGGTCGGGGCGGGGCTGAGCGACCTGATCAATCTTGATCCCGCTTTGTTAGCCAGCCGTCCGCTTGAACCTGCCCGGGTGAAATGGTTTGATAAGTCCAAAGGATTTGGCTTTGCCAATGTGTTTGGCTTGGACGAGGACGTGTTCGTGCATATCGAGATTGTCCGCAAATCCGGATTGGCCGATCTTCAGCCCGGCGAAGCGGTGTGTTTGCGGATCATCGACGGCAAACGCGGACGCATGGCAACCGAGGTTTTGCCTTGGGATGCGGCAGCCACGCATCCAAATACCGCCGGGGATGCGGCAGCTACGCATCCAAATACCGCTGGGGATGCGGATTGATTCGCAGTCTTACCTTGCTGCTGTGCCTTGGTGCTGGTCAGACGCTGGCTTGTGCTGATAACCTTGTCACTGTTTCAGGCGATTGGGGCCGCGCCAACTTTGCGGTGACGGTGGCCGATTCGGGGCCAGAGCGGTCATTGGGCCTGATGAATGTGCCGCAGATGCCGCTGATGACCGGCATGCTGTTCATTTATGACAGCCCGCATGCTGCATCATTCTGGATGCGTAACACGCTGATCCCGCTGGATATGCTGTTTGCCGGACCGGACGGGCGCATCTTGTCGATCCATGAAAATGCCGTGCCCTTGGATGAAACCAGCATCCCCGGCGGCGACAATGTGCAGTTCGTGCTGGAAATCAACGGTGGCTTAGCTGCGCGGCTGGGGATCAGCACAGGCGATACGCTGCAACATCCGGGGATTGGCCCGGCTGCCGCCATGCCGTGCGGACAATAGTGCCAACAGGGCTTTTCAAAGCGACCACATCCGCATAAGACAGCCATGGTTCGGGGCGTAGCGCAGTCTGGTAGCGCATCTGTTTTGGGAACAGAGGGTCGTAGGTTCGAATCCTATCGCCCCGACCAATATTCCAAAAATATAAATCTGGACTTATGGCCTGTGACATCGCGGGCACAGGCGGGTTTGGGCCTGTGGGCATTTGCTGCAACGCAGCGGTTTTGGCTACAGTTCATCCGGTTTCTGAGGTCTGGCTGCTAAACCTGCCAAAGATCATGATTTCAGCTGCCCGTGATCACGGCGGCGGGGTTAGGAAATTGTGGACAAGTCGGGGGATGAATCATCTGATAACTTTGCTGCATTGACCCCGGCAAAGGTCAACTTAATAAATCCTTCATATAGTGCAAAATTGGCGTTGACCCCCTAGGGCTAGATGCGTCACCTTGTATAGGCTGACAGCGAACGCACAACATCTGGTGTGAGGGTCGGCACGGGGACGGAACGACAACTTGCTGGGATCGCCTTGACGCGGTCAGGGGGCCGGAACTGCGCAGATACTGCGGGGTCTGGGCATTGTTCACTCGTGCAGATCATCGATTTCAGCACGACTGGGGCGTCCGTTTAAAACGGCGCAGGATCAAACGCCGCTGCAACGACAGCGCGAACTGGGGCAAGTACCGATGAAAATTGAACGCAATTTCACCAAAGCCGGAAAAGACGCCTATGCGGCGCTGGAATTCCGGCTGACCACATCCGAGATTCGCAACCCGGATGGCACGGTTGTGTTCAAACTGGATGATTGCGAAGTGCCGTCCGGCTGGTCCCAAGTCGCATCTGACGTCATCGCGCAGAAGTATTTCCGCAAGGCGGGCGTTCCGTCCGCTGTGAAGCGGGTCAAGGAAAAAGGCGTGCCCGAATTTCTGTGGCGCGGTGTCCCCGCGACGGGTGCCACGATGGGCGGCGAAACCAGCGCGCGGCAGGTGTTTGACCGCTTGGCCGGGGCTTGGACCTATTGGGGCTGGAAGGGCGGCTATTTTACGACCGAGGCTGACGCTTTGGCCTATTACGACGAGATGCGGCACATGCTGGCGTCCCAGATGGCCGCCCCCAATTCACCGCAATGGTTCAACACCGGCCTGCATTGGGCCTACGGCATCGACGGACCGGCCCAAGGGCACCATTATGTCGACTACCAGACAGGCGTGTTGACCAAATCCCTGTCCAGCTACGAACACCCGCAGCCGCATGCCTGTTTCATCCAGTCCTGCGCCGATGATCTGGTCAATGACGGCGGCATCATGGACCTGTGGGTGCGCGAGGCGCGGCTGTTCAAATACGGTTCCGGTACGGGGACCAATTTCTCCTCCCTCCGCGGCGAGGGCGAAAAGCTGTCCGGCGGCGGGCGGTCATCCGGCCTGATGGGGTTCCTGAAAATCGGCGACCGGGCGGCCGGCGCGATCAAATCCGGCGGCACCACGCGGCGTGCCGCCAAGATGGTGATCGTCGATGCCGACCACCCCGATATCGAGGCCTTCATCAACTGGAAGGTGATCGAAGAGCAAAAGGTTGCGTCCATCGTGTCCGGCTCGAAAATGCATTCACAAAAGTTGAATGCGTTGTTTGCCGCGATCAAGGCGTGGGATGGGGCCGAGAAAGATGCCTATGATCCCAAGGTCAACCTTGGGCTGGCGGCTGCCATTCGTGAGGCGAAAAAGGTCGCCATTCCCGATACCTACACCAAGCGGGTGCTGGATTATGCGCGTCAAGGGCACACATCCATCGAATTTCCGACCTATGATACCGATTGGGACAGCGAAGCCTATTCCTCCGTCTCCGGCCAGAACTCGAACAACTCGATCCGTGTGACCGACGCTTACCTCAAAGCCGTCGAAGCCGACGGCGACTGGAACCTGCTGAACCGCCGCGATGGCAAAGTCGCCAAAACCATCAAGGCCCGTGACCTGTGGGATCAAGTCGGCCACGCCGCCTGGGCCTGCGCCGATCCGGGCATCCAGTATCACGATACGGTCAACGCCTGGCACACTTGCCCCGAGGATGGGGCGATTCGCGGCTCAAACCCCTGTTCGGAATACATGTTTCTGGACGATACCGCCTGTAACCTGGCCTCGATGAACCTGCTGACGCTTTATAAGGACGGCGTGTTTCAGGTCGAAGATTACATGCATGCGACCCGGCTCTGGACGCTGACGTTGGAAATTTCGGTGATGATGGCGCAGTTTCCGTCGCGGGAAATCGCGCAAAGGTCGTTCGATTTTCGCACGCTGGGGCTGGGCTATGCCAATATCGGCGGCCTGCTGATGAACATGGGGCTGTCCTATGACAGCGACGAAGGGCGTGCTTTGTGCGGGGCCCTGACCGCGATCATGACTGGCGTTTCCTATACCACCAGCGCTGAAATTGCAGGCGAATTGGGCGCGTTCAGCGGCTACGGGCGCAACAAGGCCCACATGCTGCGCGTCATCCGCAACCATCGCCACGCGGCCTATGGCAATACCGACGGCTACGACGGGTTGGAGATCAAACCGGTGGCTTTGGATCATGCCAATTGTCTGGACCAGCGGCTGGTCGCGCTGGCCATGTCCACGTGGGACGAAGCGTTGCGGTTGGGCGAGCTGCATGGCTACCGCAATGCACAAACCACCGTAATCGCGCCCACCGGGACCATCGGGCTGGTGATGGATTGCGATACCACCGGGATCGAGCCGGATTTCGCGCTGGTCAAGTTCAAGAAACTCGCCGGTGGCGGGTATTTCAAAATCATCAACCAGTCGGTGCCTGCCGCATTGGCCAAGCTGGGCTATTCGTCGTCCAAAGTCGAAGAAATCATCAGCTATGCCGTGGGTCACGGCACCATCGGCAATGCGCCGGGGATCAACCATACCGCCCTGATCGGGCATGGGTTCGGCGCGGCTGAAATCGCGAAAATTGAGGCAGCCCTGCCGCAAGCCTTTGATATCCGCTATGTTTTTAACCAATGGACATTGGGCGAGGATTTCTGCACCAGGACGCTGGGCATCCCTGCCGCGGTCCTGAACGATGTGGGTTTCGACCTGCTGCGCCATCTGGGGTTCTCGAAAACCGAGATTGATCTGGCCAATGACCACGTCTGCGGCACGATGACGGTCGAAGGCGCGCCGCATCTGAAGCCCGAGCATTACAACATCTTTGACTGCGCCAATACTTGCGGCAAACGCGGGCGGCGGTTCCTGTCGGTCAATTCGCACATCACCATGATGGCAGCCGCGCAATCCTTCATTTCGGGTGCTATTTCCAAGACGATCAACATGCCCAATGATGCAACGATCGAGGATTGCCAGAAGGCTTATGAACTGTCGTGGTCCTTGGGGATCAAGGCCAATGCGCTGTATCGGGATGGATCGAAACTGTCGCAACCGCTGGCGTCTGCGTTGATTGACGATGATGAAGACGCTGCCGAAGTGCTGGCGTCCGGGTCGAACCACGAAAAGGCGCAAGTGCTGGCCGAAAAGATCGTCGAGCGGATCATCATCAAAGAGATACGTAACCGCGAGCGCGAAAAGATGCCGCAGCGGCGCAAGGGTTATACCCAAAAGGCCATCGTCGGCGGGCACAAGGTTTACCTGAGGACCGGCGAATACAGCGATGGTTCGCTTGGAGAAATCTTTATCGACATGCACAAGGAAGGCGCCGGTTTCCGCGCGATGATGAACAATTTCGCCATCGCGGTGTCGGTTGGCCTGCAATACGGCGTGCCGTTGGAGGAATTCGTCGACGCCTTCACCTTTACCAAATTCGAACCCGCCGGGTTGGTGCAGGGCAACGATTCGATCAAATCCGCAACCAGCATCCTCGACTACATCTTCCGCGAATTGGCGGTGTCCTATCTCGACCGCTCCGATCTGGCGCATGTCAAACCCGAGGGGCATTCGTTCGATGACCTTGGGCGGGGCGAAGAAGAGGGCAAGCGCAACATCACCCCGGTTGGGGAGTCGGCCGCGTCCAAGTCATTGGAAGTATTGCGGCAAATCAGTTCGACCGGATATCTGCGCAAGCGGGTGCCGCAAGACCTGATCGTGCTGCAAGGCGGCATCGGGGCCATGGCCTATGCCCAAACCGCCGATCCGTTGAGTGCCTTGGCCACACTGATCCCGGTCAGCCAGACCGCTTTGGCCACCGGAACGGTTAGCCTGACCCTGCGCGACAAAGCCAAGATGCAGGGCTACGAGGGCGAGGCTTGCGGCGAGTGCGGAAATTATACGCTGGTGCGCAACGGGACCTGCATGAAGTGCAATACCTGCGGCGGGACCAGCGGGTGTAGCTGATTTATTAAGTTCCGGGGCGCGTGCGCGCGCCCCTGACGCGGATCAGGCCGCAGGCAGAAACCGGGCGGTACATAAAATGAGCCTGATCGGCGAAACTGGGGCATCCTGCGGGGTGCCCCTTTTTACTTTTTTTACAAATGTTTACACCGCAAACCTCAGCCATCACATGAACTTGGTCCTACCATTCTTTTGTTTCCTAAATATCCCCGCCGGAGGCTCCGAACTTTGGGCAAGAACCATCAGCGCAGTTTACGCGCCAGCGTCGCCACCGACACCGCCAGCACGATAATCACGCCGACCAAAACCTCGCGCGCATAGGAATTCACGTTCAATTGGGTCAGCCCGTTGTCCAACATCCCCATCACCACCACACCGACAATTGTGGCGACTACCCGGGGCTGGCCATGCGCCGTCAGGGTCATGCCCAGAAACACCGCCGCAATCGCGTTCAGCATGATCCCGTCACCCTGCGTCGGATTGGCCGAAGCGACGCGGGACGCAATCATCAAGCCCGCCGCCGCCGCCCCAATTCCGGTAATCACAAAAGCCAACAGGCGCATCCGCCAGACGGGAACCCCGGACAGTCGCGCCGCCTCAGCATTGCTGCCAATCGCATAGAGCCAACGGCCCATCCGCCGTTTTTCCAACAAAATCCAGCATATACCAGCCACAGCTACTGCAATAATCGTCAGCGCCGGAAACACCAGCGCTTTGTCGGCCCATGTGCCCAGCGGCAGCCCGCCACGGGCAAAATCGCCAAAGCTGTCGGGGATCGCCCGGCCCGAAATCGTCCGTCCATTGCTGACCAGAAACGCCACGCCAGAATATGCGGTGAGGGTGGCCAGCGTGGCGACGAACGGCAACAGGCCAACGACGGCCACCAGAACGCCGTTGATCAGCCCGCCGATGACCCCCACCGCCAGGGCCGCGCCCAAAGCTGCGGGAACCGACCAGCCGGCCACGAACATCACGCCTGCCACCACGCCGGACAGTGAGGCCATCGACCCCACCGACAGATCGAAATCGCCCGTCACCATCAGCAGGGTCATAACGCTCGCAACACAGACCAACATACTGATTTGCTGCGATATATTCAGCAGGTTTTGCGCTGTGATAAACGTATCGGGCCGGGCAATCCACAGCCCCAGCACAATCGCGGCCATGCCAGCCATGCTGGCATAGCGCGACAGCTGTGCGATCACGGCTTACTGCGCCGCATTGGCCGCCGTGATCAGCATGGTCGGCACATAAATCACCCGGGCCACGATGGTTTCACCGCCCAAAATCCGTGCCACCGTATCGGCAGTGGTGGCCCCGATCCCTGCGAAATCCTGTGCAACCGAAGCTTCAAAATTCCCGCCCGCTGCAATCGCATCACGGGCCTCGGGGTTCGCGTCGATCCCGGTGATCACGATGCCCTCGGCCCCGCGACCAGCCGCCTCGATCGCCTGCAACGCGCCCAAAGCGGGCTGGTCCCACGCCGCCCAAACAGCGGCAATCGACCCCGGTGCGGGGTTCGCGGCCAGCAAAGCCTCCATCTTGGCGCGCGAATCCGCAATCCCGCCATCCGATACATCCGGCGTGATCCGGTCCAGTACGGTGATGTCGGGGTAATTGCCGAACACCGCATCGGCCATCACGCCGCGCACCTGCACCGGGGGAAAGGCATCAAAGGTGAACATCACCACCTGGCCCGCGCCACCGATCCGATTGGCAACATAGACGGCGGTTTCAGTCGCCATCGCATAACCGTTCGACGTGACATTGGCGGCCACCAGCGGATCGTTCCCCGCATCCATCCCCACCACCGGAATGCCCGCATCGGCAGCGGTTTGCAGGCCCGCCCCGATCTGCGCCGGGTCCACATTGATCACAATGGCATCAACGCCTGCCGTCACCTGATCCTCAATCCGGGAAATCACGGCGGGCACGTCGCCTGCGGTGTCGATCACATTCACCGTCCAGCCCAGTTCGGTCGCACGGGCCTGAAACGCATCAACGTAAAACTGCGTCCCCGGCTGCGCCAGATAGGGCGTGATCACCGCGACGGTTTCGGCCAATGCCGCACTGGAAAACCCCAGTGTTGCAACGACGGCCAGCGAAATACGATTGAGATGTGCAGACATGAGTGACCCTCCCCGGTCATGATTATGGACTTGGCTTTGTGACTGTGGCAGGCCAATTTGCCCCCGTCCAGAGGAGAAGCAGCTATGGCCTTGATCGGTATCGACATTGGCACCACGGCGGTCAAGGCGGTGCTCGCCGATCTGTCGGGCACGCGGCTGTCCAGCTATGCCGCCCGCTACCCGACCCATCGGCCCGCCCCCGGGCAGGTTGAACAAGACCCCGCCGATTGGATGGCGCATGTGCAGGCGGCTTTGGCGCAATTTGCTGCGATGGGCGTGCGGGTACAGGGGCTGGGCATCACCTCACAAGTGAATACCCATGTGTTTTGTGACCGTGATTTGGCACCCTTGGCCCCGGCGATTGTCTGGCAGGATGTTCGGGCGGCGGCTGACGGGGCCGCGCTGGATGCGCAGATCACAGCCGATGCGAAAATCGCAGCGCTTGGCGCAGCGATTCCGATTGACGCGAGCCATGCTTTGGCGCGGATGGCCTGGGTGGCAGCGCAGCGCCCGGATGTTTGGGCGCAAACCGCTTATGTGCTGGCGCCCAAAGATTATGTGATTGCCCGGCTGACCGGGGCTGTGGCGGCGGATCCTTTGGCCTCGGTTGGGCTGGTCGGGACCGATCTGCGCTATGCCTCTGCGATTGTTGGATTATTTCCGCAGGCTCGGGCTGTTTTGCCTGCGTTGCGCGATCCGCTAGAGATTGCCGGTGCATTGCTGGACGGGCCGTTCAAAGGCGTGCCAGTTGTCACCGGCACGATGGACGCCTGGGCCGCAATGTTCGGCGTGGGTGTCGCGCAAAACGGTCAGGCGATGAACCTGTCCGGCACGTCCGAAGTGTTGGGGCTGATTTCGCCGGTCCGGCTGCCGGAACCGGGGGTCATTACCTTTCCCGACTGGCGCGGGATCACGCTGCATGCCGGGCCAACGCAATCGGGTGGCGCGTCACTGGAATGGCTCGGGCGGATCATCGGGCGCAGTCCGGCAGAAATGGCGGAAATGGCCAGTGCGATTTTACCTGATACCCCGCTGTTTCTACCGCATCTGGCCGGCGAACGTGCGCCGTTGTGGGATGCGCAGGCGCGGGGCGTGTTTGCAGGGCTATCCGCAGCGCATGGTCCGGCCGATATGGTGACGGCGGTGATGGAGGGGGTCGCGTTTTCCGCCCGTCTGGCGCTTGAGGCATTAGAGCGGGCAGGCGGGCTGCGTCCGGTCGAGATACGGGCGGGCGGCGGTGGCACGGCGTCGGATGTCTGGTGTCAGATCAGGGCCGATGCCTTTGGCCGCCCGGTTTTGCGGATGCAGGCGCAGGATGCAGGCGCTGTGGGGGCGATGGTGCTGGCAGGGGTCGGGTGCGGGCTGCTGCCGGATTTGTCAGCGGCTGCAGCGCGGCTGGTACCGGTTGACCGGCGCTTTGCCCCCGGGCCGGGGGCGGCGTTGGCGAACCGGCGTTATGCGATATGGCGCGCGGTGTATGCGCAGATACGCGGCGTGAATACTGCGATGGCCGCCGAACGACTGCTAATGTGATAGATCAGCTGTGTATCATAACTCATTGATTTAATGAAAAACTAAAAATATTCTATCACCCATTCGGCCCCAAAAAACCAAAGCCCGGTGAAACAGGGTTAAAACCCACCTGTCCCGCGACAATGCGATAAAAAGTAAGGTGGGTTTTAACCCACCTTTGCCTTAGCGCAGGATCGACCGGCCCGCATATTGCGCCGTCTCACCCAGCATTTCCTCGATCCGGATCAACTGGTTATACTTGGCCAGCCGGTCTGACCGGGACAGTGATCCGGTCTTGATCTGGCCGCAATTGGTGGCCACGGCCAGATCGGCAATGGTCACATCCTCGGTCTCGCCAGACCGGTGCGACATCACGCAGGTATACCGCGCCCGGTGCGCCATATCGACGGCGGCCAAGGTTTCGGTCAGGGTGCCGATCTGGTTGACCTTGACCAGCAATGAATTGGCAGTGCCGGTTTTGATCCCCTCGGCCAGACGGGTGGGGTTGGTCACGAACAGATCATCGCCGACCAGCTGGATTTTATCGCCCAGCGCATCGGTCAGCGCCTTCCATCCCGCCCAGTCATCCTCGGACATGCCGTCCTCAATCGAAATGATCGGATAGTCGGCAGCCAGCCCCGCCAGAAACGCCACATTCTCGGCGGAAGTCAGGGATTTTCCCTCGCCCTTCATCTCATACTTGCCGTCTTTATAATATTCGGTGGCGGCACAATCCAGCGCAAGGCAGATATCCTTGCCCGGCTTATAGCCTGCCTTTTCAATAGACTTGATAATGAAATCAAGTGCATCGCGGGCAGAGCTAAGGTTCGGGGCAAAGCCGCCTTCGTCACCAATCCCAGTGGCCAACCCGGCATTGTGCAGCTCTTTTTTCAGCGTATGGAACACTTCCGACCCCATCCGCACAGCTTCACGAATGCTGGTAGCCGCGACCGGCATGATCATGAATTCCTGAATATCAATCGGATTATCGGCATGTTCGCCGCCATTGATGATGTTCATCATCGGCACCGGCAGCATCCGGGCGGATGTGCCGCCGATATAGCGATACAGCGGCTGATTGGTGTAATCCGCCGCCGCCTTGGCCACGGCCAGCGACACACCCAGAATTGCATTCGCGCCCAGACGGCTCTTGTTATCGGTCCCGTCCAACTCGATCATCAGGCTGTCAATCTCGACCTGTTCGGTCGCATCCAACCCCATCACGGCCTCGGCAATCTCACCATTCACCGCGGCCACGGCCTGCAACACGCCCTTGCCCATATAACGGGCCTTGTCGCCATCGCGTTTTTCGACGGCCTCATAAGCGCCGGTCGACGCACCCGACGGAACAGCCGCGCGGCCCATCGTGCCATCCTCAAGGATCACGTCAACCTCGACCGTCGGGTTACCCCGGCTGTCAAGGATTTCGCGGGCGTGAATGTCGATGATCGTGCTCATGGGATGGCCTCCTGACAAAGGGAAATCGGTTTTGCTTTCCTTAGCCTGAAGGTGGCCTGAGGGAAAGGGTTAGCGCAAACAGTCAGGCGGGCCGACCGATAGGTCGCTCGTCTGCGTTCAACGCAACATGACTGTGTTACACCCCAGCCCCCAAGCCAGAACAGGATCACCCCGATGACCAGACACGATGATGACCATGAACCGGGTCGCGCCTTTGATCTGCGCACCATGCGCGCCCGCCGCAAGGCCCTGCTGGCGTTGGGGGCTACTGCGCCACCGGCACCATCGGCCTTACGGCTACGGCTTGACCACCGGGACACCGTATAGTTCAAGCCGGTGCCCCTTGAGCGTGTAGCCCAACTTAGCCGCGATCCGCTCCTGCAGTGCCTCAATCTCGGCATCGACAAATTCGATGACCTCGCCGGAATGCATGTCGATCAGATGGTCATGATGGTCGCGGTCTGCCGGTTCATAGCGGGCACGACCATCGCCAAATTCGTGCTTTTCCAGAATGCCGGATTCCTCGAACAATTTGACGGTGCGATATACAGTAGCGATGGAAATCCGCGGATCGGCGCGGACAGCGCGGTTATACAGCTCTTCGACATCGGGGTGATCCACCGCTGCCTCCAGCACCGATGCAATCGTCCGGCGCTGATCGGTCAGGCGCAGGCCCCGGGCCTCGCAGCGTTGCAGGATAGTGTTGGACATACCCGGACCCTTCTTTATTGCGCCAGTTGCACCAAAGCATGGCGCTTGCGGCCTGCAGTCAGTTTCAGCCCTGCCGCCACTTCGTCAAGCGTCAGCAAACGGGGTTCGGTGACCACGGTATCGTTGATCCGCGCGCCGCCTTCAGCAAACAGCCTTTTGGCATCTTTGCCGCTGGCGACAAGGCCCGCAGTGACAAACAGCGCGGTCGTGGCCAGCCCGGCAGCGATTTGCGCCGCAGTCACGGTGAAAGTGGGCAGATCATCACCGACGCCGCCGTGTTCAAACACCTGCCGCGCCGTGGTTTCGGCGGCCTGTGCTGCCGCTGGGCCATGCAGCAATCCGGTCACTTCATTGGCCAGCACGATCTTGGCCAGATTGATCTCGGCCCCGCCCAACGCGCCCAGCCTGGCGCATTCATCGATGGGTAGTTCGGTGAACATCTTCAGGAACTTGCCGACATCGGCATCATCCACATTGCGCCACCATTGCCAGAAATTGAACGAGGACATCATGTCGTCGTTCAGCCAGACCGCCCCATCCACCGACTTGCCCATTTTCTTGCCATCCGACCGGGTGACCAGCGGGGTGGTCAGGCCAAACGCCTCGGTCCCATTAACCCGGCGGATCAGATCGGTGCCCGACACGATATTGCCCCATTGGTCCGACCCGCCCATCTGCAACAACGCGCCATGGCGGCGGTTCAGTTCCAGAAAGTCATAGGATTGCAGCAGCATATAATTGAATTCAATAAAGGACAGCGATTGTTCGCGGTCCAGCCGGGATTTGACGCTTTCAAACGACAACAGGCGGTTGACGGTGAAATGCCGGCCAATATCGCGCAGAAACTCGACGTATTTCAACTGGTCCAGCCAGTCGGCATTATTGGGCATCAGCGCATCGGTCGGACCATCACCATAGCGGATATAGCGGGCAAAGACTTTGCGGATGCTGGCAGCATTGGTGTCAATCTGTTCGACCGAAATGATCTTGCGCATTTCGTCTTTGCCGGACGGGTCGCCCACCTTGGTCGTGCCGCCGCCCATCAGGGTGATCGGCCGGTGCCCGGTTTTCTGCAACCAGCGCAGCAGCATGATCTGCACCAGATTGCCGATATGCAGCGAACTGGCGGTCAGATCATAGCCGATATAGCCGGTGACAATCCCATGGCTCAGCTTGTCATCCAGCGCCTGATAATCGGTGCAATCGGCGAGAAAGCCGCGCGCCATGATCTGGGCCATAAAGTCTGATTTGGGATGATAGGTCATGCTCTTGTTCCGCCGTGATTGTCGGGGCACTCTATAGGGCGGCTGGGCACAAAGGGGCAAGCAGATGTTACAGGCCAAACGCCTGCGGGTTCTGGGGGCAATGTCGGGTACATCGCTGGACGGGGTCGATGCGGCGGTGATCGAAACCGACGGGGTGGCGGTGTTCAAGTTCGGCCAAAGCGCCTACCGGCCCTATTCGGGGGTCGAACAAGCCATCCTGCGGGCCGGATTGGGCCAATGGGACGGGCCTTTGGTCGATGCGGCAGCGCAGGTGGTCGAAACAGCCCATGCCGACCTTTTATCCGGCTTTACTGATATCGACCTGATCGGCTTTCACGGCCAGACACTGGCGCATGATCCGGCCGGGCGGGGCACTTTGCAGGTCGGCGACGGCGCATGGCTGGCGCAAACCCTGGGGCGGCCGGTGGTCTGGGATTTTCGCAGTGCCGATGTGCGGTTTGGCGGGCAGGGGGCCCCCTTGGCCCCGTTTTACCATTTCGCGCTGGCCAAACATATCGGGGCTGCCGATCCCATTGCCATGCTCAACCTTGGCGGCGTCGGCAACATCACCTGGATCAATCCAGGCGCACAACGACCGCAGGACGACGGCGCTTTGCTTGCCTTTGATACCGGCCCGGCCAATGCGCCGCTGAACGATCTGATGCTCCGGCGGCTTGGCCTGACCCATGATCAAGACAGCGCATTGGCGGCAAAAGGCACCGTCGATGCGGGTGTTTTGGAAAGCTTAAGCTTTCATCCCTATTATGCACAGATGCCCCCCAAGTCGCTTGACCGCAATGCGTTCAATGCGGTGAATACTGACGCTCTCAGCGACGCGGATGCCGCCGCCACACTGACCGCCATTGCTGCATTTTCAGTCATGCGGGCGATGGAATATTGCCCTGTCAAGCCCACCCATCTGCTGGTCACCGGTGGCGGCAGACATAACCCAACGCTGATGGCGATGATCGCCGCCGGGGTGGATTGCCCAGTGCAACCCATTGAAACTGTTGGGCTTGATGGGGACATGCTCGAGGCACAAGCCTTCGCCTACCTCGCCGCCCGGGTGCTGAACGGCCTGCCGACAAGCTGCCCCGGCACCACCGGGGTCAAAGCAGCAATTGGTGGCGGCACGATCTCGCGCCCCACCTGACTTTTCGTCCGATTCTTTTGTTCCCAAATATCCCGGGGGAGCCCAAAGGGCGGGGGCAGAGCCCCCTCTTCACTCTGGCAGATGGATCATAAACCGCGCCCGCAACGCCTTGTCCACCGCCGGATCAAACCGCGCAACTGACCGTTCTGCAAGGATTTTTTCTTTCCGGGCCGTCGCGTTTTTCAGCAAATCCGGGCTGCCTTTTTCGACCCATTCCTTGGGGGAATAACGATCCGCGGTGGCGGGATAGACATATTCGGTCTGCATCAGGTTCAGGGTCTGATCCGATCCCAGATAATGCCCCGGGCCCCCCAGACAAGTCGCCCGCATCGTCTCAAGGGCTAAAGTATCATCAGTGACTTCGATCCCGCGCACGCAACGTATAGCCTGCCCCAGCAGGTCATCCCCCAGGATCAGCGATTCCAGACAGAACCCCAGTAACGAGGCATGCATGCCCGCAGCCTCGTAAACCATGTTCAGCCCAGACAACCCAGCCATCACATTAGAACACATTTGTTCCCAGCCCGCCTGCATATCCGGCAATTTGGCATCGGCAATCCCAGCAGCCGCCCCACCGGGCAGGCCGTAAAACCGGTGCATCTGCGCGCAGCCAGCAGTCAGCAGCGCCTGTTCGCCCGACCCGCCCGACATCGCCCCGGTGCGCAAATCCGACACAAACGGCCATGTCCCGAATATCGTCGGATGCCCCGGCATCATCGCGTTGACATAAACCACGCCGGCCAGACATTCGGCTACCGCCTGCACAATGGCCCCGGCGATCGGCGCGGGCGCAGTGGCACCGGCCTGCCCGGCGGATAGCAAAAGCATCGGCATACCGGCCCGGATGCAATGCTCCATTGTCAGGCAGGCATCGGTGGCGAATTTCATCGGCGGCACAACGAAGCAGTTGGAATTGCTGACAAACGGCCGCTCGCGCCACTTATCCTCGCCGCCCGCAATCATATGCAGCATCTCGAACGCATCGGGCAGGAACCCCGGTTCGGTGAACGACGTGCCGACATGTTTGGTGGTGCCCGCACAGCAGGCATAGATTGTGTTCAGATCCATCTCAAGATTATCGGCAATGTCCCGGCAGACCATCGGGCGTTGCAGGAAATGGATGTTTTCCAGCCGGTCCACGATCCGCGCGGCGTCATGCAAATCCTGCACCGTGCATTCACGGTATTTGCGACCCTCGACATCGACAAGATTAACAGCCGCCCCCGCGGTGCCATAATGCACCCGCGTGCCGCTGAGATCCAAGTCAAAGGCCGGATCGCGGCCAAACAGGGTGACCTGTTTACAAGCGATGGCGAGCATATCCTCGACCAAAGCACGCGGAAACCGGATGCGGTTGTCGGGGCCTAATATCGCCCCCGCGCCCACCAGAATCTCAACCCCGGACGGCGGCGCATCGGCCAGACCGATTTCTTCCAGCGCACGCAGGGCGGTTTCGTGAATGCGCAACACCTCGGCCTGGGTCAGCGGGTTATAACGGCCGCCGGACATGCCGGGGCGAATGGGGCGGGCATTACCGACCAGGGGGGTCGACCGCGCTGCATGGCGGGCGGCACGCCCGCCGCTGCGGCCCGCGACCCGGCCCGACCGGATTGTGTCGCAGGTCAACGTCTCATCAACAGTGTCAGCAGGGCCAGTGGCCCCGGTATCGATCTGGTCAGTCATGGAAAATCGTCCTGAATAGCGGTCAAAGGAGGCAGATATAGGTTTGAACGAGCCTAAGCCCGCGCAGGCCGCCCCCGCGCAGCACGACCGCGCCGCGCCCCGATGGTGCGCAGCACCAGAGTTATCCGCCAAAACCCAGAGGTCATCATTCGTCCTTTTTGCCTAAAGATCATTGGTCCGATGCCGTTATCAATTTCTTGTCAAATTACGACATTTCGTCGTTTTTGACCTTCGATGGTGAAAAAGGCGTGCATTTTTTCAAGTCCGCCGGGCCACACATTTGTGCGACTTTTCCGTGAATTACCTGAAAAAGGCTGGTTCTTGCCGAAGCGCTGCAGCGATCAGCAGGGTTTTGCCCAATCCCACTAGTTTTTCTTGCACCCATTGAACCAAACCCGCCCCGTTCCGTTTTAAGAGTAAGGCAAAACACGCATTTTGCGGTTTTGCCCGCATAATACCGGGTCAGCCGTTCACTGGCTGGTCCCGGTTTTTCGGTAAACAGGAGTTTTGCAATGCACTTTAAGTCCCTTATTCCGGCCCTTGGTCTGACCCTTGCCGTGTCCGCCCCGGCCTTTGCCGGCGGGCTGACCGAGCCGGTGATCGCCCCCCCGGTAGCCGCCCCGGTGATCATCGCCGCCCCCGCCCCGGTATCTGCCGATTGGACCGGGTTTTATGCTGGTGCGCAGCTCGGCTTTGGCCGGTTGTCATCTGATGCAGTAGCCGACGACGGCGAAGGTGCCACTTACGGTGTTCATGCAGGTTACTTATACGATCTCGGCAACATCGTGCTGGGCGCAGAGTTGGATTACGATATGACCGACGTCGCCTTTACCACCCCGGCGGTCGATCTGGATTCCGTCGCCCGCCTGAAACTGCGGGTCGGGTATGACGCCGGTGCGTTCCAGCCCTATGTCGTGGCCGGAGCAGCGCAGGCCGATGTGTCGGGTGCGATCAACGGCACCAGTGATGGTGCGTTTGCCGGGCTTGGGGTTGATTATAACCTGACTGACAGCATTCGTTTGGGCGGCGAAGTGCTGGCGCATCAGTTCGACGATCTGGCCGGATCGGGCGTCGATGTTGAAGCAACAACCATCGGCATCCGGGCCTCCTACGTGTTCTGATCCAAAATCCCGGCCTGATCCCGCCTTGGCGGGGTCAGGCCGAACCCGCCAACAAGGCATCGACCTGTCCGCCGGGCATGGCTTTGCCCAGAAGATCAAACCGGCGCTGGCCGAACATTTCTGCAGCCGCATCGCGGATCGTTGCATGGGTTAGCCGGGCCAGGGATGACCCCAATGACAGCCGGGCCACGCCCATTGCTGCAAAAGCACCCATATCATGCCCGGTGGTCATTCCTGCGATCAGCACATTAACCGGGGCGGTGGTCGCCGCACAAATCTGCGCAATCCCCGCCATGGTCGGGATCAGCGGGGCATACAGGCAATCTGCCCCTGCGGCTTGAAACGCCAGCAACCGGCGCAACGCCTCGGCCAAGTCATAGCGCCCAGTCAGCAGCCCGTCAGCGCGGGCGGTCAGGATGAAATCGCGGGGCAAGGCGCGGGCGGCAGCGCTGGCCGCCCTGATCCGCTCGACCGCGAGGTCATGGTCATAGGCTGCATCGCCGGGCAGGATCGTATCTTCGATGCAAATCCCGGCAAGGCCCGCTTCGGCGGCCAGCCGGACCGTCTGTGCACATATGTCCGGGTCATCGCCAAAGCCATTCTCGAAATCCCCCTGCACCGGAACCCGGACCGCGGCCACAAGGTCAGCGGCATGGGCCAAAGCCTCGTCCCGCGTCAGGGTGCCTCCGTCAGGGCGGCCAAGGGTAAAGGCATGGGCTGCTGACGATGTGGCAATCGCCTGTGCGCCGAGGCCCGCGAGCATTTTGGCGCTGCCAGCGTCCCATGCATTGGCCAGCACAAAGGGCTGCCCTTTCACATGCAGTTTGCGAAATGCCTGTCCAATGTCATGGGTCATGTTGACTTACCTTTGTGCTGCCAGTTCTTGGGCGAAGGCCAGAATTTGGGTCAGCGCGGCCGCATAACGGTCATCGGCCACAGTCATTGCGACGCGCACATGACCAATGGTCGCCTGACCAAAGCTGTCACCGGGCATTACTGCGATCAAGTGCTTTTCAAGCAGTTGTTCGGCAAATTCTGCGCCGGTCAGCCCGGTGGGCCGGACGTCCAGCATGACAAACATCGATCCGTCAATTGGGGCAGATTTCAGCAGGTTCTGGCCCGCCAGAATGCGCTGCGTCATTGCCCGGCGGCGTTTGAACGGGTCGGCAATCTGTTCTTCGAACGCAAGCCCGAGGTTCAGTGCGAACTGGGCTGCATCCTGAATATACCCGGGCAGGCCATAATTCGTGTTGGTCGCCAGATTCCAAAGCGGGGCGACTGCATCACTTGGCCCGCAGATCCAGCCTATCCTGCTGCCAGTCATCGCGTGGCTTTTCGACAGTGATCCGATTACCAGCGTCCGTTCGGCCATACCGGGTAATGTGCGGGGCGAGATGTGTTCACCCGCCCAGACCTGGGTGTCATACACCTCGTCCGAAACCAGCCACAGGTCGCGCCGGATGCAGACCTCGGCAATTTTCTGTAATGTCTCGCGGGTATAAATCACCCCCGTGGGGTTATTGGGTGAATTGATCAGCAGGGATGTGGCCCCTTCGGCCGCAGCTTCGATCGCCGCGATCTGCGGTTGAAAGCCATCTTCGGGCGTCGCAAGGATCGGCCGGGGCACAGCCCCGACAGAGCGGATGGTGCCGGGATAGGTCGCGTAATAAGGGTCAATATACAGGGCCACATCGCCTTGGTCACAGATCGCATGATGCGCCATGAACAGCCCGGCCTGTCCACCGGCCGTGACGATAATATTATCGGGCGCGGTTGGAACACCGGTCCGCGCGGCAATCCGGGCGGCAATGGTCTGCCGCAGGGCCGGGGTGCCGGGAATACTGGCATAACCAGTATGGCCCGCTTTGGCCGCGTCGTGCAATGCGGTCACAATGGCAGGATCGGTCGGGATATCATGTTCACCTTGCGTCAGTTCGGTGACGGACAGGCCAGACGACACCATGGCGCGGGCGCGGCGATACAGTTCCCAGCCGTCAGTGCCGCCGGGACTGATTTGGGTGATGCGATTTGAAAGTTTCATGCGCCGCAGGAACACTGGCGCCAACTGGTTTGTCAATCCTGCCCGCGCCTATCCAAGGCTGCTTTCGCCCATCAGGTAACGCGGCCCGGGCCCGCGCATTCCGGCCCGGTCGGCCGGATTATACAGCGCACAGCGATCCAGTGACAGACAGCCGCACCCGATGCAGCCATCCAGTTTATCGCGCAAATCGGTCAGTGCGTTGATGCGGGCATCAATCCCGGTCCGAAACCCGGCCGCAATCCGGGTCCAGTCGTCACGGGTAGGGGCCCGGTCGGCTGGCAGCCCCGACAAATGCGATGCAATCTGTGCCAAAGGATATCCCAGCTGCTGCGCGATCAGCGCGAATGACAGCCGCCGGATATCGGCCCGGTCATAGCGCCGGTGCCCGCCTGCATTGCGCAAAGGCGCAACGATCCCGTGGGTTTCGTAAAACCGGATCGCGGATACGGCCAGCCCGGTGCGGCTGGCCAGATCGCCAATGGTCAGACCTTGGGAAGGGGGCATCAGATTCTCCTTGATCTCAAGTGGACTTGAGGAATTACACCAGCGTTGCGAGTCAATAGCCAGAGGAGAATGAGATGGCACGATTGGAACATGTGAACGTCACTGTAACCGACCCGGATGCGACGGCGGCGGTGCTGGTGGGCCTGTTTGGCTGGAAAGTCCGCTGGGCGGGCAAGGGCATGCAGACCGGGCGCACTGTGCATGTGGGCGATGAAGGCAGCTATGTGGCGCTGTTCAGCTACGGCGATCCGGCAGATCCGACCCAAAGTAGTTACACCACCCGCGCGGGCCTGAACCACTTCGGGGTCGTCGTAAATGATCTGGACGCGGTCGAAGCCTTGGTCAAAGCCGCAGGTTATACCCCGGGGAATCATTCGGATTATGAGCCGGGCAAGCGGTTCTATTTCAGTGAAGAAAACGGGGTCGAAATTGAGGTGATCAGTTATGCCTGAGCGCAGGGTGGGTTAAAACCCACCTTACTTTAGGGCGGCCTGTACCTTTTTGGGCAGGCCCGCGCGGATGATCTGATAGGAGGTTACTAACCGGTGCCGCAATTCATCGGTATCGACCGTTTCAGGCAGGTAAATCCATGAGCGGTGGAAATACGGGGCGCGGGTCCCGACGCCTGCCTCGATCAGCATCTGCGCGGTTTCGACAGAGCCGGTTTTGACCGAAACCCCGGTCTGAATTGCGCCGATACAGGCAAACATCTTGCCCCCCACTTTCCACGCATCATGCCCGCCACCCCACGGGTCCGACACCACGGCCCCGGGGAACGTGGCACAGATGGTGTTGACAAGGGCGCGGGTCTGTCCGGTCATGGCCCTACCACCACGGATCGCCGGGCGGGGCCATGCTGATCCCATGCAGGCAGTGCAACGCATCCAGCCGGGCCAGATCGGGCGGGCCGGGCGGGAATGTGCCCAGTGTGCGCAGAAAGGTCTGGCCGTTCAGGCCGGGGGTCACGATCCATGTGGTCTGTCCGGGGGCAGGGCCGGTGCAGCGAAACCCGTGCAACGACCCGCGCGCTAAGTTCAGGATAGCACCGGGGCCGACAGGACTGACCACGCCGTTCAGAAACACCTCGAACTGCCCGACGCGGATCAGGACAATTTCATCTTCCATGCTTTCCTGATGCGGCGGCACGCCCATGCCGGGCGGGGTGACTTCGTCGAAAATATAATAGTTTCCGTGGCTGTCCTCGGCGGTGATCCGTTCGGTAATGGTTTGGCCAAAGACCGTCATCGTCTGGCCGTGCCCCGTGCCGGCGGGCAGGATAAATCCGGGGGTTTGGGATGACATGAAAATACTCCGATCAATGAAACAGGTAATATCCCAAGGGTGCGGCCTGTGGCAGATTGGGTCAAGTGAATTGCGTGGTCTTTGGGGGATGCGATGGACCAATGGGTGGCCCTGTTGCGTGGGATCAATCTGGGCGGGCATCAGATGGTGCCGATGGCAAAGTTGCGGGCCTTGTGTGCCGGGTTGGGTTGGACCGGCGTGCAAAGTTATATTGCCAGCGGCAATCTGGTGTTCCGGGCCGACGGAGAGGCCGAGGGACTGGCTTTGATCTTGCGGCAGGCGATTGCGGCGCAGATGGGCTGCGATGTGCCGATTATCGTGCTGCCGGGGGAAGCGGTGCGGGCGGCGCTGGCGGACTGTCCGTTTGATCCGGATGCGGGCAAACAGGTGCATGGATTTGTTTTGTGGACCGATCCGGTGGTGGATCATGCGGCGCTGGAGCGGTTTCGCGCCCCGACTGAACAGCTGATCGTGCAGGGCCGGGTGGCTTGGCTGTATGCGCCCGATGGGATTGGCCGGTCGAAACTGGCCGAAAAGTTTGAGAAGGTCGTGACCGGCACCCAGATGACGGCGCGCAATCTGAACACCTGGCACAAGCTGGTGGAAATGCTGGACGCAGGCGCTGCTGCCTGATATGCGAAGCGCATGAACAACCAATGCGCCCTGATTTGCTGCATTATCCCCTGCTGACATCTGTCGCGGGCCGGTTTTTCACACTTCCTTTTCAAGTGAGATCACGCCAGGCCCGCGGGTGAAAACCGTTATCCCGAGGCCGTTATGATCAAGCTGTACAACACCAAGACTCGCAAGAAAGAGCCGTTCGTGCCGTTGGACCCGACCAATGTGCGGATGTATGTCTGCGGCCCCACGGTGTATGACCGCGCCCATCTGGGTAACGCGCGGCCCGTGATCGTGTTCGACGTGCTGTACCGGCTGCTGCGGCATGTCTATGGGGCCGATCATGTGACCTATGTCCGCAATTTCACCGATGTCGATGACCGGATCAACCAGACGGCGGTGGATCGCCGGGCGGCAGGGGCGGCGGGGTCTTTGGTGGATCTGATCCGCGCGCGGTCAGACGAGACGATCGGCTGGTATCACGCCGATATGGACGCCGTGGGGGCGCTGCGCCCGGATCACGAGCCGCGCGCGACCGAGTGGGTGGGCGCGATGGTGGCGATGATCGTTGACCTGATCGCCAAGGGCCATGCGTATCAGGCCGACGGGCATGTGCTGTTCGCGGTGGAGTCCTATGCGGCCTATGGCGCTTTGTCGGGTCGGTCGGTGGATGACATGATCGCGGGGGCCCGGGTCGAGGTGGCCCCCTACAAGCGCAATCCGATGGATTTCGTGCTGTGGAAACCATCGGGGCCGGAGTTGCCGGGCTGGGACAGCCCTTGGGGGTTTGGACGGCCGGGCTGGCATATCGAATGCTCGGCCATGGCGTACGAATTGCTGGGCGCGTCGTTTGATATTCATGCGGGAGGGATCGACCTGCAATTCCCGCATCATGAGAATGAGATTGCCCAATCGGCCTGTGCCCATCCCGAGGGTGGGTTTGCACAGGTCTGGATGCATAACGAGATGTTGCAGGTCGAGGGCAAGAAGATGTCCAAGAGCCTGGGCAATTTCTTTACGGTGCGGGATTTGCTGGAGCAGGGTGTGCCGGGGGAAGTGATCCGGTTTGTGATGCTGTCCACGCATTATGGCAAGCCGATGGACTGGACCGAAAAGAAACGGGCGGAGGCGGAGGCTACGTTAAGAAAGTGGCGCAACTTAGCTGCTGAGAGTGATGATTTGGGTTTAATGCCTGACCCATCATTTCTAGCAATATTGGCCGACGACTTAAATACTGCCGGAGCGATTTCGGTTCTCCACGAAATGTTCGGAAAAATAAGGGCCTGGCGCAACGAACGAGCTCATGCTGACAACTATTATGGCCCAATCAAAGATCAAGAAATGGACAGGTTCATAGCTTCAGCTCGAATGTTAGGTCTACTTGAAGACGAACTTGGAGAATGGTGGGAAGTGGAGGCCGATACGCCAACAGATGCTTTTAAGGATCGAGTAGCTCTTTGCATAAATGAAAGAGATGAAGCCAAAAAGAAGAAGGACTTTAAGAGGGCAGATGAAATTCGCAAACAGTTAGCAGGAATTGGAATAATGATTTCTGATACGCCAGACGGAACAAGATGGTTGATCGATACTACCAACCCAGACTTAGGGCGCTGGGAGAAGATCCAATGACCCCCGAACGCCTTTACCTCTTCGACACCACCCTCCGCGACGGCCAGCAGACCCAAGGCGTCCAGTTTTCGACCGCCGAAAAGGTCCGCATTGCCAATGTCCTTGACAGCCTCGGCCTCGACTATATCGAAGGTGGCTGGCCCGGCGCGAACCCGACGGACAGCGACTTTTTCGACGCCGCCCCACAGACTCGCGCCACGATGACGGCCTTTGGCATGACCAAACGCACTGGCCGGTCGGCGGGGAATGATGATGTGCTGGCCGCCGTGCTGAATGCCCGCACCCCGGCGGTCTGTCTGGTCGGCAAGGCGCATGAATTTCATGTGACCACGGCGCTGGGTATTTCGCTGGCCGAGAATACCGAAAACATCGCCGCCTCCTTTGCCCATCTCAAAGCCAACAACCGCGAGGCGTTGTTTGATGCCGAACATTTCTTTGACGGGTTCAAGGCCAACCCGGATTATGCGCTGGAGGCGGTCCATGCTGCATACAACGCCGGGGCGCGCTGGATCGTGCTGTGTGATACCAACGGTGGCACCTTGCCGCCCGATATCCAGAACGCGGTCAAGGCGGTCATCGCCTCGGGCATTCCGGGCGATCACCTAGGCATCCATTGCCACGATGATACCGGCATGGCCGTCGCCTGTTCACTGGCCGCTGTCACCGCCGGGGTGCGGCAGATTCAGGGCACGCTGAACGGGCTGGGCGAGCGGTGTGGCAATGCCAATCTGACGACGCTGATCCCGACGTTGCTGCTCAAGGACCCTTATGCCAGCCAGTTCCAGACCGGGGTCACGCTGGACGGCCTCAAGGGGCTGAAACGCGCCTCGCGGCTGCTCGACGACATCCTGAACCGGGTGCCGTTGAAGCAGGCGGCCTATGTCGGGGCCAGTGCCTTTGCGCACAAGGCGGGGTTGCATGCCAGCGCCATCGCCAAGGACCCCACGACCTATGAACATATCGACCCAGCGCTGGTCGGCAATGCCCGCATCGTGCCAATGTCCAATCAGGCCGGGCAATCCAATTTGCGGGCGCGGCTGGCCGATGCGGGGCTGGAGGTGGCCAAGGACGACCCGGCAATGGGCCGGATATTGGACCGGATTAAGGAACGCGAGGCGCGGGGGTATTCCTATGACACAGCGCAAGCCTCGTTTGAGCTGTTGGCCCGCGATGAGCTGGGCCGGTTGCCGAAGTTTTTCGAGGTCGAGCGCTATCGGGTCATCTCGGAACGTCGGCGCAATGCACGGGGCGAGGTGATTTCGGTGTCCGAGGCCGTGGTGACTGTGCAGATCGGGGCGCAAAAGATCACCAGTTTTTACGAGAATGCGCATGGCACGGGCAGTGATTCTGGGCCGGTGAATGCCTTGTCGCAGGCGCTCAAGGCCGATCTGGGGGCTTTGCAGGGCCATATCGCCGATATGAAGCTGGTCGATTTCAAGGTGCGCATCACCGATGGCGGGACCGAGGCGGTGACGCGGGTGATTATCGATTCGGAGGACGGGCAGGGGCGGCGGTGGGCTACTGTCGGCGTGTCGGCCAATATCATCGACGCGTCGTTCGAGGCGCTGCTGGATGCGATCATCTGGAAACTGGTGCGCGACAAAGGCAATGTCCCGGCATGACAGTGGCGGCTTGTGCGGCGATTGTTCAGCGGGCTGATCCGGACAGGTTTCTGGCCATCATGGCCGCCCCCGTGGCGGTCCGGATGAAGCTGTTTCCGCTGGCGGCATTCAATGCCGAAGTGGCCCGTGCCCCGTGGGTGACCTCCGAGCCGCTGATTGCGCAGATGCGGCTGCAATGGTGGCAGGATGCGATCGAAGAGATTGCAGCAGGTAAGCCCCCGCGCAAGCACGAGGTCGTGGGGCCTTTGGCGGAGGTGATGCAGGGGTTGCCGCTCGCCCCGTTCAAGGCGCTGATCGCGGCGCGGCAGTGGGATATTTATGACGAGCCTTTTGCCGATGATGCGGCCTTCATGGCGCATATCGAGGATACCAGCGGCGGGTTGATGTGGCTGGCCTGTGGAGCTGCGGGGCCAGAGGCCCTGATCCGGGGGATTGGCGTGGCCCACGGGATTGCAAGCTGGCTGACGGCGGCACCCGAACTGGCGGCGCGGGGGCGGGTCCCGTTGGTGGATGATTCGGATGTGGTATTGCGCGGGTTGGCGCAACGGGGGCTGGGCCTGTTGGCGGCGGCGCGGGGAGTGGATTTCGGGCCTGCGGTTCCGGTGTTGCGGACGGCCTGGCGCACCAAGGCGCTGTTGTCACAGGTTCTGGCCGACCCATCCCGGGTTGCGGCGGGGTCGCTGGGCACGTCCGAATTTCAGCGCCGCGCCAGCCTGATGTGGCGCGCTTTTACCGGGCGATGGTAAGCCCGCGACGGGTGAGCCACAGCAACGCCCCCCCGGCCAGCGCCAGAAACGGCACCATCGCCAGATTGACCGCCGTCCAGCCCTGCACCACATCGCCGCCCGAACAATTCATCAACCCGCCCGAAGCAACGCTGGCCACAGTGACACAGCCGAACACTATGGCATCATTCATGCCCTGCACGCGGCCGCGTTCATGCGGTGCGTAGGCGCGGGTCAACATGGTGGTAGCGCCGATAAAGCCAAAGTTCCAGCCGATCCCCAACAGGACTAGGCCCAGATAAAAGCTCCATAATTCCGGCGTTTCAGCGCTGAGCTGGACGCCTGCAAGGGCCGCAACACCCGCCAGACCAAGGATCGCCAGCCCGATCCCGACAATCCGTTCTGCCCCAAACCGTGCCACCAGATGACCGGTAAAGAATGACGGCGCGAACATTGCCAGCACATGCGCCGACACGATATTGGCCGCGTCAGATTTGGCAAATCCACAGCCAACAACAGCCAACGGCGTTGAGGTCATGACCAAGTTCATCAGCGCATAGCTGACCATGCCGCAAATCACGGCAACCCCGATTACTGGAGATTTTAACAATTGCACCCAATTGCGCGGGGCGGGGCCGCCAGCAACCGGGGCGGCGGGTTTTGGCAAATCCAGCAGGAAAAACAGCAGCATGCCCACTGCGTTGATCGCCATTCCAACCGCATATGTGCCAACAAACGGCACGGCGGTCAGCCCATCGGTCAGCCCGACCAGTTGCGGGCCGGTTATCGCCGAGATCAGCCCGCCGGCCATGACATAGGAAATCGCCTTGGGCCGGTAACTGTCAGAGGCCGTGTCCGTGGCCGCGAACCTGTAGAAACCCTGCGCTGACATATAGGTGCCGGTCAGGAAACTGCCGAACAGGAACAGCCAGAAATTACCGGTGGATACCGCATAGGCGGCGATGCCAGATCCAATCAGGCCGCCAATCGACCCGATGAAAAACCCGGTCTTGCGCCCATGGGTTTGCATGATCTGCGACAGCCAGGGCGCGGTGGTCATCGACCCAAACACGATCATCGAGATTGGCAGCGTGCTCAGGCAATGGCTGATTCCGTTTTGGCGGGTCAGCATATCGCCCGCGAGGCCGCCGATCACGAAGATCATGGTGATCTGGCTGCCCAGAATTGCCTGAGCGGCCACAAGCACCGCCACGTTGCGTCTGGCGCGCGTATCGTCGGGGAGGGCGGTTGTCTGGTCCATGCAGCGATGGGTAGACTGCGGGTCCAGCCAAGGCAAGGGACGCTGAACCCTAAGCTGTGCGGTCGATCAAATGCGCGAATGACCCCGATACAAAGCCTTGGTGCAGGCCCATTGGCGGCAGGGTTTGGCCTTCGGGATCGGTGGTGGTAAACAGAGATATTCCAGTGGCGCGGACCGTGCTGGCATAATGAAATTCATGCCCCATCCAGTTGCCTTTGAACGGACCCGACTTGGCGGTGACCCGCCGGTAACCCAAGTGCAGCTTTCGGCTGGCGAATGATGTTTCCAGATCTAAAAGTCCTGCCATCGCGTGGCGTTGGCCATCTGCGTCAATCAGGCCTTGTCCCAGAACCATGTATCCGCCGCATTCTCCATATATCAAAGTATGTTGCGCGCTGTTCCTTAGGCTTTGCATGAACCGTGACGCGGTGGCAATTCGGCCTGCATGCAGTTCTGGATAGCCACCCGGCAGAAAGATTAGGTCGCAAGGTGGCACCGGATCATCGGCCAGTGGCGAAAAGAACTGGATGTCGGCGCCGGCCTGCCGCCAGTCAGACAAAAGATGCGGATAGGCAAAGGCAAAGGCGGTATCGCGGGCGACGGCGATGGTTTGTGCCGGGGCTGAGGGTTTGGTTAACACCCCTCGAAATAGCGTGGCCGTTGCGGCCAGTGCTACCAACGCATCAAGATCTAAAGAACTGGCCGCCAGATTGCCTGCGCGGGACAGGAATTTATCAAGATCCGGGCGCTCATCGGCTTGCACCAGACCCAGATGACGGGACGGATGGGCCAGATCGGGTTGTCTGTGCAATGCCCCCAGAACCCGAAGCCCGGTGCTGGCGAGTGCGTGCCGCAGCATTGCCTCGTGGCGGACTGATCCGACATTGTTCAAAATTACAGCTTCGACGCGCAAGCCTTTGTCATATTGCGCGAATCCCATGGCAATCGCGGCTACAGATTGGGCCATCTTTGAGCAGTCAATGACAAGCACAACAGGCAACCCCAGTAACCGGGCCAGATCGGCGCTGGAGCCCTTGGCGTCCGGAGGTGCCCCGTCAAACAGGCCCATTGCCCCTTCGACAATCAGCAGCCCCGGTCCTGCGGCCAGCGTTCGAATACGGTCCGGCCCCATCGCCCAAGCGTCCAGATTGACACATTCCGTTCCGGTTGCTGCCGCGTGGAATTGCGGGTCAATGTAATCTGGTCCCGATTTGGCGGACCGCACCGCAACGCCACGGTCCCGCAAGGCCCGCAACAGACCCAGTGTTACGGTGGTTTTGCCGCTGCCCGATGCAGGGGCCGCAATCATCAGGCCGCCAAGGTCAGGCAATTTCGGCTGCTTGGCCACGCCCCAATGGGTCCAGATTGCGCGGGGGGTGGCCAGCGGCCATGCCTTGCCAATCCAATACTTGCCGCATCAGGACTGACCGGCCAACGCAGATAATTGCCGGCGGCTCGACGGCGGCTAAGGCGATATCGGCCACGATGGTCCCCAGTGTGGTTTCCAGCACTTGCTGTGTTTCAGTGGTGGCCGTCGTCACCACAGCCACTGGTTCATCAACCGACCGACCCGCATCGATCAGGGCCACCGCGATCTGTGCGATATGCTTAATCCCCATATAGATCACGATCACCTGTGATCCCTTTGAAATCGCGTCCCAATTCAGCGACATCGGGGTGTTGCCGGACTGGTCATGGCCGGTGACAAATGTCACCGATTGATTGACGTCGCGGTGGGTTACAGGGATGCCCGCATAGGCCAGCCCGCCGATGCCTGCCGAAATTCCGGGAATGACCCGGATCGGGATGCCATGCTGGACCAGGGTTTGCGCCTCTTCCCCGCCACGTCCAAAGACAAACGGATCACCGCCTTTCAACCGCAATACCCGCCGACCGGCACGGGCCAGTTCGACCAGATGCAGGGATATATCGCGCTGTTTGGCCGAGGGTTTTCCGCCGCGTTTGCCGGCGTAAATATGTTCGGCCTGAGGGGCCCAGTCCAGAATCCTACCCTCGACCAAGGCATCGTAAACGACGACATCAGCTTGCCGAAGTGCGTTCAAAGCATGCAGAGTCAGCAACCCCGGATCGCCGGGTCCGGCGCCACACAGCCAGACCCAACCTGGTTGCAGCACAGGCCAGTTTGATGGCGGTAGGGCAAATGAATCAGTCATAATACCTTATGACCGCCAAGCTGCCGCAACGAAAGGGGACTTGCGACCGATGATTGCGGATTGGCGTCATCTTGCGCCGGTTCTATAGTCGCACAGATGACACGCAAACCCACCACAGAACTGCGTCGCGGCTGGACCACCGGGGCCTGTGCTACAGCGGCCACCAAGGCGGCCCTGATCCGGCTGTGGAGCGGTGTATTTCCGACCGATGTGCAGATCACGTTGCCGCGTGGCGAAATACCGGTGTTTGCCTTGGCGCATACTGCGTCGGGTGATGGTTGGGCCGAGGTGGGCATAACCAAGGACGCTGGCGACGATCCTGACGTGACACATGGCGCGCTGATTGTAGTGCGCGTTGCTGCCGGTTCCGGCGGGGTGCAGTTTGTTGCGGGCGAAGGTGTTGGCATGGTGACGCGCCCCGGACTGCCGATCGCTGTGGGCGAACCGGCGGTTAACCCGGTGCCCCGTGCGATGATGACGGCGGTTGTGGTGGAAATGGCTGCGCAATATCAACAATCAGCGGATGTGACCCTGACCATCAGCATTCCCGGTGGCGCAGAGATAGCCTTGAAAACATGGAATCCCCGCCTTGGGATCGAAGGCGGTTTGTCGATATTGGGCACCACAGGCGTCGTCCGCCCATTCAGTTGTGCAGCCTGGATCGCATCGATCCACCGGGGTATTGATGTGGCCCGCGCCGGTGGGCAGACCCATGTGGCGGGCACCACCGGGGCCACCAGCGAAAAGGTGGTGCAGGGCCTGTATGGCCTTCCCGATCATGCCATGCTGGACATGGGCGATTTTGTTGGTGGAATGGTGAAATATCTGCGTCGTCACCCGGTTGCGCGGCTGACCGTTGGTGGCGGGATTGGCAAGATGGTCAAGCTGGCCCAAGGGGCGATGGATTTGCATTCAGGCCGGTCACAAGTGGATTTTGCGGCTTTGGCAATTGCCGTCGGCGACGCACGACTGAACGACATGAATACCGCATTACAAGCCTATGAAACTGCTGGCAAACCCCTTGCTGATTGGGTTGCAGGTGCGGCATTGCAGCGATTGACCGGGGAATTGCGCGGCACCACGCGGGTTGATGTTGTGATCATTGACCGCGCCGGTGCGATCCTGTCGCGGGTGGGGTCATGACCCTGTTGTTGTTGGCGGGAACTGCCGAGGCGAAACGCATGGCCTGGGGGCTGGTGGATAGTGGCACCCGTGCCGTGGCCTCATTGGCCGGGGCAACGCGCAGCCCGGAACCGCTGCCTTTGCCGACGCGGATTGGCGGTTTTGGTGGCGAGGCTGGGTTTCGCGCCTATCTGGCTGAGGCCGGGATTACCGCTGTGCTGGATGCAACGCATCCATTTGCCAGTGTCATCACCGAACGCACGGCGCGGGTTTGTGCCAATATCTCGCTCCCTTACCTACATCTGTTGCGCCCGGGTTGGTTGCCCGAGCCGGGCGATAACTGGACTGAAATCGCACATGAAGCCGAAGCTGCACCCCTGATCCGCATCGGCTTGACGGTTTTTCTGGCAACCGGGAGCCAGACATTGCCCCGATTTGCCAATCTGGAAGGACGCCGCGTTTTGTGCCGCCAGATTGACCCACCCCGCGCCCCGTTTCCGTTTGAGGGGGGCGAATTTATCATCAGCCGCCCGCCGTTTTCCGTGGAACGCGAAGCGCAGCTATTTGCTGCCTTGGGTGTTGACTGGTTGATCGTCAAGAATGCGGGTGGAGCCGAAAGCCGGACAAAACTGACCGCCGCCCGGAATTTGGGCATTCCGGTGCTGTTGCTGCGCCGCCCGCCAATGCCGGATGCTCCCCGCGTATCCACGGTGCAACAGGCACTGGATTGGGTCAGGGCGCTGTAATGCGGATCATTCAAACGCCCGAATGTGTGGCCGAAGGTGCGGCTTGGCTGGCCGCAAATGAGCCGCGCTTTGCCGCCGTCCTGCCCCAGATCAGCCCCTTGCCCCTGCGCCGCGAGGCCGAAGGGTTCGACCGGTTGCTGAATGCGATTATCGGCCAGCAAGTCAGCGTCGCCAGTGCCCGCGCGATCTGGGGCCGGATGGAGGTGGCGGGGATGGTGACACCCGATGCGATCAAGGCTGCGTCGGAGGCCGATTTACGCACCTGTGGCTTAAGTCGTCAGAAAATCACCTATGCCTATGAATTGGCCGCCGCAGGCATTGATTACGTGGCCCTGCGCCATGCCCCCACGGCCCAAGTGATCGAGACATTGGTCAAAGTTCCCGGAATTGGCATCTGGACCGCCGAAATATACGCCATGTTCAGTCTGGGCCGCGCCGATATTTTCCCCTCGGGCGATCTGGCCCTGCAAGAGGCCGTCCGGATGGTGTTTGATCTGCCTGAACGTCCGAAAGACCGCGCCCTGCGTCAAATGGCCGAGGCATGGAGCCCTTGGCGGGCTGTCGCGGCCCGGTTGCTGTGGGCCTATTACAAACAGGTCAAAGTCCGGGACGGTATCAAGTGAGCGGGTCTGACCATAAAGCGTGGCTGACCGCAGTTCCGGTCGCCGATCGGGCACAGTTGACAGCAAAGTCAGACCGGGCCGGTCTGTTGCATCTGGCTGGGCATCTGGGGGCGATTACTGTGGTCTCGGCGCTGATTGCTGCGCAAATCCCGTTTTGGTTTTTGATGTTGCCGGTCCAAGGCGTTCTGATCGTGTTTCTTTTCACGCTGGAACATGAATGCACCCATAAGACGCCATTTGCTTCGGCCCGGCTGAACGAGGGCATCGGGCAGGTTTGCGGCCTGTTCCTGCTGCTGCCATTCCGGTGGTTTCGCAGTTTTCATCTGGCGCATCACCGCTGGACCAATCAGGCGGGGCAGGACCCGGAACTGGATACCGCCAAGCCAGTGTCCGTTGCAGGTTGGGTTTGGCATATTTCAGGCTTGCCGTATTGGATTGCCAATGTCCGGCTGCTAATCCGATTGGCGTTGGGGCGCGAAGCCGCCCGATATCTGCCGACCGGTGCAATTGCCGAAATGCGGACCGAGGCCGTGGGGATGACCCTTGTCTATGCTGCTGCTACGATCAGCCTTGCGTTCAGCCAGATGATTCTGTGGTTATGGATCATTCCGGTGGTGTTGGGTCAGCCATTCCTGCGTCTGTATCTGCTGGCTGAACATGGTGATTGCCCGCAAGTGACCAATATGTTTTTCAACAGCCGCACCACCCTGACCACCGGTCTGGTCCGGTTTCTCGCTTGGAATATGCCCTTTCATATCGAACATCATGTCTGGCCGCAGGTGCCGTTTCACCATTTGCCTGCGCTGCATGACAGGTTAAAGGCACATCTTGGTGTGACTGCCCCAGGCTATATCGCGTTCAGCCGGGTCTATTTGGCCCGCCACATTGCCCCCGACAAAGGATCTGAATGAATGACACGCGCCCTGCAATCTGACCGGGTTGAGCCGCAAAGCGGACAGATCAACGCCGCTGTGATTTTTCTGCACGGCTATGGCGCTAATGGGGCCGACTTGCTGGGGCTGGCTGACACTTTGGCCGACCATCTGCCGGATACCCTGTTTCTGGCCCCCGATGCGCCTGAATCCTGTCATGGCACGCCCTACGGCCTGCAATGGTTCCCGATCCCGTGGATTGACGGGTCATCCGAGGAAGAACAGCGCGCCGGGCTGATGCGGTCGGCCGAGGATTTGAATGCTTTTGTCGATGGCGTGATGATCGACGAGGATCTGTTGCCCGAACAAGTGATGCTGGTCGGGTTTTCCCAAGGGTCGATGATGGCCCTGCATATTGCCCCCCGGCGCGACGATGCAGTGGCGGGGGTTGTGTCGATATCAGGGCGGTTGCTGGAGCCCGAGGCGTTAGCCGATGAAACCCGATGTCGCCCGCCAGTTTTGTTGATCCATGGCGATCAGGATAATGTCGTGCCGGTGCAGGAACTGCCCAAAGCGGCGCAAGCCCTGCAGGATGCTGGCTGGACCGAGGTTTATGCCCATATCATGAAGGGCACCGCCCATGGCATTGCGCCGGACGGGCTACAGGTGGCGCTGGCGTTCAGTCGCGACCGGCTGGGGCTGGATTAACCTTCCGCGGTGCAGCGTCATATTCGCGTGATCCTTTGACTATATGCCGATTCACAAGTTCCACGACATCATGTGGGGCTGGACAGGGGCTTAACGCCATATATAGTCTTTAATACCGGGGCGGGGCTTCTGCCCAGTGTTGCTGGTCGCAAAGGGTAAGGACGATTGCGTTGATGGACGTTGATTTCAGAACCACATTCGTGCGTGACCCTGCTGCATTGCGGCAGCATCCGGCGCTTGTCCTGAATGCTGATTATCGTCCTTTGTCCTATTACCCGCTGTCGCTGTGGCCGTGGCAAGAGGCGGTCAAGGCCGCGTGGCTGGACCGTGTCGATATCATTGCCGAATATGACGAAGTGGTGCGCAGCCCGTCCACAGTGATCCGAATACCATCGGTTGTGGTGCTGCGCGATTATGTGAAACCTCAAAAGCGCGTGGCCTTCACGCGCTTTAATTTATTTCTGCGCGATGAATTTTGTTGCCAATATTGTGGCCATAAGGGCGATCTGACCTTTGACCATGTGATCCCGCGTGCCCGTGGCGGCACGACCGCCTGGGAAAATGTGGTGGCTGCCTGTTCGCCCTGCAATCTGCGCAAAGGTGCCAAAAGCTTGCGGCAATCCGGGTTGAACCTGCGCAAGCCCCCTCGACAGCCGGGGTCCGAGGAACTGCGCAATATGGGCCGCCGGTTTCCACCGGGACATCTGCATGATTCGTGGCTGGATTACCTGTACTGGGACGCCGAACTGGAAGCCTAGGATTGTCTGCAAGTGGCGGCGGCATTTCAGTGTAAAATTAAGCTTTGCACCGCACCCTGCCCAAATCGCAGGAGGATGACTTGGCGGAATTAGGCGAAATTTTGGGTCCGAAGCTGACGGATGACCAGTCGAATACAATCATCGACACGGCGCTTGAAACCGTGCGCCGCCACCTCGGTATGGAAATTGCTTATCTAAGCGAATTTGTTGACGGCCAGTCGGTTTTTCGGGCGGTATCTGCCCCAGGGCTTGAGGGGATGATCAAGCCGGGTGACAGCCGACCGTTGGACGAAGTGTATTGTCAGCATATTATCGCGGGTCGGCTGCCCCAGGTGATCCCGGATACCGCGGCAGAACCGTTGGCCATGGCGCTGCCGATCACGCTGAACACGCCGATTGGCAGCCATGTCAGCATTCCGATCCGCAAGGCGGACGGCAGTGTTTATGGCATGTTTTGTTGCCTTAGCCCGCGCCCGAACCCGTCACTGAATGCCCGCGATTTGGCGGTCATGCAGTTGTTTGCGGACCTGTCCGAAAAACAGGTCAACCGGGCGATGCGTGATCAGGGCGAGGCGCGAGTCAAACGAGACCGGGTTGAGACTATCATCGCCGATGAAGCGTTTAATATGGTGTTCCAGCCGATCTTTGATCTGGCGACATCGCAACCTACCGGATTTGAAACCTTGTGCCGGTTCACAGACAAACATCATCCGTCGCCAGATAAATGGTTTACCGAGGCGGCCGAATTAGGGCTGGGGGTGGACCTAGAACTGTTGGTGATCAGGGCCGCCTTGCGCGGGCTAAACAGCTTGCCAGTATCGGTCTATTTGTCAATCAACGCTTCGCCCAAAACGGTGTCCAGCGGCGCTTTGCCAGCCCTTTTCGCCCCATATCAGGCCGACCGGATTGTGCTGGAACTGACTGAACATGCGATTGTCGCCAGTTATGACGACCTGCAATCTGAACTGTTCCGCCTGCGCGCGATGGGGGTCTTGCTGGCCATTGATGACGCGGGGGCCGGGTATTCGGGACTGCAACATATCGTACGGCTGCAACCTGACATCATAAAACTGGATATGTCCCTCACCTCGAATATTGACAGTGACAAGGTCAAGCGGTCGCTGGCCATCGCATTGGTCAGTTTTGCGACCCAGACCGGGGCGATCATTGTGGCCGAAGGGATCGAAACTACAGCCGAACGCGATACTGTGCGCGAAATCGGCATTTCGCGCGGGCAGGGCTATTTGCTGGGGCGGCCTGCCAGTCTGGATGCAGCGCTGGGTTTGCTGGCCTCTTTTGCGGGTGAACTGAAAAGCGCTTGATGCAATGGCCCGCCATTGCCCTTATGCTGGACATTGGCGACATCAGTGATTAGGACGCCGGTAACGCGCTGATAGCGCTAACAGTCCCCGAGGTGCCCATGGTCAGCCGTGTCATTCCCGTCGATCCGTTCGATCTGGTCATCTTTGGCGGCACCGGCGATCTGGCACGCCGCAAAATCTTTCCGGGCCTGTTCCGGCGCTTTTTGGCCGGGCAAATGCCACCGGGTGCGCGGATCATTGGCGCGGCGCGGGCCGATCTGGATGATGCCGGATACAAGGCGATGATCGCCGCAGCGATTGCCGAGTTTGGCGGGTCGGAAAAGAAAGATGTCGCAGGTCTGGCCGCATTTTTGGACAGGCTGGCTTATGTGTCGATCGATGCCACTGGCGATGGTGGTTGGGCTAAACTGGCTGGATTGATGAATACGGACGTGATCCGGACATTCTATTTTTCGGTCGCACCTGCATTGTTTGGCGCTTTGGCTGAACGCTTGCATCTGCACAATATCGCCGATGCGACGTCCCGGATTGTGGTGGAAAAACCCTTTGGCCGCGATCTGGCGACCGCGCAGGCCCTGAATGCCACGCTGGCTGAACATTTCGGCGAACATCAGATTTACCGGATCGACCATTATCTCGGAAAAGAAACCGTGCAGAACCTGATGGCGGTCCGGTTCGCCAATGTGCTGTTCGAGCCGCTGTGGAACAATCATTACGTCGATCACATACAGATCACCGTGGCCGAAACTGTCGGGGTCGGTGGGCGCGGGGCGTATTATGACAAGGCTGGGGCGATGCGCGACATGGTGCAAAATCACCTGATGCAGTTGCTGTGCCTGATCGCGATGGAGCCGCCGAGCCATTTCAATGCCGATGCGGTGCGCGATGAAAAGCTCAAGGTGATCCGCGCCCTGCAACCGATTGACCCGCATCATATTGTGCGCGGTCAGTATGATGCCACGGCCGATGCGCCAAATTACCGTGACGATGCCGAAAACCCGCGGTCGTTTACCGAAAGCTTTCTGGCGATGAAATGCCATATCGCTAACTGGCGGTGGGCTGGTGTGCCGTTTTATATTCGGACGGGTAAAAAGCTGAAAGGTCGGTCATCCGAGATTGCCGTTGTGTTTCAGGACCTTGGCCATTCAATATTTGAGGGCGACAAGGCCCAGCACCGCAATATTCTGGCGATCCGGCTGCAACCCAACGAAGGCATGGATTTGCAGGTGACAATCAAGGAACCCGGCCCCGGCGGCATGCGTTTGATTGATGTGCCGCTGGATATGTCGTTTGCCACTGCGCTGGGTGATGATGCCGAACAGGCAACCGACGCATATGAGCGGCTGATCATGGATGTGATCCGGGGCAATCAGACCCTGTTCATGCGCGGCGACGAGGTTGAGGCAGCATGGGCCTGGACCGACCCGATCATCGCTGGATGGGAGGCCCGCAACGATGTGCCTAAACTGTATGACGCGGGCACTGCTGGCCCTGATGATGCGATGATGTTGATGCACCGCGATGGACGCCGCTGGCGCGAAATCAAGGCCTAGACCGGGTTCAACCCAAATGGCGTAGCCAAGGATAGTCTGATGCAGATCATCGAATATGCCGATGCGGAACTGATGATGATGACCCTCGCCGATACGTTGGCCAGTGAATTGCGTCAGGCCCTTGGCCTAGGCGATCGCGCCAGCATTGCTGTTCCGGGCGGAACAACCCCCGGCCCGATTTTCGATTCGCTTTGTGCTGTTGATATCGACTGGGGCCGGGTCGATGTCATGCTGACCGATGAACGCTGGGTCCCAGAAAGTTCGGATCGGTCCAACACCCGGTTGCTGCGCCAACGCCTGCTGACAAATCGGGCGGCGGCGGCCCGGCTGATCCCGCTTTATTTAACTGCGGATTCACCAGAAGATATTCTGGACGACCTTGCAGCCGGTGTTGCTGCAGCCTTGCCATTATCGGTCGTACTGCTGGGAATGGGCGCGGACATGCACACTGCGTCGATCTTTCCCGGTGCAGACCGGCTACAGGATGCCCTGACTGGGACTGCCCTGCTGGTGCCGATGCGCGCGCCCGGTGCGCCCGAGCCGCGTATCACCCTGTCTGCGGCAGTCCTGAATGGGGCTATCAGTCGCCATATAGTCATCACAGGGGCCGAAAAACGTATGGCACTGGACCGCGCCAGGCACCTGACCCCAACCGAAGCCCCGATTGCGGCGGTTTTGAAAGGGTCTATTATTCACTGGGCGGAGAATTAGAAATGTGGTCCAAGCTGCAGAATTATCACGAAAAAAATGCAGATGTGCGGATTGCCGATCTATTTGAATCATCCCGCGCACAGGCCTTTTCGGTCAGCCTGGGCGACATGCTGTTCGATTACTCCAAAACCACCATTGATCAAGTGGCGCGTGATTTGCTTATCGGGCTGCTGAAAGATGCTGGCGTTGCTGACAAACGCGACGCGATGTTTGCCGGGGCCTCGATCAATGAAACCGAAGGCCGCGCCGTGCTGCATACCGCCTTGCGCAATCTGGACGGTGACCCGGTGCTGGTTGACGGCGTCGATGTCATCCCGCAGGTGCGTGCGACACTCGACGTGATGGCGGATTTTGCACAACAGGTCCGCTCGGGGCAATTTCGGGGGCAGGGCGGCAAGATTACCGATGTGATCAATATCGGCATTGGCGGGTCGGACCTTGGCCCTGCGATGGCAACTTTGGCCCTGAAACCGTATCATGACGGGCCGCGCTGCCATTTTGTCAGTAATGTGGATCCCGCCGATGTGTCCGAGGTTCTGCGCATTTGCGATCCTGCGACGACATTGGTCATTGTGGCGTCCAAGACCTTTACCACAATCGAAACCATGACCAATGCCCGCACCGCCAAGGCATGGATGGGGCAGGTCGTGGCCGACCCCGCTGCGCAATTCGCAGCCTTGTCTACCGCCGCCGATAAAACCGCCGCATTCGGCATCAACCCCGCCCGGGTGTTCGGGTTCCAGGATTGGGTTGGCGGGCGGTATTCGCTGTGGGGGCCAATTGGCCTGTCACTGATGATTGCCATAGGGCCAGACGCGTTTCGCGCGTTTTTGCGTGGTGCGCAGGCGATGGACATCCATTTCCGGGTGGCTGACTGGTCTGAAAACTTGCCCGTCATGCTGGCGCTTGTCGGCATCTGGCATAACCAGATTTGCGGCCATGCGACCCGCGCGGTGCTGCCCTATGACAATCGCTTGGCCCGGCTGCCCGCATATTTGCAACAGCTTGAGATGGAAAGTAACGGCAAGCGGGTCAGCATGGACGGGGCCGATTTGGGCGTGAATTCAGGCCCGGTGGTGTGGGGCGAACCCGGCACCAATGGCCAGCACGCATTTTATCAACTGATCCATCAGGGCACCCGCGTGGTGCCGTGCGAGTTTCTGGTTGCCGCCCGCGGCCACGAGGATGAATTGCACCATCAGCACCAGTTGCTGATCGCCAATTGTCTGGCCCAGTCCGAGGCGCTGATGAAAGGCCGCGACCTGGCCGAGGCGACCGCGATAATGGCCGCCAAAGGCGTGACCGGGGCCGAAGGCGAAAGGCAGGCCCGACACCGGGTGTTTCCGGGCAATCGCCCTTCGGTCACGCTGGCCTATCCACAACTGACCCCGTTCGTGTTGGGCCAGATCCTGGCGCTGTATGAACACCGGGTGTTTGTCGAAGGCGCGGTACTGGGGATCAATTCCTATGACCAGTGGGGCGTGGAATTGGGCAAGGAACTGGCCACGGCTTTGGGGCCGGTGGTCGAGGGCAAGGCTGGGACCGAGGGCAAAGATGGGTCAACGGCGGGGCTGGTGGCGTTTTTGCGGATGAACGGGGCGTAAAGCGAGGTTCACCCCGCCGTTTCACCGGGAAAAAGGCCGGGTGAATCGCGCCCTACCGGATGTCGCCTAGGTTAACCTGCGCCCTCGGTGCAGGTCAGCAGCAGCGGCCCCAGCACGCTTTGAAGAACGCCGACCATGCCAACCCGACCGATTGCCAGACGCCAGAATGTTTCGTTCCCCACCGAGCGCATATCCGGCAGGCCCGGTCCGAATGACCCTGCCGCGATAATGAAGTCGGCATCCACAGAAACGGCGAACTTGCCGTCCGGATGGGCCGACGCAACGGCCACATCGGCGGTTACACCTGACAGAGTGGCGGCGCCCGTGCCAAAGCTTAACCCCCAGCCCTGATCGGGGGCGCAGGGGGTGAGATCATAAATGCCGGGCGCTTGAATGCAATGTAGCGGGCCGAACTCGGACGGGCCGAACAGGTCGATAGACACTGTCTCGCCCGAATGGGCCACACATTCAATGCGCAGCGGCACCCCTTGGGATTGCGCAAGTGAGGCCGTTGCAACGAAAGCGACGCTTAACAAATATCGCATTGAAAACCCCTGTCAGAGTCGTCCTGCGGCCAGCCTAGCGCAGTTACACCGCCGCGGTCACGATGATTTCGACCCGGTAATCCGGCGTTGCCAACCGGGCCTCTCCGGTCCAGCGGGCGGGGGTGTGGCCGGGGATGACCCAAGTATCCCAAACCTCGTTCATTTGTCCAAAAGTCGCGATATCCGACAGCCAGATTTGCGCCGTCAGAATGCGGGATTTATCGGTGCCGCACATGGCCAGAATCCGGTCAACCTCGGCCAATACAGCGCGGGTCTGGTCGGGGATACTAGCCCCCGGTGTGCCGACCTGGCCCGCCAGATAAGCCACGCCATTGTGGATCACGGCCTCGCTCATACGCGGGCCGGGGTTGATGCGTTGAATGTTGCTTTGGGTTTCGGGCATTGTAGGCTCCTGCTTGGACTAAATGAAATCGGGAGCGTTGGAGCGGGTAGTGGGAATCGAACCCACAACTGAAGCTTGGGAAGCTTTCGTGATACCTTTTCACCATACCCGCCGCATGAAGGGCTGGGTAATCGCGTGAGTCGCAGGCGTCAAGCACAAAGGCATACGGCCGCCCCGGACAAGGGCGGCCGCACCACGAGGTAACAATGTCACTTTTTACAGACGAGATAACCAGATCAATTAATTCGCAACAGGACTCAACAATTTGTCGATCACGTGGACCACGCCGTTGGATGACATGAAATCCGCTTCGACGATCACAGCTTGGACCATATTGTTCTGGTCGGCCGAGATATCAAATTCGTCGCCATTCAGGCGAATAAAAATATGCGAAGCCGTTCCGGCGAGAGATTCGGATTCGATCACGCCATCCACAACTTTCAGAATATTGTCTGCCGCATCGACGTTTACGCCAGCACCAATGGCTTTTTCCAGATCAGCCGAAGTATACATGCCCGGAATAATATGGGCCTTCAGCAGGTTTGCCAGATGTTCGATGTTTTCGGGCAGCATCAATTCGGCCAGCATCGCCGAATCGGCGACAGCAAAAGCTTCGTTCGACGGAGCAAAAACAGTGTACGGACCGGGGCCCATCAGGGTTTCGGTCAGACCAGCTGCATTGGCAGCTGCCACCAGTGCGGTAAAGTTGGTCGCACTTTGGCCGTTTTCGACAATCGTCATATTCGCATCTTGGGCAATGGCGGCGCTGGTGGTCAGCAGTGTCGCGCCAAGAAGAATAGCTTTGGTGTAATTGCGCATTTTCGTCTCCTGATTGACAATCCGATGTGCGGATCATTCGGGGGGATAACGATGAAGCTGCGTATTGGTTCCAAATAAATTAACTGAAACAGAAGAGGGGGCTTCAGCCGGCTCGAACAATTCAATCAGATTGCCCCAAGAGCCCGCGATCAGGACCTGCGGCCCGTAATCGCAACACGGCGGCTCCCAGATCGTCTACCACTATGACAATCCTGTTCCAGCCACCCGATTCTGGTTTCGCCCCGTCCGGCATCGGTTTAGCGGCTGATGCCATAGGCCCCGCGAGCCAGAGCGTCAGATCATCCCGCGTCGCAATCGCTATATTGTTCGACTAGGGCAAAGCCCAAGTGGGTCGTGTAGACTGCGAACGCTGCATCAACGTCGGTCACGATCATGCGAAACTGTGCCATCGTACATCCCCCGGTTGCGATTGCGCCAGCCTAACGGGCACTTCTGCATCCGCGCAAGCCTGCCCTACCGCGCCCGTCGCCGCCGCCCGCCGTCATTGCCGCCGCCGGTGTTAAAGCTGACGTCGGGCAAGGTCACGATGCGCAGCAAATTCGGAAAAGCATCCGTCGCATGCGGGATCGCATTGGCATTGACGAAATGTTCCTGAAACTTCGGCTCGATAGCGGTTTCAACCTTGTGAATCTCGCGCACCGTCACCTCGATCGCCGCCCGTGCAGCCACGGAACACAGCGCAATCCGCGCGCCGGTTCCTGCAGCATTGCCCGCACTCGTGACCTGCGACAAAGGTGCGTCCGGTATCATCCCCAGCACCATGGCGTGTTTGGGGCTGATATGTGCGCCAAAGGCCCCGGCCAGCACGATCCGGTCGACAGCGTCGATGCCCATTTCATCCATCAACAGCCGCGCACCTGCATAAAGCGCCGATTTTGCCAGCTGAATCGCCCGGATATCGCCTTGGGTCACGGTAATGACGGGGCCGCCATGGTCAGACCCGTCATGCAACAAGTAGCTATGGGTCCGCCCCTCGGGTAGCATCCGCGCCGTGCCGGTCTGCTCGGCCGACCCGTTCAGCCCCTTGGGGTCAACCAACCCGGCCATGCGCATTTCGGCCACCGCCTCGATAATCCCCGACCCGCAAATGCCAGTGACGCCTGTGGTGGCGACGGCGGCGGCAAAGCCCGGATCATCCGACCACAGGTCTGACCCGATGACCCGAAACCGGGGTTCCTTGGTGACCGGATCAATCTCGACCCGTTCAATCGCGCCCGGTGCGGCGCGTTGGCCGGAACTGATCTGTGCGCCCTCGAATGCCGGGCCGGTGGGCGAAGAACAGGCCAGCACACGGGTCTTATTGCCCAACAGCAGTTCTGCATTGGTCCCGACATCAACGATCAGCACCATATCTTCGGATTTGCCGGGTTCTTCGGCCAGTGCCACAGCGGCGGCATCGGCCCCTACATGCCCCGCGATGCAGGGCAGGATAAACACCCGGGCGGCTGGGTTCATCGCAGTCAGGTTCAGTTCAGTCGCGTCAAGCGAGATGGAATTCGATGTTGCCAGCGCAAACGGCGCCTGCCCAAGTTCCACCGGATCAATACCCAGCAGCAGATGGTGCATGATCGGGTTGCAGACGAAGACAACTTCCATCAAGTCCCGCGCCTCGATTCCAGCTTGGGTCGTCAGGTCCAGTGTCAGACTGTTGATCGCTTCACGCACGGCATTGGTCATTTCGACATCGCCGCCGGGGTTCATCATTGCATAGGAAACCCTGCTCATCAGATCCTCGCCAAACCTGATCTGCGGGTTCATCACCCCGGCACTGGCCTTGACCGTGCCATTGCGCAGGTCGGTCAGGTGGGCAGCGATGGTGGTGGAGCCGAGGTCGATGGCAAGGCCATAGATGCGGCCTTCGTAAAAACCCGGGAAAATATCAAGAATCCGGTGCGCTTCGTCCCTATGACCTTTGTGCAGGGCCACGGTCACAGTCCACGCCCCCTTGCGCAGGGCTGGTTGCAGGCGGCGCATCACGGGCAGGGGGGCCGTAACCCGGTCCACGCCCCATTGATCACGCAAGGCAAAACCGAGACGTTCAAAATCGCCGGTAGGTTCGTGCATGTCGGGTTCTTGCACTTCGACATAGTAAAGATGCGTGGCCGGGGCCATTGTTATGACCCGGTCGGACGCCTCTTTGCGAACCACTTGGCGGTGAACCTGCGACTCGGGCGGCACATCAATGATGACATCCTTTTGCACGCAGGCCTGGCAGCCAAGGCGGCGCCCTTTGGCCAGCCCACGGATGGTGTCATAGCGTTCCTCGACCGCGTTCCAATCGCTCAGCGCGTCCGCCTCAACATGCACCCCATGTTTCGAAAACTCGCCGTAAGACGGGGTGATCTGACATTTGGAACAGATACCGCGCCCACCACAGACCGAATCCAGATCGACGCCCAATTGCCGGGCGGCGGTGAGTACCGGCGTGCCCGCCGGGAAATGCCCGCGTTTGCCCGAGGGGGTAAAGATGACAAGGGGGTCGGTTTGGTCGGTCGAACTCATGCGCTGCGCCTGTTAACTGCGTGTTGTGTCATAGATAACCCAATGCGGCGCAGGTGAAAGGGCGATCCCGTCACCTGAACGCGGCTTTGCGGCATAACGCAGTTTGACCTTTTGCTGTTGGCCCATCCATGTAATAGCGACGTGCCAACCGAAACCGTCCACGGGGAGTAGTCTGATGGAGATTCGCGAGGCTTTTACCTTTGATGACGTGCTGCTGCTCCCGGCTGCCTCATCGGTCCTGCCGTCAACCGCCGATACCCGCACGCGTGTGACACGGACAATTGGGATGAACATCCCGCTGTTGTCCAGCGCGATGGATACTGTCACCGAATCGCGCATGGCGATAGCCATGGCGCAGTCGGGTGGTATTGGCGTGGTACATCGCAATCTGGGCCTGCTGGAACAGGCGCAAGAGGTCCGGGCCGTCAAGCGGTTCGTGTCCGGCACGGTTTATGCGCCGATTACTTTGACCCCGGACCAAACGCTTGCCGATGCCAAGGCGCTGATGGACCGTTACCGGATTACCGGATTTCCCGTCGTTGACCCCGATGGCCGCGTCGTCGGCATTGTCACCAACCGCGACATGCGTTTCGCACAGGATGACCGCACCCCGGTGCGGGTGATGATGACCAGCAACAATCTGGCGATGCTGACCGAACCTGCCGATCTGGACGAAGCCCGATCGCTGATGCAGGCCCGGCGGATCGAGAAACTGCTGATCACCGATGGGGCGGGCAAACTGACTGGTTTGTTGACCTTGAAGGATTCCGAGCAGGCCGTTTTGAACCCGCAGGCTTGCAAGGATGGGCTGGGCCGGTTGCGGGTTGCGGCAGCGTCCACGGTTGGCGATGCGGGGTTTGAACGGTCGCAGGCGCTGGTCGAGGCTGGGGTCGATATGATCGTTATCGACACTGCACATGGCCATTCCGAAGGTGTAGCTTTGGCTGTCAAGCGGTTGAAAATGCTGTCGAACGAAGTGCAGGTTGTGGCGGGGAATATTGCGACGGCCGCGGCCGCCCGCGCCCTGATCGATGCCGGTGCCGATGCGGTCAAAGTGGGGATTGGCCCCGGGTCAATTTGCACAACCCGCATGGTTGCAGGTGTTGGCGTGCCACAGTTGACCGCGATCATGGATTGCGCATCAGCCGCCGGTGATGTGCCGGTAATTGCCGATGGTGGTATCAAGTTTTCGGGCGATTTTGCCAAGGCAATTGCGGCCGGGGCGTCTTGCGCGATGGTCGGATCAATGATTGCCGGCACCGATGAAAGCCCCGGTGAAGTGATCTTGTATCAAGGCCGCACGTTCAAAGCCTATCGCGGCATGGGATCGCTTGGTGCCATGGCGCGCGGGTCGGCGGACCGGTATTTTCAAAAGGACGCCGCCAGCGACAAGCTGGTTCCCGAAGGAATCGAAGGGCAGGTGCCCTACAAAGGGTCAGCCCATGCCGTCATTCACCAATTGGTCGGCGGATTGCGCGCCGCCATGGGCTATACTGGCAATGCTACGATTGAAGAGATGCGGCACAATTGTGAATTTGTGCGCATTACCGGGGCTGGGCTGAAAGAAAGTCATGTCCATGATGTGCAGATTACCCGTGAAAGCCCGAACTATCGTGTTGGTTAAGGATATCAATTCGTTATGGTTCGATCTTAAAGTAAAGTCAGGGATGTGACCCCACCCGCCCGGATAGCGGCTGCGATTGAATTGCTGGATCAGATCCTGGCAGGTGCCCCTGCCGAAAAAGCACTGACCCATTGGGGCCGCGCCAACCGTTATGCGGGCTCCAAGGACCGGGCTGCGGTTCGTGACCATGTGTTTGACGCTTTGCGCTGTCGCCGGTCGCTAGCTGCTATGGGTAGGGCCGAAACCGGCCGCGGGATTATGATCGGCGCTGTCCGGCGGGATGGCGGCAATCTGGCCGATGTTTTCAGCGGTATCGGTCACGCGCCAGCAGTTCTGACGGCGCAGGAGTCGGAAGCGACAGCGGCGGATCGCACTTTGCCGGTGGATTTGCCCGACTGGTTGTATGCGTTGTTCGTTGAGTCGTTGGGCGATAAGACATTGCAGGTTCTAGACAGCATGAAATCCCGCGCTCCGGTGTTTTTGCGGGTCAATCTGCGGCGCGGCAACCGGGCCGGGGCGATGGCCAGCTTACTGCAGGACATGATCGTTTCCGCGCCGATATATGACATTAAGACCGCTTTGCAGGTTACTGATAATGCGCGAAAGATTCAAACTTCGCATGCCTATTTATCTGGCCTTGTCGAAGTGCAGGACGGGTCGTCACAGCAAGCGGTCTTGCGACTGCCATTGCAGTCTGGCCAGCGTATTCTGGACTACTGCGCTGGCGGCGGCGGCAAGGCCTTGGCGATTGCGGCCCTGCTTGACGCCACCCTGTTTGCCCATGACGCAGATCCTGCCCGGATGGCTGATCTGGGGTCACGGGCGGCGCGGGCCGGGGTTCAGATATCACCGCTGGCCACGGATGAACTGACCGCCGCCGCGCCGTTCGACCTTGTTCTGATCGATGCCCCTTGTTCGGGCAGCGGGACATGGCGGCGGACGCCCGATGCCAAATGGCGGTTAACCGCCAATGGGCTGGACAAGCTTTGCAGGCTGCAGGCGGATATATTGCAGAAAGCTGCGCCACTCGTCAGGCCGGGTGGCGTGCTGGCCTATGCGACCTGCTCGGTCCTTGCCGCAGAAAATCGACGACAAGCCGCCGAATTCCTTTTGACCAATTCAGACTGGATGATGGCGGATGAAATGCAACTTTTGCCATCCGCTTTGGGGGATGGGTTCTACTTAGCTGTGATGAGGCGCGCCGAATAGCAACCTTTAGTTGCATGCCTTTACAGACCTGCGTAGGGTTTTCCTTGGCTATATTCACCATCTGTTAGGGTTTCTGCGGTGGATTAGAGGTGAAGCGAATCAAGGGAGCTTTGGCGTGTCCCAAGCGGAAATGGAAAGTGCCTCTGCGTCCTATTCGTCGGACCGCAGACTTCCGTTTATTCCGTCAATTTTTGTCTTGGCGCTGTTGGCCATGCTCGGCGGCCTGATGATGCCGGATCAAAGAGCGATGCTTGGGCTGACCCTGCTAAGTGGGATCCTGTTCGCAGTTGCTGTGGTGTCAATCGCGTCGCGCATGCGGCGGCGCGCCCGACAGGCTTTGCTCATAACGACGGTTTCAGGCTTTGTCGAAAACGATGCCTGGCCCAGCTTTATCACCGATGCCGAAGGTCAGGTGGTTTATCGGAACACGGCGGCAGCAGACAGATACCGAGACAAGCCATTTGACACATTGGCAACTGCGTTTGCCGATTTGTTTGCCAGCCCGGGTGCCGTTTTGTTCCGCTTGCAAGGCCGGGCGCGGTCGCTGGGGGTGGCACGCGATGATATCGTCACCCGGCGCGGGCATCTGCGCCTTTCGGTTCACCGCGTCAGTGAAATCGCGTTTTTGTGGCGGATCGAAGATATGTCGGAACGGGCCGGATCGGGACGCAATGCCGATGCGCTAAGCCTCCCGATGTTGACGGCTGGCCCTACTGGTACGATTCTATATATGAACGAGGCGTTTCGCAGGCTGGCCGGTGGACGCGTCCGTACATTGGACCGGGTGTTTCGCGCACTGCCGCTGATCAGCGGTCAGGTCCACCAGGTTGATGGTGTCGACGGCGTCGTCGATTGCCTTGTCGCCGAGGTGGCCGGTAGCGGGGGTCGTAGACAGATTTACCTGCTTCCGGCCGATTCAATTGGCGGCGATGCGGGCGGCGTAACGGGATGGAGTGCGATAGAAGATCTGCCCGTGCCTTTGTTGAAAGTGGCCCCAACGGGTGAAGTGCTGGCCTGTAACCGCGAAGCCCGAAGTTTGCTACCCATGCCCGTGGGTCCGGGCGCCCGTATGTCCGACCTGCTCGAGGGTTTGGGGCGGCCAGTTATTGACTGGCTGACCGAAACCATCGACGGCCGCGGTAGCCCAACCCCGCAATTCCTGCGCGGCACAGGTGCGCATCAGGATACGTTTCTGCGGGTAGCGCTTCATGCCAGCGGGACAGGGCCAGACCGCCATTTAATCGCTGTCCTGAATGATGTCACTGAGCTGAAAACCCTTGAGGCGCAGTTTGTTCAAAGTCAGAAAATGCAGGCCATCGGCCAGCTGGCCGGTGGTGTTGCACATGATTTCAACAACTTGCTGACCGCAATATCCGGCCATTGTGACCTTTTGCTTTTACGTCACGACCAGGGTGACCATGATTATGGTGACCTGATTCAGATTCACCAGAATGCAAATCGGGCGGCCAGCCTTGTCGGCCAGCTGCTGGCGTTTTCGCGCAAACAAAATCTGATGCCTGAAATTCTGGACATGCGCGATACATTGTCCGACCTGACCCATTTGCTGAACCGGCTGGTTGGTGAAAAAGTCCAGTTGACGTTGAACCATGACCCGTCGCTGCTGCATGTCAGGGCGGATAAACGCCAACTGGAACAGGTCATTATGAACCTTGTTGTCAATGCGCGCGATGCGATGCCAGAGGGCGGCGAAATTCGGCTGGAAACTGAAAACCTTCTTATGGCCGAACCATGGACGCGTGATCGGGCGACAGTTCCGGCCGGCAGCTATGTTCTGGTCCGGGTTGTCGATGAAGGTACGGGAATCGCACCTGAAAAGCTGCCGAAGATTTTCGAGCCGTTCTATACAACCAAGCGCCCCGGCGAAGGTACCGGATTGGGGCTGTCCACGGCTTATGGAATTGTGAAACAGACTGGCGGTTTCATCTTTGCCGATAGCGAGGTCGGTATCGGCACGACGTTTACTTTGTACTTCCCTAGCCATGATAAACCACTGACGGTCGCGGTTCAGGTCGCAAAGCCTGAAATGCCGCTGTCCAGCCGTAAAGCCGAAGGTGTGGTTTTGCTGGTCGAAGACGAGGCGCCGGTGCGGGCTTTTGCGTCGCGCGCGCTGCGTCTGCGCGGCTATTCGGTGCTCGAGGCAGAAAGCGCCGAGGCCGCGCTGCTGTTGTTGCAGGACCCCGGCCTTGTTGTTGATATCTTTGTAACCGACGTCATCATGCCAGGAAAAGATGGCCCCACATGGGTCAAAGAGGCGCTGACAAGCCGGCCTAACACTAAGGTGGTTTTTGTCTCGGGTTATGCTGAAGATGCCTTTACCGAACATCAGGCGATGATCCCGAATTCGGTATTTCTGCCCAAGCCATTTTCGCTAGTTGACTTGACGACAACGGTACAAAGGCAATTACATTAACGGTCGGGCATGTCTTGTGGCAAGATTAACCGAGCGCGAATAGCTTTTTAATACATAAGCCGCTGCCGGTCGCATGATCTAAATCCTGCTATCGAAAGCGCATCGAGAAAAAATCACATCCCGTTTTCTGCGGCAAAAAACGGCGCAATCATCCGACCAGTGCAGCAAGGTGGGCGGCGCAACCCGTGAGTGCCGCGTAATCATCTTCGATCACGCCGACCCCAAAATTGTTCATAAAGTCAGAAAACCGGCCCTTGTCGCGGAACGCATCTGCAAAACCATTCGCGGCAAGATGGGGTGCCAAAGACCGGGCCACCCCACCCACGAGATAAACTCCGCCAAAAGGCAACTGGATCAGCGCCAGATTTCCGGCCACTGCCGCGAGGAACCGCGTCACGATCCGTACCGCTTGGGTAGCGCGCAGATCATCAGATTGGCCCACTGCGGACATGATATCATGCGCCGACTTTTCAACCAGACTGCCGTCTGTGTGGCCCAACCAGCGGTAGACCGCCTCTAATCCTCGGCCTGATAACACGTCTTCTACCGACGGGCAGCCTTTGGCAGCGGCGACGAACTCACCCAGTTGCAGGTCAATTTCGTCCCGGATGGGCAGGTTAACATGGCCGGATTCAGATGGCGGGACAAACCGACCGCCATCGGTGTCAAAGACCGGAGCGGCATTGAACCCGGTGCCGACGCCAATCACCAGTTTGGCGGCATGTGCGGTCGCACGCGAAAACGGCATCAACGTACGGATGTGGATTGGATCAATATGGCCCAAAGCATGCCCCTGTGCCTGCAAATCGTTCAAGATGGCGACAGTTTTGACCCCAGCGACGGCCGCCAGTCCGGCCTTATCCATCGACCAGCCCAGATTGGTCATGACAGCGCGCCCATCGCGGACCGGGCCTGCCATGGCGACACAGGCGGCCAGTGGAACGACCCCACCTTCGTCTGTCAGATACTGCCGAAGGACCGATTCCAGATCAGAAAACTTGCTATTTTCATACCGTCGCACAGTGTTTTCAACGACTTGCGGCCCCAACGCCAAGGCCACGCGAGTATTGGTTCCGCCGACATCGGCCACCAGCGAATAAGTCTGTGCGGGGTGCTGCATCGGGGGTCCTGTCAATTATCGGGAAAGCACGGATTTGAGCGCGTGATAAGACGATTTTGGGGTCCTTTTCAAGGTTTCAAAGTCAACATGTACGATGCCAAATCGTTTCTCATACCCCAATGCCCATTCGAAGTTATCGAGGAGCGACCAATAAAAGAACCCTTTTACATTCGCACCATCGGCAATCGCGCGGTGTGTGGCCTGCAAATGGTCATGGATGAACGCCACACGTTGCGGGTCATAGACTGCTCCATTTTCGACCACATCGGGCCAAGCCATACCATTTTCGGTGACATAGAGCGGCAGATCACCCACATAGTCCCGCGCCATCCGGGTCAGGAAATGATGCAGACCATCGGGAAAAATCTCCCACTCCATCTGGGTCTTGGGCAGGTTGCCGGGCACCGGACGGATTGACGGCCATGGGATTGTCGTGTCGGGCACATATAGTCCGCGGGTGTAATAGTTAATGCCCAGCCAATCCAGTGGCTGGCGGATTGTCTGCATGTCCGCCTGCCAGTCTTTGGGCATATGCGCGCCAAACCCCTCCAGCACTTCGGCGGGATATGTGCCCTTGGTGATCGCTTGAATAAACCAGCGGTTAAAGATTGCGTCTTGCAAATTAGCGGCGGCCGCTGCGCCAGCACTTTCATCTGATGGCAGGGCACGGTCAAAATTCAATACAATCCCAAGGTTATTCTGCCCCATGCCGCGCAAGCGCAACATCGCCTCGGCATGGGCAAGGTTAACGTGGTGCATAGCCCGGGCGGTGGCGCGGATATCACGTTGGCCGGGGGCATGTGCGCCAATAAAATGCGATAGGAACGATACGCACCATGGCTCGTTGATGGTGGCGATACTGGCCACCCGGTCGCCAATGCGCCGGGTGATGATTTCCGCGAAATCGGCAAACCACAGCGCCACATCTCGGTTGGTCCAGCCGCCTAGATCGGCGAGGGCCGAGGGCATTTCCCAGTGATACAACGTTTGAAACGGCTTTAATCCGCGTTCCAGCATGCCGTCCACCAACCGATCATAAAAATCCAGACCTTCGGCGTTCACCGCACCGCGCCCTTCGGGCATCACCCGCGCCCAAGAGGTTGAAAACCGGTAGCCGTCAAAACCTGCGTCCTTTAGCAGGTCCAGATCGGCGGGATATTGGTGGTAATGATCACAAGCCAGCGCACCATCCTCGGCACGCACCACGTTGCCCGGGGTTGCGGCAAAGGTGTCCCAGTGCGTGGATCCTGCACCACCGTATTTGTGACCTTCAATCTGGTAGGCCGCAGTTGCCGCACCAAAGACGAAATCTGGTGGAAAATCATCGCGCTTGAGGTCGAAATTCATGTATTTTAGTTCCACTCGGATGCGCCGTGGGAGTAGTTTACCGGGCCGATCTGATGGCGTCAAACCCAACGACAGCCGGCTTAAAACGGCGCATCCTCCAGCGTACCATCCGCACTCATCTGCGCATAAAGCAGCCCTTCACGCAGGCCCCGGTCTGCCACTGACAACCGGTCTGTGGGCCACAGCCGCATCAGCGCCTGCAAAATCGCGGCACCGGACATGATCAACGCCTGCCGGTCGCGGCCAATACGCGGATCGGTGCGCCGCCCCTCGGGGCCTAATGACAGGTAATCGCGGATTACCGCGTCAATCTGATCGGACGTCATCCGCAGCCCGTCGACCTTGTTCCGGTCATAGCGTTTCAGGCCCAGATGCGAAGCTGCAACCGTGGTCACTGTGCCTGAGGTGCCAATAATCTGAAAGCCCTTGCGGGCCTGGACAGCGGCAGACGGCGCAAAAGCTGACAGGTTTTCTTCGAAAAACCAGCTCATCAGCGCAAACCGGGCCGCGTCATCTTCAACATCTTGAAACTGATCGCGCAAGGTGGCAACCCCGAGGGGTACCGAAATCCAGTCCACGACCTTGGCCGCCGCAAAAGGCCCCGGATCTTGGCGGAACCCGGCATGCAGCCGCATGATCGCGCGGGGGCGTTCCCGCGGCGGCACATTGGTCAGGTCGATCCAGACCAATTCGGTCGAACCGCCACCAATATCGACCACCAAAAGCTGTTCGGTGCGGATCGACACCAGCGGCGCGCAGGAAATCACCGCCAGCCGCGCCTCTTCTTCCGGCTGAATAATCTCAAGCGTCAACCCGGTTTCACGACGGACCTGCGCCAAAAACGCAGCACCGTTGCGCGCCCGCCTGCAGGCCTCGGTCGCCACCAGCCGCATCCGCGTGACCTGATGGCGGGCCAGTTTCTGGCGGCAAATCCGCAAGGCATTAATCGTGCGCGCCATTGAGGCCCGGCTGAGTTTCCCCGAGTTTTCAAGGCCTTGACCAAGTTGGACCGATTTTGAAAAGCTATCAACGACATGAAACTGACTGCCCTTGGGTTGGGCAATCAGCATGCGACAACTGTTCGTTCCCAGATCAAGCGCCGCATAAAGCGATGCTGGATCGGGCATTTCGGGCGCGGGGCTATCGACCGCTTGGGGGAACGCGCCCGCACCGATGGGACGCTTGGGCGTCATTTGCAACGCCCTCCATTTCGAGTTGGTGCTACGGTAGGCAGGACCGGGCCGTCACGCAAGCGTTGTGATGCGCACATCAGCGTGCATTTTTACAAAGCAACCACATCAGGATCATGTGGAATATGGTGAATGCAGGCTATGGCCCTACACTTGCGCGACTGACATAAGCGCAAATGCGACCGCAGCGGTCGTTTGCCGCCTGCGCGATGTCGAAAACCGACCCTGTGGCGAAGGGCGCGCCGCGTAGAAGTCACGTCATCAGCAGCGAGGAATCAGATGCCCGAAGTTACCATCGTCTACTGGCGTGATATCCCCGCGCAAGTGATTGTCGGCAAAGGCCGCAAGGCTGCAAAAGTGCAGTTGTCTGAACGCTTTGAGCAGGCCATTGACCGCGCTGCAATGAAAACCGGTGCCGCCGGGACGGATGAGTATCTGGCCGAATGGCGCAAAGCGGCCCCCTATGAAATGGACGGCGACCAAGACGCGATTGCCGTGGCCGAGGCTGCCCGGATCGAAGTGGAATACGACAAAGACCGCCTGATGACCCTGATCAACAACGACGGCCGCGCGTGACGGACACGCATATTCTGACACCCGCCCGCCTTAAGGAGGCTTTCATGTCGCTTCTTCCATTTCTCAAGCGCAAATCTGCCCCTGTGGCCCCGGGCCAGGTGGTTGAGGCATTCTTGGGTGGTTATTCAATCGAAGTGATGCCGCGCACCGCCGAAAAGGTGGAAGATTTCCGCGCCCTGCTGCCACGCGGCACCCGCGTCTATGTCGCCCATATCGAAGGCACCCCGATCGAAGATATGGTGGCCACCGCCAAACGAATTGCCGACGAAGGCTTTGACGTCATGCCGCATTTTCCGGCCCGGATCATTCCGGACCGCGCCACGCTGGCTGATTGGATCAATCGCTATAAGACCGAGGCAGGGGTGCATCAGGCCCTGCTGCTGGGCGGCGGCGTCAATACGCCCGCCGGTGATTTTCACAGCTCGATGCAACTGATCGAAACCGGATTGTTTGATGGCTTTGACCGTCTGCATGTTGCAGGCCACCCTGAGGGGAACAAGGACATCGCGGGGGGCGAGCAGGTCATCATGGATGCGCTGCACTGGAAGCAGGATTTCGCCAACCGGACCGATGCGAAAATGGCGATCACGACCCAATTTTGTTTTGAGGCCGCCCCGGTCATCGCGTGGGCCAACGGACTCAAGGCCGCCGGGATCGACATGCCCATTCATATCGGCATCGCGGGTCCGGCCAAGTTGCAGACCCTGATCAAATTCGCCATTGCCTGCGGTGTTGGTCCATCCCTGCGCGTGTTGCAAAAGCGGGCGATGGATGTGACCAAACTGCTGCTGCCCTATGAGCCGACCGATGTGGTTGCAGGATTAGCGGCGCACAAGGCTGCACATCCTGATTTCAATATAGAACAGGTCCACTTCTTCCCATTGGGCGGGATCAAGACCAATGCCGCCTGGGCCGCTGACCACGGCGGTCAGGCCACCCAAGCCACAGCCCAAGGATAATCCATGACCCGTACTATCGTCGAATCCAAAACCAAAACCGTGATCATCGGCTTTGACCAGCCGTTTTGCGTGATCGGCGAACGGATCAATCCCACGGGCCGCAAGAAATTGGCAGCCGAGCTTGAGGCCGGTGATTTTACAACGGTCGAGGCTGATGCGATTGCGCAGGTCGCCGCCGGGGCAACGATGCTGGACATCAATTCTGGTGCAGTGTTCACCAACATGATGGCCACAGACGTGCGCTATGCCGACAACAACTTTGTCGAGCCGCCGCTGATGCGTGAACTGATCCGGCGGGTGCAGGCCATCGTCGATGTGCCCTTGTGCATCGACAGTTCGGTTCCCGGCGCTTTGGAGGCTGGCCTTGCTGCCTGCGAGGGCCGCCCGCTGCTGAATTCGGTGACGGGCGAGGAAGAGCGGATGGAACTGGTTCTGCCGCTGGTCAAGAAATACAACGTGCCGGTCGTGGCTATTTCCAACGATGACACCGGGATCAGCGAAGACCCCGAAGTACGGTTTGCCGTGGCCAAGAAAATTGTCCAACGCGCAGCTGATTTTGGCATTCCGGCGCATGACATAGTCGTCGATCCGTTGGTCATGCCGATCGGCGCAATGGGCACTGCTGGCCTGCAAGTGTTCGCACTTGTGCGTCGCTTGCGTGAGGAACTGGGCGTGAACACCACTTGCGGCGCATCCAACATCAGCTTTGGCCTGCCCAACCGGCATGGGATCAACAACGCATTCCTGCCGATGGCAATGTGCGCGGGCATGACAAGCGCGATCATGAATCCGGTCGCCCTGCCTGTGCCGATGAGCAAGATCGAGGAAAAGAAGCTCGCTTTGGCCGCCGCGGGCATCATCGTGCCCGACGATATGGATCTTGAGTTGTTTTGTGTGCTGACTGGTCTGGGCTCAACCAAACCCCGGTCCGGCAAGGAGATGGAGGCGATCCGGGCCGCCAATTTCCTGACCAACAACGACGCGTCCGGGGCGGAATGGATCAGGTCCAACCGCGCGCCCGGCGAAGGTGGGGCAGGCGGCGGGCGCGGTGGTGGCGGCAAGCGGCGGCGCGGCTGAACGGACCGCGTGGGTTTTACCCACCCTACTTGCGTTGGGCAGGCGTTTGGCGATAGTCAGCCCGCTTGGAGGCCATGACATGGGCAAGACACCGACCGGCAAAAATACCAGCGGGCGCGGGCAGCGTGACCTGACCGTCAAGGTCAAGACTGCCCGTGGGCGCACGATGTCGTCCACCTTATGGCTGCAACGCCAGCTGAATGACCCCTATGTCAAACGCGCCAAAGCCGAAGGGTTTCGGGGCAGGGCGGCGTATAAGATCATGGAACTGGATGATAAATTCCACTTTCTGACCACTGGGGCGCGGGTTCTTGATCTGGGCTGCGCGCCGGGCGGCTGGTTACAGGTGGCCGTACCCCGGATCAATGCGTTGGGCGAAAAACGCGGCAAACCGCAGGGCATGATCATTGGTGTCGATCTGCAAGAGGTTGACCCGATTGCCGGTGCAACGATCCATCAGCTCGACTTTCTAACCGATGGGGCAGATTTGCAGGTCAAGGAATGGCTTGGCGGCCAGGCCGATGTGGTGATGTCCGATATGGCAGCCTCGGCCAGTGGCCACAAACAGACCGACCATATCCGGATTATCGCTTTGTGCGAGGCGGCAGCCTATCTGGCGTTTGACGTGCTGGCCCCCGGCGGCACTTTTGTCGCCAAAGTGCTGGCTGGCGGCGCCGAGGGGGATCTGCAAAAACTGCTCAAGCAGAAATTTGCCACCGTCGAAAACGTTAAACCGCCCGCGTCACGTGCCGATAGTTCGGAAAAATTCGTGATCGCCCGGGGGTTTCGCGGCTAGGGTCGAAGTGCGACCTCACAAACGATGGTGGACCCACAAACTGGTGAGCCCGTGAAAATGATACACATCGCCGTAGCTGGGGGTGTCCGCCAGCCGCAGGTTCGGACAACGCTGAAACAGCACCCGCAATCCGATCAGCAGTTCCAGCCGGGCCAAGGGTGCTCCGACGCAAAAATGGATGCCCCCGCCGAAACTGGTGTTGGCGGGGCCGCTGCGGCTCGGGTCGAACCGGGCCGGGTCGGGGTGGGCCGCCGGGTCACGGTTGGCCGCCCCCAGCAGACAGGCAATCTGGTCGCCACGAATAAAATCATGGCCGAACAGGGTCACATCTTCGTTCACCCAGCGGGTGAACATATGCAGCGGCGGGTCGTGGCGCAGGACTTCTTCGACGCTGGTTTCGGTGATGTCGCGAACACCAGTTTCCAGTAAGGTTTTGATCCCATTGCCTAATGTATGCACCGTCGCCTCATGCCCGGCGTTCAGCAGCAGGATACAGGTCGTGATCAGTTCATCGGTTGACAGCCTCTCGCCCAGTGCCTCGGCAGCGATCAGCTCGCTGATCAGGTCATCAGCGGGGGCCTTGCGTTTTTCCGCAATATAACCGGTCAGAAACGCGCTGAATGCATTGGTTGCGGCAATTGCTGCCTCCTCGATCGCGCGGGTGCGGCGGGCCTGATACATCGAGACCATCGCATTCGACCAAACCAGCAGATCATCGGCCCGATCCTCGGGGACGCCAAGCAGACGGGCGATAATGATTACCGGGATCGGGCGGGCATAGGCATCAAGCAGGTCGAATGGCCCGGTTGGAAAGCGGTCAATAAGGTCATTGCACAAAACCTCAATTTCAGGCCCCAGTGCCGCGATCCGTCGGCTGGTAAAGGCGCGCAAGACCAGCCCGCGCAGCCGTGTGTGGCGCGGTGGTTCCAGTTCCAGCATCGAATGCGCCTCGACCGCATAAAACGGGGCCAGATGAGGGGCTATGGGTTGGGGAAACGGGGCTTCACGGCCCAAACGCCGATCCCGCAGAATGGCGCTGACCGCACGGTGCGACACGGCGCAGGCCATGGCGTAGTCGGTCCAGTAAAACAAATCGCCCGCCGCCCGCGCCCGGTCGTAGAACGGATAGGGGTCTTGGATGAAATCGGGGTCGCTGGGCGATTGGGTCAGTGTCAACATTGCCCAAAGGCTGACCTCGCCGGTGCCAAAGTGCAAGAGGGATTTAGTCAGGTTCTTGCGGTCCCGGCACATAGGCAAGCAGGTCGCCCGGTTGACAGTCCAGCGCGTCACACAAGGCGTTCAGCGTGGTGAATCGCACCGCGCGGGCCTTTTCTGTCTTTAGGATAGACAGGTTCTGCACCGAAATGCCGGTGCGTTCCGCCAGTTCCGACAGCCGCATCTTGCGCCGGGCAAGCATCAGATCAAGCGCCACCCGGATCGTCATACGGTCAACTCCGATTCGCGCTGCAGGCGCAGCCCTTCGGCAAGAACCTGTCCGATGGTCAACAGGAACAGGCCGAACCCCATGACGACGACATCGGGGATCAGGAAAAACGCCACCGGTGTGTCCGCAGGTGTCGCCGCCCTTTGCGCCAGATTGTCGATCAGGTGGCTAAGGAGCGGCCAGACCAGTAACATGGTCCCCATGATCCGAAAGGTCCGCAGGACACGGGGGCCAAAGAATTCGCCATCGGCCGCGCGCAAGATGATCCGGTGGGCGAGGGCCAGCGCGAAGCAAAACACCAGATAACTGCCGCTGATCGACAGGGCCAGCAAGACCGGCACCATCCCCGCTGCCCGCCCTGTCGCGCCGACCACGGCCCAGTCCACCTGTGCAATCTCGCCCCAGATCGCGATCGGCATCAGCAGCCAGACCAGCCAAAACACGCGCCCCGTCAGGTGGAATGAAAACGGCATCAGGGACCTCCAGCGTCGCTTGACATCACGATAATCGTGAATTAAACATCGACTATCACGACATGAATCGTGTTTATCGTGATTTGCCGTAACAGGTCAAGTGCCCTGCCCGACAGCAGGGCGCGGCCCGCTGTTTGTGCCCCGCGCGCCTGCGCCTGGGGCCTTGGAAAGGACATCGCATGATGACACCCTCGCCCCGCAAGACGCCCCTGTGGGTTGCACCCCTAGGCGTTATCTTGGCCATCGCGGCCATCTGGTTCGGCCCGCGCCCCGATTGGGTCGACAGTTTTGCGACCCTTGCTTACGACGTCTGGGAAGGCGTTGTTGAATATCTGCAATATGCCGTCGGCGCGTTTGTTCTTGCCTGGATCGTGCTGCACCCGGTGCTGAAACGCCGGATGCTCGCCCGCCGTCGCTGGCCCCGTCTGCCGCAGGTGGCGCGCGAAATCCTGTTCAGCGTGGCGACCCAGGTGGTGTTCCTCGCCACCGCCATCTGGCTGTTCTGGACCGATTCGATGGGCGCGGCTAATATGTATACCGTAGTGGCCGACTATGGCGTCCTCTACTTTGGCCTGACCGTGTTCATGGTTCTGGTGCTGCATGACACGGCGTTTTATTGGACCCACCGCATGATGCATCATCCGGTCCTGTTCGAACGGGTGCACCGCGTGCATCACGAAAGCGTCGATCCGACGCCGTTCACCGCCTATTCGTTCCATCCGCTGGAGGCGATTGTAGAGCAAGTGTCTTTTGTCTGGGCCGTCACCGTTGTGGCGCTGATCATGCCCTGGCATCCGGCGGCCATTGCGGTGGGGTCGACCCTGCAGCTTATCTTCAACGTCATCGCGCATCTGGGGTACGAGATTTATCCGCGCGGCTGGCACCGCCTGCCGGTTCTGCGGTGGAAAACGCCCGCCACGCATCATTACATGCATCATCAGCGGGTGGGCGGGAATTATGGCCTGTATTTCCGCTGGTGGGACCGGATCTGCGGCACCGAATTCAGGGATTACGAGGCGCGCTATGACCAGCAGTTCGCCACAACCGACCGATCCCCGCGCCTAGACGAGCAGGCCCAATTGCGCCAGTCAGTGCGCGTTGGCAAGCGCGTTGATAATGGGTGAGAAGTCGGCTGCTTTCAGGCTGGCCCCGCCGACCAAGGCCCCGTCCACATCGGGCACGCAAAAGATTTCAGCCGCGTTGCTTGGCTTGACTGACCCGCCATAGAGGATGCGAAAATTGGCCCCATCCGCCCCAAACCGGGTGATCAGGGCCGCACGGATGCTGGCGTGAACCTCGGCGATTTGTTCCAGCGTCGGCACCAACCCGGTGCCGATAGCCCAAACCGGTTCATAGGCGATAATCGTATTGGTCCCGGCGGCGCAGTCTGGGGTCGATCCGGCCAGCTGGGTGCCGACCACGGCCAAAGTGGCCCCGGATTCGCGCTGCGCCAGCGTTTCACCAATGCAAATCACGGCGATCAGCCCGGCGGCATGGGCGGCCAGCGATTTGGCCTGCACCGCTGCATCGGTTTCCGCGTGGTCAGCGCGGCGTTCGGAATGGCCCAGAATGACATGGGTGGCCCCGGCATCGGCCAGCATGGCGGCGGATATGTCACCGGTATGCGCGCCTGTGGGGTTGGCATGACAATCCTGCCCGCCAAGGGCCAGCGCATGGTCCTTTTTCGCCCAGTTCAACTGCGCCAGCAGCGTCGCCGGCGGACAGATCAAAACATCAACCGTCGGGGCCGGGTTTGCCGCGATCAATGCCATGACCTCGGCCATGTCAGCACGCGTGCCGTTCATTTTCCAATTTCCGGCAGCGAGTTTACGGCGCATCCTAGGTCTCCCTTTGTTGTGCAAAGGGATACCAAGGCCAATCGGCAGGCGAAAGCCCTACTGGCTGCGCAAATCCGGCACTTTTAGATTTTCGTCGAATTTGATTGATTCGCCGCAGCCGCAGGCATCGACGACATTGGGGTTGCGGAATTTAAAGGCGGATTCGAGCAAAGACACTTCATAATCGATTTCAGTGCCGAACAGGAACATCTGCGCCATGGGCGCGATCATCACCCGGGCCCCGCCAGTTTCCACGATTTCATCCAGTGGATTGACCGATGTCACGTAGTCCATGGTGTATTCCATACCCGCACAGCCGCCCTTTTTGACGCCAATGCGCAGGCCCTGATGGCCGTCTTTGGACATCAGCCGCGCGATTTGTTGCGCGGCGGCGGGGGTAATGCTGACGGCCTGTTTGCCGGGAATACCGAACATGGATGCTCTCCTTTGCAACTAACCTAAGTGCAATGCCCGGCGTTCTCAAGGGTGGACAGGCAGGATGCCTCCGGCGGAGGTATTTGAACAACTCCGAAAATCAAAGAGCGGGTCTTAGCCGAACAGGCCCAAAGGCTGCGGTGCCAGGCCCGGGAAGACGATGCCCGGATCGGTCAGGCCCATGTGGCTGACCAGCACTTCGGCCAGCACATCGCGGTAATCGGTGGTCACCGCCAGATCAGCCCCTTCCTCGAGTGCGCTGTTAGTCAAGCCGGGCCAGCGCCCCAGCAGCCTGCCGCCCTTGGCTTGGGGCCCCAGCACCATCATCGCACCTGCACGGCCATGGTCGGTTCCACCGGAATCGTTGGAGCGCAGCCGCCGCCCGAATTCACTTTGCACAATCACCGACACATCCTGCTGGCGCGGCCCCAGATCGCGCCAGAACGCCATCAGGCTGCGCGACAGGCCAGACAACAACGGGGTGAACTGGTCGTTCTGCTGCGCATGCGTATCCCAGCCGCCGTAATCGACTGTGGCAATGCGCAGGCCCAGATCGGCCTTGATGCTTTGGGCCACAGTCATCAACGGGCCAGACAAGTCGCTGTCCTGCGGGTAGTCCACATCAGGCGCATAGGCCCGCATTTCGCTGGTATCCGCCTGCCAGTAGCGGTCTTGCAACATCTGGCTGAGTGCCAGAATTTCGGCCGTAGTCGCCCCTAGTTTGTCATGGGTGCCAAAGCCAGTCTGCAAACGCGCCCGCAGCGCCGGGGCGAGCCAGTTACCAGGGGCGAGCATCAGTTCGGAAAACTCTGGCGCAACGGCGGCCCTGCTGCCGCGCAGAGATTCGGGCAACCCAGTGCCGACAGCCAGTGCAGGCAGCGGCCCGCCCGGTTGGGCTTGGTTCAGCCACCGGCCCAGCCAGCCGCCTGCTGCGCCATTGGTCGCGGACCGTTCGATCCGTGCCTCGGCATCAAAATGGCTGCGTGTCGCCTCTTTCAACCCGGTCGCATGCAAGATCGACAAATCGCCCGCCTGAAACAACTGTCCCAGATCCTGGGCCGCTGTATGTAACCGGAAATCGACATCAGCAAGGCCATCGCCCAGCGCCATCCCCTGACCGTCACCTTTGCGCAGCACGCGCAGGTGTTCGGGCCGGGCCGCGATATAATCGGCGTCGCCGGTCGGGCTGACGATATTCAGGGCATCCGCGCCGCCGCGCAGGAAGATCACAACAAGGACAGGATCTGACATGGGAACGCTTCCTTTAACGAAACAAAAATTGCGGCGTGAGGGCGGCGAAGGCTATGGCTATGGCCGAATAATCGTGCCGCTCCTGTTCGTTCTGGGGCAGGGGTTCGTCAGGGGATAGTCCTGTGGCCTCGAAAAACTCTGGCGTCAGATCGGTTTCGGTGCCGTGCAGCCGACCCGCCCAAAACCGCATCAGTTTGCCCAAAGTCTGGGTGGTGTCGGGCAAGGTTCCGGACAACAGCGACGTGGTGCAGCCGAACCATCCATCATGCGCAGACAGGGCATAATCGACATAGCGCAGCACCAGTGAACCAGTATTCCAATCCTCGGTCACGTCGGAATGGCCGGTGGGGGGTGGGAATGTGTGCTGTTTCCATCCCGCCCGCTCCAATTGCCAATGGAAATCCTTGTAGGGCGCCATCACTTTGACGCCACTGGCCCGGTAAAGTGCGGCCAGAAATTCGAACGGACGGCGGATTTTGCTGGGCGGGGCGGCAAAAGACGGATCGGCCACAATGGTTCGGATCAGCCCGGCGATCTGGTCGGGCGCATCGGCCGTGTCCAGAAATTGCGCCGTCAACCGGTCTAGCAGGCCCGCGTCGGGTTCATCGGCGACCAGTCGTCGTGCAAGTTTGGTGCAGACAAAGCGGGCGGTGCCGGGATGTTTGGACAGCATGTCCATCACCTCTTCGCCATCCGCCATTGGCGCGCGGTTCGGGTCCATCTGCCGACCCATGACCCGCTTTTGATAGGGGTCGTGCCAGCCTTCGATATAGGCAAACAGGCCGGTGCGCGGTGCCTCCTGCCCTTCGGCGATATAGCGGCCATCGCCCACCGACCAGCCGGTAAAGGCGCGGGCCACTTCGTAGACGTCTTGATCAATATATCCTGTAGCCAGCCCGTCCTGTGCACCCGGCACCTCGGACCAGCGGTCGTAGATGTCGTTCAGGTAATTTCCCGCACCCAACGTGTGCAGTTCCAACAACTCGCGGGCAAAGTTTTCATTCGCCGGGCTGGCCGTGCTTTCGGCATTGTTCAGATAGATCAGCATTGACGGCGAGCGGGCCACAGCGCCCAGCATGGTGCGGAAATTGCCCAAGGCATTGTCGCGCAGCATCGCGTCATAGCTGGGGAAAAACACGGCAACGAATTCGTCCTTTTGGGCGTGCACATTGAAATGGTCATGCCAGAACTGGGTCATCACCTCGCGCAATTGCGCAGGCGCATGGACAGCGCGGGTGAGGGAGGCCGCGATCACCTCGTCCCCTGGACGGGCCCGTTCGATATATGAAATCGGGTTTTCCCAATCGAGCAGTGGCAGCAGACTGGCCGGATCGGCATTCAGGCTGGTCAGCCCGCGCATTTCGTCCAAGCCGTCCCACGCAAAGCCATTACCGTCGTCTTCGGCCTCGTAGGAAATGTTCAGGCGAAACGCCGCCAGCCGGGCGTCCAGATCGGGGTCACTGGCCGGGCGGGATAACTGATCATCCAGCCAGCCTTGCATCCCCAGTCGCGCCAAGTCAGCCCGGGAGGCAGGGTTTGCACCAAAAGTCAGGCGGTTCAGGAACACTTCGGACGGGTCGGGTGCCGGTGCGTTGGCTAAGGCGGGCAAGGGCCGCAGGGCTGTGGCCAGCAGCGCTGATATCAGAAAATCACGTCGGTTAAGCATGACGGCCTCGCCTTATCATCCAAGTTGACAATCAAGCTAGCACGGGTTTTGCAAAACGCACCAAAAGTGTTAATTGCATTTATGTGAACGGCAAAAGATCGCCGATCAGGGCCACAGCGTTGAGCGGATTACATAAATCCCAATTCCAGCCGGGCCTCGTCGGACATCATATCCATGCCCCATTGCGGTTCCCAGACCACTTTGACATCGACTTGTTTGACACCGGCCACTGGTTCAATAGCAGAGGCGACCCAACCGGGCATTTCGCCGGCCACCGGGCAGCCGGGGGCAGTCAGCGACATCGCAATATCAACTTCGTTCTGGTCACTGATCGAAATCGTGTAGACCAGCCCGAGATCATAGATGTTCACCGGAATTTCGGGGTCAAACACGGTGCGACAGGCATCAACTACGGCCTCGTACAGCGGATGGTCGGTGCTGGATGGCACAATTAGTGGAGTGCCTTCAACCTGTGCTGTAGATTGGGATGCGGTGGGGGTCATGGGAACTCCGGTCAATGCCTGACAGAAGATATAGGGATTAACTTGCGGGGCGTAAAGGTCGGGCGTCTGGCATGTTTGTCCGACGGACAATGTAGCGTTTGTAGCGTGACAGTGAAATCTGCAGTGAATTACAGTCGATGTTGCAGCAGAGCGATTTTTAGCGCGGCACTGCAGCATCGGGCGAAATCGTTCAAATCAGTCCCTGTCCCACTGCCGTTGCAGCCTTCTTGAATACGCCTTCAATCACCCGTGTGCAAGGGCGGTCAGTTCGGGCGAAAGGTGTTCAGAACGGCTGTCACCGCCTGAGGATCGGACGCGGCCTCGACCTGCGCAATCGCCCGCATCCTGATGCCTTCAATCTGGGCGGCAATGCCGCGCCAGTAGACCGACACATTGGCCCAGACCTGCGCCAATTCCCACGCGGTCGGGGCCGTCACGCCGATCTCGGCGGCCAGCAACGGATAGCTGGTCATGTCCTGGGTCGGTGCCACCAGAAAAGCCAGCGCCTCACGCTCTTTGGCAATATAGATCATGTCTTGGCCGGGGGATGTGGTGATGTATTTCTGGCGGGTGACACCCACAATTTCGTTTATTTTGGCAATCGCCTGAGCCTTCGCGATAGCCAAACCAGCAGCCACGTGGGCGGCAATCTTGGCGGGGTCGCGGCGGATCACGGCCATGCGGGCACCTCTATATCGATGATCATCTGCAAAAACGGGCGGGGCGGCGTGACCTCGATGCGGTAGCGACCCGGGTCGGGCAATGCGATCTCGATGGTGCCCTTGATCTCGGGAAGGATGGCAATGGAATAGCCGCCCTCGACATCGATGATCTCGGCTGCCGTATCCGGCGGCAGATCGGCAAACTGCATCGCCCGGCCAGCGGCCTGCAACTCCGTCACCATTGGCTCGGGCAGCGTCGGGCGGGGGACAAACACACCATCGACCAGCTGCATATGGATCGAGGCCATCGGTGTGACGCCCGCAGGCAGCTCCAAGGCCCCGCTGCGCAGGCGCAGACTTGATCCGGCCCCGGTGACATAGCCATCGGCATCGACAAAGGCATAACTGATCATTTGGTTACCCGCGTCACAGTCAGGTAAACGTTCCGCAGAAAGTCCCCTGAGGTTGGTGCAAGGCCATTCTGAGGGAAGCATTGATAACGCACCCTGTATTCGTAGTCGTCGTAGTAACCTGACAGAGTGCTGTCTGATTGCTCAACTTCCCAAGGGTTAAAGTTAACCTGACTTATTCGGGAGGTGACCAGTTCCCATGCCGTAAATGCCCCGCCAAGCTGTTTCAGGCGGCGTTGCAGGTCCACATAACATTGGGTGTCGTTGCCGGCATTCGAAAGTGTCCGGTATTCAAACACCAACCCCCTGAGATAAATATTGCCGCGCGGCATCGCACCAAGGTCCAACGTTGCAACGACTGTGGTGGTGGCGACATAGGCAAAAGGCCCGGCGGCAATGATCTGAAACGTATCGCTGATCGCGCCGTCCTTGACCCAGCTACGGTCCACCAGATCAGCAAACTCTGCCGTGCCGTCCGACTTGATCTTCCAGCCCGCAACGCCCGGATTATAGCCCGTCGATTGCAGGTCACCCGCAAAGGCCGCCATGCCCATGACGGCCAAAAACCCATCGACGACCAGCTCGCCCGCATTCTTTTCCGCCAAGAATATCTCATCGACCAAAAACGACCCTGCGGTCTGCAGGAAGTTATACAGTTCAACCCGGCCAGAGACGGCATTGGCGGGCGCGGTCACATCGCCTGCATACAGCACGTAAGTCGTGGTCGGCAGCGTCCCATTGATGTTGCTGGTCGACAGCGATGCGCCGGTCGCGTCCAGCCACCGGACCCGGACACCGCCCGCACCGCCCGCGCAAGTGGCGTCCACTCTGGCCCAATATTTGCAGCGATACACCTTGCCCGGTGCGGTGTCGAACACGAGACGGTTGGCCAGTGAGCTATTGAGTGCAGCCCCCGCATAGGACCGCTGAAACGCCGTGGTTCCGTATTTCACCGACCCTGATCCGATGGCCCAATCACCCAGGACACCGGTCAGCGCCCAGCCAATGCCGTTCAGCTCGGCACCGGGGTCCTCGACCCGGTTGATAAAGTCGCGGAGCGTCAGCTTTTCGATAGTGGCGGCCCCAGCGGCAAGTTCGGCTGTACCAACCGCCGCCGCCGCGATTTTGCCAGCAATAACGCTGGGGGCCAGCAGATCAGCCCCGTCCACATCCTTGGAAAATCCGGCCGATCCGGTGGGGCTGCCCTTGTGCTTGTATAGCTTTTCGTCAGTCGTCAGAAACACCATCCGGCCCAGATAATTGCCGGTCGCAGGCAAAGCAGCGACAATCTCGGGGGGTCGCAGGCAAAGCGGCGACAATCTCGGGGGGTCGCAGGCTGGCCGCAAAATTAGCCGTGGTCAGGGTGCCAATGATATCAGCCGCGGCAACCCCGGTAACCCAAGCAGTCCCGTTCCAGATGTAGTTCTTGCCATCGCCAGCCAATATGACCTGCCGACCAAACCAGTTGCCGGTCACCGGCAGGCTCGCCACAACCTCGCCCCACGAGGCGTTATTGCCGTTCAGAAACGACCCGATGCCGCCGACATAATCGGAGTTGGTGATACCGATATTGGGGGTGGTGGCCGCATCCCAGGCAGTCCAGACCGTGGGGCGATCAACAACAAACCGGACACGGCCCTGATAGCTGACGTTGGGCAAAATACCGCCCGATATGACCACCTGTCCGACACTGACATCATGGCTCGATCCCTGATGCACGATCTGGCCGGTGGCCGTCACGCGAACCTCAAATCGGATCGCCCGGAGATCGTCCTGATCCGCCCCGGTCCATGACAACAACAGCGCCGGGCGGCGCGCCACAGCCCCGGCATCGCTCAGGATCACACCTGCCACATTCCAGCCCGACACCGACTGACTTGTTGGCAAGACCGGGCCCGGAACACCCGGTGCAGACGGCAAAAGAATATCGACCGGATAGGAATAATCCGCATTGTCACGCTCGCGCATCGACACGCGCTGCAGACACCCGTCATGGCCGACATGGCTGCCCGCGCGATGGCATAGTTGGCGGCATTCAGGGTTTGCTAGGACCCCCAAGCCATCTGCCAGAAACCGAAGCCGGTATCAGCGCGGGCAACCTTGGGTTCAACCCTGTCGTGACCGTCCCGACGGCGGGCGGTCAGGAAATCATCGGCGCAGAAGTGCTGCATCTGTCGCTCAACACCCTCACCCTGACGTTTGACGCGGCCTTTGCCGGGTCGGCGGCCTGCGTGTAACGCAAAAGGAAAGCCACGATGGCCATTCCGCAAAAACGCATCATCGACGCCGAAGGGCGCAAACCCTACACCAACACTGCCCCCTCAACTGCGGCTGGCGAAGTCGTGCTTCACGAGCAGCTGACAGCCGCCATTGAGGGCCTCGCGTGGAAAGACGCGGTCCGGGTGGCATCCACCGTCAACCTGACCCCTTCGGCCCCCGGGGCCAGCATCGACGCCGTCGCCCTGGCGGCCAGCGATAGGGTGCTGGTCAAAAATCAGTCGACCCAGACCGAAAACGGCATCTACATCTGGAATGGGGCGGCTGTGTTCTATACGGCCGGAGCCCTTCTGGGCGTTGGCCACTTAACTGGGCGACCAATTGCCCAGCTCAGACAGTTCAAACACCCGCTAAACACCGCCTCAAGCAACACCGTCACGGCGCTTTTATCCTGTATTAAAAAACCCTTAGGCCCGATTTGGTCCTACGAGGACCCTACGGCCCTGTGAACCCGCCAAACCCGCCAGAATGGCTGTTTATAGGTTTACTACAGAACTATAGCCCGGCAACGGCCCGTTCAGCACCGTTCCCGTAAGCCCCTGAATAATCGCCATTTATTAGCTGTCATCAGGCAATCCCACAATTCGGAGGTCACTGCAGGTTTCACCGTAATCTGACAGTCGGACCTTTGCGTCCGGATCAATTCACAAGGCGGACCGAATAAATGGGCCGCCCTGCAGAACTGTTATGCGGACCTGCCCAAAGGCCGCTGCCGCGCAGTCCGGTGTTTTGCGCTCAGAGTTCGCTCATCAGCTGCGATTTCGCCTGCACCATCAGTTCGGTCATTTTTGCCCGGATCGCCGCTTCTGTCGCCAATGATCCAAGATCGGCACTGACTTTGCGATAGACATCTTCATCGCCTGCTTCTTGAAAGTCGGCGTTGATCACTTCGCGTGCATACTCCAACGCGACATCGTCAGCTTTGCCCAAAAGCCCAGCTGCCCAGAGGCCCAAAAGCTTGTTGCGCCGCGCCTCGGCCTTGAATTGCATTTCAGCGTCATGGGCGAATTTACCTTCAAAGGCGGATTCGCGGTCGTCAAACGTAGTCATGCGGTACTCTCCCAGATTAACTTGGCGGTGTCTTAACGTAGCGTTGCATTCAGGGTCAATCTTATGTGGATTATCTGACTAGATGGCACAACCCCCTTTGCGCCCCTGCGATGCCCTTGCCCGGGGGGGGGCCTTGCACTATGACGCAAGCGAACCCGAGTCTTTGACCTCCCGCACCGGGACAAATCGGGGTCTAGCGGAGCAGCCATGGCACCACGTCGCAAGAAGGTCTATGAAGGCAAGGCCAAGATTATGTATGAAGGGCCCGAGCCGGGCACTTTGGTGCAGTATTTCAAAGATGATACCACCGCGTTCAACGCTGAAAAGCGTGCTGTGATTGATGGCAAGGGTGTGCTGAACAACCGCCTGTCCGAGTTTTTCATGGTCGGTCTGGCCACCATCGGCGTGCCGACGCATTTTATCCGCCGCCTGAACATGCGCGAACAATTGGTCCGTCAGGTGGAAATCATTCCGCTGGAAGTGATCGTGCGCAACTTTGCCGCAGGATCGATGGCCAAGCGGCTGGGCATGGAGGAGGGCACACCGCTGCCCCGGCCCATCGTCGAGTTTTCCTACAAAGATGACAAGCTCGGCGATCCGCTGGTGCCCGAGGAATATATCATCGCCTTTGGCTGGGCCTCACAGCAGGACCTTGATGATATTGTGGCGCTGGCCCTGCGGGTGAATGACTTCATGTCGGGCGTCATGCACGGCGTCGGGATCAAGTTGGTGGATTTCAAGATCGAGATTGGCCGCATCTGGGACGGTGATTTTCACCGGCTGGTGGTGGCGGATGAGATCAGCCCCGATTCGTGCCGGTTGTGGGATATCGAGACGGGGCAAAAGCTGGACAAAGACGTATTCCGCCGCGATCTGGGGTCGCTGACCGACGCCTACACCGAGGTTGCCCGCCGGTTGGGCGTGCTGCCGTCAAACGTGACGCACCGGCCCAAGCCGACGTTGATCAACTAGGAGCATGGCTATGAAAGCCCGCGTGCATGTGATGTTGAAATCCGGCGTGTTGGACCCGCAGGGCGAGGCGGTGCGCCATGCGCTTGGCACTTTGGGGTTTGAGGGTGTGTCCGGGGTTCGCCAAGGCAAGGTCATTGAACTGGACCTGACCGAAACCGACCGGACCAAGGCCGAGGCGCAGGTCAAGGCGATGTGCGAGAAACTCCTCGCCAATACGGTGATCGAAAGCTACCGGGTCGAGGTCGCGTAAGGGATGCGGGCTGCGGTCCTGCGCGCCTATAACGCCGATCTGGTGATCGAGGATGTCCCCGATCCGGCCTGCCCGCCGGATGGGGTGGTCTTGCGCGTCATGGCGTGCGGTGTGTGCCGGTCCGATTGGCATGGCTGGGTCGGTGAACATCCGCGTGTCAAACCGGGGCAGATTGGCGGGCATGAATATTGTGGTGAGGTGGTTGCGGCTGGGCCTTTGGCCAAGCACAAGATCGGGCAGATTGTGGTCGCGCCCTTCATTTTGGCCTGTGGGTCCTGTCCTGCCTGCCAGTCCGGTAACAGCCACACTTGCCCGGACCAGCGCCTGCCGGGGTTTACCGAACCGGGGGCCTTCGCGGAAAATGTGGCGGTGCCGTTTGACCATAATCTGGCTTTGCTGCCCGAAGCGATGTCGCCCACGCTGGCGGCTGGGCTTGGCTGCCGGGTCACGACAGCATGGCACGCGCTGACCGGACGCGCGTCATTGCAGGCGGGTGAATGGCTGGCCGTGCATGGCACCGGCGGCATTGGATTATCGACGTTGATCCTTGGGCGCGCGCTGGGTGCCCGGGTCATCGTCGTTGATATCGTTCCCGAGAAGCTCGCGCATGCGCTGAGCCTTGGGGCCGAGGCGGCGGTGGATGCACGGGAGGGCAACACCGCCGCCGTTATTCGTGGCCTGACGGGCGGTGGCGCGCATGTGTCGGTCGAGGCTTTGGGGATCGAGGTCACGACCAACGCGTCGATCGAATGTCTTCGCCCACTGGGCCGGCATGTGCAGGTCGGTATGCCAGTCGGGCATACAGCGACAATGCAGATTAATATGAACGCGGTTTATATGGGTAATCTGGCCCTGTTTGGTACGCGCGGCATGCCAAGCTGGCGCTATCCCAGCCTGCTGTCGTTGATTGAAACCGGCCGGGTTGACCTGACACCACTGATTGCCCGGACGGTGACGCTGTCCGATGTCAGCCGCGAACTGGCTGCGTTTAACGGCCCTACACCGCCCGGAGTGGCGGTTGTCACCGATTTTCTGCATTAGGAGAGCCCCATGAAAGCCGCCGTCATCGTTTTCCCAGGATCGAACTGTGACCGTGACATGGCCGTGGCGCTGCGTCACGCCGGGGCCGATGTCAGCATGGTCTGGCACAAGGACGCGAGCCTGCCCACCGGCGTTGACCTTGTGGCCATACCGGGCGGGTTTTCCTTTGGCGACTATCTGCGCTGTGGCGCGATTGCGGCGCAATCGCCGGTCTGTCAGGCGGTTGTGGCCCATGCGGACCGGGGCGGTTATGTGCTGGGGGTGTGCAACGGGTTTCAGGTGTTGACCGAAACCCGGCTGTTGCCGGGGGCGCTGATGCGCAACGCGGGGTTAAAATTTGTTTGCAAGACCGTGGGTTTGAAAGTCACCACCAGCGCCAGCGCCTTTACCCAAGGCTATAATGCGGGCGATACAATCACGATGCCGATAGCCCACCATGATGGTAACTATTTCGTCGATTCCACCACGCTGGCGGCGCTGCAATCCGAAGATCGGATTGCTTTTCGGTATGTCCAAAACCCCAATGGCGCTGCAGATGATATCGCCGGGGTCTTGTCCGCCAATCGCCGGGTGCTGGGAATGATGCCGCATCCGGAACGGGCGGTGGACATAGGGCATGGCGGGATCGACGGCCAAGCGCTTTTCCGCGGGCTGATCGGCCAATTGGCGCAGGTCTGACGCGACTGTTGCTTGCCGCAGCGGGGCGTTCGCTTTAGGATTTGGCGATGACGGTTTATGGCCCGCAAATGACCACACGCCCGCGCCGCCGCTGGGCATCGCGGTTGGCGATTGCAGTGTTTTGCCTGCTGGCCCTGTCGGTGATCTACTATACCAACCAGCTGCTGACGCAGCGGTTTACCGAGGCCACGCGGAACCGCGCCGAAGTGCGCATGACCCTGTATGTCGGCAATCTGATGAGCGAATTGCAGCGCAATTCGATCGTGCCGCAATTGCTGGCCCGTGATCCCGAACTGATCGGCGCATTGTTTTCCGCCGATTATTCGCGGTCCACCCAGCGGCTGTTATCTTTTGTTGATGAGATCGGGGCAGCGTCGCTGATGCTGTTTGATGCCGACGGTCGCGTCGTGGCAGCAACTGACCGCAATCGATTAGGTGAATCCCATCAGTCGGAAAGTTATTTCATCGAGGCGCAGCGCGCCAGCAACACAATCTTTTCGGCATTGCGCCGTGATGGCGAAGGCTATGTATTTTTGTATTCCCGCCGGATCGAAACCGATGGCCTGACACTGGGGGTGATCTCGGTCGAGGTTGATCTGCAAAAGTTGGAACGCAGCTGGGCAGGCACCACGGATGCAGTCATCGTCACCGACAGCTCGGGCGAGATTGTGCTGGCGACCCAACCCCTTTGGCGCGGGTTGACTGAACCGCTTGCCATTGCGCTGCAATCAACCCCCAGTTCACTGGAACGCGCCTTGCGGGCGACACAGGATTGGACGTTCTTATCGGCAGATGCCTATGTTGGCGGAGAAGCCGTTTTGCGCCGCGAAATGCGGGTGCCGTTTCAGGGCTGGGTGATGGTCAGCTATACTGGCTACACCAGCATCCGCGAACAGGTGAACGGCGTTCTGGCCCTTGAAATAATGGGATTCGCCATTCTTCTGGCGCTGGCCTTTTGGGTAAGAACCCGGCGGGCAGCATCCCGTGTGGTGCTTTTTCAGCGGGAATCGGCGGAACTGCGCCAATTGAATGCCCGATTGCAGCGAGAAATCGCCGAACGGGAAAAGGTTGAAAAGACCCTGCAAGTGGCCGAACAGACGTTGGCTCAATCGTCAAAACTGGCCGTATTGGGCGAGATGTCTGCGGCCGTCAGCCACGAGTTGAACCAGCCGCTTGCCGCGATGAAAACCTACCTCGCCGGGGCGCGATTATTGCTGCAAAGAAAACGCCCGGACGAGGCGTTGTCATCGTTCCAGCGCATCGACGATCTGATCGACCGGATGGGCGCGATTACCCGCCAGTTAAAATCCTATGCCCGCAAGGGCGCAGAGGCGTTTGAGCCTGTAGATACAAGGGCTGCACTGTCATCGGCACTCGCGATGATGGAGCCGCAACTAAAGACCCGCAAGGTTAATATCAGCCGCACTTTGCCCACCGAACCCGCGATGATCTTGGGCGATAGGTTGCGGCTGGAACAGGTGATTATCAATCTGCTGCGTAATGCGCTGGACGCCACCAAAAGCGTCAAAGAACCGTCGATTGATATCATCCTTGCCGTCGGTGAAACCGTGCGCCTGACAATCCGCGACAATGGCACCGGAATTGACGATCTGGATGCGTTGTTTGAGCCATTTTACACGACAAAACAGCCTGGCGACGGCGTCGGCTTGGGGCTTGCCATCTCATCCGGGATCGTCAACGATTTGGGCGGCAGACTGACCGCGCGTAACGCCAAATTGGGTGGCGCGGTGTTTGAATTGCAGTTGCCGGTCATCGATACCGGTCAGATCAAAGACGTCGAAGCGGCTGAATAGCGCGCTTCAGTTGGGGAGACGAAGATGACCAAAGCCATGAAAATCGCCATTGTCGATGACGAAAAAGATATGCGCCAGTCGATCAGCCAGTGGCTGGCCTTGTCTGGCTTTGACACTGAAACCTTTGCCAGCGCTGAAGATGCGCTTAAGGGCCTGAATTCCGATTATCCCGGTATCGTGGTCAGCGACATCAAGATGCCCGGCATGGACGGGATGCAATTGCTGAAACGGCTCAAATCCGTCGACAGCACCCTGCCGGTCATCATGATTACCGGGCACGGCGATGTTCCCATGGCGGTCGAGGCGATGCGCATTGGTGCGTTCGATTTTCTGGAGAAGCCGTTCAACCCGGACCGGATGACTGAACTGGCGAAAAAAGCCACCCATGCCCGCCGCCTGACATTGGACAACCGCGCCTTGCGCCGGGAATTGTCGGATGGCTCGGCGCTGATGAGCAAATTGATCGGGTCCAGCCCGGCGATGGAGCGGTTGAAAGAGGATATTCTGGATCTGGGGCAAGCTGATGGCCATGTCCTGATCGAGGGTGAAACCGGGACAGGCAAAACTTTGGTCGCCCATGCGTTGCATGCTGTCGGCGCCCGGGGCGCGAAGAAATTCGTCCTGCTGTCCTGCTCGGCCTTTGATGAGGATACGTTGGCTCGCCGTCTGTTTGGCCCTGTGCAGGACGACGACCCGATGCCCGCGATTGAGGATGCCCGTGGCGGTACCTTGGTGCTGGAAGATATCGAAGCGCTGTCAAGCGCCATGCAATCCCGCCTGCTGACCGCGATCAATGGACAGGGGACGCCTGCGGAAACGCGGATTGTTGCGATTTCAAACCTGCAGGAACTGGATAAAACCTGCGAAAGTGTCTTGCGCCCCGATCTGTTCTACCGCCTTGCCGCCCTGCGCATCACTGTGCCGCCCCTGCGCCAGCGGGGCGAGGACATCCTGACCCTGTTCACCCGGCTGTCAGACCAGTTTGCCGATGAATATGGCTGCGATGCGCCCGAAGTGTCAGCACAAGAGGCCGCGCAATTGTTGCAAGCCCCGTGGCCCGGCAATGTGCGTCAGCTGATCAATGTGGCCGAACGCGCCGTGCTGCAAAATCGGCGTGGCACCGGCACGATTGCGTCATTGCTGATGGCTGACAGCGATGATTCACGCCCCGCCATGACCACCGAAGGCAAACCACTCAAGGATTTTGTCGATGCGTTTGAGCGGATGCTGATCGACAACACGATGCGGCGGCACAAGGGGTCAATCGTCGCGGTGATGGAGGAACTGTGCCTGCCGCGCCGGACACTGAACGAAAAGATGGCCAAGTATAACCTGCAAAGATCGGACTATCTGTGAACAGGTCCAGGGCCCTGCGCGTTCCCATGCCAGTGCTTTTAGCTGGCCTTGCCGTTCTGCCAACTGCGGTCCGGGCTGAATGTGTCGGGCCAAATTGTAATGACGGGCTTTTTCTGTTTCTGGCCATGCTTGGCATCACCGCTGCCACCTTCATCGCCATGGTCGTGCAGGTGATCCGGGGCAGGATGCCAAGTGCAGCGGTTCTTGTGGTGGTGCTGCTGATCTGTCTGGTGGTTCTGGCCTATTTCCCCTAACACGGGGGCAGCTCGGCTGTGCATTTGCCACCGGCTGTGCAATTGCCCATTGTGCAAGACCCGATCCTCACCCTATGGTAGACCAAGGGCAACCTGAGGCCATCTGTGCCGCGCGCGCCCGACGGAATTTCTGGAACAGCGTACACGGGTCGCGATACCCAGTGCTGGTGCAGACTGAATTGGCCCTTCGGGGTCTATGAAATAGTCCCTGTGCGCGACACTCACACCTCGCGCTGGGTCTTGAACGGACGTCACCGTCGGTGGCGTCGGAGCGACAACCGCGATGCAACGCGCGCGATCTACAGGCAAGACAGCGAGCGCCCCGAGGGGCCGCGCTGGAAGCCGTGCGCACATCGCCCTCATCAGACACGCCAGACGAACTGACGGCCCCCCGGGGTTGGCGGTTGCGTCCGCGTGCATACGGATAACATGTCAAAGAAAATGCTTATCGATGCCACCCATGCCGAGGAAACTCGCGTCGTTGTGGTTGACGGAAACAAAGTCGAAGAATTCGATTTTGAAAGCGCGAATCGCCGCCAGCTAGCAGGCAGCATCTATCTGGCCAAAGTAACGCGGGTTGAACCGTCGTTGCAGGCCGCGTTTGTCGATTACGGCGGCAACCGCCATGGCTTTCTGGCGTTTTCAGAAATTCACCCGGATTATTACCAGATCCCTATCGCAGACCGCGAGGCACTGCTGGCCGAAGAACGCGCCTATGCCGCGTCACAGCGCGATGAAGAAGATGCCGAAGACGATGGCGAGGCCAAGGGCGGCACGCAGCGCCGGTCCCGGACCCGGCAGCGGCCACGGGCAGCGCAGGCCAATGGCGATGCGATAGCCACGCAAGACGTCGAGAAAACCTCGGACATCACCGGTATGGAGATGATCGATCTGGACGATGAAGAGCCAGAGGGCGAAGGCGACACCGCGGGATCAGCCGATGTCTTGGCAGACGACCCACCCGCCGAGGCCCCGCATGACCATGATCACGAACATGATCACGCCGATAGCCCGGTCATCGACCGCGGTAATCTGGATGTGATCGAAAAAGACGACACGATTGAATCGGTCGGTGACGCCGATGATGTCGAAGATATCCGCCCGGTCCGCAAACCACGGGCCAAGCGTTATAAAATCCAAGAGGTCGTCAAAGTTCGCCAGATCATGCTGGTGCAGGTGGTCAAGGAAGAACGCGGCAACAAGGGTGCTGCCCTGACCACCTATCTGTCGCTGGCTGGCCGGTATTGCGTGCTGATGCCGAACACCGCGCGTGGCGGCGGGATTTCCCGCAAGATCACCAATGCGGTGGACCGTAAAAAGCTGAAAGAGATTGCGAACGAGATCGAGGTGCCGGATGGCGCCGGGCTGATTATCCGCACTGCCGGGTCGCAGCGCACCAAGTCGGAAATCAAGCGCGATTACGAATATCTGCAGCGGCTTTGGGAACAGATCCGCGAACTGACCCTGCGGTCTATCGCACCTGCGAAAATCTACGAAGAGGGCGATTTGATCAAACGCTCGATCCGCGATCTGTATTCCAAAGACATCGACGAAGTGCTGGTCGAGGGCGAGGCGGGTTACCGCATCGCCAAAGACTTCATGAAAATGATCATGCCGACCCACGCCAAGAACGTGAAACTGCACACCGAACAGATGCCACTGTTCGCCCGGTTTCAGGTCGAAGGCTATCTGTCCAGCATGTTCAACCCCACGGTGCAGCTGCCCTCTGGCGGTTACATCGTCATCGGCGTGACCGAGGCTTTGGTCGCTATCGACGTGAACTCGGGTCGGGCGACCAAAGAAGGGTCAATTGAACAAACCGCCCTGAAAACCAACCTCGAGGCCAGCGACGAGATTGCCCGCCAGTTGCGCCTGCGCGACCTGGCTGGCCTGATCGTGATCGACTATATCGACATGGACGAGCGCAAGAATAACGCGAGCGTCGAAAAGCGGTTTAAGGACAAGCTGAAATCCGATCGGGCGCGCATTCAGGTGGGCCGGATCAGCGGTTTTGGCCTGCTGGAAATGTCGCGGCAACGGCTGCGGCCGGGTATGCTCGAGGCGACAACCCAGCCCTGTTCGCATTGCCATGGCACTGGCTTGTTGCGGTCGGATGACAACGTCGCTTTGGGTATCCTGCGCCAGTTGGAAGAAGAAGGCGTGCGCGGGCGCAGCAAGGAAGTGCTGCTGAAAGCCCCGGTCGGCATCATGAATTTCCTGATTAACCAAAAGCGCGAACATATCGCCGCCATTGAGCTGCGCTATGGCATGGCGGTGCGGATTGAGGCCGATCTGGGCCTCATCTCGCCGGATTTCGCGATTGAAAAATTCAAGACCGCGACCCGCACCGTGCCGGATCCGGCTCAGGCGGCCATTTCGGGCAATGCCTCGATGATGGCTGACGAAGACGAAGATGATATTGTCGACGAAGAGATCGAAGACGATGACGCGGAGGATGCTGCCGCCGATACCGCAGTTGCGGCCAAGCCTATCGCGTCTGCCGAGGCCGCTGATGCTGACGGCAATCAGCCTCGCAAAAAACGTCGCCGGAGGCGGCGGCGGCGGGGTGGAAGCGGTGTTGACGGGGCTGCAGACGATGCGGGCGCGGGTGATGACGCTGGTGAAGACGATAGCGACGAGATTGACGACGATGAAGCAGCCAAAGAACTAGTCCCCGCCGAAGCTGCCCCTCGGACCAGAACCCGGTCCCGCAGTCGTGGCCGTGGTCGGGGTCGGCCAGATGATGCTGCCCCAGCGGCGGATACTTTGACCGACAACGTGGTGACCGAAACAGCTGCGGCGGATGTCGCCGAAGCAGCGGCTATACCGCCCGAGCCGACAGTCGCGGACGCAACTGTAAAACCCAAACCCCGGTCCCGTAGCCGCGCCAAAAAAGTTGAATCGGCGGCAGATGCCCCAGCCGAACCACAGGTTGAAGTGCGGCCGGAAGTCGCGCCCGAACCTGGTGCAAAGCCAGCACCCCGGTCTCGCCGCAAGCCGAAAGTTGCCGAAGTCATCGCGGAAACCAGCGCTGAACCGGTGGTTAGCCCGGTTCCCGTGGCTGCACCTGTTGCAGCTAAAGCAGCAGAACCCGAACCGGAACCGATGGCAGCCGAACCGGTAGCAGAAGCGGATAATAAACCGAAGCGGCGCGGTTGGTGGTCTTTGTCCCGGGAATAATCCCGCCTGGCCGGGCAGGGGTGTATCCTTTGCCCGGTTACGACCCGCGCCGGATCAGATAGGCCTGAACTTGATCCATATGCTGCACCTCCAGCAAATCATGCCCGGACTGCGTGCAGAAATGCGGCATATCCACCACCGCCATCGGATCATCGGCCAGCACGCGCACGACGTCGCCGGGGCGGAGGCCGTTCAGTGCCTTGCGGGCCTTTAACACTGGCAAGGGGCACAGCAACCCCACGGCATCGATCTGCACTGCAATGTCCAATTACCCCAGCCCTCGTCATCTTTGTTATTCAAATACCTCCGCCGGAGGCGTCTGACCTGTCCACCTACAATGCGGTGAGGCGATAGGCTGCATATTACAGACTGTCCACCAACTTGTGACACCAGCACTGGATGACTACTGTCAAAAGCTGGCATATGCAGTCGGTATAGGGAGAAACGGGTTTGCTATCAGCCGAGATCATTCTGGATTCGACATTGTTGCCCGCGATCCTGATTGCGATGACGGCGGGATTACTATCGTTTCTCAGCCCCTGTGTGCTGCCCGTGGCCTTGCCTTATCTGGCCTATATGGGCGGCGTCACAGTCAATGACATGCAAAACACGGCAGCGGCCCGGCGCCGGGTGCTGTTGGCCGCGGCGTTTTTTGTGCTGGGCCTGTCCACGGTTTTCCTGCTGCTCGGGTTCACTTTCTCCATTCTTGGGCGGATGCTGTTGCAGGTGCGCGACTGGTCAACGATGATCTCCGGGATCATCATCATGATCTTTGGGGCGCATTTTCTGGGGATATTCCGCATTCCGTTTCTGGACCGAGAGGCGCGGCTGTCGGGCGGCGATCAGGGTGGATCGGCCTTTGGGGCGTATGTGTTGGGGCTGGCCTTTGCCTTTGGCTGGACGCCCTGCCTCGGGCCGATCCTTGGAACCATTCTGGGGCTGGCTGCATCCGAGGCCGACCTGTGGCGCGGCACAACCCTGCTGGGGTTTTATGCGCTTGGGTTGGGGCTTCCGTTCCTGCTGATGGCGGCGTTCCTGCCGCGCCTGACCGGATTGATGGCCGCGATGAAGCGGCATATGACCCGGATCGAGCGCATCTCTGGCCTGCTATTATGGACCGTCGGCCTATTGATGCTGACCAATCAATTCACCATTTTCAGCAACTGGTTACTGGACCAGTTCCCGGCCTTGGCGCTGATCGGCTGACGGCTTATTTTTGTCCGGTTTATGCTTTATGATGCCGGTAACAAAGCCGAGGCCGCAGTGAGTGATAGCCAGATAATTGGACAGGTCAATCGACGCCGGGTGTTTTACATCCCCGGCTACGACCCGATTCATCCGCGCCGCTACCGCGAGTTGTATCGCAAAGAAAGTGTCGAACAGGCCAACATTTCAGGCTACAGCATTGGCCTTGCGCCTAAAAAGGGTAGCGGTCCCTATGGCTGGCAGGTCACTGCGACCATAGATGCAGCATTGGTTACCGCGGATGTTGAGGTGCTGGTCTGGTCCGACATTGTGCGCGGTTCGATGTCGAACAGCATTCCCGCAACTTATCTGCAACTGGTCCGCACGGCTTGGGTCTATATCACCAGTGGTGCGCTGCGCCGCCTGATGTGGCTGCGCAAAGGGCCGGTTATTGCGGCGCTATATCCGGTGGGTATGCTTATTTTGCAGTTGCTGATTGCTGTAGGATTGGGGGCCATGGCTGCTGGTTTGATGGTTTCGGCTGGCAATGCATTGACCGGCCTTGTCGGCTGGACCCTTGGCCCCGTCACGCCGTTTCTGCGCTGGCCTGTCCTGTTAGTGGTCACAGTTTTGATCCTGCGCTGGTTCAAGGCAAAGGATGGCAAATTCTTCGCCTATTATCTGATGCATGACTACGCCTTTTCGGCACAGACGGGCGGGACCAATCCAGCAGCGCTTGAGGCGCGGATGACTGACTTTGGCCAGATCATTTCGACTGCCCTGACCCAAGGCTACGACGAAGTGTTGGTTGTCGGCCATTCGTCGGGGGCACATCTGGCGGTATCGGTTCTGGCCGACCTGATCCGTGCGGGGCAGGTGCCGCAGGCGGCGGCCCTGGGCTTCTTGTCGCTGGGGCAGGTGGTGCCAATGGTGTCATTCCTGCCCCATGCGTATCGGCTGCGGGCCGATCTGGCCTATTTGTCGGCGCGGCCCGAACTGACTTGGGTCGATGTCACAGCCCCCGGCGATGGCTGCGCTTTTGCCTTGTGTGACCCCGTGGCGGTCTCCGGCGTCGCCCCGCCTGACAAACGCTGGCCCTTGGTGTTTTCGGCGGCCTTTAGCCAAACCCTCAGCCCTGATCGGTGGAAGGCATTACGTTGGAAGTTTTTTCGTCTGCATTTTCAATACCTCTGCGCCTTTGACCGACCGGGTGAGTATGATTATTTCCAGATTACCGCCGGGCCGCTGACCTTGGCGCAGCGCTATGCGGGCCGACCGCAATCAAAATCCCGGATCGACGTGCCCGCATCCAAATATACGTCGATGGCGGCATGACCCTGCCGCCTAAACCGCCCGCGCGGCCCGAAAATGTCTCGCTCTGGCGCTATCTGCGGCTGTTCCGGGCTGACCTGTTGTCGGCGCAACCGGCCAAGCTGTATCATGCTTGGATGGCTGAATTCCGCACACCGTTTTTCCGCAGCTACATGATCAACGACCCCAAACTGATCAAACGGGTGTTGGATGAACGCCCCGATGATTTCCCCAAATCCGACCGGATCGGCGCGGGTCTACGCCCGATATTGGGTAATTCGGTGTTTCTGACCAATGGTGCGGTCTGGAAACGCCAGCGCCGGATCATTGACCCGGCGTTCGAGGGCGGCCGGCTGCGTGATACATTCCCCGCAATGTTGGCCGCCGGGCAGGCGGCTGTAGACCGGATGGCACCGTTGGCCACTGGCCAACCGATTGAGGTTGAGGTCGAAACCAGCCATGCCGCCGCCGACGTGATCTTTCGCACTTTGTTTTCGATCCCGATTGAAAACGCGATTGCCGCACAGGTTTTTCATACTTTCAAAGCCTATCAGCGCAGCCAGCCTATCCTGAATCTGGCGGCCTTTATCCCAGGCCCCCGCTGGATGCCCCGGTTTTTCAACGCTGAAACTAAAAAGACAGCGCGCGTTATCCGGGCACTGATCCGGCAACTGGTCGCGGGCCGATTGGCCGAAATTGCGGCAGGCACGGCCCCGGATGATCTGGCCACCAAGATCATGACCACCGCCGATCCGCTGACCGGGGATCGCTTTGATGAGACCGAAATGGTCGATCAGGTTGCGATATTCTTTCTGGCAGGGCATGAAACCAGTGCGTCGGCGTTGGCTTGGACGCTGTATTTACTCGCGCTTTATCCGGAATGGCAGGACCGGGCAGCAGCTGAGGCGGCGCAGTTTAATGATGCGTTTTCAGAGCTCTCCAAGTTAAAGCTCATCCGTGATATATTCCGCGAGGGGCTGCGCCTGTATCCGCCCGTGCCGATGATGGTCCGTCAAACCACGGTTCCCGAGGATTTTCGGGGTCGCCCGGTGAAACCCGGCGCGCAAGTTGTGTTGTCGCCTTGGCATCTGCACCGACATGATCGGATTTGGCCCAATCCGGATGGGTTTGATCCGGCCCGGTGGGGCACCGACCAAGGCCGCGCCTGCGCCCGCGATGCCTATATGCCGTTTTCCAGCGGTCCGCGCGTCTGCACCGGGGCCGGTTTTGCCATGGTCGAAGGGCCGTTGCTGCTGGCGTTGCTATTACGGCAGTACCGTTTTGAAACTGTCACCGGGCGCGAACCTATCCCGGTGGCGCATCTGACCGTCCGGTCCAAGGATGGTATCTGGCTGCGAATCACAGCCCGGCCATAATCCGCTTGGGCGTGGCAACAATACCCGGCCACACCGATGATCTTGTTCAGCCCGGAAACAACCGATTGGGCTCATTAACCCGGATTTAACGAATTGTGACGTAGACGGGTCTGATGCCTGGGCTCTAACTATCTGAAATAATGAAATATTGTTGAAACAGACCAGACCAGCGTCGTCATTTATGGCCAAATCATGACCTGACTCGGGCCTCGGTTATGCTAATCACTGCAGGGTAACAGTGAATAGGTAGCGGCGGATGGAAAACGTGGAACTGGGTCCGGTGACGACACGTGTAGTGCATATGGTGGTGAAATTGGCGGACCGTATGCAGTCGCATGTCAGCTTTAGCGCCCCGGTCGAAATGCAGTTGCATGCGTTGCAAAACGGCTTTCGCCCGGCAAACAGCCCGTTCAAACCTTTTGTCGCCAAACCGCTGAGCAGTGCCGAACTGCGCGAACAGGACGATCTGGCGACGATGCGCAGTGCGCTTTACGCAGACAAATCTGCCTGAAGTCCCTGCAGGATATGAACCCGGATTGCCGAGGCGAGGCCGACGTCACCCCTGTCTTCGTCGATTTCTGCAGCCAAAGCGTTTAACGTCAGGCCCTTTGCTGCGGCCAAGTCCCGGAAAGCCACCCAAAATGCCTGCTCGAGTGACACCGATGTGCGATGCCCGCGCAAGGTAAGCGAATGTTTGACCGGCCTGCCTGAAACCGGGTTCCCACTCATTCGTCAAACTTTGACTGATCCAGCCGCTTGCGGGCTTGTTCGGCCTGTGCCGCCTCAAGCAGCCTTTGCGCCTTGGTCCGGCCAAACCGCACAGCATTTGCGTCGGCGCGGGCCTTGTCGCCGGCGCGGATTTTGTCTTTGCGGACCTGATTTAGGTTGATCGGGGTCTGGTCGGTCATTCTGGGCCAATCATCTGTTCAGGGCGCACCACACGGTCAAAGGTTTCGGCATCGACAAAACCCAGCCGGATCGCCTCGGTTTTCAAAGTTGTGCCGTTCTTATGCGCGGTCTTGGCGACCGTTGTGGCGCTGTCATAGCCAATCGTCGGGGCCAAAGCCGTGACCAGCATCAGCGATTCGCGCATCAGTTTCTCAATCCGGACCCGGTCGGCCTGAATGCCAACGACGCAGTTATCGGTGAATGCCGCGCTGGCATCACCCAAAAGCTGCATGGATTGCAACACGTTATAGGCCATCATCGGTTTCATCACGTTCAGTTCGAAATGCCCTTGTGACCCGGCGAAACCCACTGCCGCGTCATTGCCAAACACATGGGCGCAGACCTGCGTGATCGCCTCGACTTGGGTCGGGTTGACCTTGCCGGGCATGATTGACGATCCGGGTTCGTTTTCGGGCAACATCAGTTCGCCTAACCCACAGCGCGGACCAGAGCCGAGCATGCGGATATCGCAGGCGATTTTGTATATCGACACGGCGACGGTTTTTAACGCGCCGGACATTTCAACAAGTCCGTCATGGGCGGCCAAAGCTTCAAATTTATTCGGCGCCGTGACAAACGGCAGCCCAGTGATGCCAGCAATTCCCGCTGCAATCTCTTCGCCCCAACCGCGCGGGCTGTTCAGCCCGGTGCCGACGGCGGTGCCACCCTGCGCCAGTTCATAGATCGCAGGCAGGGCGGATTTCACCCGCCGGATCCCCATGGCAACCTGATGCACATAGCCGGAAAATTCCTGCCCCAAAGTCAAAGGGGTGGCGTCCATTGTATGGGTGCGACCGATCTTGATGATATCGGCGAATTCGGCCGCCTTGAAAGACAGGGCCGCGTGCAGTTTTTCCAGCCCCGGCAACAACACATCGCGGGCGGTCATGGCCACGGCCACATGCATCGCAGTCGGGAACGTGTCATTTGACGACTGGCCCATATTGACGTGATCATTCGGATGGATCGGTTTTTTCGATCCGATCACGCCACCCAGTATTTCAATCGCGCGGTTCGAAATCACCTCATTGGCGTTCATGTTTGACTGCGTGCCAGACCCGGTTTGCCAGACAACCAGCGGAAAATGCCCATCCAGTTGCCCCGAAACAACCTCCTGGGCCGCGGCAATCATCGCATCCGCCAATCCGGCCTCAATCCGTCCCGCATCTTTGTTCGCAATCGCACAAGCCAGTTTGATGATGCCCAAGGCACGGACAATGGCTATGGGTTGCTTTTCCCAGCCAATCGGAAAATTCAGTACTGACCGCTGCGTCTGGGCCCCCCAATAGCGGTCAGCGGGCACATCAATCGGGCCGAAACTGTCAGATTCGGTGCGGGTCTGGGACATGGGGGGTTCCTTCGGATGGCCGTTAGACGCGGGTTTACTGTGACACATCCCAGGCCGCAACCATCAGTATCAGACGAGTGTTATTTGCGAAAACTGTCCAGACTGACGACCTGCGCGGCGGGTTTGGCGGCTGGCGCAGGCTCGGCCATTTCATCCATCGGTGCTTCGGCGTCGTCATCGTCTTCAACTTCATCCTGTGTTTCAAATCGCAGGCCAAACTCGACGGAAGGATCGACAAAAGTCTTGATCGCATCATAGGGAATATACAGCGGTTCGGGGTTATCGCCGAAATTCAGGGTGACGGCGAAACCTTCGTCTGTAACTTCAAGTTTGTCGAACCAATGCTGCAAAACGATGGTCATTTCGCCGGGATAGCGGTCAGACAACCAGTCGGCGATTTCGACATCCGGGTGCATCGTGTCAAAGGTGATGAAAAAGTGGTGTTTACCGGGCAAGCCGGTTTTGGACACGTCTTGCAACACCTCTTGGATCAGACCGCGCATGGCCCTGTGCATCAGATTTCCGTAGTCAATCGTGCGCGTCACTGCTTAGGCTCCCCGGCGGTATGGGTGCAGCATAAGCGATTTGCGGGCAGAGGGAAGGGGGCCTGATACCGAACCTTAGCCCGCCACCAACGCCGAGGTCAGCCCAAGACTAAGGCCAGCACACAGCCCCATGACGGTCAGTAAAGACCAATGCCGCCAAAGAATCAGCCAGCCGGCAAACAGCGCCAGACCGGTAGCAACCGGGTCAAGCGAGGTCAGGTCAGGCAGCAGCAGATGCACCGGACCTGCCTGCAGATCGACCTGCCGTGCGAACAGGACATGCAGCGCAAACCACAGGGTCAGGTTGGCGATCACGCCGACAACAGCGGCAGTGATGGCCGCCAATGCGCCGGTCTGTCGCGGCTTACCCGCCAGCCAGTCGATCAGCGGGGCCCCCGCGAATATCCAGATGAAACAGGGCACGAATGTCACCCACAGGACCATGGCCCCGCCCAGCAACCCCAGCCCCAGCCCGCCCTTTTCCAACCCTGCGACCACGCCCACGAATTGCGTGACCAGGATCAAAGGCCCCGGCGTTGTTTCAGCCAGCCCCAGCGCATCCATCATCTGCGCTGTCGTCAACCAACCATAGTCTTGCACCACGGTTTGCGTCATATAAGACAAAACCGCGTAGGCACCGCCGAATGTGACCACCGCCAGTTTGGAAAAGAACAGACCAAGATCGAGCAGGAAGGTCTGCCCGGCGCCATAGGCCCATAGCAGGGGGATAGACCACAAGACCAGCCCGATCACCCCAATCAGCCCCGATCTGGCCCAAGGCAGTACCACCGGAACACTGGCCGGGGCCGCGGTTGTCACCCGGAACGCGCCATAAATCGCAGCTATCCCGATGACCGCCGGAAACGGCAGCGCAAACACATAAAGTGCCACAAAGGCCAGCACTGCGATCACCCAATCCGACCGCCGTTTCAGCGCCCGTTTAGCCACCCGCAGGATCGCCTCGATCACAATTACGACGACAGTGGCTTTGACCCCCAAAAACAACGCCTGCACCCAACCAAGCTGTCCGTAGGCGCCATAGGCCAGCGCAAGCGCCAGAATGACCACAGCCCCCGGCCCGACAAACAACCCGCCCGCGATCAGCCCGCCGATCAGTCCGCGTTGCTTCCAACCGGCATAAGTGGCCAGTTGCATCGCCTCTGGCCCCGGCAGCAGCATGCAAAAAGACAACGCACGCAGAAACTGCGCCTCGTCCAGCCATTTGCGGTCATCGACCAGAACCCGGTGCATCAGGGCTACCTGGGCCGCAGGGCCGCCAAAGGACATCAGGCCAATGGCGCCAAAGACCCGGAATAATTCTTTGAAAGAGGTCACTTAGACCGCCCCACTGGCCAGTCATGGCCTTCGTCAAACCCATCCCGGGCCCAGCGATACAAGGCGTCATACAGCGGCATGGCGGCGTTCAGTTGTTCCAAATCATCGCGGTAGGCGCGCGACAGCCCGACCGAAATGGCCAGCAACCCAGCGGCCTGCGGCGCCAGATCATGGGCATCGGTATCCGCACCCCGGATCACCGTGGCCAGACGGTCCAACGCCTCGGTTTGCAAGCCAAACTCGGCCAGCATCGTGTCGAACGTGCATCCCGGTTCACGATGGGTCCAGAATACGCCTTCGATATCAAACGGGATCGCGCCAAACTTTTCGGCCACTGCCAGAACATCGCCCGGTGGCACGAACAGAAACCGCGCAGCCGGGTCAACAAAGCGGCGGATCAGCCAAGGGCAGGCAACGCGGTCCACTTTGGGGCGGTGGCGCGTGACCCAAAGGGTGGCAGGTTCGGCCCATTTAGCAGGCACGACTGGCAGACCCAGGCCTCTCCAGGCCTCAGTCCCACCTGTCAGGACCTCGGCTTTGATGCCTTCAAGTCGCAGAATCGCAGCCGCACCCTGCGAAATTTTGCGGCCCCGCAAGCAGACCACAACAACATGCCGCCCCCGCCAATCGGCCGCCGCGGCAAGAATATCTTTTGAACTCATGCAGATAGAAGTTGGGATCAGCACAGCATCAGCCGCCAGATCCTCGGGCAGGCGCAGATCCAGCACAACCGGGGCCTCCGGCGTACCAATCAGGCGCATCAGTTGGGCACAGTCTATTTCAGCATAGGAACGCATGGCACATCTCTCCTGATACAGGTCAAAGATGCGAGCCTTTGGGCCAAAGCCTCACGGGGCGGTCGCGTATCCCCACGTCTTTTGTTTCGCATAGGGAGCCGGGGCGGTCAACCCGCAGTCCGGCGGGCTTAACCGATAACCTGCGCCAGTTCGCGCAATATCTTGTAGCGGATCGCCTCGGGGTAATCGCGGTGGCCCTGTGCGGTTACGACAAAACCATCCGACGTGATCAGGGCGCGACGGTAATAGGTGCTGATCGCCTGACCCATCCCTTCAATTGCAATACCATTTATCGTGACCCCGCTGCTTTGCGCCAGATTGCGGGCCAGTTGCGCATCTGATCCGGCATTGGGCGTCCCATCGCCTGAAATATCAATTACATGGCGGCCGCAGTCGGGGGCATCCGCAAATTGCTCCAAAGCGAAGTAAATCGCCTGGGCCGGGGCGGTGTCGGATAATGTGATCTGGCGCAAGGTGGTGCGGGCGGACAGGGCCAGATCGGTCGCGTCATCGGCGCTCAAAACCTGCCGCCAGGGTGTGGTTATAACCTGCCGGTCCACGCCTGACCATTGCATCACCGCAATCGCAACCTGACCGCGTACCATCGCTTCAACAATTTCAGGGTCAAGCAGGGCATCGGCCAGCCCATCCACCTGCAACCGGTATTCGCCGGTGTCCACGGAATTTGAAACGTCGATGGCCAACAAAAGCGCAGTGTCGCAGGCCTGTGCGGCTGAGGCGACGCCAAAGCAAACGGTCAGGATGCAGGCGTTCAGCATCCTTGAACTCTGAGCAGAGCGGTTCAAAAAAGCAACTGGTTCTGTTGGGTTCTCTTTGTTGCTAAAATACCCCCGCCGGAGGCAGCGGTTTATCCATCCGCGCTGACGAAAAGAGTAAAGTGCCGCATTCTGTTGCCAGGCTCCGCCCGTTCTAGCTTTGCAGGTACCCACAACCGACTGGATGAAAGTGCAGGCTTCTGTTGCCAGGTGCCTGCGGACCCCGCCTTAAGCTGCTAAGCCTAAGGACTTAGATCGGCGACCGGGACTGCTTACGCAGCCAAAGCCATTGCCGGAGCACGGTTGTTATTGGCAACTGTACATTGTGGACCGATAACGGTGGTACCTCACCGAGACAAAGCAAGAAAACCCCTTTAGACGTTCGTCGATCCTGTT
>JANOQM010000100.1:0-18753 GCA_031422295.1 Rhodobacterales bacterium | reverse complement strand
CCTGCTGCCACCCTCAGCAAAGATCGCTGTTGACCGCTCTGTCATACTCGGATTGCGGCCAGAAGATTTGAGTCTTTGCAAGATCGCTGATGGTGGGCCGACGGCAACCGTGCTGTTCACCGAACAGCTTGGGAGTGAAACGTTTTTGCATTGCGACCTACATGGAAAGCCTGCATCGGCACTGACCCGGATTATTGTAAAACACCCCGGACAGCAGCAGTTCGATGCTGATCAGCCGGTCGGTTTGACCATTGCACAGGAACGGATTTACGGTTTCGACGTCGCGACAGAAGCTGCGTTATGGTCCTAAAGTTCATGTCAATGTAACGATGCTTAAGTTCAGGACTGGGACAGGATCTCGACCAAGCCGCCGCTGTCAGGCGTGTTATCCCTTGCCGTAGTCCAGTGCCACGATCTCTGACCGCCCCAACCCACCGGCAAAGCCGATCAGCAGGATCGTTCGGTCCCGCAGGCCGCGCAGATCCTGGGGCAGGGTGCCAGGTTATGTCGCATAGTTTGGCGGTTGACGACGGTGCCGTAAGAGGATGACATTTGGTTTCTATCCAGCCCGATGGAGAAGGAGCCTGATTTTCTGCCTCCCGGCCCACGGGCAGAGCTGCATAAACTGGGGTCATCGATGATCGGGTGCAGGCTGAAGCGCGACAAACCCGACGCACTGGTGGTGCCCGAGGCACCCAACATGACCTGGTCGATGGACTTCATGGCCAACCGGCCGGGTGACAGTCGAGCGTTTCGGCTGCTGAACGTGCTGGATGACTTCAACCGCGAAGGGCTGGGGATCGAGGTGGACTTTTCCCTGCTCGCAGAGCGCGTGATCCGCAGTCTGGATCGGATCATCGTCGGGGCGCCGATGCGATTGTATAAAGACGGAAATCTACCGACTCTCATCAGCCTTGACGGGTAAACCAAAAAGTATATATTAAATATACTATTCGAATCGCGCAAAAGATGATTTGTGGTGCGCATCGTTTGCCGAACGGGAACCAACTTAAAAAAGGTGGCGTGCCGGGTCTTTTTACTATGAGTAGCCTTGTTTAACCTGTGACACGCGGCCATAAATCTGGGAGACTAAAACATGAACATCAAACTGGCCGGGCTAAGTCTGGGCGCAATTCTGTTGGCTGGCGCAGCGTTTTCGCAGGACCTCGGCTTTGCATATATCAACAAGTTGGATGACAATCCGTGGTTCGTCAACGAAGTCGCCGGGGCGATGGCCGAGGCTGCAACGCTGGGTGTGACCATCACCCATCAAGGCGTGCAGTCGGATGCGAATAAAGCCATTTCAGCGCTGGAAACCTCGATTGCCGCAGGTGTGGCCGGGGTGATTATCGTGGTTCCCGACCAAGCTATCGGTCCTGCAGTCATGGCACGCGCCGCCGAAGCGGGAATCCCGGTGATTGCTGTTGATGACGTCATCATGGATGCCGCTGGAAACGCCGCACCCTTTGTAGGATTTGAGGCGACAGCCATTGGCAAACAGGTTGGCGACACGATCGTGGGCTTTCACCAGTCGCTTGGCTGGGGGGATGCTGCCGCAGACAACACCTATGTCTTGTCGGTCGAAGTGCAGGGCCTGTCAGTTTGTATGGACCGCAACAACAGCGCCAACGCGGTCCTGATGGCCAGCCTTGGGGTGACCGAAGATCGGATCATCCACATCCCCTATGACCCCGGTTCGCTTGACAAGGCATTGTCGGCCACATCACAGACCATCGTCGCCATCCCGCAAGCGACCAGGTTCCTGATCAACGCCTGTAATGATGACGGGGTGTTGGGGGCGGTCCGAGCGCTGGAACAGGCCGGGATTGCAACCGAGGATACGATTGGGGTCGGGATCAACGGTCAGTTGGCCTGCGAAGAGTTCAAAAAGGATGCCCCGACCGGCCTGCGCGCCTCTGTCTATGTCGACAGCGCAGTGCATGGGTCAACGGCGGTGCGGCTGATGCATGACTTTGTGACCAACGGCACGCCGATCCCGGCCCGGACGATTATCGACGGGATGATCATCACCCGCGATGACACCATGGGCGTGGCCGAATGCCAGTAATGGCCTGACGCACCGCCCCCTCCCGGCCCCGATCCTGTGCGATGCGCGGGGTCGGGGTTTTAACTTTGTGGCCAAAGGCACGTTTGTGATGATCGCTTCTGTCAGTCCCTCTGCGCCTGCCATGTCCGCCACGGCGCGATTGAGTTTCAGCAATATCGGCAAATCCTTTGGCGTGGTGCAGGCGCTGCGCGATGTGTCGCTGGACCTGCGGCAGGGCGAGATTCTGGCGTTGATGGGCGAAAACGGGGCTGGAAAGTCGACCCTGCTCAAGATCATGTCGGGGGTCTACCGTGCCGATCATGGCGCGGTGACGCTGGACGGTGTGCCACAAAATTTCAACAGCCCGCTGGATGCGCGCCGGGCGGGCGTGCGGGTGGTCTATCAGGAACCCGATATCGTGCCGGGGACCACCGTAGCCGAGAATATCTTTGTCGGCGAACTGCCGCGCCGTGCTGGCCGTCTGGTGGATTGGACCCGGTTGAACGCCGATACCGCAGCCCTGTTGGCCACATTCCGGTTCGGCCAATCCATCGACCCCGCAGCGCCCGCCGCCGATCTGTCTGCCGCCAAGCGCCAGATGATCGAAATTTTGCGGGCCTTACGCATTGGCTTGAAGGTGCTGGCCCTGGACGAGCCCACGTCATCCTTGTCGCAGGCCGAAGCCGAGGATTTGTTTGATCTGGTGCGCCGGTTGCGCGACAGCGGCGTGTCAATCTTGTATTTGTCGCACCGGATGCAGGAAATTCTGGGGCTGTCCGACCGGGTAGCTGTGCTGCGCGACGGGGCGCTGGTGGGGGTTCAACCTGCCGCAGCACTGGATCAAAAACAGCTTATCTCGATGATGGTGGGGCGCACACTTGACGCTGGCATGCGCAAGCACCGCACGCCCGGCGGGACCACTGTGTTGGCTGTCCAGGGCCTGTCGTCCGATCTGATCCATGATATTTCTTTTGAGGTAAAGGCTGGCGAAGTCGTGGGTCTGGCCGGACTGATCGGCGCCGGGCGCACCGAATTGTCCAAGACGCTGTTTGGTGCCTTGCCTTATGCGCGGGGCACGATCCTGATCGACGGCGCACCAGTGTCGATCCGCAGTCCGCGTGATGCGGTGCAGGCCGGGCTGGTGTATGTACCCGAGGAACGCAAGGCGGACGGTATTTTTGCTGAACGCTCGGTGCTGGAAAACGCATCCATCGCCATTCTGCGCCGGATCAGCCCACTGCGCCTGATCCGCAAAACCGAAGAGCGGCGGATCGTGACTGAATACAGCACAAGAATGCGGGTGCGAACCCCGAGCCTTGATCAATGGATTGGCAAATTGTCCGGCGGCAATCAGCAAAAACTGATGCTGGCCCGCTGGCTGGCCACCAAGCCACGTATCCTCATTCTGGATGAACCCACGCGTGGGATCGACGTGGGGGCCAAGGCAGATGTCTATGCGCTGATTGATGAACTGGCCGCTGCGGGGGCAGGGATTGTGCTGGTCTCGTCTGAATTGCCCGAGATTTTGGGTCTGTCGGACCGCATTCTGTGCCTGCAGGCCGGGCGGATTACTGCAACGTTACTGGCTGCCGATGCCACTGAAGAAACCGTTCTGCGCGCCATCATGCCGCGCCATGTTTGACCGAAAGCGCCCATGACCCCATCGCCCATCACCCCGATACGACGACTGATCACTGCGGTTGGTCCGCAGAACCTGAGCTTGCTGCTGGCGCTGGTGGTTTTGATTGCGATCTTTGGCACGCTGAAGCCCGAGGCCTTCTTTTCAACCCGCAATGTCACCGCCATCCTGAACGCGATCACCATTCTGGGGATTGTTGCCATGGCGCAGACTGTGGTGATTATTTCGGGCGGCATCGACGTTTCTGTGGGGTCGATTGTCGGCATGGCCTCGATTGTGGCGGCGTTGGCGATGACCCAGCTTGATAGTGCGGCTATCGGCATATTGGCGGCGATTGTTGCGGGGGGGCTTGGCGGATTGGTCAATGGACTGCTCATTACCAAGGGCCGGGTCAATCCGATCATCACGACGCTGGCGACTCTGGCGATCTTTCAGGGCGTGTCGTTCATTGTGTCCGACGGCAAGGCAGTGGGCGTGGCCAACAGCGATTTCAACTGGATCGGTTCGGGCCGGATTGGCGGCATGCCGATCACTGTGATGGTGTTCGTTGCCATTGCCATCGTCATGATCTTTTTCATGCGTGCCACGGATATGGGCCGCAATATCTATGCGATTGGCGGCAATGCCAATGCGGCCCGGCTGGCAGGGATCAGGATTGAACGCTACCGGATCGGGGTTTATGTGCTGACCGGTCTGATCTGCGGCATCGCGGCAGTGCTGCTGACGGCGCGGTCAACCTCTGGCCAGCCGTCATCCGGGTCGGCCGGGTTGGAGCTGGAGGCGATCACCGCAGCCTTTCTGGGGGGGTGTGCCATGGCAGGCGGCCGGGGCACGATCATCGGCACCATTCTGGGGGTGTTGATCATCGGGACGCTGAACAACGGTATGCTGCTGATGTTCGTGCCGAATTTCTATCAACTGGTGGCCAAGGGCATGCTGCTGTTGGCCGCCGTGATGATCATGGAATTTCGGACCGGGGCGCGATCATGACCGAACTGAGCGGAGGGAACCATGCCTGAAGTGATCAGCGCCTTTGACGCGCGTGACAAACTGGGCGAGGGGGTGATCTGGGATGCCACGGACCAGGTGCTGTGGTGGGTCGATGTGCCGATGCCATCCTGCATTCACAGGCTCGATCCGGTGTCGGGTGCGCACCGGCATTGGGTCATGTCTGAAATGGTTATGTCCCTGTCCAAACGGCGCGACGGGCGGCTGATGGTCGCCTCGCATCACGGCCTGAATATCTTTGATCCGGGCGACGGCAGCCTGAAACGCATTGCGGCCCCCGAGGCAGGCAAACCGCTGAACCGTGGCAACGATGGGGGCACAGATGCCAAGGGCCGGTTCTGGTTCGGCACGATGCGCAACAATATAGGCCCTGATAACAGCTACATCGACATCCCCGAAAGTAGCGGTGTGCTGTACCGGACCGGCGCGGATATGGTTCCGGTGCCGATGCTGGGCGGGATTGGCATTTCCAATTCGATCTGCTGGTCGCCCGATGGGCGGACGATGTATTTTGCCGATACGCTGGTCGGTGCGATTTATGCTTGGGATTATGATCTGGAATTGGGGGCACTATCGAACCGCCGGGTTTTTGCAGCGCCTGACGGGCATGGCTACCCCGACGGATCCTGCGTTGATGCCGACGGATATTTGTGGAACGCCCGTTGGGAAGGCGGCTGCGTGATCCGCTTTGCCCCGGACGGATCGATTGACCGGATCCTGCAAGTGCCCGCATCGCGCGTGACCTGCTGCGCTTTTGGCGGGGCAGATCTGGCGACGCTGTATATTACCACCTCGCGACTGCACCTGACGGAGGCTGAACTGGCGTCACAGCCGATGGCCGGGGCACTCATGCTTTACCGGCCCGGGGTCAGTGGACAAGTGCCCAATCTTTTTGCAAGCCCCTGAACCGGTTGTTTTCCTATCTTTAAATCGCACTGGTCGGATTTCACTGCGGATTGAACTTTGAGCATATCGGCAGTGCAGGGTGCCCTAAATCCGATAAAACCGCTCGGCGTTTGTGACGAACATTGCGTGCTGGTCGGCGTCGGAAAAGTTCTGGATCAGCTGGGCATAGGCGGCCCAAAGGTCTGTGTAGCTGCTAAAAAGCGAATCCACCGGCCAATTGCTGCCGAACATCACCCGGTCTGGCCCGAAACAGGCAATTGCGGTGTCGACCCACGGCTTGATGCTCGTGGTAGTCCAATGATGGTCGACCATGCCAAGACCGGATATCTTGCAGGATATTGTTGGAGTGGTCGCAAGCTGTTTCAGTGCTTTGGCCCAAAACCCAAAATACCTGTCCGTTCGAAGCTTTGGGAATCCAGCATGTCCCAGCACAATCCGTAGCCGCGGAAAAGTTTGTGCGATCTCGCTGAGCACCGGAAAAACGGTCCAGTCAAAATCGGCGTCCAGGACAAGATCATTCGCCTCGAGCACCGCAAGTCCATCCCAGAACGCCTGATAGTAAAGCAGACTTGAGTCGATAAAAGTGATCGAGCGGATCCCCCGGAACGTCGAATTGCGTTTGAGTTGGGCAATTCTGCCTGCCAGTCCCGGCGCGGTCAGATCGCAGGCCGCGATATGGGCATTGGGAAAGCTGGTAGATTGGTGCAAGGTTTCGATCCAGTTCGCTTCGGTCAGCCATTCGGCGGGTGACGTCGTTTCGATGTGAACCGATTTCTGCAAGCCAATCGGGCTGCCGATCCGTGCCAGGTCAGCGGGCAGAAAGTCGTGACAGATAGCCTCGTAATCGCCAAGTAGCCCTTCCATGCTTGCCTTCAGTTCCGCGAATTCCGGGGACCGGTACACTTTCCAGAAATTGTAACCCGGCAAGCTTAAATCCCAGAAATGATGATGTGCATCCACAAACGGTCTCATGATGGTTCCTCTTGATGATTACATCCAATCCGCACTTAAAGCCGATCAGCGACCGCGGCTTCGCGGCCATAGCTCGCCACGACGACTATAATAAGCGCACCGAGGATAGCCTGTTGCAGAAAGGTATTGAGGCCGAGTGCTATCAGCAGCGATGTCATTTGGGTCAATATGATGGCCCCCAATATTGTGCGTCCATATCCGCCCCGCGCCCCGACAAGCGAGGTGCCGCCAATGACGACGCAGGCCACGGTGCTGAATAAATAGGGTGCCGCGACGCGTACATCCCCCTGACTGGTAAAGCCTGCCAGCAAAACACCTGCCGTGGCGGCCCCGCAGGCGCTGAACGCAAATGTCAGGATCCAGACCCGGATCGTCGGAACCCCCGCGATGCTGGCTGCCACCGGGCTGGAGCCTGTAGCGTAGATCCATCTGCCAAAGATGGTTTTGTGCAGCACGAATAGCCAGACTGCGCTGAACAGCACCCAGAATAGCAGAACACCTGGCAGGGGCAGCCCCACAAATTGCCCGGAAGGTGCCACAAAACTGCTCAGCCACTTGGGCGCGGACCCTGTTGGCGTTCCTCCGGTCCATGCCAAGACTGCGCCCCCCACGATGGCCCCGGTCGCGAGGGTCACGATCAGCGAATTGATGTTGAGCGCCATTGAAAGCAGGCCGTTCATAGCGCCGATAACGACTGCAAAGCCAAAGATAACCAGCAAGACCGTCCAGAACGGCCAGCCTTGGCTGGACAAGGCCGCGGTCATTACATTGGCCAAACCCATCACCGCGGGGATTGAAAGATCAATCCCGCCCAAAAGTGCGACGGTGGTCTGCCCGGACGCGGCAATGGCGACGAAGCTTGCGAAAACTAGGATCGAGATCATGCTGCGGCTGCTGAAATAGCCGTCGATCAGCACCGATCCCGCGATAAACATCAAAATGATTGCTACAACCTGTGGCAATGCTGTTTCAGTGAGCGAAATGTTGCGACGGATCATCTGCGCCTCCAACCTGAAAGAACTTGGGCAGTCAGATTTGAATTCAGCACCAGCGCCAACAGCAGCGTGCCGCCAAAGCAGACCTGTTGCCAGTAGGTGGACACGCCAAGATCGGTGAGCAGGGTTTGAATGAGGAACAGACTTAACGCACCTTTGATTCCATTGCGCATCCCGCCGCGCCCCCCCGCCAAGCTGATACCGCCCAAAGCAGCGGCTGTGACCACTTGCAGCGTGAAGGGCGGGCCAACAGATGCATCGGCGGACTGGATGAGCGCGGTCAGAGCGATACCCGCCACTGCAGCAATCAGACCGCCAAGCGCATAGGCCAGAATACGTACGGCGGTTACGTTGATCCCGACCGAAAACGCCACCCGGTCATCACCCCCAACGGCCAGTAAAGTGCGGACAAAGGGCGTGTACAGCAGTATCAGCCAGATGATCGCCGGTATCAGCAGCAACACGACGGAGCCGGGAATACCTGCCACCGAACGCGACAGTGCCAGCAGCCAGTCTGGGGCAGGGCCGATGGGAATTGGCAGCAACCACAGATTGATACCACTCAGAATCAGATAAGTGCCCAGCGTTGCCACAATCGGCTGCACCCGGACAATGGCGACGAGGACACCGTTCAATCCGCCGATCACTGCGCCGATCAGCATCAAGACGACCACTGCGGCAAAACCGGGCAGGGCTGCACCAACGGACGTCACCAGTAAAATGTTGATAAATCCCATCAGGGGTCCGATTGACAAGTCAAGCCCGCCACCACCGGACAATATGGAGGGCGTTACCGCCATAGCCCCCAGCACAAGCGGCATCGCTACTGCAAGCATGCCGAACATGACCTGTGCGTTCAGCATATAGGGGCTATTGATCAGATTAACGATCAACAGTGCTAACAGGAATGCCCAAGAGGTTAAGCCCGCCGAAGCAGTTTTTAAAGAAACCGGCATCTAGGCCGCCCGTCCGAACATGCCTCTGACGATGCTGCTGACCTGCACATCCTGATGTTCCAGAATTCGGTGCAACTGATTGGCATGAAAGATAGCGATCCGGTTGCAGACCTGCGCAAGCTCTTCCACTTCGGTCGAGTGGATGACAATGGCGACGCCCGTTGCCGCCAGTGATCGAAGTTCGGCATGAATCTCGATCTTCGTGTTTTGATCGACGCCACGTGTCGGATCGTTCAGCACAAGGACACGGGGTTTGGTTGCTATTGCGCGGGCCAATATGATTTTCTGCTGATTGCCGCCACTTAGTTGCCTGATCGGCTGGCTGGCAGTCTGAAATCTTAACGCCACCTGATTGGCAAACCGGGTGAAACGCTGATTTAGCGGCTGGTCAAGAATAACCCCGGCGCGGGCATTGTCTGCAAGCGTGCTGATTGCAAAGTTATCGCGCAGCGACAGCCCCGCGAAAATACCCTCGGTCTTTCGATCCCGGGGCACATAAGTCACTTTGGCGGCCCGGAAATCGCTACGGCGGAGCAGCGGTTTGCCCTGCATGTCGCGGACATTCCCAGCCATCGGGCGGTACAGGCCGCTAAGGATTTTGGCAAACGCATCACCGCCATGCCCCTCAAGACTTGCCAGCCCAAGCACTTCGCCATCGACGACGCCAATCGAGAACGACACAGCCGCCGCATTGAGCAAGATATCCTTTGCAAACAGTGCTGTCTGATGCCCCGTCTGAACCGGAGCTTTGCGCACAGCGTGTTCGCGGTGCCCGGACATGAGTGCAAGCATTTCAGTCGGTGTCGCGTCTGCGACAGGCATTGTCCTGATCACCAAACCATCCCGCAGCACGGAAACCTCGTCGGCCAAGACTGCAATCTCATCCATTTTATGGGTGATAAGCAGGACGCTCTGTCCTGTGGCCGTCATCCGCTTAACCTCGTCAAACAGTCGGTCGCGCGTGCGGATATCAAGTGCAGAAGTCGCCTCGTCCAGGATCAGCAACTTTGGATTCAGGACAAGTGATCGCGCAATGGTGATGGCCTGACGGGTTCCAAGGTCCAGCGCGTTTACTTTGTCTTGCAGCCTTGGTGCATCGGGTCCCATTAACCGGGTCAGAACTTGAGCTGCAATCGCCACCCTTTCGGCGTGCGGCAGATATTCGTGATACAAGCTGTGGTGACCCAGCCAGATATTATCCAGAACAGATAACTCCCCAAGGATCAGGATTTCCTGAAACACCGTTCCCAGCCCAGATAGTCGGGCTTTGGATACACTGAAATGTGCGGGTCGCTCTGTGCCACCGACGCAAATCATGCCGCTGTCTTGGCCAAGAACGCCGCTCAGGATCTTGACCAGCGTTGATTTACCGCTGCCATTTTCGCCGATCACAGCATGTACAGTCCCGCGTCGGACGGACAGTGAACAGTCCGACAGAGCGATGGTTGCGCCAAAGCGGCGCTGTAGCGAGGTCGCAGTCAGCAGCACATCTGAAGGTGACGACGTGACATCCATGAAAATTCATTCAGACCGATTTTTTCCGCTGACCCTGATCCAGGGCAAGCGGAATATGACAGGTTGTTATTGGATTGCGCCGGGTGTTACGAAATAGGAGTCAAGATCTGTCGCCAGCAGCCAGCTACCCGGCTTAGGTTCCCCCACGCCAGTGGATTCAAGCGTGAATTCGGGCTTGACCCAGTCAGCCAGCGATACGTCATCAATCAGCGGGGGTGCGACCACAATATTGCTGACGCGCAGCCCTTGCCCCAGCAGCACACGCAGCCCCGCATCCAGCGAAAGCGCCATTCCGGCCCCCGGTGGATTGGCGGTCCCGACGGTGCTGAACCCACCGGCCAGATTATCGCGCCAGAACGCCAGTGCGTTTTGATCCGGGTTGCCAATGACAACCGGCACTAGCGGGCGGCCCGCCTGTTCAAGCGCCTGAACACTTCCCATGAACATCGACCCTTGTTGCCAGACGCCGTCAATCTCGGCCGGATTGCTGGCCAGCCATTGCACCAAAGCGGTTTGCGCGACCGAGTTGCTCCACTCACCAGTCAGTTCGGCCAGAATTTTCAGATCGGGGCAGTTTGCAAAAATGGAATCTGCACCGCTTTTGAACAATTCGCTCCCGGACGTTCCGGGGATGCCGTGGATTGCAACGATACTGCCAGTGCCCTCCAGCAGCGTGGCCAGCCCAAGCGCAGTGTTTCTGGCATACAAGAACCCATTTACATCTACGTTTATCGCATAAGGCGACGTGACCGGAGAGGCCAGCGTTACAACCGGAATGCCCGCATTATAGGCCTCTTCAATCACGCCGTTCATCGCCGTCGGCGACCCGGGGATCGAGATGATCAGGTCAACATCGCGTTGGATAAGGGACCGCATCTGCTGAATCTGCGTCGTGATATTGCCGTTGGAATCAGTAACGATAAGCTCGCCGACCAGACCCATCGCCCGGTAGGTCTCCATCGACGCCTCAAGGCTGGCCAGCGCACCGGCACGCCAGGCGTTGCCCGAAAATGAATTGCTGTAGCCGACCACCCATGGTCGTTCTGCATCGGACGTGAAGTCAATGTAGGGGCTGGCGACGACTGGACTGCCATACCCGGCAAAAGCCGCTTGAATCGCCTCCGGCAGGTCTTTGACGGCGTCGGCGATGGCCGCAGGGATGACAGCAGGCTCTGGTGTCAGACATGTGTTTTGCGCGGTGGCCGCCGATCCGTAAGCCATGCAACCGCCAACTGACAGAGCGAAGGCATGTCGCAAAGTGATATTCATGTTCATGAAATATTCTCCATGCAGCAAAAGCCACTGCTAATAATGTATATCATATATATTTTTGATCCGTCAACGCTGAAAAGCTGGACCGGATGCCAAGATTGAAAGTGGACCACGCCGTTTAAGTCTTTGCTGGTCCGCTTGATTGTGGGCTTGACGGACCCTGTTCATAAAGTATATATAAAATATACATTGCGGTAGACGACTGGGATCGGCCTCGTTTTTCCGCCTGCTGACCCGCATGAACTTCAACGGACTGACCGCACTGCCATCTACTCCGCCCTTATCGGCCCCCGCCCAACCCATGAAACCAACAATCTGATAAACGTGAGCATTGCGATGAACGACACGCTGCCCCAGTTCACCGGCCCCCTTGCAGGGATCAAAGTCCTAGACCTGACCTTGGCACTTGCTGGTCCGCTTTGCACCCAGCGGCTGGGCGACATGGGGGCCGAGATCATCAAGATCGAAGGGCCAAACCGGGGCGATTTTACCCGAACCGCCAAGATGCGGGATGTGCTTCTGGGTGGCGAAACCACTTGTTTTCTGTCGATCAACCGCAACAAGAAATCCGTCGCGATTGATCTGAAAACCGCCAAAGGACAGGCGCTGTTCTTTCGCATGGTGGCGTCAGTCGATGTCGTGATCCAGAACATGCGGCCCGGTGTGGCGGAACGGCTGGGCATCAGTTTTGCCAGCCTCAAGGCGCATAATCCTAAGATCGTCTATGTCTCGATCTCGGGCTATGGCGATACCGGCCCGATGCTGCCGCGACCGGGGCAGGATTTGCTGGTTCAGTGTTTTTCGGGCACAACCCTGAATGCGGGCACGGTAGACGGGCTGCCGCATCCGTCGCCGATTTATATTGTCGATGTTGCCGCCAGCCATAACGCCTGTGAGGCGGTGCTTGCTGGAATTATCCAGCGCGACAGGCAGGGGATCCCTGTTGAGGCCAAAGTCTCATTGCTGGCCGCCGTACTGGAGATTCAGATTCAGGAACTGACCACTCATATGACGACTGGGCGAACCGGGCAGCGCGGACACGCGCCCTATGCGTCGACCTATATGGAGCCGCCATATGGGATTTATCGGACCGCTGACGGACATATTGCCTTGGCGCAAGCCAGTCTGGCGGTCATTGCCGACGTGCTGGGGGTGGCTGAATTGGCAGCGCTGGCTGCGGCGCGGCCCGACCCCGAATATACCGATGCCATGCAAAACTGGCGCGATGCCGTGCATCCGGTTGTGCAGGTGGCCCTTTTGCCATTGCCGACCGAGGCGACGGTGACGCTGCTCGATGCGGCGGGGGTCTGGTGTGGCCCTGTAATGGACTATGACGATCTGATCGCCCATCCGCAAAGCAACGGCCTGTTTGCGGAAATCGACCATCCCCGCGCTGGTTTACTGAAAACCCTAGCCCCGGCAATCAAGTTCTCGACCCAGCCCGATCCGGTACTGACCGGCGCTCCTGCCTTGGGCGAACACACCGCCGCCGTGCTGGGCAGCTTTGGAATTCCGGCAAATGAAATCACCGCCCTGATGGCAGAAGGAGTGCTCGCATGACCGACCATCTGCGCTTTACCAAAGGCGATGACGGCATTGCCGAGATCATGTTCAACCGCCCGGACAAGATGAACGCGATCACCCGCGGCATGATGACCGCGATCCGCGATGCACGGCGGGCGATCAACGAAGATGACGATATCCGCTGCGTTGTGGTGCATGGCGCGGGCGAGCGGGCGTTTTGTGCGGGCACTGATCTGACCGTGCTGGACACCTACAAAGATGCCTGGGCCTGGCGCAACCGCATCTGTTATTCCACTGAATTTCGCCGGATCAAGAAACCGACTGTCGCCGCGATCAAGGGCTGGTGTGTGGGTGGCGGGCTGGAAATTGCGACGAATTGCGATATCCGGGTTTGTGCGCCGTCGGGCAAACTGGGCGCGCCCGAGGTGAAACATGGCTGGCTGGGTGGCGGCGGGCAAACCCTGATGCTGACCCGGCTGGTGGGTTACGGCTATGCCAGTCTGATCTGCCTGACCGGCGATCCGGTTTCTGCGACTGAGGCATCGCGGATCGGTTTGGTGCAGGTGCTGACGGCCGAGGGCGAGGAACTGGCCAACGCGCGCGAGATTGCGACCCGGATTGCCCGCCATTCGGCGATTGCATCCCGCACCGTCAAAGATGGAATCCGCGCCTCATTGTCGTCAACGCTGGAACCTGCCGCGCGGCATGAAAGTGACTTGATGATTATGGCCTTTGCGATGGGCAATCAACGCGCTGGCATCGACGCATTCAAGGGTCGAAAAGATTGATTACCCGGGAACGACGCCAGTCGCGCATAGGCGTCAAGGATATGCGCCTTGAGTGCGGCCCGTGCCGCCTCGAGCGACCCTTCGGCCAAAGCGGCAATGATTGCATCGTGTTCGGTAATGATCCGCGCCACATCCTGCACCCCCCGGCCATGCAGGGTCAGCGGGATGCGTTCGTGATAGCCAAGACGCCGATAGGCATCCAGCACCAACGGATTGCCGGTCAGGCCGATCAGAATTTCGTGAAACGTCGCATTCTCGGTGATGAAACTTTGAAAGTCACTAAAGCTTGCGCCGTAAGTTTGCGCTCTGATCCGGTCATTGATCGCGGTCAGTTCGGTGATCACAGCTTGGGTGACACGGGCAAGGCCCAATTCAAGCGCACCCAGTTCCATCACCAGCCGCGCCTCGAACAGATGCGCGATTTCGGCGGCGTCCGGGGCAGGGGCCACACGAAAGCCCTTGTTGGGTTCATAGGTCACCAGACGTTCGGCGCTCAGCCGGGCCAATGCCTCGCGCAACGGGATCATCGAGGTGCCAAATTCACGCGCCAAATCACCCAGCACGATTTTGACACCTTCGCGCAGCTCACCAACCATGATCCGGCGATGAATCTCGTCATGCGCCAAAGCCACCAGATTGGAGCGGCGCAAAGGTGCGGTGCCAGACACAGCGGCGGGTCCGGTGCGGGTGTCGCCAGCGCCAAGGGGGTCGTCTGATGGCAAAGATCACTCTCCGTGGTTTGTCATGGGGCCACCGCCGGGCCACTGGCCCATTGGGGCCTTTGTCACAGGCCTTTATGCAGCTCCACCCCGATATCATGGTGGATTGGACCGTGCGACCCCTGTCGGATTTCGAACATCAGGGACTGCATGATGTCGCAAGTGTATACGATCTGATTATTTATGACCACCCGTTCAGCGGATCAATCGTGCAAACCGCGGCTTTCTTGCCGCTGTCGGGCCAACCGGGGCTACGTGTAGACCTGTCAGATGCCGATCGCTATCTGGGCGGATCGCTGCACAGCTATCGGATGGGCGGGACAGTCTGGGGTCTGCCAATTGATGCCGCTACGCAGCATGCGGTTTTCCGCGCCGACCTGACGGCGGGCTATCACGTGCCGGACAACTGGACCGACGCGCTGAGGCTGGGCGAAGATCTGTTGCGCCGGGGTATCCATCTGGGGCTGGCGGTGCAAACGCCCCATGCGATCCTGACCATCGCGGCGCTGATGGTTAACCTGGGGCTGCCATGGGAGACGGCACCGGATGCACCGTTTCACATCGATCATGCCGGGTTTGCCGAGGCTTATGACCAGCTCAGGGCACTTCTGCGGTTATGTCCACCCGCAGCTATGGGCTGGAATGCGATTGACCTGCACGAGGCGATGGTGGCCCGCGATGACATCGCTTACGCGCCCTGTGTCTATGGCTATGGAACCTATGGCGAGGTGGATCAGCGCAGGCGGCTGTCATTTGGACCCTTTGCCGGATTGCGTACCCCCTATCACGCGGGATCGGTGCTGGGCGGTACCGGGCTGGGAATTTCGCGCCAGACACCGCACCCACAGGAGGCACTGGCCTTTGTGCGGTTCGCAGCCAGTGATGCCGCACAAATGATGCTGATCCCGCAGCACCATGGCCAGCCGGCGGTCGCGGCGGCCTGGGCCGATCCGGCATTGGATGAAACCTTTAACGGGTTCTTTTCTGCCGTCGCCCCGTCAATCATCGCCGCTTGGACCCGGCCCCGCTATGCTGGTTACATCGCGTTTCAGGCCAAAGCCGGGCGGATCGTGGCAGACGGATTGGGTCAGGGTGCCGCAGCAGCGCAGGCCTACGCACAGATCGAGCCGCTATTTGCGGCGGTTAACCGATGAGGGTCTCATGACACTGAATGCGCAGGGCAGATTGCAAGGCAAGACCGCGATCATCACCGGGGCGGGGCAGGGGATTGGCGAAGCGATAGCGACGACTTTCGCGCGCGAAGGGGCCCGTGTCATCGTGGCCGAACTGAACCCCGAGACGGGCCAAGCCGTTGCTGCACGGATCCGCAGCCAAGGGGCCGATGCACACTTTATCCAGACCGACGTCGCCGATAAAGCGTCGGTTCTGGCCATGGCCGCAGCCGCTGTATCCGCGTTTGGCCGGGTTGATATCCTTGTCAATAACGCCGGGATCAATGTGGCCAGCGAACCCCTCGAGCTGACCGATGCAGATTGGCGGCGGTGTTTTGCGGTTGATCTCGATGGGGTCTGGCACTGCTGCCGCGCAGTGTTGCCCGGAATGCTGGCGCAGGGGGCGGGGTCCATCGTCAACATCGCCTCGGTCCACGGGTTTCAGATCATCCCGCATTTCTTTCCCTATCCGGTCGCCAAACACGCGCTGCTGGGCCTGACCCGGGCGCTGGGGATCGAATATGCAGCCCAAGGCGTGCGGGTCAACGCCATCGCCCCCGGCTACATTGAAACCCCGATCTGTGCTGCGTGGTGGGACACATTCCCCGATCCTGCCGCCGAACGGCAACGCGCTTATGATCTGCACCCGCCCAAACGCATCGGCCAGCCTGCCGAGGTCGCGATGACAGCACTTTTCCTCGCTTCGGACGAGGCCCCGTTCATCAACGCCGAATGCATCGTCATCGATGGCGGCCGGTCGGTTCTGTATCACGAGTAAAGCCGATGAAAATCACTGCCATCACCGCCCATATTTGCAACGCCGCCATGCGCAACTGGGTGTTTGTGCGCGTCGACACCGACCAGCCGGGCCTGTATGGCTGGGGCGAGGCGACGCTGGAATGGAAAACCCGCGCCGTGGTCGGCTGTATTGACGATCTTGCGCCATTGCTGATCGGCTCCGACCCGCGCGATATCGAACAGGCGTTTCAGGTGATGACCCGGCATAGCTTCTGGCGCATGGGCGTGATCGGCATGTCGGCGATCAGCGGGATCGAGATTGCACTGTGGGACATTCTTGGTAAATCCCTGAACGTGCCGGTCTGGCGACTGCTGGGCGGAAAATGTCGCGATTATCTGCGCACCTATACCCATCTGGGCATGGGCGACATGGGATCGGTGTATGAAACCCATGGCAAATCGGCGCTGGCGGACCGGGGGCAGGCGGTGGTCGCGGCGGGGTATGACGCGCTTAAGGTCGTGTGTATTCCGTACAGCCATTATACCGCGTCCAACCGCGATATTGATGCAGTGGCCGATATGATGCAGGGACTGCGTGAGGCCGTGGGTCCGGATGTGGACATCATGGTCGATTTCCACGGGCGGCCCGCGTCCGTGGCACTGGCCCGCGATTACATCCGCGCCGTTGCCCCGGCGCGGCCACTGTTTGTCGAAGAACCGCTCCCGCCCGAGGATATGGCCGGGATGGTGGCGCTGACCGGGACCGAAGCGGTGACAATTGCCGCAGGCGAGCGGCTGATCGGGCGGCGCGAGTTTGCGGATGCCATCAGCCGCCGCGCCTTTCATCTGGCGCAGCCGGATATCTGCCATGTCGGTGGTTTGTGGGAGGCGCGTAAGATTGCCGCCATGGCCGAAACCGCAAGCATGGGCGTGGCCCCGCATAATCCGCTGGGACCAATCGCCGGTGTGGCCGCATTGCATTTCGGCATCGCGACTCCCAATCTGGTGATCCAGGAGGAAATGTCCGGCGCGGTGCCGTGGTATGGCGACGTGGTGCAATGGCCGATCACCCGCCGCCCCGGTCGCTGGGATCTGCCCGACAAACCGGGCCTAGGAATCGAGGTTAACGAGGCGGTGATAGCACGGCACCCGTTTAAGCAGGAGGTTTTGCATACCCGCAATGCCGTCATGCCCGATGGCACAGTGGTGGACTGGTAATGATCGAACTTCACACTGACCATCTGCGCGCCCGCGTGCTGCCCGAAATCGGTGGCTGCATCGCCAGCCTTGATCTGATCCTGCCCGATCAGAAAACGTGCCCGGTCTTGCTTGCGCCAGCGATGGCAAATGCCGTTTCTGGTGCTGCCAAGGTAGAAGATGCCCGCCAATCGGCCCATTTCGCGATGTTGCCCTACGTAAACCGGGTTCCGGGCAACGTGATCGTCTGTGACGGCACCCCAATCCCGATGCCGCGCAATACCGACGAGCCATTGGCTTTGCACGGCGCGGGCTGGAATGGCGCGTGGAAGGTTGACCGAAGCGGGCCTGACCACTGCGACATGATCCTGCATGCGCCTGTCGGGTATCCTTTTGAATTCCGGGCGGATCAACGTATCGAACTGTCGGCCAGCAGCCTGACCATCCGGCTTTCTATGACCAACACCTCAACCGGTCCAATCCCGGCCGGACTTGGCTTTCACCCCTATTTTCCGCGCGACCCGCAGACCCAGCTGCAGTTTCACGCCGACTGGTTCTGGCTTGAAGGTCCGGGGCATTTGCCGACTGACCCGATCCGCGTGCCACCCGAGCTTGATTTTTCCAAGCTGCGCCTGCTTCCCGCAACATGGCGGGCCAATTGCTACACCGGTTGGTCGGGCGGGGCTATGATCATACAACCCTCGATGGGATATCGCGTGATGATGGATGCATCCCAAAACTTGCGGGATCTGATGTTCTATGCGCCACCGGATTATGCCTTTTTCGCGTTGGAACCGCAAAGCCACACCAGCGGCTATGCAAACACCGATGCGACCGCCGTCGTAGCCAAGCCGATGACTGTCCTTCAGCCGGAGCAAAGCTTGGTGGGTTGGGTGCGACTGGATGTTGTCCCTGAAGATGGCAATGTCAGCGGTGACTGGGCTAAAATTTGAGCGACCGTCGCCATCCATCTTCAATCAGCCAATGGTGGGCGCCTTCACCCCCAAAGAACTTTTGGTGGTGGATTCTCAAGGGTCGTTGCGACAGGTTCCACTGTCTCAGTTTCACCAGTTCTTCCCTGAACGCCTCGGTCGGGGTCCTCCACCCGAGGTATTTTCGGGGCGTGTCGTTCAAGCGGTCGCAAATCGCCCTCATATCGCGATTTGAGGTGCCCCTAGTTTCCTAGACACCTGCCTTGTTCAGTTTCTGCTGTCTGGTTTCGAAGTCAACGGGCGACAGCATATCGTTGTTCGTGTGCTTGCGTTTTGGGTTGTAGAACATCTCGATGTAGTGAAACACGTCCTG
>JANOQM010000099.1:0-165748 GCA_031422295.1 Rhodobacterales bacterium | reverse complement strand
TGATCGACGTTGTTATCACGAACACTGACCTGCATGTGGTTTTCACCACCTCTCTAAGTTGGATTTGCGGGATTTCGCAGGATGTGGCCGTATAGCAAAGCCCCCCTATGTTGTCTAGGGTGCGCCCCAAAGGAGTCTGTGCCATGCAAAACGCCCCGCTTGATCCGGCCAAAGCCCAGCTTTTGGCAGCCATTCTGCCGCATGTCGCGTTTGAAGGCTGGTCGCAAACAGCCTATGCCGCTGCGGTCGCCGACACCGGGTTGAACCCCGACCATGCCAAAACCCTGTGCCCGCGCGGGGCGGTCGATCTGGCCATTGCGTTTCATCAGGACGGCGACCGGGCGATGATTGCTGCAGTCAAAGGTGCCGATCTGCGGCAGATGCGGTATCGTGACAAGGTCGCCTTTGCGCTCAGGGCGCGTCTGGACGCGATCACCGACAAAGAGGCCGTGCGCCGGGGCACCGCATTATTCGCCCTGCCGCATCTGGCCGCTGATGGGGCCAGATTGATCTGGGGCACCGCCGATGCGATCTGGGATGTGCTGGGCGACACATCCGATGATTTCAACTGGTATTCGAAACGGGCCACGCTAAGCGCGGTCTGGACCTCGGTCGTGGTGTATTGGCTGGGCGACGATTCACTAGACGGGCAGGCGACCGACGCCTTCATCGCGCGGCGCATTGACAATGTGATGCAGATTGAAAAGCTGAAAGCGCAGGTGAATTCCAGTCCTTTACTCAAACCCCTGACCGGGCCTTTGCTGGGATTATTGAGCAAGATCAAAGCCCCGGCCCGTATCCCCCCGATAGATTTGCCGGGCAGCTGGACGGCACCGCGCCAATGAAAGCGGTCGAAATTACCAAACCCGGCGGGCCTGAGGTTCTGGTCCTGGGGACGCGTCCAATGCCGGTGCCGGGCCATGGGCAGGTGCTGATCCGCGTGGCCTATGCCGGGGTCAACCGCCCCGATGCGCTGCAGCGCGCGGGCCTGTATGCGCCGCCGCCGGGGGCGAGTGACCTGCCGGGGCTGGAATGTTCGGGTGTGATCGAGGCTGTCGGCCCGGGGGTAGATTTGACCATCGGGTCCGAAGTTTGCGCCCTGCTGCCCGGCGGCGGCTATGCCGAATATGCCGTCACGCCCGCCGCGCATTGCCTGCCGGTGCCGGATGGGTTGACCCTGAAACAGGCGGCCTGCCTGCCCGAGACATTTTTCACCGTCTGGTCCAACGTATTCATGCGCGGCGCACTGCAGGGCGGCGAGCGGTTCTTGGTGCATGGCGGATCCTCTGGCATTGGCACCACGGCGATCCAACTGGCACATGCCTTTGGCGCACGGGTGTTTGCCACTGCGGGGGATGATGCCAAATGTGCGGCTTGTCTGCGGCTGGGGGCCGAACAGGCGATCAATTACAAAACGACGGATTTTGTTGAGGTGATCAAGGCGGCAGGCGGGGCCAATGTCATTCTGGATATGGTTGGCGGGCCCTATATGGCGCGCAATCTGGCCGCCTTGGCCGATGAAGGGCGGCTGGTGCAGATCGCATTCCTACAAGGGCCCAAGGCCGAACTTAACATGGCCCCGTTCATGATGCGCCGCCTGACCTGGACCGGATCAACACTGCGGCCACAGTCCGATCTGGCCAAATCGCGGATCGCGGACCAGTTGCGCGCCCATGTCTGGCCCTTGCTGGCGGCGGGCAAAGTAGCGCCGGTGATGGACAGCGAATATGCGCTGGCCGATGCGGCGGCTGCCCATGCGCGGATGGAATCCAGCGCGCATATCGGCAAAATCGTGTTGAAAGTCAGCTAAACCATCCATTCTTTTGCGCTTTACAAGCCCCGTGTTAACATTTCGCTGACAAAGGCGCATCGCGGCTGAGTCGCTGGTTCATAGTTGTTTGAATAACAAAGGAAAATTCCATGGCCAAAGGCACTGCAAAATCCCCCGGCACCACAGCAACCACGGCAGCAACGGATAATCCCAAGGGCAAACCCGCCGCCCCGCCGATCAAGAAAAAGTAACGCGCACTGCGGCAGCGTGCCACAGTCCAGACCGGGCTTTGTAAACAAGGCCCGGCTTGGGCCTGTTTTCAGGGGCAAATTCCACAATCCGGGAAATCCCATCGGTTCAACGTGGCGTCCAAGCGACGGGCCTTGTCGATTTTGTGCTGTTTTCCGGTATCATGTCGCGCTAACAAATGCGCCAAGCAGATTGCGTGAGTGTTGCACTAAGGAGAGCGATGTCGATGAAGGTTCTGGTCCCGGTCAAACGTGTCATCGACTATAACGTAAAGGTCCGCGTCAAAGCGGACGGATCGGGCGTCGATCTGGCCAATGTCAAAATGTCGATGAACCCATTCGACGAAATTGCCGTCGAAGAGGCGATCCGCCTGCGCGAGGCTGGCAAAGCCGATGAAGTCATCGCTGTATCCATTGGCGTGCGGCAGGCGCAGGAAACGCTGCGCACGGCTTTGGCGATGGGTGCGGACCGGGCGATACTGGTTATTGCAACTGAGGACGTGCATCAGGACATTGAACCGCTGGCCGTGGCCAAAATCCTCGCGGGCATTGTGCGCGAAGAAACCCCCGGTCTGGTGCTGTGCGGCAAGCAAGCCATTGATAATGACATGAATGCGACGGGTCAGATGCTGGCCGCCCTGTTGGGCTGGTCGCAGGCGACTTTTGCATCCGAACTGGCGGTGGACGGCGATCATGCCACCGTCACCCGCGAAGTCGATGGCGGACTGCAGTCGATCAAGGTGAAAATGCCCGCCATTGTGACAGTGGATTTGCGTCTGAACGAGCCGCGCTATGCGTCGTTGCCGAACATCATGAAGGCCAAGAAAAAGCAGCTGGATGAAAAAACCCCTGCCGATTACGGCGTCGATGTCACCCCGCGTCTGACCGTGATCAAAACCATCGAACCAAGCACCCGCAAGGCCGGGATCATTGTGAAAACGGTTGATGAGCTGGTGGCGAAACTCAAAGAAGTGGGAGCAATCTGATGGCTGTTCTGGTATTGGCCGAAGTGAACGAAGGCGCGCTTGCCGTTGATCTGGTTGCAAAAACGCTGTCGGCTGTCAGCGGCTTGGGCGAAGTGCATGTGCTGGTTGCGGGCATGGGTGGCGATGCAGCGGCGGCCTCGGCTGCCGCGCTGGACGGGGTCAGCAAAGTCCTGTTCGCAGGCGATCACGCGCTGTGCCACGGTATGGCGGAACCGACGGCTGCACTGGTTGCCGCATTGGCCAAGGACTATGACCACATCGCCGCCGCCTCGACTTCTTTCGCCAAAAGCGTGCTGCCCCGTGCGGCAGCTCTGCTTGACGTGATGGTCCTGTCGGAAGTGACCAAAGTTATCGACGCCGACACGTTTGAACGCCCGATTTATGCGGGAAATGCCATTCAGACGGTGAAATCTTTGGACGCGGTCAAAGTCATGACCATCCGAACCGCAGGCTTTGACGCCGTAGGGCTGGGCGGGTTTGCCCCGATTACCAACATCAGCGGCACTGATGGCGCGGTTTTGTCGGAATGGATCGAAGACCGGGTCGCATCGTCTGACCGACCCGAACTGACCAGCGCAGGGATTGTTGTCTCGGGTGGGCGTGGCGTCGGATCCAAGGATGATTTCGCGATTATCGAGGCGCTTGCCGACAAATTGGGTGCTGCCGTTGGCGCATCGCGGGCTGCGGTAGACAGCGGCTATGCCCCGAACGATTGGCAGGTCGGACAAACTGGCAAAGTGGTGGCCCCCGACCTGTATGTTGCGGTCGGGATTTCCGGCGCTATCCAGCATCTGGCGGGCATGAAGGACAGCAAGGTGATCGTGGCGATTAACAAAGACGAAGAGGCGCCGATCTTTCAGGTGGCCGATTTCGGATTGGTCGCCGATCTGTTCACTGCCTTGCCAGAACTGACTGCAAAGCTCTGATCCGACGCAATTTTTTCTTAAAGGCCCGCCAGAACTGGCGGGCCTTTAAGTATTCAGGAGCTGGTGGCCCGGATCGCACCCACCAATGCGGCTGACGCCTCTTGATGGGCCAGAATGCTCATGGTCTCGGCCGCCGCGATGGCTTGCATCGGGGAAAAGAACATCCCGTCGGTTCCGCCCGCAATCGCCCGCGCAGACGGCTGCACCATGACGACCCCGCGCACATGCTGGCGCAGGCTGTCAATCATCCGGCGGGTCACAAACAGCGGATCGGCGCTAAACGGGCTTGATCGGTTGTCCCACCGGCCGTCCGACGGCAAATGCCCGGCAAACCATAGCAGATAGGTATTTTTGCCGATCTCATTCAGGAATGTCGTCATCCGCGCCAGCCACGCGGCCTCCAACTCCAGCCTCACAATCTCGAACCGGTCGGGGGACCGGGTGTATAGCGTGCTCAGCATATGGCGGGTAAAGCAGAAGTCCGAAAAATCCACATCCGGATAAATCGCGCGCAGCACAGTCGAGGCGCTCAGAAACCGGTCATTGCGGCGCGGATGCACGGTATAAAACCGGTTTGACAGATTTTGTGCGCCCATCACCTGCACCACATTCAGGCGGGCATCATGGCAGGCGGCCAAAACGGTGGGCTCATTGGCAAAGGCATCGACGCTGGCATTGATCATGCCAAAGTTAACGCAGACATCGCCCAATGCAGCCTCGACCAGCGCCGGAAACGGGTTTTCAATGAACCTGCCATAGGTTTCAGTGCCGCCGATAAAGGCGATATAGCCCCCATCCAGCGGGCGGCGCGGCCCCCTGAACAGGATTCGGGACGTTCCATATCGGCACGGGGCATAGCTTAGCCCCGCTTCTCCTAGCGTGTCATGTTTCATGGTTCCCACCACTATAGATATCTCACCACGATGCAGATTCGCTGCAAACCCTTGCGAAAGTGCTAAAGGCCGGGTTTGAGGTGGATTTTACGGGTTTCCGCTGTCTGGCCGGGGGCCTATGTTGCGCGTGCAGAAAAAGGGACGGGTTAGATGAGCATCCAGAAGGTTGGCATTGTCGGGGCGGGTCAGATGGGCAACGGCATTGCCCATGTCTTTGCTTTGGCAGGCTATGATGTGCTGATCACCGACATCAGCAAAGATGCGCTGGACGCGGCCCGCACGGTCATCACCAAAAATCTGGACCGCCAAGTCAGCCGGAACGTGATCACAGCGGCGGCTAAAACCGATGCGCTCGCCCGGATTTCCGGCACCCAAACCCTGACTGATCTGGGTCAAGCCGACCTGATTATCGAGGCCGCAACTGAAAAAGAAGCAGTCAAACACACGATATTTGAAACCCTGCTGCCGCATCTGAAACCCGAGACGATATTAACCTCGAATACCTCGTCCATCTCGATCACGCGGCTGGCCGCGCGCACCGACAGGCCGGAAAAATTCATGGGATTTCATTTCATGAATCCGGTTCCGGTGATGCAGCTGGTCGAATTGATCCGGGGGATTGCCACCGATAAACCCACCTTTGATACCTGTCTGGGGGTCGTGGACCGGCTGGGTAAAACCGCCTCCAGTTCCGAGGATTTCCCGGCCTTTATCGTGAACCGTATCCTGATGCCGATGATCAACGAGGCGATTTATACGCTTTATGAAGGGGTTGGGTCGGTCAAATCCATCGACACTTCGCTGAAACTGGGGGCCAATCACCCGATGGGGCCGCTTGAACTGGCTGATTTCATTGGGCTGGACACTTGTCTTGCCATCATGAACGTCCTGCATGACGGGCTGGCCGATACCAAATACCGGCCTTGTCCACTGCTGACGAAATATGTCGAAGCAGGCTGGCTCGGGCGCAAAACCCAGCGCGGGTTTTACGACTACCGGGGCGAGGTTCCGGTGCCCACCCGCTAGGCCGCCGCGTTAACCTTTCAGCGCCAATGTCCGGTCCCGCAGCCAGGCCATAAACGCGCGTGGGTCACCGGCGCGTTCTGCCATTTCAGCCGGGCTGATCGGTGCGCCGACAATCGGGCATTGCGGCTTGTCCAGTGAATGGACGATCTCATGCAACAAAAGGCCCTGCCGCAGGGTCGGCGACAGCCGGTTGGCGATCTGATAGGCGCGGGAATTCGACCCGGAAAAATAGGTCGGCACAACGGTCGCCCCGGACATGCGGATCAGTTTGGCGGTAAACACATTCCATTCCGCCTCAATCGCCGGGCCAAACATGGTTTGCGATGTGGCCACCACACCGGATGGAAACAGCGCAATCAGACCACCGCGTTTCAGATGCTCAATCGCCACAGACCGCATTTCAAGCATTTTGCGCTGGGCATCAGCCTCGTGCGGGAAAGGCACCGGGATCATGAAACTGGCGGCAGCTTCGTCAATGCCGGTCAGCAATGACCGGGTGAGAATGCGGTAATCGGTGCGGACCCGGCCCACCATATCGGCCAGAATCATACCATCGACCAGGCCATGCGGATGATTGGCGACCAATATCACCGGCCCGGTTGCCGGAATCTGGCGCAATTGCGCATCAGGCGTCAGCAGATCGACACCCATCACGTCCAAGCAGGCGCGCCAGAACGCCTGCCCCGCAGGCGGCCCACGCCGTTCAAATTCGCGGATCCGGCGGATGATGGTGATCTTGCCGGTCATCCATTCCATCACGCGGATGGCGTTGCGTTTGAACGGACTTTCAAACGTGTTGGAATAGGTCAGCGACCGGCGGTCATAGACGCGGGGCGCGGACGATAGTTTCGCCCTGCGGGCCGAGATGTTCCGGGTCGTGATATCGGTCACCGCAGCCTTGTCCCCTCGGGTATTGTCCGGCGGGGTGCTAGTCACCTTCGCCAAATTTAGTGGCCACAAGGGCCGCAATGGCGCTGGCCAATTCCCCGGCCTGGGCACCCTTTGTTTCGACCTCAATAAAGGTTCCGTTTGAGGCTGCCAACATCAAAAGCCCCATGATGCTGTCACCCGACGCGGTCTGGCCGTCTTTGCTGATCAGTGCCGTCGCGTCAAACCGTTCGACAGTTTCCACCAGCTTGGCGGACGCACGGGCGTGCAGCCCCTTGATATTGATGATTTGCAGCCGCATCGCAGTCAAATCTGGCCCATTTCGGCGTCAACTGCGTGACTGTCAATGTATTTGCGGCCAGCGGTCAGGGCCGCACTAACCGCCTCGGTCACGGGCCGGCCCCGGAATTTGGTCAGTTTGATCAGCATCGGCAAATTCGCACCATACATGATCCGCCGATTTTGGGGTGAACAGGCGCGCAGGGACAGATTGGACGGCGATCCGCCAAACATGTCGGTGACAATGACCACGCCGTCGCCGGTATCAACAGCGTCCGCCGCTGCACAGATTTCGGTCTGTTTGGCCGCACGGTCATCCTCGGGGCCAGTGGCAATTGTTGCCACCCCCGTCTGCCGCCCTAACACATGTTCAACCGCCGACAGGTATTCCCGCGCCAGTCCACCATGCGCCACGATCACGATACCGATCACGCGTCACGTCCTCGTTTTTCAGGCAAGGCCGCAGCCCCGGCCCGACGTTCCAATTCCCTGTGCCGCTTAGATACTTGCCACCCGTCCTCTGCAAGGGCTTTGGCCAGTCTTTCGGCCACTGTGACGGAACGGTGTTGCCCGCCGGTACACCCAAACCCGATGGACAGATGCGATTTGCCCTCGTCGCGGTAGGCGGGCAACAAAAGTGTGGTCATGGCCAGTATCTGGTCAAAGAACGGGCCAAAGCGCGGGTCGGCGGCGACATGGGCATCAACCCCTGCATCGCGGCCATCCTGACCACGCAGGGACGGCTCCCAATGCGGATTGCGCAGAAACCGGCAATCCATGATGATATCAAGGCCACGGGGCAGACCGCGTTTATAGGAAAACGACTGGATCGTAATGCCCAGACTGCGGCCTTCTTCGGGGGCAAACCAGCTTTCGACCTCGGCGCGCAATTCATGCGGGGTCAGGCCGCCCGAATCGATCAGCACATCGGCGCGGGCACGGATCGGGACCAGCAATTCCCGTTCGCGCCGAATACCGTCCAGCGGCGGGTCATTGGGGGCAAGCGGATGGCGCCTGCGGGTTTCGGAATAGCGGCGGACCAACTCGTCTTCTTCGCAATCCAGATACAGTACCTGTTCGGCGATATCGTCGCGGGCGGCCAGTTTATCAATCGCCTCAATCAGCGCATCTGTGCCAAAATCGCGGTTGCGCACGTCAATGCCCAGCGCCATCGGGCGGGCCAAAGGCGGGCCGTCAATCAGGCGCGACAACAGCGACAAAGGCAGGTTGTCGATCACCTCATAGCCCAGATCCTCTAGCGCGTTGATCGCAGTTGACCTGCCCGCGCCCGACGGCCCGGTCACAAGGACAATGCGCTGCTGGCCAATGCCGGCCGGGCTGGGCGCAAGGAAGACAACAGGTGTGGACATCATGACCTCCGACCCTGCTTAAGATACTGCAAGACTGCGGCGGCAAAATGGCCCGTCTCGGATTTGTGAAGCAAAGGTAGCGTAATCCCCAGATAGGTCACGTCGCGGTCGGGCGGCAGCCGTTCGGTTTCAACCACATCCATGGTGATCGCCAGACTGACAACGGCGGTCAGGCATGGAACAGCCTGCAATATCCCGACAAACCGCGCCTCGATCAGCCCATGGATCGCGGCGGGGCAGGTGGCCCACAAACGATGGTCATGCAGGGTTAGCACGGTTTGGTCATCGGCCACCAACTCGCATCCCAGCGCCATCAGTTGCAGCCCCAGCGCCGATTTCCCGCTGCCCGCCGCCCCGGTAATCGTCACGGCCTGCGCGTGCCACGCCACTGTCGTCGCATGGATCGTGACCGGCGTTACAGCATGGGCCATCCGGGCATCAGACCGGCAGGCCCACGACAAAGCGCGCACCCAACGGCTCTGATGTCGGATCGGCTTCGGTTGGCCGGATATTTTCGGCCCAGATCACACCACCATGCGCCTCGATGATCTGTTTGGAAATCGCCAGACCAAGGCCGGAGTTATTGCCGAAATCGCCTGCGGGGCGTTCCGAATAGAACCGCTGAAATACTTTGGTCAGGGCCGCGTCGGGAATGCCCGGACCGGTATCTTCGACCACCACCAGCACCCGGTTTTCGCGTTTACGCACCCAGATGCGGATCGCATCGCCGTCTTCGCAGAACGAAATCGCATTGGTGATGATATTGACGAAAACCTGCGCCAACCGCCCCTCAAGCCCCATGATAATGATGGCCTGTGACGGCATATCGGCGATAAAATCGATGCCCTTCAGGGCCGCTTCCTTGCCCAGAAACTCATTCAGATTGCCCAGCATTTTCAGCAGGTCAATCGGCTGCTCTTCTTCCTTGACCAGTTCGCTGTCCAACCGGGACGCATTGGCAATATCACTGACCAGCCGGTCCAGTCGCCGCACGTCATGTTCGATAACTTCCAGCATTTTTGCGCGCTGATCTTCGCGGGTCACCATCCCCAATGTGCCAACGGCGGACCGTAATGACGCCAGCGGATTCTTGATTTCATGCGCCACATCGGCGGCAAATTGTTCATTGCCTTCAATGCGTTCATACAAGGCGGCGACCATGCCGCGCAATGCACCGGACAACCGCCCAATCTCGTCCGGGCGGCCGGTCAGATCAGGGATGCGAATGCGGCTGGGCGACATCTTGCGCGCATTGCGGTCGCGCCCCAGTTCGGCAGCGGCGGCCAGATCGGCAATCGGGTTGGCAATGGTCGAGGCCAGAACAAGGCTGAGGCCGATGGACACCAACACGCCAATCACGAACATCTGCAGCACCTGTTCACGCTCGCGGCGGACCAGCCGGTCAATCTCTCCGGCGGCACTGGTCATCGCAATCACGCCAACTGCCATTCCGTTATGGCGGATCGGGGTGGCCACGGCAAATATCGTGCGGCCTTGGGCGTCAGTCTTGTTTTCCACACTAGTGCCGTTGACCAAGGCCCCCGCAACCATTTCCGTCGCCAACGAGACTGCATCAAATGCCGCCGTATCGCTGGAGGAGGGAGCCAAAATACCGGCCAACCCCTCCCATGCAGTGTTTAGCAAATCGGTAATCAGTGTGCCGCCCAGATCGCGGTTCAGGCCTGCCACCGGGGTCAGTTCCAGCGGGGCTGCGGCCTGCCCGATCAGGGCTTGGGTCGGATCGAACAGAAAAACCTCGACGCCGCCGCGCAAATGCAGCCCCGCCAGTGTCGCCGCTGGATCAATGCCGTCGCCCGTTGCCAGATTGACCGGCACGCCGGTTGGCAATTGGGCCTCGAATACATCGCCGACCAGTTCCGCCTCGCTGACCAGTCCCGTAGCGCGTTGAAATGCCAGATTGTCACGCGATGGGGTCAGATACAGCGTGCCTGCGACCAGCAGGATCAGCGCCACCAGATTGAAGGTAATGATTTTGCGGGCCAAAGGCGACCGGTTCAGCGTCAGCAACCCGCGTTTACGGCGGCTCTCGGTCAGTTGCCGTTCGGCAGCACTGTCGGGGGCAATCCAGTCATCGCCCAGAACCACGTCACCTGTGGTCAGGCGCGGCCCGGACACCTGCGCTGCAGCTCTCCGGACCGAATTCAGGTCGCGCACGTCAATATTGGGCAGGGCCGTCATCGCCTACTCTTCGTTGTAGCGGTATCCGATGCCGTATAGCGTCTCGATCGCCGAAAAATCATCATCGGCGGTGCGCATCTTCTTGCGCAGGCGTTTGATATGGCTGTCGATGGTCCGGTCATCGACATAGACTTGGTCGTCATAGGCCACATCCATCAGCTGATCGCGCGATTTAACGAAACCGGGGCGTTGAGCGAGGGCCTGCAACAGCAGGAATTCAGTCACGGTCAGGGACACATCGCGCCCTTTCCATTTCACCGCATGGCGCAAAGGGTCCATCGACAAATGGCCGCGTGACATCACCTTGTTTTCTTCAGATGTATCAACGATTTCGCCGGAAATCACATCCTGACGGCGCAACAGCGCGCGGATGCGTTCGACCAGCAGGCGTTGGCTGAACGGCTTTTTGACATAATCATCAGCCCCCATCCGCAAACCCAGAACCTCGTCAATCTCATCGTCTTTCGACGTGAGAAAGATCACTGGCATGCTGGATTTCTGGCGCAGGCGTTGCAGCAGGTCCATCCCGTCCATGCGCGGCATCTTGATGTCCAGAACCGCCATATCCGGCATGCGTTTGTTGAACGCATCCAAGGCCGACTGACCATCATTATAGGTATCAACCTCAAAGCCTTCGGCCTCAAGAGTCATGGCCACGGACGTCAGGATATTCCTGTCGTCGTCTACCAACGCGATTTTCGACATGGGTTCACCTTACTGCTCAATTGTTGTTTTTGCCTGCTTTTCTACAAGTATGTCGCTTTTTTGGCCCGGCGAATCAACTCTAAATGCGAATCACCGGGGCCGTCGGCGACCATTTGCGCCGAAAAGTCGTAAGCAATGACTAAAATGCCTCACCTTACGGCACACATCTGTTCGGCCTACGATTTGGTGGCGCTAACATGCAAGGTGGTTGCGCTAACACAAGAAAACGCCCTTTTCACATGGGAAATCATCATGTTATGCCAAAAGCACTGGGGCATATTTCGCCCCCGAACAGGAGCGATATGATGGACCAAGGTCGCGTGAATCCACATATGTGCCTTGCAGCGCAAGGCATCACCGGGGCGGCGCAGGTCTTTTATAATCAATCCGTGCCAGAGCTTATGCAGGCGGCCATAACGGAGAATGAGGGGCAACCAGGGCAGGGTGGTACCCTTTTGGTCACCACCGGCAAGCACACGGGCCGCTCGCCACGCGACAAATTCGTAGTCAGGACGGCCGCGGTCGACCCGCATATCTGGTGGGACAATAATGCGCCCATGGATCCTGCCGCCTTTGACCAGTTGCAGACCGATATGCTGGCGCATGTGCAAGGTGGCCGTTTGCATGTGCAGGATTTATACGCCGGGGCCGACCCGGCCCACCGCGTCGATGTGCGGGTGATTACCGAACTGGCTTGGCACAGTCTGTTCATCCGGCACCTGCTGCGCCGCCCTGAGCCTGCCGAACTGGACCACTTCAGCCCCGATTACACCATTCTGAACTGCCCGAGTTTCAAGGCCGATCCGACCAGACATGGTTGCCGGACTGAAACCGTGATTGCGCTGAATTTCGACAAACGTCTGATCCTGATCGGCGGCACTGCTTATGCGGGCGAAAACAAAAAGGCGGTCTTTACCCTGCTGAACTACCTCTTGCCCGCCAAGGGGGTCATGCCGATGCATTGCTCGGCCAACCACGCGCCGGGCAACCGGGTGGACACGGCCGTATTTTTCGGCCTGTCCGGTACAGGCAAAACCACATTATCCGCCGATCCGTCGCGCATATTGATCGGCGATGACGAACATGGCTGGTCGGACCGGGGCATGTTCAATTTTGAAGGCGGCTGTTACGCCAAAACCATCGCTTTATCCGCCGAAGCCGAGCCCGACATTTATGCCACCACCCAGAAATTTGGCACGGTGATCGAAAACATGGTGTTCGACCCGGTGACCAAGGCGTTGGACTTCGACGATTCTTCGCTGACCGCCAATATGCGCTGCGCCTATCCGCTGGACGCGATAGGCAATGCCAGTGACACCGGGCTGGGCGGGCATCCCAAGAATATCATCATGCTGACCTGTGATGCATTCGGGGTTTTGCCACCCATCGCGCGGCTGACCCCGGCGCAGGCGATGTATCATTTCCTGTCCGGCTTTACGTCCAAAGTCGCAGGAACCGAACGCGGCGTGACCGAACCTGAACCAACCTTTAGCACCTGTTTCGGGGCCCCTTTCATGCCGCGTCGGCCCGAGGTCTATGGCCGGTTGCTGCAAGACAAGATGGCCCGGCACGGCGCCACCTGCTGGCTGGTCAATACCGGCTGGACCGGCGGGGCCTACGGCACCGGGCAGCGCATGCCGATCCGGGCGACGCGGGCGCTGCTGGCCGCCGCACTTGATGGGTCGCTCAGTGAACGGACCTTCCGCAAGGACCCGTTTTTCGGCTTTGCAGTGCCGGTCGCGGTGGACGGGGTTGATCCGGGCTTGCTGGACCCACGCCTGACATGGGCCGATCCTGCGGCCTATGACCAGCAGGCGGTCAAACTGGTCGATATGTTCGTGCGCAACTTTGCCAAATATGTGCCGTTCATTGATGACGAGGTCAAAGCCGCAGCAATCGGCTAGGTCCCGGCACTGTGTCTTGACAGACCCGGCCGATCCGGCAGGATGACGGCATGCAAAATTTGTTTATCCCCGCTTTTCCGGTTCTGCGTGTCCTCGCCTTTGGTCTGATAGCGATCTCGGCCAATGTCGCCGTGGCGCAATCCGTCGATGCAGTCAGTCCACAGATTTCGGCATTCCGGGCCGGAATTTTTTGTGCGCCCGAGGTTATCAGTACTTCCCCCGCGCCCGATACAGTTGCGGGCGTAACAAATGTGCTGGAAACCGCCCCGCCGTTTGTGTCAGCCGGGCGCAATATGCCTGCGGTTCTGGGCATGGGTTTTGGGGTGATGTCGAAATCCAAAAATCAGGTGCTGCTGGATGTCCTGATCGTCGTCACCCATCCGCCGATGGGTGAAGGCGCTGTGACCCGCCAGAGTTATTACAGCGAAATCAGCAGTTTCGGTGAATCCATGACCCTGTATCAGTTCGATTATGACTATGAGCTGGTGCAGGGTCCGTGGACCATAACTGCCAGCCAGGGCGACACTGTGCTGTTTCAGGCCGGGTTCAACGTCGTCGCCCCGCACCTGGTGCCGGAACTTGCGGGGATCTGTGGATACGAGGAATTGCTGTCGTAGGGCTGGCGCTATCGCCCGCCTACCGGACCGGATCAAACTGCGCATCGTCCAGTGTGCAATCCCGGATCACATCGGCCCCACAGCGGCGAAACTCCAGATCGCGGGTCAGGCAGATGCGGGCCTCTTGAATATACCCGCCGTCACAGGTGATGGTGATCTGTTCGCGGCGCAGTCCCGGATTATCCGCCAGAAATGCGTCCTCCACCACCGAGGCTGGCAGATTCACCGACCGGTCCAGCCGTTCAAACACCGGCGGGCGGATGACCAGATCATAGGCCGCGCGGGCCAGATCGTAGTATTGCCCCGGCGGCAGGCCCGCGCAAACCCCATGTTTGTTCCACTGATACCAGGCCAGCCCCGGGGTGCCCATGATATCGGCGATCGCCCCGGTCTGGCTGCGACTGGGTTCGCTAAAACCAGTGCGGCAGCGTTCGGGCCAGCCGACCTCGTACTGCGGCCAAAGCCCGTGCAGAACCCAGCCGAAATCGGCGCTGTCCGCACATTGCGGCGATCCGCGGTCGTCGCCCTCCAGCGCACACCAGTTCGGCGACCATGACAGGGCCAGCACGTAATAGTCGAACTCTCCCGCCACATCCTGCGCCCGATCTTGGGCGCGTGCCGGGGTCGCAAACAGCATGAACAGAACCAGAAACACACGCGGCATTTTGATCTTTCCTATCGGGGCAAGGGACAGTATACAGATGCGAAGTTCCCCGACAATGCGAACGACGGCCCGACGGGCCCCCCATTTCAGGGGTTGGGGAAGAATTGTTTGACGCACCTTGGAGACCAATCATGTCCGACAAACCGATCATGGCCCGCGCCACCGCCGTCTGGCTGGTGGACAATTCGACAATGACCTTTAAGCAGATCGGTGATTTCTGCGGCATGCACGAGCTCGAGGTGCAGGGCATCGCGGACGGCGATGTGGCCACGGGCGTCAAAGGCTTTGATCCGGTGTCGAACAATCAACTGACCGCCGCCGATATTGCCAATGCCGAAAAGAACCCAGATTTCGTGCTGAAACTGAAATTCAACGCCTCTGCCGTGGGCGAGGAAAAGCGCCGGGGGCCGCGTTATACCCCGCTGTCCAAACGGCAGGATCGGCCAGCGTCGATTCTGTGGCTGGTCAAGTTCCACCCCGAATTGTCCGATGGGCAGGTCTCCAAACTCGTGGGCACCACCAAACCGACAATTCAAGCGATCCGGGAGCGGACCCATTGGAACATCGGGTCGATCGATCCAATTGATCCGGTGGCACTGGGCCTGTGCCGGCAAACCGAACTGGACGCCGCGGTGCAAAAGGCCAATGCCAAGAAACTGCGCGAAGGCGGGGTGATTTCGGATGATGAACGGCGCAAGTTGGTCTCAACCGCGCAAAGCCTGACCATGGCGGTCGAGCCGAAAATGCCGCAGGGCCTGTCCGGTCTGGATACGTTCGGCATCGTCGATATGGGCGATGATCCGCGCGACGACGAGGATGAGGACAAACATCTGGACGTGTCGGATGCGGACAGCTTTTTCAATCTGCCCGATCAGGACGATGCAGATGAGGATGACGATAAAGGACGGCGTCGCTGATCCACGGGCGCAATAGGTTGTCTGTCAAACAGTTGCGCTGCCATCACATCGGGCGGCGCGCCTTAAGTGCTGCCGCAATTGTCCCATCATCCAGATAATCCAGCTCTCCGCCGACCGGTACGCCCTGGGCCAGAGACGTCACCGTCACCCCCGGCAACTGATCAGCGATATAATGCGCCGTGGTCTGCCCGTCGATCGTGGCCCCGAGCGCGATAATCACTTCAGTGACCTGTTCGGCGGCAATCCGGTCGAGCAGTTTGGGGATGCGCAATTCATCAGGGCCGACGGCATCCAGCGCGGATAACGTCCCGCCCAGCACATGATAGCGGCCTTTGAACACCTGCCCCCGCTCCATCGCCCACAGATCGGCCACATCTTCGACCACACAAATCTGGCCAATCGCGCGTTTATTGTTGGTGCAGATGTCGCAAATATCCGTGGTCCCGATATTGCCGCAGTTCAGACATTCGCGGGCCGAGGTGCCAACCTTTTGCATGGCCTGCGCCAAGGGCAGCAAAAGCAGGCTGCGCTTTTTGATCAGGTGCAGCACGGCGCGGCGGGCGGACCGCGGCCCAAGGCCGGGCAGCCGCGCCATCAGGTCGATCAGATTTTCGATGTCTTTGGTGCCATCGGTCATGGTCTGGGCCATCTGATCGGGTGGTGGGCCGGCAGCCTCCGGCGGAGGTATTTTGACAACTCTGAAAATCCAAAGAGCTGAGTCAAAACGGCAACTTCATGCCGGGGGGCAGGCCCAGCCCTTCGGTCAGCCTGCTCATTTCCGCCTGCGCCCGGTCGGCGGCCTTGGCCTGTGCGTCCTTAACCGCCGCAAGGATCAGGTCTTCGGCGACTTCTTTATCAGTCCCATTAAAAATCGACGGATCAATGGTCAGTGATTTCAACTCGCCCTTGGCGGTGGCCGTCGCCTTGACCAACCCGGCCCCCGATTGCCCCTCGACGATGATACTGGCCAGATCATCCTGCATCTGGGCCATTTTCCCCTGCATGTCCTGCGCGGCTTTCATCATCTTGGCCATATCACCAAGGCCGCTCAGCCCGCCTAATCCTTTGAGCATTCATACTCTCCTCTTTGGTCACAGGATTACAGCCCGCTGACCGGGCGTTCAATCCTCTTCGAACGGGTCCCATTCGTCAGGGACTTCGGCCAAAGCCTCGGTCAGGGCGGTCCCAACTTTGGCGGCTTCGGTCCGGATCGCGGTGATCCGAGCCTTGGGGAATGCGGCCATGACCGCCATGACCAGCGGGTGAGTAATTGCCCGCTCTTTAAGGTCGAGCTCGGCCGCATCCCGGACCTCGGCAATCGTCGCAGCCCCGCCCTCGTTCACCACCGAAATCGCCCAGCGGTTGCCGGTCCAAAGTTGCAACCGCGCGCCCAGCCGTTGTGCCAGATCGGGGGCGGCATTGCCGGTGGGCTCCATCTCGATCCGGCCGGGGGAATAGCGCGCAAGGCGCAGGGTGGTTTCGACCTCGACCAGCAGTTTGACATCGCGGTGGTGCCGGATCAACTCGACCACATCGTCGAACTGAGCGTAACGGGCAAGACTGTCATCAGCGGCCAAAGCGACAGCGAGCTGCGACGATGGTCCGCGCGGGCCGGGATGGGTCGGCGCGGGGGTGTTGCCCATCGCCGTCGTATTGCCGGACGGGGCCGGGCGCGGGGCCGGGCCGCCACTCGGCGGTTGCGGCGCATCCCCCATCCGCCGCATCAGCTCTTCCGGCGTCGGCATATCGGCCACATGGGTCAGCCGGATCACCGCCATTTCGGCGGCCATCATCGCGTTGGGGGAAAGCGCCACTTCTTCCAGCGATTTCAGCAGCATCTGCCAGAACCGCGCCAATACCCGCATCGGCAGCCCTTGGGCCATCGCCAGCCCGCGCATCCGTTCGTCCGGGCCAATAGTGGGGTCATTGGCGGCATCGGGGGTGATCTTGATCACGCTCACCCAATGCGCAATCTCGGCCAGATCGCGCAAGACCGCCATCGGATCGGCCCCTTCGGCATATTGGGTCGACAGTTCGGTCAGCGCCTGTGCCGCCTCGCCCCGCAGGATCATGTCGAACAGGTCGAGCACCCGGCCCCTGTCGGCCAGCCCCAGCATGGCGCGGACTTGCGTGGCAGTAGTTTCGCCCGCGCCATGCGAAATGGCTTGGTCGAGCAATGACGTCGCATCGCGGGCCGACCCCTCCGCCGCGCGGGTGATCAGTGCAAGAGCGTCATCGGCAATCTGCGCCCCTTCGGATTTGGCGATCTTTTGCAGTAGCGCAATCATCACCTCGGGTTCGATCCGGCGCAGGTCAAAGCGTTGGCAGCGCGACAGGACAGTGACTGGCACTTTGCGAATCTCCGTGGTCGCAAAGATGAATTTCACATGGGCCGGCGGTTCTTCCAGCGTTTTCAGCAGGGCGTTGAAGGCCCCGGTCGACAGCATATGCACTTCGTCGATGATATAGACTTTGTAACGGGCGCTGGCGGCGCGGTAATGCACGGAATCGATGATTTCGCGGATATTGGCGACGCCGGTATTGCTGGCCGCATCCATCTCCATCACGTCGACATGGCGGCCCTCCATGATCGCGCGACAAGGCTCGCATTGCCCGCAAGGTTCGGTCGTCGGACCGCCGGTCCCATCCGGCCCGATGCAGTTCATCCCCTTGGCGATGATCCGCGCCGTGGTGGTTTTGCCGGTGCCGCGAATGCCGGTCATGATGAACGCCTGCGCAATGCGCCCGGCGTCAAAGGCGTTCTTCAGCGTGCGCACCATTGCATCCTGCCCGACCAGATCGGCGAATGTCTCGGGCCGGTATTTCCGGGCCAGAACGCGGTAGGCGGGCGTATCGGTCATCATCAGTCTTTCGGGGATTCGGTTTAGCCCCGCCAAACTAGGCGGGGCCAAGGCCAAACACCATCACAACTCGCCGCGTTTGTGTTTCATCCGCTGTTTGCCCTGCTTGGACGCCTTGCCAAAGCTGCGGGCGCGGGCGTGGCGTTGGGCGATGCTTTCACTGTTGAACCTGTCCTCGCGGGACAGTTTTTCCCAGCGTACCAACCGTTCAGGGTCCAGCGTGCCCGCCGCAATTGCGGCCTGCACCGCGCAGCCCGGTTCGGACACATGGGCGCAGTCGGAAAACCGGCATAGGCCGATCAAGTCTGTCACATCGGAAAACACCGCCTCGATTCCGTCGGCTGCATCCGACAGCTGCAATTCCCGAATGCCCGGTGTGTCGATCAGCCAGCCACCCGCCAAAGTGGGCCTCAACGCCCGCGATGTCGTCGTATGCCGCCCCTTGGCATCATCTTCGCGGATATCTTGCGTCAGCGCGGTGATCCCGGTCAGCTGATTTTGCAAGGTGGTCTTGCCCACGCCGGATGAGCCCACCAGCGCCAGTGTCTGCCCCGGCCCGCACCAGGCACCCAACCGGGCGACATCCTCGGCGTCATGGGCATTCAGCGCAAAGGCCACCACCAAGGACGACAATCGGGACGCGGTTTTCACATATTCCGCCGGGTCGTCGGACTGGTCCGCCTTGGTCAAAACGATCAGCGGCAGGCAACCGGCGGAACTGGCCATGGCCAGATAGCGCTCCAGTCGGGCCACGTTGAAATCATCGTTGCAACTGGTGACAATGGCCAAGGTGTCGACATTGGCTGCGATCAGTTGCCGGTCGGCGGTGGGGCCAGCCGCACGGCGGGCGATCTCGGTGGTGCGGTCAAGTCTGTGCGTGGCGCGGGGGCCAAGGATCAGCACCCAGTCGCCCACGGCATACAGTCCAGTGGAATCGGCGGTGACGACCGAATGCAGCCCGGTTTCCGACATCACGGTCAGGCTGCTGCGGGTGACTTCGGACACGCGGGCGGGGTCGCCCACAGTGTCAGCGCCCAGTTGATCGGCGAAATGGTCCGACCAGCCAAGGTCGGCGAGTGTTGGATTTGTCAATGGATATGGCCCTGAAACGAAGTGAAATGGCCCGCTGTCAGGCAGGCGGTTCTTCGGGACGGGCGGGGCGGCGTTACGCGGCCCGGGCCCGGAGGGGGATGACACTGGCCATGGGTTACCTCCGTTATTTAGCGTTTCAAAAGGCGAGAGGCTGACAGCGACCCAAGTGGGTCTCGTTGTGGCTGCTTCCTTCCGGACCTGACCAGGTTGGCGAGGCACCTGCCCGCGCCAACCTCTCACCACTTGATATAGGCGCAGGGCAGCGCCGACGCAAGATCACTGATACATCCGGCCCGGCACCCGGCGCAGCAGGTCAGAACTGCGTTTGGCGCGGGCCAGGGTCCAGCCGCCTTCCAGCATGATCAGCAGGGTTTCGGCCTGACCGACTGCGTCAGGCTCGGGCAGTCCAAGCCGAACCGCATGGGCCGCGACATGGCCGGTCAGCCGGGCAAAAACCGCCTCGGCATGGGCGCGGAAACCGTCGCTTTCGGGGCCGTCGAACAGCAGGGCCGAGATCGGGCAGGCATTGGCGGCCTGGGTGATGTCAAACAGCTTGGCGACTTTGTAAAACAGGGTCGTGGCGCCTCTGTTGAAATTCGCGGCAGGACCAAATGACGCATCCATGATCTTCATGATCTCAACTGCCGTCCAGTCAGCCGCAGCCCTTGCCAGATCGGCCTTGCCGTCGGGAAAGTGGTGATACAGCGATCCTTTGGGCACGCGGGCGGCATCCAGCACCTCGGTCAGTCCGGTGCCATGATAGCCCTTTTGGCGGAACAGCATGGCCGCCGTGGTAATCAGCCGGTCGCGGGTGGTGAAATCTGTCATGTCCATGCCCCAGACATAAGCCGTGATCAGCGTTAAAGAAAGCCTAGACCACTCGGTCTAACCCTGCTATTAGACCAATCGGTCTAGTCAGGAGAAAATTGTGATGGCGATGATGCAAGCCGAGATTCGGGCGACAGGTCCGGCGGTTCAGGATGTGCAGATCAAAGCCCTTGGTGCTGTACTGTCCGGGCGGCTGTATCTGCCGGATGGGCCACCAAAGGTCGCGGTGGTCCTGCACGGTGCCGCCGGGGTGCCGATGCGGTTTTACCGGGGCTTTGCAGAATGGTTGTCAGGGCAGGGATTTGCCTGCTTGCTCTATGACTACCGCGATTTCGGACAGTCTGGGCACGGGTCGCAGCACAAGCCCCTGCGCCAATCACGGGCAACCCTGGCCGACTGGGGCACGCGGGACCAACCCGCCGCTTTGGCCCGGCTGTGTCAGCTGGTGCCAAAGGTGCCGGTCTGGGTGATCGGGCATTCACTGGGCGGGGCGATGCTGGGCTTTCATGGGCCGATGAACCGGGTCGAACGAATCATCACCGTGGGGTCCGGGATGACCCATCTGTCCGATCATCCCTGGCCCTACCGGGGGCTGGCCGCGCTGTTCTGGTATGGCCATGCGCCTGTGGTCACCGCCCTGCTGGGCTGGCTGCCGGGGCGGCAGATCGGGTTCGGGTCCGACCTGCCCGCCGGGGTCTATTGGCAATGGCGTCGCTGGTGTACGCGCGCAGGGTTCTATCTGTCCGACGTCGGACGCACCCTGCCGCTGCCCAACCCCACAACCGTCACTGCCCCGATGACAATGATCGCTATATCCGACGACCAACTGGTCCCGCCCGCCGCCGTCTGGCGGCTGATGGCGACCTATCCGATGGCGTTCAAGAAACAACGGGTGCTGCGGCCAGCGGATTTCGGGCTGCGCAAGATCGGGCATCTGGGGGTTTTCGCGCGGGCCAATGCGGCGGTCTGGCCCGCGATTGTGGCGTAAAATCTGGACGGGTTGTGTGACGCCTGATCACGCAATTGGTTGACTCTGTTGCAGACCCATTTGCTACCCTGTGCTACTCTGACCGGGACAGGCTACGATGGGCCACCCTACGACAGTCAGCAGGTGATCGGAAAGGCAGAATGGCATCGATCGACTTTTGGTATTCAATCGGTAGCACTTACAGTTACTTGACCATCATGCGACTGCCCAGCGTGGCACAAAGTTCGGGCATCAGTTTTCGCTGGCGCCCTTTCAATGTCCGGCACGTGATGGTTGCGCAAAACAACATTCCGTTCAAAGATAAACCTGAAAAGACCGCCCATATGTGGCGAGATATCGAACGTCGCGCCGCGAAATATGGCTTTGCCCCAAAACTTCCGGCACCCTACCCATTGCCTGGCCTTGTGCTTGCAAATCAGGTGGCAATACTTGGGTTCGAAGAAGATTGGGGTCAGGCATACACACAGGCAACTTATCGCAATTGGTTTGAGGCGGGACAACCTGCTGGAGAAGAGCCAAACCTTACGGCGTGTCTGACTGAGATCGGGCAGGACCCGCACCGTATTCTTGAGGAAGCGAAATCCGACCGCATTGTTGCAGCGCTTGACCTTTCGACAAATCAGGCAATGACACTTGGCGTCTTTGGCACACCGACTTTTATTGTCGAAGGCGAGCTTTTTTGGGGCGATGATCGTCTGGAAGACGCAGTTGACTGGGCCCATAGCTGACTGGACCCAGATTGACATTGAACACCTCTTCCGGTTGTTCCAAGGTATTTGAAACACGGTTGGAAAAGGTAACGTTTGTGAAATCGATCAAACTTTCAGAAAAGCTGGCCATGTTCTCTAGCCATTGGGACCCTCATGTCGTCGCCGATTACAATCAGAACGAAGTGATGGTTGTGAAATTCCAAGGTGAGTTCCCGTTTCACAAGCATGATGAAACCGACGATTTCTTTTATGTTCTTGAGGGTGAAATGATGATGGATATCGAGGGGCAAGCCTCTCGGAGTGTCAAAGCCGGGGAGTTATTCGTGGTTCCCAAAGGGGTGGTCCACAGGCCGCGCGCCGAAAACGAAGTGAAGGTTTTGTTGATTGAACCCAAAGGGGAACCAAATTCGGGCGATTCAGGCAAAGAGCCTGCCCCCAAGACTCGGATTTGACATAGCGCCAAACGGCAGCGACGCCCGCGGCGTGACCACCCTTCCCCCCAACGTCCCCTAATCTAAACTCACCCCGCGCCAAAGGTCCGCAAGATGTCCCCGCACCTGACCCGCATCATCTGGCCCGACTTCGGCACCCCGGCCCTGCCACCGCCGCTGAGCCTGCCCGAGATGGACGCCCGGTTGGCCGCCATCCGCAGCGCCATGACTGCCCGCAACCTGACCCGGCTGGTGATTTACGGCGACCGCGAACATTGCGCCAATATGCTCTGGGCCACCGGCTTTGATCCGCGGTTCGAAGAGGCTTTGCTGATCATCGGCCCCGGCCATGCGACCCTTGCGGCGGGCAATGAATGCTTCAGCTACACGGCAATCTCGCCCCTCGTGCAATCCGGGGCGATCAAACCCGTGCTGTGCCCCAGCCTGTCGCTGATCTCGCAGCCGCGCAGCGGTGGAGTCACATTCGCGGCCCTGCTGGCGGCTGAAATCAGCGCGGCTGACAGGGTCGGCACTGTGGGCTGGAAATATTACGGCGCAGATGAAGTGCCCGATCCGGCCACAGCCATCGAATTGCCCGGCATCATCACCGATATCCTGCGGCAGTTGTCCGGCCATGTGACCAACGCCAGCGACCTGTTCATGCACCCGCATCACGGGTTGCGGTCCACCGTCAGCCCGGCTGACATCGCAAGGCTGGAATTTGCCAATCACATGGCCGCAAAGGCAGTGCAACGGATCGCTTATGGGCTGCGCGACGGGCTGTCGGATTTTCAGGTTTACGCCCAGGCACAGGTCGGCGGGCTGCCTCTGGGCTGCCACAGCACTTTTGCCACCGGGGCGATGCAAACCATGGGTCTGACCGGGCCAACCGGGCAGATCATCCGCAAAGGCCAGCAGATTTCGTTCAATATCTGCCATTTTGGCAGCAATATCTGCCGGGCCGGATGGGTCGCCGAAACCGAGGCCGACTTGCCCGCACAGGCGCAGGGCTATCTGGACCAGTTCGCCGGGCCGTATGTGGCAGCGGTGTCGCAATGGTTCTTGATGATGCAGCCCGGTGTCCTTGGCGGGGCAGTCTGGGCGCAAATCCAGCGCGACCTGCCGTTTGACCGCTACGCCATCAGCCTGAACCCCGGCCACCTGATCGGGGCCGATGAATGGCTGTCTTCGCCGATTTATCAGGGGTCCAACCTGCCTTTGCGGTCCGGCATGGCGATGCAATGCGATATCATTCCGGGGCACCCCGGCTGGGGATCGACCCGGATGGAAGATGGGTATGTGATCGCGGATGCTGATCTGCGGGCGGCCCTGACCCACACTTACCCGGCAATGATGCACCGGATCGCCCTGCGCCAGCAGTTCATGCGCGCAACCCTCGGGCTGAACGTGCCGGACACGCTGTTGCCGCTGGCCGATACCTGTGGGATCGTCGCACCCTATCTGCTCGATCCGGGGCTGGTGATCGCGCTGTAAGCTGCGATTTTACCCCACCAACCCCGCCGCCTGTGCCCCGTCCAACAGCGATGCGGCCACAAAATGCGCATACTCCCCGCTTGCGGGGTGAATATCGGGAACCTGCACCACAGTCAGGCCAGCATCCCAGGCAGAGCGGCAGCCGACCTCGGAATCCTCAAACGCCAGACACGCCGCCGGGGCCACCCCAAGCAGGTGGGCGGCGTGCAAATAGGCGTCCGGGGCGGGTTTGGGCTGGGACACATCGTCAAACGACACCACGGCGGTCATCCACGGGCGCAATCCGGCCACATCCAGCTTGGTCGCCGCAGGCAACCGGCGGCTGGATGTGGCAATAGCCATCGGCAGGCCAAGGTGGCGCACCAGCGCCAACAAGTCAAACACGCCCGGTTTCAACGGAATACCGTCCTTGAACCGGGCATAAGTCTTGGCATCCCACACAGCGTTAAACTGATCCGGATCAATTGGCACCCCTGTCAATTCAGACAATCGCCTGACCCGTTCGGCATCATGCACCCCGGCCAAAGTCTCAAAAAACGCCAGCGAGGCGTCCAGTCCCAATGCGGCACAGGTGTCGACCCCGGTCTGGTTGCACAGGGTTTCGGTGTCGATCAACGTGCCATCAAGGTCAAAGATTACGGCCGCATAGGGCGGCTTGCGCGGCTTGGTTGACGGCATCACTGATCCTGAATGCGGCTTTGCGCCCTTATTGCGGGGCACTGATGCAGTGTCGAGGGTGGTCATGTCAGAAATCCAGCAAAAACCGGTGGAACCGGCCCGCACCAGGGCCTGCATCGCTGATCCCGCGCCCCGCCACATCCGCCAGATGCGCCACTGCGCCGGGGCCGCTGTCAAACCAGGCCGCCGTGCCCGGCAGCGCCGCAAACCGCCATATTTCGCGCGGGCCGGGGTCCAGCGGGCCCGTGGCGCGCAAAAACCGGATCACCACATCGCGGCTGGATTCGGCGGAATGATGGATCAGCCGGGCATGGCGGGCCACGCCAAAGCCACCCCCGCCGCCCACCCGGTAACTGTTGGTTGCCACCGCCAGCCGTTGATCCGGGGCAATAGCCTGACCGTTCCAGCGCAGATTATGGATCCGCCGGGCCTGCGGGTTAATCAGCTGACCCCACATATCGGTGCGGCTGGGCTGACTCGGATCAATCTCATAGGTCACCCCGTCGACCACATCAAAGTGATAGCTGGGGAAATCAGGGTCAATCAGCGGCTGGTCGGTAACCCCTGTCCGGATCGTCTGGAAAATTCCTGCACTATGCTCCAGCCAATCGACAAGGCCCGCGCCGGTGATCTCGACAATGCAAAAGCTATTGGGAAACACGCTCAGATCGGCGGCATGCCGCAGCGCAAGGCGGCCTGCGGGAATGTCGATGAAATGCGTCTCGCCACCGCGCCCGCCAACCTTTGCCGGGGCAACAGCCGACAGCAGCGGCAGGTCGGCCCATGAGGTGCCGCGCAAAATCTGGGCAGCATGGGCGCGCTGCGCTTCGGCCACGATTTGCAGACTGCGGTCCGGGGCAACAAGGGCGAAATAGCTGTGGATCGGCACAGCCGTATTGCCGACCGGCTTGCGGATCAGATCAAGAATGGTGTCATGCCCTTGCTGGGCCGCCGCCACCACCTGCGCGTCATTCGACACACGCGACCTGATCGCATCGGTGTCATCGCGCACCGCCACAGGTTCCAGCCAGACCTGATGGGCAGATATGACCCAACCCTGCGGTTGCAGGTCCAACAGCACATCAATCACCCCGACATGCGACCCGTTATAGCCCGCCATGACCGCAGGTTTCCCGTGCAAACTGCCCAATTCCGGATCAATAGCCGCCGTCCGGGGCAGGCCCGGCCCCGGAAACTGCAAATGCGTATGCCCGGCCAATATCACATCAATCCCCGGCACAGCGGCCAGCGGGACCGATGCGTTTTCCATCCGATCAGCCGGGGCCTCGTCGGTAATGCCCGAATGACACAGCGCCACAATCAGTTGGGCGCCCGCCGCCCGCATCTGCGGCACATAAAATTCAGCGGCCTCCAGAATGTCGCGGGTCGCCACCCGGCCTGCCAAAATTATCCGGTTCCAGCCAACCAGTTGCGGCGGCGCAAAACCGATCACCCCGATTTTCACCAGATAGCTCCGCCCATCGGATGCGATGATCTGCCGGTTCAGAATAATATAGGGCGACACCAAAGGCTGATCCGGCAGTGCATTCCCGGCACCAGTGATCAGCGTATTGGCAGACACAATCGGAAATGTGGCCGTGGCGAGCGCATCGGTCAGAAAATCCAGACCATAGTCAAATTCATGGTTGCCCAATGTGCCCGCATCATAATCCAGCGTATTCATCGCCGCGATCATCGGATGCAATTGACCCCGTGCGAATCCGCTGTCGCGGGCAATCCAGTCGGACAACGGATTGCCCTGCAAAAAGTCGCCATTGTCAAACAGCAGCGAATTTGGCACCTCGCCCCGCAAAAACCGGACCATGCTGGCGGTCTGGGCCAAGCCAAACGCCGGGGCGGGACGGTCGGCGAAATAATCATACGGCAGCAGGTTGACATGCAAATCCGTGGTCTCAAGAATCCGCAACACGGCTTGCGTTCTGGCGGGGTCCGGCTGCAATGATCTGCGCTTTAGCGGCGAAATGTCCGTGATCCTTTGTGTTAACCGGTCACCAACGCGCAGAGACACCGGCAAGTTCAACCATAAGCTGATTGCGATACGGAAAAAGAGTGAATTAAGCGGAAGTTTGCGCATCATTGCGGAACATGGCAGGAATGCATCCATGAGAATTGCCGAGACTGTCACCTTTGGTGGCGCCGGGTTGGACCGGGCGAATGACCTGCGCAGTGATACGGCGGCTTTGGCAGCTTTGTCGGCCAGACCGGACGCCTGTGCGATTGCCCTGTGGCGGGGTAAGCCCTTGGTTCACGGGCCAAACCGGGACGCGTTGGTGCGTTTGTCCCTGACCCATGCTATATTCGCCGACTGCCCTGACCCGCTCTTTATGGGGCGGGATGGGTCTGCCGGGTTATGGGCCCATGATCTGTCGCACTGGACCCCGGATACCCCAGACGCCCCCACCCTTGGGGCCTTTCTGGACCCGTCCGAACAACAACACCCATTGTTGCCGACAGGTCAGGTTTTCGCTGAATTGCGGGCCGTCATGACCCGATTGGACGCGAAAGACGCGGAACTTGCGGCCACCGCCCGGGCGGTCATCGGCTGGCACGACAGTCACCGTTTTTGCGCCCGCTGCGGCGCGCCATCCGCACCGGCCATGGCGGGATGGCAGCGCGACTGCGCGGCTTGTGGGACGCATCATTTCCCGCGCACCGATCCGGTCGTGATCATGCTGATCACCCGGGGCAATTCACTTTTGCTGGGCCGGTCGCCCGGCTGGCCCGAGGGGATGTTTTCGCTGCTGGCCGGTTTCATCGAACCCGGTGAAACCATCGAGGCCGCGGTCCGTCGCGAAGTATTCGAAGAGGCCGGGATCAGGGTTGGCGCGGTCAGCTATCTGGCCAGCCAGCCCTGGCCGTTTCCGGCCTCACTGATGTTGGGCTGCCGGGGGCAGGCCCTGACCGGGGACATTACAATTGACCCAAAAGAACTCGAAACCGCGTTATGGGTCAGCCGCGAACGGCTGGCGCAAATCTTTGCCGGACAGGATGACCAGATCAAGCCGTCGCGTCATGGCGCGATTGCGCATTTTTTAATGCATAACTGGCTTGCGGATAATCTGGATTGACATAACACTGCGGAAAAGACGCAAAAACCCGTCACCGCAGCAGGCCGCCCGATGAAATTCGCCACCAAGGAAGATATCGAATGCCCGATTGCGCATGTTTTTGCGCAGGCGACCGATTTCAACGGGTTTGAACGGCAGGCCATGCGGCGCGGCGCGGATGTACGCAGGCGCGACAGTCTGGGACATTTTGGGCTGGGGTCTGCCTGGGAAGTGATGTTCAAATTCCGCAGCAAAGACCGCAACCTGACAGCCGAGGTGACCGCATGGGAACCAATGAATGGCTATGTCGTGGCCACCTCGGTCAGCGGTATTGACGCGACCCTGCTGGTCGAACTTGTGCCATTGTCGCGCAACCGGACCCGGCTGACAGTGACGATTGATCTGGCCCCCAAAACCCTGGGGGCGCGGCTGATGGTGCAATCAATGAAACTGGGGCGCGGCACATTGCAGCGCCGGTTCGACCTGCGCGTCGCTGATTATGCCAGCGACATTACCGAGCGGTATCAAAAAGTCTGACCGCTATCCTGCATGGCGCCGTGCAGCAGCAGGATAGACGCCCATCAATTTGACCATATCGGTAAAATAATCCAGCTCTTCCATCGCCAGTTTCACGCCGGGATCTTCGGGGTGGCCTTCGATTTCGGCATAAAACTGCGTTGCGGTAAATGCGCCGCCAACCATGTAGCTTTCCAGCTTGGTCATGTTCACGCCATTGGTGGCGAACCCGCCCATGGCTTTGTACAAAGCGGCCGGAATATTGCGGACGCGGAACACGAAACTGGTCATCATCCCCAGACCGCCCCGGCGGCGGGTGTCGGGATCACGGGACATGATCAAAAACCGGGTGGTATTGCGGTCATGGTCCTCGATATGGCGGGCCAACACATCGAGGCCATAAATCTGGGCGGCGATTTCCGATGCCAACGCGCCTTCGGCTTTATCGCCGAGGGCCGCGACATCACGGGCGGCAGCGGCATTATCGGACCAATTCAGCGTGGCCAGCTTGTGGTCCTTGATGAACCCGCGGGCCTGCCCCAGCAGGATCGACATGCTGCGCACCCGTTTCAGTTCGGCCAATCTGGCCCCCGGCACGGCCAAAACATTGATATGAACCCGGACAAACGCCTCGTCCACAATATGCAAACCACTGTCCGGCAACAACAAATGCACATCGGCGACGCGGCCATAAGTCGAATTTTCAACGCCGATCATGCCGTAATCCGCAGCCCCGCTGCGCACCGCCTCTAATGCGTCCTCAAACGTCGGGCAGGGCAGCGGCTGCATGGCGGGGCGCGCCTCGACACAGGCCTGATGGCCATAGGCGCCCAACTCTCCCTGAAACGCAATTTTAACGGCCACGGCGCTATGCCCTTTGACAAAGCCCGGCAGCGGGCGTTCAAAATGCCCGCATTTGGGCGATTGGTCGCGGCTCTACACCTTGCGTCCGGGGATCGGAAGCGGATACATACCCGCCAAACGGCGAACCGAATGGATGAGACATGTTCGACACGATGATCTGGACCAAAATCGTTGGCGGCTTTTGCGGCGCATTTCTGGTGTTCTTGCTGGGTGGCTGGGCCGCACAAACCATTTACGGCGCTGAACATGGTGACCATGAACAGGCCTATGTGATCGAAGTAGAGTCTGACGAAGTAGCGTCAGGCGAAGTGGTCGAAGAAGGCCCGCCATTCGCCGATCTGTTGGCCGTGGCCGATGCCGCAGCGGGCGAGGATACATTTGGCCGGGCCTGTGGCGGCTGCCACAAAATCGCAGATGGGGTAAACGGCACCGGGCCGCATTTGTACGGGGTGGTCAACCGCCCGGTGCAGGCGGTGGCCGATTTTGACTATTCCGGCGCGCTGATCGCGGTGAATGATGTCTGGACACCCGAATCCATCAACGCCTTCATCACCGATCCGGGTTCCTATGCCGACGGCACCAAGATGGCGTATAACGGCATGCGCAGCGCCGAAGACCGGGCCAATGTCGTTGCCTACCTAGCGACCATCGGCGGCTGATCTGCCCGTCGCCTGTGTCCTGGCCGCAACTGGCACCCGCCGGGGCGGCCGTTTTCATGTCCAGCCTGCATCAGCCCGGAAAAAATTGTCACGCAACGGCCAGCGCACGGCGCGTTCACTTGCCGTTCACGCATTCTCAACTTGAATGTTTTGTAAAGCGGCCCATAGCTTAAGCAATATGTCACACTAACTATACGGCAGCTCAGGAGGACCTCATGACCGCACCCCACCGCGCCCGCGCCATCGCCCGCACCGATACCGGGGCCGATTGGCGACATTGGCTGACGGGGTCGGTTCTGGTGGTGGCAGGCGCGCTTTGGGCACTGCCGGGCTGGGCGCAGGACACCATCATCACCACGCATGGCTATTCGACCTTTGGCGACCTGAAGTATCCCGCCGATTTCGCCCATCTTGATTACGTCAACCCGGATGCACCCAAGGGCGGCGAAATCAGCACGTGGTCGCAAGGCACGTTTGACACCTTCAATCCCTATTCCCGCGAAGGGCGCGCCGGGGCGCTGGCCACCATCGGCTACGAATCCCTGATGACCGGCACAGCCGATGAGGTCAGCAGCAACTACTGCCTGCTCTGCACCACGCTGGAATACCCGGACTCCGAAGATTGGGTGATTTTCAACATGCGCCCCGAGGCGATGTTTTCCGACGGCACCCCACTGACCGCCCATGACGTCGTATTTTCGCATAACCTGCTGCTTGAACAGGGCCTGCCGTCCTATGCCGAGGCGGTCAAGGAACTGATCCAATCGGTCGAGGCGATTGACGACCATACCGTCAAATTCACCTTCATGCCCGATATCCCGCGCCGCAATCTGATCTCGCAGGCGGGCAGCACACCGGTTTGGTCCAAGGCCTGGTACGAACGCACCGGGGCGCGGCTGGACGAAACCCAGCTGGAAATCTCGCCCGGGTCCGGCCCCTATGTGCTGGACAGCTACGATCTTGACCGGCAGATCGTCTACCGGCGTAACCCCGATTATTGGGGCGAGGGGCTGCCGATCAACCTCGGGCGCAATAACTTTGACACGATCAGGGTCGAATATTTCGCTGATACGACTGTCGCTTTGGAAGGGTTCAAAGCAGGCGAATTTACGTTCCGCGAGGAAAATAGTTCAATCAACTGGGCCACGGCCTATGAATTTCCGGCGTTGGACAATGGCTGGGTGGTCAAATCCGAATTGCCCAGCGGCAACCTGCCTGGCGCCAGTGGGATCATCCTGAACCTGCGTCGCCCGGTGCTGCAGGACCTGCGGGTGCGTCAAGCCTTGGCGCTGATGTATAATTTCACCTGGACCAATGACACATTGCAGTTCGGCCTGTTCGATCAGCGCGAAAGTTTCTGGCAAAACAGCGATATGGCCGCATCTGGCGTGGCCGAAGGGCGCGAACTGGAACTGCTGCAAACCGTGGCCGACCAGATTGATGCGTCAATCCTGACCGACACCGTGACCCTGCCGCACACATCCGGCGACCGGCCGCTGGACCGGGGCAATCTGCGGCTTGCCAGTGACCTGCTCGATGCCGCGGGCTGGACAGTGGGCGACGATGGGATCCGGCGCAAGGATGGTCAGGTGATGACCATGGATTTCATCACCGATGCGGCCAGTCTGGAACGGGTGCTGACGCCCTATGTCGACAACCTCGTCAGCCTTGGGGTGCAGGCCACGATCGAGGTGATCGATCCGGCCCAATACACCCAACGCAGCCGCGATTTCGACTGGGACATGATCTATTCCGGCTATTCCAACGGGCTGGAGGAGGGGTTGGGCCTTGACCAGCGTTATGGCGCCGTAGGGATCGGTGACCTGTTCAACCCGGCAGGCTATACCAGCCCCGCCATGGATACACTGATCAACGCCATCGTTGCGGCCACCACGCGCGAGGAAATGGCCGCAGGCGTGCGCGCCATGGACCGGATCATGCGCCGCGAGATGTTCGTGGTGCCGACATGGTACAAGGCCAATTACTGGGTCGCCTATTACGACATGTACGAACACCCCGCCGAATTGCCTGCCTATGCGTTGGGCAATCTGGATTTCTGGTGGTTCAATCAGGCTAAATACGACGCACTTCTGGCTGCCGGCGCGTTCCAGCAATAATCACGGATGGGCGCGTATATCCTCAGACGGTTGCTGCTGGTGATCCCGACTTTGCTGGGGATCATGATCGTCAACTTTGCGCTGACCCAATTCGTGCCCGGCGGTCCGATTGACCAGATCATCGCCGATATCGAAGGGCGCGGCGATGTGTTTTCGACCATCGCGGGCGGGCAGGGCGACGCTGAAATCAGCACTGAATCTGCAGCACTTGACAGCAAATACATCGGCGCGCGCGGCCTGCCGTCGGAATTCATTGCCCGGCTCGAGGTTGAGTTTGGGTTCGACAAACCGCCCTTGGAACGGTTCCTGCTGATGATGTGGAACTACGTCCGCTTTGATTTTGGCGAAAGCTGGTTCAAGAAAAAGACCGTGCTGAATATGGTGATCGAACGGTTGCCGGTGTCCGTCACATTGGGGCTGTGGTCGGTGCTGATTTCCTACATCGTCTCGATCCCGCTGGGCATCCGCAAGGCGGTGCGCGATGGGTCCAAATTCGACACCTGGACCTCATCCATCATCATCGCCGCCTATGCGATCCCCGGTTTCCTGTTCGCAATCATGCTGATCGTGCTGTTTGCGGGCGGGTCATACTACCGGATATTTCCGCTGCGCGGGCTGACCAGCGACAATTGGGAAACCCTCAGCCTGATGGGCAAGATCGGCGATTATTTCTGGCACATCACCTTGCCGGTGCTGGCGCAATCAATCTCGGCCTTTGCCACCCTGACCTTGCTGACCAAAAACAGCTTTCTGGACGAGATCAAAAAGCAATATGTGCTGACCGCCAAGGCCAAAGGGCTGACCGAATCCCGCGTGCTGTATGGCCACGTCTTTCGCAATGCGATGCTGATCGTCATCTCAGGCTTTCCAGCGCTGTTCATCGGCGTGTTTTTCGGCGGGTCGCTGATCATCGAGACGCTGTTCAGCCTCGACGGCCTTGGCCGCATGGGGTTCGAGGCGGCGGTGTCACGCGATTACCCGGTGGTCTTCGGCACGCTATTCGCCTTTTCGCTGATGGGCCTGGTGATCCATATCATCACCGACGTCACCTATGTGCTGGTCGATCCGCGCATTGATTTCGAGTCGCGGGGATGATGGGCCCGATGCACCTTAGCCCCCTCAACCAACGCCGCCTGCGTAATTTCAAACGTAACCGCCGGGCCGTCTGGTCCCTTGCAGTATTCGGCCTGCTGTTCATTCTCAGCCTGTTTGCCGAATTTCTGGCCAATGACAAACCGATCCTTGTCTCCTATCGCGGCGACCTGCGCCTGCCGGTGTTCAGCTTTTATTCCGAACGTGACTATGGCGGCGATTTTCAGACCGAGGCGAAGTACAGCGATATCGAGGTGAAATGCCTGATCACCACTGGCGGGTTGGAAACCTGCTTTGACGACCCCGAGGCAATGATTGCCGCTGCACAGGCGGGCACGATCACCGATGAGGGCTTTGAACAGGGCTGGATGCTCTGGCCCCCGATCCCCTATTCCTACCGCACCATCGTTGATGTCCCCGGCGTCGCTCCGGCCCCACCATCAACGACCAACTGGCTGGGCACCGATGACACCAAACGCGATATCGTGGCCCGGATTATCTATGGCTTCCGGCTGTCGATCTTTTTCGCAATCATCGTGACCGCCATTTCCTCAGTCATCGGAATAGTCACAGGTGCCGTCATGGGGTTCTTTGGCGGCTGGACCGACCTGACCCTGCAACGGATCCTCGAGATTTGGACCGGCATCCCATCGCTATACGTCATCATCATCGTCTTTGCGATCCTGGGGCGCAGTTTCTGGCTGCTGGTGTTCCTGATCATCCTGTTCAGCTGGCCCGCGCTGACCGGGCTGATCCGGGCCGAATTTCTGCGCGCGCGCAATTTCGAATATGTCCGCGCCGCCCGGGCCTTGGGGGTCAGCAACGGGCGGATCATGCTGCGCCACATGCTGCCCAACGCCATGGTCGCCACCGTCACCATGCTGCCGTTCATCGTTACCGGGTCCATCGGCACATTGGCCACGCTCGATTTTCTGGGCTACGGCCTGCCCAGCAGCGCACCGTCTTTGGGCGAACTCACGCTGCAAGCCAAACAAAACCTGCAAGCACCATGGCTCGGCTTTACCGCCTTCTTCACCTTTGCGATCATGCTCTCGCTGCTGGTGTTCATTTTCGAAGGGGTGCGCGATGCGTTTGATCCCAGAAAGACCTTCTCGTGAAACCGGTCCTTGACGTCCAAAATCTGAACGTCAAGTTCCGGCAGGACGGCACATTCGTCCATGCCGTGCGCAACGTGTCGTTTGCCGTGGCCAAGGGCGAAACGCTGGCAATTGTCGGCGAAAGCGGCTCGGGCAAATCGGTCACCGCTTTGTCCACTGTGGCCCTGCTGCCCGATAGCGCCGAGGTCACCGGGTCGATCACCTATAACGACAAACAGATGGTTGGCGCATCAGAACGCGAATTGCGCCGGGTCCGGGGCAATGACATCAGTTTCATCTTTCAGGAACCGATGACCTCGCTCAATCCGCTGCATACGATTGAAAAGCAGTTGGCGGAATCCATCGAACTGCATCAGGGGCTGCGCGGCACGGCAATCCGGGCCAGGATCATCGAACTGCTGACCAAGACCGGCATCCGCGACCCCGAAACCCGGCTCGGGGCCTATCCGCATGAACTCTCGGGCGGGCAACGGCAGCGGGTAATGATCGCCATGGCGCTGGCCAATGGTCCCGAATTGCTGATCGCAGATGAACCCACCACCGCGCTGGACGTGACCATTCAGGCGCAAATCCTTGATCTGCTGGCCGATCTGAAGGCCAAAGAGGGGATGAGCCTGCTGTTCATCACCCATGACCTGACCATCGTGCGCAAAATCGCCGACCGGGTTTGTGTGATGAAGGATGGGGAAATTGTCGAACAGGGGCCGACCGCCCAGATTTTCGCCAGCCCCCAACACCCCTATACCCAAATGTTGTTGGCCGCCGAATCCACCGGCCTGCCTGCGCCCGTGCCTGCCGATGCGCCGGTCGTCGCCACCACTGACGCGCTGCAAATCTGGTTCCCGCTTTATGCCGGTATGTTGAAACGCACTGTGGGCCATGTCAAAGCGGTCAATGCCGCCACCCTGTCAGTCCGTGCCGGTGAAACCCTTGGGATTGTGGGCGAAAGCGGGTCGGGTAAAACCACGCTGGCGTTGGCGATCATGCGGCTGATCGGGTCCAAGGGGCCGATTGGGTTTTTGGGCCAACCGATTGAGTCGCTTAGCCAATATCACATGCGGCCGCTGCGCAAGGAAATGCAGATCGTGTTTCAGGACCCGTTCGGGTCCCTGTCGCCGCGCATGACGGTCGGGCAGATCATCGCCGAAGGCTTGGGTGTTCACGGGTTGGAACAGGGCCGCAACGCCCGCGATATGGTCAGCGAAATGATGGCCGAAGTGGGCCTTGATCCCGCCCTGATGGACCGCTACCCGCATGAGTTTTCCGGCGGCCAGCGGCAGCGCATCGCCATTGCGCGCGCGCTGATCCTGCGGCCAAAACTGATGGTGCTGGACGAACCAACCAGCGCTTTGGACATGACCGTGCAGGTGCAGATCGTGCAGCTTTTGCGCGAATTGCAGCAGAAATATCAGCTGGCCTATCTGTTCATCAGCCATGACCTCAAGGTGGTGCGGGCCTTGGCGCATAAAGTCATGGTGATGAAAAACGGCGATGTGGTCGAGGCTGGCGATGCACAGGCGATCTTCGACGCACCGCAGTCCGACTATACCCGCGCCCTGATGAAAGCCGCGTTCGAGGCGGCGGCGATGCCCAGCCACTAACCCAAAGCACCCGATGTCAGCCGCAGCGCCTGACCGGGGCACAGCGTGACCGGCGTCGTTCCCGGTGCGGCCCGTCGCACCACTTCGGCAAACTGCTGCGGATTACCCTTATGCGACAGCAAAAACGTCGATGACACCCAGTCGCGCCGGTCACTGATCGCCAAGGGCGCATTTCTTGTGGACATCGGCGACGTGACCCATCCGTTGCATTTCATCCATTCCGGGACCATCCGCTACATGATCATTCTGCCCGACTCGGGGCAGGATGTGACCAAGGATTTCTCCTTCGCGCCCACATTCGCCGCTTCCTTCGGCAGTTCGGTGCAGCGGCAGGCCGCCCGGGTTGGGATCATGGCGCTGACTGATTGTGTCGTATCAATCTGGCCGTTACCGGCGCTGACCGGGCAGTTTGACAGCCATATGGAATGGCAAAAACTGGGGCGGCGGCTGGAAGAATTTCTGTATCGGCGCAAAGAAGACCGTGAAATTGCTTTCCTGACCCAAACCGCCGAACAGCGCTATGCAGCACTGGCTGACGAGTTTCCTGTGCAGATCGGCACAGTCCCGCAGCATCATCTGGCGTCCTACCTCGGCCTGACGCCCGAATCCCTGTCCCGGCTCAAGGCCCGGCTTACCAAGCGGCTGAACCCATAGCGGGGCTAGCCCTCGTCCGACCCGATCATGAAGCAAGTCGTTCCGCGGGCTTGCAGCCGGCGGCAGGCCAGATCGGATTCCTCGCGGGTCAGGCCCATGAAATTCGCATCAAACCCGCCGGACCGCTGCAAGACCCGGCGCAAGCCGTTTTCCAGCGTCGCCATTTCGTTCAGTGCCACCTGGATCAGCACCCGCTCGGCCTCGTTGGCCGATCCATAGCGCCCCACATTGATCCCCCAGTTCCGCCCACCCGAGGCGGACAGGCGGGTAACGATTTCGGGGGCAACTTCAGCCTCGGTCGCAGTCAGCTCTGCCGCGACCGACGCGACAGTGACCATTTCAACCGGGCGCACTGGCGGGGCGGCGACGGCCTCGGCAATCGCAATTTCATGTGCAGCATCCGGGCCCACCGCAGGCGGCACATCGCTGGCAACCTGCACCTCCGCCTCGGCAATAACACCCGGCTCAGACGACACTTGCATCGCCTCGGCCAGCATATCGGCAATCAGGTCCTGACTGACGCTGTCCAACGCGGGTTCCGGCACCGACCCCGGGCGCAGTTGCGGCGCAACCGCCCGCGCCACTTGTCCGGTCACGCGGATCGTATGCGCCCCGGTCAGCGGCACTTCGGCATTGAACGCCTCGGCGACCACGGCGGCAACCTGTGGATCGGCTTCGACATAGGCGGGGGCGGGCGGGGCATTCAGATTGGCATTCGCGGGGGCTGCGGCAAACCCCATATCCAGCAATTCCGTCACTTGCGCATTGCGGTTGGCGGTTGATGTGCCACCAAATACCGTCGCAATAATCCGCACCGTGCCGCGCTGGGCCGATGCGACAATATTATAGCCGGCCGCATTGGTGAACCCGGTCTTGATCCCATCCGCACCCTCATACGCGTCCAGAAACCGGCGATTGGTATTGGCCACTTCGGCCATACCCGCATCGGCATTGCGGCGCGAAAACAGGTTATAATATTGCGGAAAGTCATAAATCATATGGCGGCCCAGCACGCTCATGTCGCGGGCGGTGGAATAATGGCCTTCTTCAGTCAGCCCGTTCATATTCAGGAAATGCGTATTGTTCATCCCCATCGCAGCGGCCGTGGCATTCATCCGGTCGGCAAAGGCCGCCTCGGACCCGCTCATCGCAATGCCAATCGCGGTGGCGGCATCATTGGCCGATTTGACGGCAGCGGCGCGCAGCAGATAGCGCATCCGGATGGTCTGCCCCGCGCGCAGGCCCAGCCGGGACGGCGGCATATTCGCGGCAGTGGCGGTAATCGTCACTTCGGTATCCAGACTGATCTCGCCGCGCTGGATCGCCTGAAAGGCGATATACAGGGTCATCATCTTGGTCAGCGATGCCGGATGCAGGCGGGTATCAGCATTGCGCGAATGGATCACCTCGCCGGTGCGGGCATCCATCACAAAGGCCGCATAGGGGGCGGCCATGGATTGCACCGGTGCCAAAACCGCCAGACACGACAGGATGAAAATGAATAGCCCAAAACGGGCCGACTGCGCCAGTCGGTGTGCCAAAATGCCTGCCCTCTTACTGCCTCGTGGTGCCTGATTTGTTTGTGGCACCTTTGATTTGTCGTTAGACTAGCACGAAGCATGGCATCCGAAAACTCCCTAATTTCATTCACTTACCGGCAAAATTTCGGGCGGCTGTGGCAGATATTGGGGGTGCCACCAGCCTAACCGCTAAATGCGGGATTGTGGCAGGACTGTGGCGGCACTGTGGCAAAGATCAGCCCAGTTGGTCAATCAATCCCGGCAATTCCGCCAGCGACGCAATCTCGCGGAATTTCGGGTGGTCGCTGGGCGGGTGGGCATGTTCCAGCGCCCAAGTCAGCCGATGCGGCACATGCACCCCCCAATGGCCCGCATCCAAGGCCGGGATCACGTCAGATTTCAGCGAATTGCCCACCATCAGCGCCTGCGGCGTGTTATGCCGGGCGAAAATCCGGGCATAGGTGGCGGGGGTCTTGTCGCTGACAATCTCGACGGCGCTAAACATCTCACCCAGCCCCGATTGCGCCAGCTTGCGCTCCTGATCCAGCAGATCACCCTTGGTAATCAGGACAAGATCGGCCCGCCCGGAAAGCGCTTCAACCGCCTCCATCGCTCCCGGTAGCAATTCAATCGGATGGCGCAACATGTCGCGCCCCGCGTCAATCAGTTCGGCAATCACCGGGGCGGGCACCGTGGCATCCGTCACCTCAATCGCAACCTCGATCATCGACAACACAAAACCTTTGACGCCAAATCCATAGTGCCCCAGATTGCGCCGCTCCGCCGCCAACAGCCGCTGGTCCAGATGCACCGGGTCCGCATAATCCGCCAGCAGTGCCGCAAACCGCGCCTGCGTCATCCGAAAAAATTGTTCGTTCTGCCATAAAGTATCATCAGCATCGAAACCGATTGTCCAGATTTTCGGGTGTGACATGCGGTCCTTTGCTGCGCTCAAGGGCTTTTCATGGCCCCGCAGTGGCATATATATAGGGCTCAAAGGCATTCTGCTTGGGAAACACCAAATACACAATGCGGGCTGATGACTGGATGATGGCGACCGGACCGGATGACGACAATGATGTCGGCGTCAAACTGGATACGCGTCCGAAAACCAAACGGCCACCCTTGTATAAAGTATTGATTCTGAACGATGATTACACGCCGATGGAATTTGTCGTGCATGTGCTGGAACGGTTCTTTGGGCTGACCCATGCGCAGGCCTTTGATATCATGCTGACCGTGCATAAAAAGGGAATCGCCGTGGTTGGTGTGTTTTCCTACGAGATTGCAGAAACCAAAGTGGCGTTGGTCATGGATTTCGCACAACGGCACCAGCATCCGCTGCAATGCACGATGGAAAAAGAGTAATCATGCGCTGCCGCATGCCGGAAAAGGAATAGGGCGCCCGCGCCCCGCACATCATGGCCCAATCCCGCCTGTCCACCGCGCTGAATGACGGCGCACTCGTGCTGCCCAAAGGCCAGCTCGCCGTCCTGCGGCCACCCGCTGGCTATGACTTTGCCGATCTGCCGCGCGACACGCTGGCAATCAGCCACAGCTTCCGGCCCGATGCGGCCTGGTGGGAAGGCTCTGGCTATACCGTCAGCCCGACCCCGGCCAAGGCTGCCGCAGCACTGGTCATCGTGCCCCGGTCCAAGGCACTGGCGCATGGGCTGATCGCACAGGCCTGCACGCTGGCCCCGCTGGTCATCATCGACGGCCAGCGGGCTGATGGGATTGACAGTATTTTCAACGAGATACGGGATAAACTGGGGGCGCTGCAGTCTGTCACCAAGGCGCATGGCCGGCTTTTCTGGTTCGCCCCGACCGATGCCTTTGCCGATTGGGCAATCCCCGGCCCGGCCAAAGGCGCTGATGGGTTCATCACCCAGCCCGGTGTATTTTCGGAAACCGGCGCTGACCGCGGGTCAATCCTGCTGGCCGCGCATCTGCCCGCCAAACTGCCCGCCCGGGTCGCCGATCTGGGTGCAGGCTGGGGCTATCTGTCCGCCGCCGCGCTGACCAAACCGGGCCTGCTGAGCCTTGATCTGATCGAGGCCGAGAAATTAGCGCTGGATTGTGCCGCCCAGAACATCCGTGACCCCCGCGCCAAATTCCTCTGGGCCGATGTGAACACCCACAAACCCAGTGCTGCCTATGACGCAATCCTGATGAACCCGCCGTTTCACACCACGTCCAAGGCCGATCCCGCCATCGGTCGCGCCTTTATCACCGCGGCGCAACGCATGCTGGCGCCCGGCGGGCATCTGTGGATGGTGGCCAACCGGCACCTGCCCTACGAGGCGGCATTACGGGCGAGTTTCCGCACAGTCGATGAGGCAGGCGGCGATGCGGCGTTCAAAATCTTTCACGCAGCCCGCCCAATCCGCTAAACAGGCCCTAACGGTTCTGACAGGAGCGCACCCATGTCCTTTTCCATCGCCGGTAAAACCGCCATTGTCACCGGGGCGGCACGCGGCGTCGGGCTGGCCATCGCGCGGCAGTTTGTCGATGCCGGGGCCAATGTCGTGTTTGTTGATATGGACGAGGCGGCATTGACCCGCGAAATCGGGCAGTTATGCACCGATACCAGCCCCGCGCGGATGTTCGCAGGCGATTTGCGCCAGAAACTGACGATCACCAATCTGCTGTCTTTCACCGCCGATGCGTTTGACCGGATCGATATTCTGGTCAATGCCGCCCGCCAGATCATGCCCACCGATCCGTTTGACCCCGATGATACGTCGGTCGAATCCCTGCTCGATCAAAACCTGTTCGCCGCACTGGACCTGTCGCAGGCCACCGCCAAACGGATGATCAAACAGGGGGCCGGGTCCGAAGACGGGCCATTGGGGTCAATCATCAACCTGTCCTCTATAGCCGCCCGCCGCGCCCATCCTGACCTGCTGGGCTATTCCATCAGCATGGCCGCACTTGACCAGATGACCCGCGCCCTGGCCGTGGCCCTCGCGCCTAAACGGATCAGGGTTAATGCCGTGGCCTTTGGCTCAGTGATGAGCGATGCATTGAAGGACGCCCTGCGCAGTGATGACGCGCTACGCGACGATATTCTGGCGCATACCCCACTTGGCCGCATCGCCAGCCCGGGCGAAGTGTCCGACGCCGTGCAATATCTGGCCTCGGATGCCGCCAGCTTTGTCACCGGGCAAATCATGACCGTTGATGGTGGCCGCACCCTGATCGACCCGGCCTCGGCTGCCATTCATTAAGGACTATTGCATGGAAAACCGACGCCTTGGACATTCCGGCCTGATGGTCCCGGTCCTGACCCTTGGCACAGGCACATTCGGCGGCGGCACTGCATTTTTCAAACCCTGGGGGGCCACCGATGTGGCCGAGGCCCGCGCCCTGGTTGATATCTGTCTGGATGCCGGGCTCACCATGTTCGACAGCGCCGATGTCTATTCCGCAGGCATGGCCGAAGAAATCCTTGGGGCGGCAGTCAAAGGGCGGCGTGACAAGGTACTGATTTCAACCAAAGCCACCTTTGCCATGGGCGACGGGCCGAATCAGGTGGGGTCATCGCGGCACTGGCTGATCAATGCGGTTGACGCCTCACTAACCCGGCTGGGGACCGATTACATCGACCTGTTTCAACTGCACGGCTTTGACGCACTGACCCCGCAAGAGGAAACCCTGCGCACGCTTGACGACCTGATCACCGCAGGTAAAATCCGCTACACCGGCGGGTCAAATTTCTCGGGCTGGCACATGATGAAATCACTGGCCACCTCTGACCGGCTCGGGATCAACCGGCACTGCGCCCATCAGGCCTATTATTCGTTGCTGGGCCGGGATTACGAATGGGATCTGATGCCCTTGGCACTGGACCAAGGCGTCGGTGCCGTGGTCTGGAGCCCCCTTGGCTGGGGCCGCCTGTCCGGCAAATACCGGCGCAGCCAGCCGATTGATGGCACTTCGCGGGCCGCACAACACGGAACATCCGCCCCGCCGGTGGCCGATGACAAATTCTATGCGGTGATGGATGTTCTGGACGCGCTGGCGGCTGAAACCGGCAAAACCGTGCCGCAGATCGCGCTGAACTGGGTGCTGCACCGGCCCAGCGTGGCGACCGTCATCATTGGCGCGCGCAACGCTGCGCAATTGCGCGAAAATCTGGGGGCCACCGGCTGGGCGCTGACCCCCGATCAGGTCAAACGGCTCGATCGGGCCAGCCGCAGCCCGCTGCCCTATCCGCACTGGCACCAGGCCGAGTTTCGCAACCGCAACCCCAGCCCGGTGGACCTGTAGCTATTCGTCCGGCAATGTCTGACATTGCGCAATCACCGCCTGTGACTGGCTTTGCATCTGGAACTGGCGTTGCAACAACGACTCCAGCTTGGCCCGTTCGGCATTCAGGTCCACCGCGACGGGTTCGCTGACATCGACAATCTCGGTCCGGTCGCAGGGGAATGTGGTAATGATCCCTTCCGGGCTTTCGGTCCGGCATGTCTCGGAAATCGTGCGCACTTCTTGCCGGACCCCGATGGCATAGCCACGGGCCAGATTACCCCGGGTCTCGTCAATCAACGCATTTATCGTGCGCAATTCGCGGTTCGCCCCGCTGATACAGGCCTCGCGCGGGGTTTCGCAGGCAGCAAGGAAAAGTGGGATCAACAAAAGGGCACGGCGCATGGGCAGGGATCCTTGGACAAGGTGGCGATGCCTGACAATCAATGCTAGGTCAGCCGGATAGGCAATAACAAAGGTTCGTGGCCGATGACGACGGGGATGTTTGAGACTGAAAAGGTCAGGGCCGCCGCATGGTTCCGCACCCTGCGCGATGACATTGTGACGGCTTTTGAACAGCTTGAAGATACCCAAACCACAGGCCCCACTGCGCATCTGCCCGCCGGACGGTTCGCGATCACCCAAACCAAACGCCACTCGGACGACAGCTCAGACGCAGGTGGCGGCCTGATGTCGGTGATGCGCGGCGGGCGGGTGTTTGAAAAGGTGGGCGTCAATATATCCACAGTTTACGGCAGGCTGGCCCCCCGGGCCCAAAAGGCGATGGCCGCACGCGGGGTGCCCGGCATGGCCGACGATCCGCGCTTTTGGGCGGCTGGCATATCCCTTGTGGCCCACCTGCAAAATCCGCATGCCCCCGCCGTCCACATGAACACCCGAATGTTCTGGACCCCTGGTGCCTGGTGGTTCGGCGGCGGGTCCGATCTGAACCCCTGCATCGAATATGCCGAAGACACAGCACATTTCCACGCCCAACAGGAACAGCACCTCGCACCGCATGGGGCCGACCTCTATCCCCGCCTCAAGTTATGGGCAGACGAATATTTCTACATTCCGCACCGCAATCGGGCACGCGGCGTCGGCGGCATCTTCATGGATGACCATTGCACCGGCCATTGGGAACAGGATTTCAAACTGACCCAAGACATCGGCCGCGCCTTGATCCCCGCCTATGTGCCCTTGGTCGAAAAGCGGCGTGATACACCGTGGACCGAGGCCGACAAAGACACCCAGCTGATCCACCGGGGCCTGTATGCCGAATATAATCTGGTCTATGACCGGGGCACCAAATTCGGGCTGGAAACCGGGCATGACGCCAATGCCGTGCTGATGAGCCTGCCGCCTTTGGCCAAGTGGGTCTGACATGCTCGCTGGCCTGCCATGGGAAGCATTGGCTGGTTTTTTCGCAACCTCGGTCCTGATCGAAATCACCCCCGGCCCGAATATGGTCTACCTTGCCGTCGTTGCTGCGACCGACGGGCGCAAACCCGGTTCTGCGGCAGTGGCGGGGGTCGCACTGGGGCTGGCGATTGTCGGTGGAATTGCGGCGCTCGGGCTTGCGACAGTAATCAACGCCTCGCCATTGCTGTATCAATCCCTGCGCTGGGCCGGGGTGGCCTATCTGCTTTGGTTGGCATGGGACGGCTGGCGCGACGCCGCAGCAGGGACAGACCTTGCCGCCCTCGGATCGTCACTGGGGCAGTATTTCCGGCGTGGCGTGATCACCAATCTGTTGAACCCCAAGGCGGCGGTATTCTATATCGCCGTCTTGCCGGGTTTCATCAGTCCGGCAGGGCAGGTTCTGGCGCAAACCCTGATCCTGTCAGCCGTCTATGTCGTCGTTGCGACCGGCATCCATGCCGCCATCGTAGCAGCGGCAGGGACCGCGCAATCCCTGCTGGGCGATGCGCGACGCAGCCGGATGGTCCGGCGCGGGCTGGCCGTCGCTTTGGCAGCCGTCGCGGTTTGGTTCGCATGGAAAACCCGCTGAAACGCGGTCTGTAAGGTTTAGGGTTGAAACCTTGCAGATACCCCCTTCCGGGCCGATTCGACGGCCCAACGGGGGCGGTTTTCCGGCCATTTTCAGCCGGTTCTGATCGGATATTCCTGCAGGTTCAGGCCGAAAACCTTACAGATCGCCCCTGACCGTATCAATCATCAGCTGCACATTGGCGGGATCGGCATCCGGCGTAATACCATGGCCGAGGTTAAAAATATGTGGACCCTTACCAAAGGCTTGCACGATCGCGCGGGTCTCGGCCACCAATGCCGCTCCTCCCGTCACCATATGGCGTGACGCCAGATTGCCCTGCACGCAGCCGTCTTTTTGCACATGTGCGGCGGCCCAATCCGCACTTACCCCATCATCCAAAGCCACGCAGTCAGCCCCGGTCGCGGCATGCACGCCCTGATAGCGCGGCCCGGCCCCGCGCGGAAACGCGATGACCGGAATACCGGAATGGCGGGCTTTGACGGCGGCGGTAATCCGGCGCATCGGTTCCAGTGAAAAGTCATTGAAATCAGCGCCTTGCAGTGTCCCTGCCCAGCTGTCGAAAATCTTGACTACTTCGGCGCCAGCCTGCACCTGCATCGACAAATATTCCACGGTTGCATCGACCAGCAGGTCAATAATCCCTTCAAATACCGCGCGATTTTCAGATTTCAACGCATGGGCAGGCCCCTGATCCGTGGTGCCATGCCCGGCAATCATATAGCTGGCCACAGTCCAAGGGGCCCCCGCAAATCCGATCAGCGTGGTCTGCTGGGGCAGTTCCTTGGCCAAAATCCGGACCGTCTGATAGATCGGCGCAAGGTGGTCATGGATCGCATCCGCAGGCTTTAACGCCGCCAGTTCAGCCTGCGTTGTGACGGTAGACAGCCGTGGCCCCTCGCCGGTTTCAAACCACAAATCCATGCCAAGTGCTTGGGGTAACAGCAGAATATCGGCAAACAGGATCGCTGCATCAAAGCCATAGCGCCGGATCGGTTGCAACGTTACCTCGGCGGCCAGTTCGGAGTTATAGCACAAGGACAGAAAATCCCCGGCCTGTGCCCGCGTCGCCTTGTATTCCGGCAGATATCGCCCGGCCTGCCGCATCATCCAGATCGGCGGCGTCGGTAAAACCTCGCCCTTCAGGGCCCGCAGGATGGTTTTTTCAGCAGACATGACAGCTCCTTTGGTCGCGCCTGTCGTCCCAAGCCCACCGGGCCTTGTCAAGGTAGTTGTCAGTTTTCATTGACATGTTTAGAACCGCGTCATGACAAGTTCGCTCCCCAGTTCCGCCCAACCGCTGAAAATCGGCACCCGTGGTTCGCCGCTTGCGTTGGTGCAAGCACATGAAACCCGCGCAAGGCTGGCCGCAGCCTTTGATCTTCCCTTGGAAGCCTTTGAAATCGTTGTGATTAAAGTCACTGGTGACGCCATTCAGGATCGCCCCTTGAAAGAGATTGGCGGCAAAGGCCTGTTCACCCGCGAGATCGAGGATGCCTTGCTGGACGGGTCCATCGACATTGCAGTGCATTCGATGAAGGATATGCCGGTTGATCAGCCCAAGGGGTTGATCCTGAACACCTATTTACCGCGTGAAGATGTGCGCGACGCCTATATCTCGCTCACCCCCGGCGGCCTGTCCGACCTGCCACAGGGGGCGGTCATCGGCACCTCCAGCCTGCGCCGCAAGGCCCAGTTGCTACACCGCCGCCCAGACCTGCAGATCGTCGAATTTCGCGGCAATGTCCAAACCCGGCTGCGCAAACTTTCCGAAGGCATAGCACAGGCAACCTTCCTCGCCATGGCCGGGCTGAACCGCCTGAACATGACCGATGTCCCCCGCCAACCCATTGATCCTGCAGAGATGTTGCCCGCCGTGGCCCAAGGCGCCATTGGGATCGAGCGGCGGCTGGATGACCTTCGCACCGCCGCATTGCTGGAGGCGATCCATGATGGCCCCACCGGCCAGCGCCTGATTGCCGAAAGGTCATTTCTGGCCGCATTGGATGGGTCCTGCGAAACCCCGATTGGCGGTTTGGCCGAATTATCCGGCGGCACCCTGACCCTGCGGGGCGAGATTTTGCGCATCGACGGGACCGAAGTGCTGGCCGATGCAGGCGACGCCCCGATCGAGGATGGGGCCGCACTGGGCCGCCATATGGCAAGCGGCCTGCTAACGCGTGCGGGGCCGAATTTCTTTTAAGGATCAGGGCGTTACGGCGTTCTGTCGGGAATAACCTTGCCGGGGTTCAGAATGCCCAATGGGTCAAGTGCGGCCTTGATCGCCCGCATCACATCCAGCGCCACCGGATCTTTGCGCCGGGCCATTGACCCCAGTTTCGATTGACCAATCCCGTGTTCGGCGGAAAAACTACCGCCAAAGGCCAGCACCACATCTTCGACCGCCTCCCGCAAAGCCTCGGCCAGCTTGGGGTCATCGGTTGACGGAAAGACAGTGTAATGCAAGTTTCCATCCCCCAGATGGGCAACGCAGAAATCACCAGCAGCGGGGTCAACTGCATGGACCCGCGCCACCACCGTTGCCAGAAATGCAGCCACCCGGTCCAGCGGCACAGCGACATCGGTATCCACAAACGGCATGCGGTGCTGCATGATATCGGCCGCAGCCTCGCGCCGCGCCCACATCTCGCGCCGCTGCCCTTCCGATTGGGCGATAACCGCATCCAGCAATGTGCCATTTTCCAGCATATGCCCCAGTGTCGTTTCAAGCAGATTAACCACCGGGACCGTGCCATCGAGCAGGGGCGCGGCGTCATGCAGCGCCGTGGCCCCAACCTCGATCATGATATTCACATCATAACTTTCCGCAAACGGCGCCCGCGCATCGGGGAACATCGCCAGATGTTCGGTGATGTAACTGCGCGGCATGTATTCGAACGCCTCAACCGCCCCGCCGGTCAGATCCTGCATTTTATGCAGCAGGGAAAGCGCGTCATCCAGCGTCGGTACAGCCACCATGGCTGTGGCGTAAGCCTTTGGTTTCGGTCGTAATTTCATCACGGCAGCGGTGATGATACCCAACTGCCCTTCGGCCCCGATGATCAGGTGACGCAGGTTCAGGCCGGAATTGTCCTTGTGCAGTTCCGACATCAGATTCATGATCCGGCCATCGGCCAGAACCACCTCAATCCCCAGACATAAATCGCGGGTATTGCCGTAACGCAGCACGTTGGATCCGCCGGCATTGGTGGACAGAACCCCGCCGATCATTGCAGACCCGCGCGCCCCAAAAGTCAGCGGAAAGATCAAGTCATGCACATCAGCCGCCGCATGCAGGGCCGACAGGATCACCCCCGCCTCGACAATCGCAATCCGCCCCGCTGGCCGGATTTCGCGGATGCGGTTCATCCGGTCGAGCGACAGTTTCAGCCCGCCAACCGATTGCGCCCCGCCGGTCAGGCCGGTGTTGCCCGACACCGGGCTGACCGGCGTTCGGGTGGCATGGGCCAGGGCCATGATTTGCGAGACTTGGGCGGTATTTGCGGGCCGGACCACCGCCAATGGACTGGACGGGTAACTGCCAGTCCAATCCTGTGTCCAGCGGGCAGTATCCGCCCCGGTCAAGACGTGCTCTGCCCCCAGGATGTCACGTAGCTGATGCAGGATGTCCATCTGCTGTCTCCGTTAGGTTTGGGCGTACAGACCCGGAAAAACCATGACGCAATTCAGGGACGGTGAGAAGCCCCGGGGCCGGGCTGAAAGTCCTTATTTCAAGGTTGACGTGGCCCGGGGGCTGGCCTATGTCACGCCCGATCTGGCGAGGTAGCTCAGTTGGTTAGAGCACGGGAATCATAATCCTGGGGTCGGGGGTTCAAATCCCTCTCTCGCTACCAAAACCCCCGTGTTTTATGCTGATGTTAAGGCTGGCGCCGCCGCCAGTGTCACTTGGCCCCGAGTTATGGATGGAAGCGGTGGAACGCAGCCATACCGCCCCGATCTATGACCCGGCGCAACAGGCGTTCATCGTTCCGCGTGATGATACCAGGCCTGCCGCGTTCAGGTTTGAAATGATCGCCCTCTATGATGACGCGGCCCGCGAAGGAACGATGTGGCTGGTGAACCCGGTCTTCGTACTGCCCAACTGGAATGATCCGGGGATTGGAGTCGACGTGGCCCGGGACGGTCGGACGCGGGATGAAGGCACGGATTATCTGGTGGTCTATGAACTGACTGAGGTTGGGACGAACCTTGTGGTCTGGGTGAGGCAAGAGATTGATGCGAATACCGCCAACGAGTATCTGGTCGGCGTGACCTTTAGCCCGCGGCCCTAGGGTGATGCATGCGCCAGCGTCCAAGGTCAAACCCGGTCGGATCATGTTCGAGATCGACGGCGTTTCGGAAGAGGTGGCCCGCGAGGCGCTGCGTCTGGCCGCGATGAAGCTGCCGATCAAGACCCGGACGGTGGTTCGCGAGGATTGGTAATTACGAGTGGGTTTTACCCACCCTACGACAATGGCCCTGCCGGAAACGGTGGGGCCTTTTGCTTTGTCTGCGGGGGATGTGTCGCCTGTAGTTGACAAATCAAAACGTAACTGCTAGGTAATCGCATGTTGTTGCTTCGGCCGACCCTGGAGTTCTCAACCTGGCTCGCTCGACTTCGTGACCGCCGCGCCCAAGCGCGGATTGCCATTCGACTTGACCGAGTCGAAGAGGGCCATTTCGGCGACGTCAAGTATTTCGACGGGATCGGCGAGTTGCGGATCGAATATGGGCCGGGTTACCGCATTTACTTCGTGCGTCGGGAAGATGTGATCGTCGTCCTTCTGTGTGGTGGCGATAAGTCGACACAAGCGCGGGACATCGCGAAGGCCCGCTTAATGGCCAAGGAGAACTGAAAATGCCACTTGAAACAATTGCCTATGATTCCGCGAACTACCTGACCTCGGAAGAGGCGCAGGCGGAATATCTTTCGCAGGCTTTTGAGTCAGGCGATGACGCGATCATCCGAAAATCGCTTGCCACCGTCGCCCGCGCCCGCGGGATGGCCGAGACGGCCAAGGACGCAAGCCTGTCGCGGCAGGGGTTATACAAAAGCCTTTCAACGCAGGGCGATCCGAAGCTGTCGACGCTGCTGGGGGTGTTGAAGGCGTTGGGGATGCAGGTTGTGATACAGCCAGTGGGGCAGTGAAGACGTATCTTTTGGTCACTTACTTGGTGCTATTTGCGTTGGGAGCGCGGGCCGATGAGTGTCAAGACAAGCTTGAGCAAATGCGCGGCCTGATGAATGACTCTTTTGCAAATATCGCGTCGGACCACGATGGGTTTGCCCTGTTGGGGATTGAATGTGATCCAGAGCTCGTTAGCTCGTGGTTTTCCTCCGTTGGATGGGAGTTGCGGCATGAACGTGCAGTCCCGCCACAGCAAAGCGGAGCGGGAAGCTATTGGGTTGATATGGTTTTTGTATTTGGCCTTCCGCGACAATGGCCTTGGAAGTGGCTAACTGATGGTTATTCAGCGCAAGCAAATGTCTCGATGTTTGAAGGTCGTATAACGCATATCTCAGCAGGAGCCTATGGAGTCAGCCTGTAGGTCGTGGCGTGGCAATTTGCCCGACAAAGACTCGGAACGAAGCCCGATCTTCAACCTAACTTCATTCCCCCCTTGCCCCCCCCAATCCCCCCTAGAGCACTCTCCCATCTCGAACTCCACTGGAATCAGGGTGACCCGTGACAGGGGCCCTCCAGTGATGTGGACAAAGGAATATGGCGATGGACGCCACTGCAATGCGGGGCAAGACCTCGGACGAGTTACGGACCGCACTTGTCGCTTTGAAAAAAGAATCGTTCAACTTGCGGTTCCTGCAGGCCGCTGGCCAGACGGAAAATACCCCCCGCCTGCGCTTCGTAAGAGCCTTGATGCTCAACGCCCATCCGGACCGCCCGCGCGCGGACCTCAGGAGAGTAGTAATTTACCGTTCTGCTTTTCGTCATACCATCATGCTTACTTAAGTTGATGCGCTCCGGCAAACCCGGGGCGATGCAATCGGGGTTCGACGACAACCCACTCTGGTGCAACGCAACGCTGGGAGTAGCAGCGATCTATCCCATCAATGGCGAGACAAAGCCGACCGGGGTTATTTAAGACCAAAAGAATGCGGACGAAAGCGCGTGGTTAGGGTTTTTGCGCCCCGCTGGTGGCCAGATAAACGGCATAGACCGACGTTGTCGCGGTAATGAACAGCCGGTTGCGGCGCGGGCCGCCAAAGCACAGGTTTGCGACCACTTCGGGGATCAGGATCTTGCCCAGAAGTGTTCCGTCCGCGCCAAAACAATGTACGCCATCTGCCGCAGAGGACCATAGATTGCCGAACATGTCGGTGCGGATTCCGTCGGGCAGGCCTTTGTCGATATGGGCAAAGATGCGCGGATTATTGAGGGTCCGTTCGTCAACGTCAAAGGCCCGGATGTGCCGCGGCATCGCTGGGTCGTGGCTGGCCGCACTATCGGCGATATAGAGGGTCCTTTCGTCGGGGGAAAAGGCCAGTCCGTTGGGCTGGTTGAAGTCGTCGCAGACAACAGTTAATGTCCCAACCGGGTCGATCCGAAAGACGTTTCGGGTAAGTTGTTCAGGGTCGGCCCGGTAGCCCTCGTAATCCGACATGATCCCATAAGTGGGGTCGGTGAACCAGATTGACCCATCCGAATGGCAGATCAGGTCATTGGGGGAATTCAGTTTTTTACCCATATAGCTGTCAGCCAGCACCGTTATAGACCCATCAATCTCGGTCCGCGTGACCCGCCGGGTTCCGTGTTCGCAACTGATCAGCCGCCCCTGCCGGTCGCGGTTGTGCCCGTTTGCAAAGTTTGACGGCTCGCGGAACACAATGGCCACCCCACCCGGCACCCAGCGCATGATCCGCTGGTTCGGAATGTCGCTGAACAGCAGGCAATTATGGTCGCTAAACCAGACCGGCCCTTCGGCCCAGCGCAGACCGCTGGCGATCACATCCAATCCGGCGCTACCCACCGTTAGATGCCGGAATCGCGGATCGTGGATTTCAAAGATTGAGGGCATTTTGGGCCTCTTACCGGGTGGAATTTGGCCCACGCGAGGCCAAAAGGATGACGGCAATAATGATGGCTCCGGTTGAAATCATCCGGAATCCGGCGCTGAATTGATAGGTATTCAGCATCGACACGATCAGGAACATGAACAGCGAGGCCCCCCAGATGCCGGGCACATTGCTGTCGCCGCCCGCGACCGCCGTGCCGCCAATGACCACGACCGCAATGGACATCAGCAGATATTCGGACCCCATGTTCAGGGCGGCACCGCCCGAAAAACAGGCTAGAAGATACCCGCAGATAGCGGCCAGTGTGGCGCAAAGGACATAGGTCACTGCCCGCGTTCCATCGACCGGGATACTTGCCATGCGGGCCGCAGGCAGGCTTTGCCCGATGGCGGAAATCCAGCGGCCATAGGTGGTGCGCATCAGCAAAATCCATGCCAGCAGACTGATGCCCAACGCGATATAAGCGAGGTTCGGGATACCAAAGGTAAAGCCGGTCGTGAAATCTGCCAGCAAGGTGGGCGGTTTGATCCGCAGCCCCCGGTTGGTGGCAATCGCCGCCGATTGGATAATGAAACTCATCGCGAGGGTCGCGATGATCGGCGGAATGCGCAACGCTTTGATCAGCACATAGTTGATGATGCCAATGGCGATGCCAATCCCGACTGCAATGGCCAGACCGGGCACGATCAAGCCATTGTCTTCGCCCATGAATTTTAGGGCCACGGTGCCCGCCAGTGTCATGGTCGATGGCACCGCAAGATCGATATTGCCCGGCCCAAGCGTAATGACAAACATCTGGCCAATGCCAACGATGACGCTGAAGCTGGCAAAAGTCAGGGTGGCCTGCGTCAACCCGATGCTAGACGCCCCGCCGGTGGCAAGGATGGTCACAAGCCAGACTGACACGGCTGCGACAAACGACCAGAGCCATGGTTTTTGCAACATAATCATGCCTTGCGCTCCCACCGCCCCAGCAGCAACCGCAGGGCAAGGATCACGATCAGGATCATCCCTTGTGCCCCGATCTGCCAATCACTGGGCACATGCAGGAATGTCAGGAAAGACCCTGCCAGCAGCAAGGTCAGCGCGCCAATCACCGCGCCTACGGCCGAGATTCGCCCACCGATAAATTCGCCCCCGCCAAGGATGACACCTGCGATTGACAGCAAAGTGTAGCGCAGGGCGATGTTGGCGTCGGCGGATGTCATAAGGCCCACAAGGGTAATGCCCGAGGCCACGGCGAACATAGCGGCTGTTGCATAGGCCAAAGCGCGGGCTTCCAATACCGACCAGCCCGCCCGTGCGACCGAGCGTTCATTGCCACCGATGCCGCGCAGCAATACGCCGAAAGACGACCGCATGATGAGTAGGTGGGCGATCAGCGCGATGACCGCCGAGGCGACGAGGCCGAGAGGTAAGAGCGGTGGTTTCCAGCCCATACTGGCGGCTACCCAGCCGGGTGCTGTGCCGCCCGGTGCGGGCAGGATCAATACGGCAAGGCCGGACCAGATGAAACTCATCCCCAAAGTCACCACGATGGACGGCAGCCCGCGCAGGGCGATGACCACCCCGATCAGCGCATAAGTGCCGACAGCGGCCAACAAGATCAGCCAGCCGACAAGCGGTTGATCCACAAGGTAAGTTGCCGCCACACAGGCCACGAAACTGACAAAAGCCCCCATTGACAGGTCAAGGTCACCCACCCCCATAATGATCATTTGCGCCAAGGTGGCCAGCGCGATCGGGATACCCAGTTTGAACAGCAGATGCAGGCCCGTGTAGCTGATCGTGTTGGGTTTCAGGATGAATACGCTGACCAGCAGCGTGGTCAGCGCCATGACGGGCAGGGCTAGGCGCAGGGCGTCGGATGACAGTTTCATGCGGCCTCGGCTTTGAACGACGCGGCCAGAATCACGTTTTCGGTGATCTGATCGCCGGTCAGTTCCGCCACGATACCGCCGTTCCGGAACACATAGACCCGGTCGCACAGCTGCATTTCATCCATCTCGGTGGAATACCAGATGAATGTGCGGCCGGTGTCAGCCTCGGCCCGGATCATGCCGTAAACCTCTTGCTTGGTGCCGATATCCACGCCGCGCATCGGGTCGTCCATCAGCACCACCGGGGCGCGGGTGGACAGCGCCCGGGCGAACAGGACTTTTTGCTGATTGCCGCCAGACAGGGACAGAATCTTGTTGGTCATATCGGGGGTGCGGATTCCGATGCGGGTTTTCCAAGCGGCCCCGCGTTGCGTTTCCGTAGCGGTCTGAACTATCCCGCGCCGGGCCAGGTCGGGCAGGCTGGCCACGGACATGTTGCGCAGAATGCTCCACAAATCGAACACGCCATTCAGGCGGCGGTCGCCTGCGACAAAGGTAACGGTAGGGTCACGGGCGGGCCACCAGTGCGGGCTTTGGGTATCAAACAGGGCCAGCAGCATGTCGGTCTGGCCGTGGCCGCCAAGCCCCGCGAGGCCGATAACCTCTCCCTTGCGGGCGGTAAACGGCAGGCCGTTAGTTTTCAGGGTCAGGATGGCGGGCGCGTCACGGGCTTGGCGCCGGGTGGTTTGGGGGTGCGCCACACTGCCCATGGCGGCAACAAGGCTGTGTTGAGTAAAGGCAGCGGCCGGATTTTCGGCCACGATCCGCGCGTCTTTCATCACGACGATGCGGGTGCAGGTGGTCAGAACCTCGGACAGGATATGCGAGATCAGGATCACCGCGCCGCCGCCCGCAACGAAGCGGCGTATATGGGTCAGTAGTTGGGCGGCCAAAGCGGCATCCAGCGAGGATGTCGGTTCATCCAGTATCACAAGGCGGGGCGCGATGCCTGCATCAGAAAAGGCCATGGCGATTTCGACCATCTGGCGCTGGGCGATGGACAGGGTGCCGACCTGCGCGCGCGGGTCGAGCCCATGGCCGGGAAATACAGTGTCAAGGCTGGCGTTGATGATGGCGCGGGCGCGGGTCCGCCAACCGAACCCGCCAAGCGAGCGGTGCATCAGCCGGGTGTTTTCGATGAGTGTCAGGTTCGGACACAGCGAGAGTTCCTGAAACACGCAAGCCAGCCCCTGGGCACGTGCAATGCTGATGGAATAGGCAGGCAAGGCCGCGCCATCGCTGGACATCTGCCCCTGCTGCGGGGTCAGTCCGCCGTTGATGATGTTCACAAGGGTCGATTTGCCTGCACCATTATGCCCGACCAGCCCGATACATTCGCCGGGGGCTACCGACAGGCTGACCCCGTCCAGCGCCACCACTTCGCCGTAGCGGACATGGGCGTTATCAACTTCAATGACAGGGCGCATAAGTGAGATCCGGCCAAGGCGGACCCGTCGCTGCACCGTCAGCGATGCAGCGACGGGTAAGGTTTCGCGTTTCAGTCGAAAAGCTTACATCGCACCTTCGATCACGGCGATGGAATCTTCCATGCTGTATTCGACATTGGCCACACCACCTGCGGGGGTATTGGCCAGATCAGCCTCTAGCGAGGCCTGACTGATTGACAGGAACGGCACTGTCAGGTCCTTTGGCACTTCTTTGCCGTCCAGAATTTGCTGGGCCACCCAGAATGCCAGCGTAGACACGCCGGGCGCGATAGATACCGACATGGTTTCATAACCTGTCGCCGCCTTTTGCTCCGCCCACCAGGCCAGTTCGTCCTGCCGGTTGCCCATGATGATGGTAGGCATGTCGCGGCCCGCGGCCAAGATCGCCTGGGCCGCGCCATAACCGTCGCCACCTTGGGTCACGACACCGACAATCTCGGGCAAAGACGGCAGGATTCCCGCGACAGCCCTCTGGGCGACATCCTGTGCCCAGTCACCGTGGACTGACCCGACAATGGTAAACTGCGGATATTCCGCCACGCCCGCATGAATGCCCGCGCTGATCTCATCATCCACAAACACCCCGGCAAGGCCGCGGATTTCCAGCAAATTGCCACCCTCGGGCAGCTTGCCCGCCAGATATTCCACCTGACCCCGGCCCATTTCGGCAAAATCCACAGCGATGCGCCACGCACAGGGTTCATCGACGATCCCGTCAAAGGACACCACGATAATACCGGCATCGCAGGCCTCTTTGATCGCGCCGTTCAGGGCAGTGGGGGATGCAGCATTCACGACAATTGCGTCATACCCTTCCAGAATCATGTTCTGAATCTGGGCGGCCTGTTCGGTGGCCTGATTTTCGGCAGTGGTGAAGGCGTCAGCGGCGGCGACGACACCGGATGCCACGGCGGGGCCAGTCACAGTTTCCCAACTGGTCAGCATCGCCTGACGCCACGAATTTCCGGCGTAGTTGTTGGACAGGGCAATGCGCATGCCAGAAGTGTCGGCAATGGCAGGCAGTGCTGTCAGCAGCGCAACAGAAGCAAGCATCAATGTCTTGGCAGTCATGTCTCTCTCCCTATGAATTCTTACGATCCCGCCGAATGTGGCGGCCTCCTTGATCGGTAGCGGCAGGATGAATTATCGTTGGTGGGGCTGTATAGGGCGTTTCAGGCATGTTCTTTGCGGGTTCCCGCAAAAGCCGGGGGGATGACCCCATGGTCAGACGCCCCGAACTGCGTCATGATTTTTGAGACGTGTCGCAGGATGTCAAGTGATGGTGAAAATTGCCCCCACCGCCCGGCTGAACCAATTCTTTCGGATTGCCCGCCTGCTTGCTGGACAGCTGGATTTCGGGTCGGCGATCCGGGCCGTCGGGGCCGAGATCGCCGCAATCATTCCGCATGATCACTTGGATGTGTGCATTGTCCGCGATGACGGTCGGTTTCATACGGCGTACGAATCCGGGATTGATACCGACTGGGGCCGCATGGCCCATGCGCCGGTGGCCAACAGCCCGATCCGGGCCCTGCTGACCGGCAAAGTCGATCATATGTTGACGGCGGATGCACGTATTGATTTCGCCGCCGGGCGCGATCACCCGGCCTTTGGACCAATTTTCGAACACCAGTTGCGCAGCCGCATTCATCTGCCGATGATTGTGCATGGCGAAATTATTGGTGCGCTGTCCTGTTCTTTGCACGAACCCGGCCGTTATGGCCCCGACGATATTCGAAACGGACGCTATGTGGCCGAACTTCTGTCGCCGTATTTCTTTGCCTTGCGGGCCGCCGCGCAGGCCCGGCAATCGGCGATTGTCGAAGCTGAGGCGCGGGCGCGCGAAGAGGGCCTGCGGCAGGGCGCGTTGCGTCTGACCGAAGCGTTAGAGGGCGAGCGGCAAAGAATTGGCATGGACCTCCATGATCAGACCCTTGCCGATCTGACCCGGCTGGCCCGAAGGCTGGAGCGGCTGAATACGACGAAAGCGGTTAACGGCGCTGACTTGCTGCCTTTGTCTCAGTCATTGCACCACTCCATGCAGGCCCTGCGCCAGATCATCGAGGCCGCCAAACCATCGGTGCTGCATTTGTTCGGATTTGCCGATGCAGTGGAAAACCATCTGGACCGGGCAATCCGGGATTCCGGTCAACCTTTGCGTGGTGTATTGTCGGATGCCACATTTGGCACAATCGATGCGTTGCCACCGTCGGTCGGTGTGGCCTTGTTCCGGATTGCCCAAGAAGCGATCAACAATGCTGTAAACCATGCGCAGGCAAGCGTCGTCACCGTGCATCTGGGGCTGGCGCAAGCGCAGATTGTGATCACAATCAGCGACGATGGACAAGGGATGCCCCGGCCCAAAGGGCGTGGCGGCAGTGGTATCGAGAATATGAAAACCCGCGCAAGGCTGATTGCCGCCCGCTTTGCCATGGCCTCCGGGGCAGACGGGCCGGGCACCAAGGTCAGCATTACCTTGGCCGCCCCGGTCCAAAAGGTAGCCGCAGAATGAAAGTGCTGATTGTCGAAGATGACCCACTGCACCGGTCCTATTTACACGAATCCGTCAATGCTGCCTTGCCGGAATGCAGCGCAGTGATCGAGGCCGCGAGTGGTGGCGAAGGCGAAGTTCTGGCCCGTCAGCATGACAAGGCCCATATCGTCATGGACCTGCAAATGCAGCCGAGGACCGGAATCGAGGCTGCCCGTACTATCTGGCGTGAACGGCCCGGCACCCGGATTTTGTTCTGGTCGAACTACGCAGACGAGGCCTATGTCCGTGGTGTCAGCCGGATTGTGCCCGATGGGGCGGCCTATGGCTATGTCCTGAAATCGGCATCGGAAGAGCGGCTAAAGCTGGCTTTGCGTAGTATCTTCGTTGAAAATCAATGTGTCATTGACCGCGAGGTGCGCGGCACCCAAGCGATGAGTTTCGGCCAGACCGGTGGATTTACCGATGCGGAGTACGAGATACTGGTCGACATCGCGCTGGGCCTGACTGACCGCGCCATCGCTGATCGCCGCCGCATGTCACTGCGGTCTGTGCAAAATCGGTTGCAGCAGATCTATGACAAGCTGGATGTCTATCAGGCAACCGGCCAAACGACCGGCAGCGAAAGTCAGTTCAATCTGCGGTCCCGCGCCGTGACCACAGCGATTTTGCGCAAGTTGCTGAACTATGGCGCGTTAGAACGCGCCGAGGCTGAGTTGCAGGATTGGATCGGCGGCCAAAAACATTAGTCCAGAACCTGCCGCATTCAGGCAAGCGAATCGCGCCGCAAGGCTTAGGATTTTCTGCTAAGCATCTTCCAAAGGCCCGCCTGATGAAAATTCGCACCATCCGCGCCACGCCGGTTCTGATCCCGCTTGAGGCCCCCTATTTGTGGTCCTACGGCGCGTTGGACGGGTTCACCAAAACTGTGGTCGAGGTTGAAACCACCGATGGGTTGATCGGCATTGGCGAGGCCCCGTCGCATGGATCGGCCCGGCTGATCGACAGTTTTGCGCCGCTGCTGATTGGGCAGGACCCGTTGGATTTGGCCGGGCTGGAACGCAGAGTGTTACCGTCGATGCCTGCCGCCCATTCCGTGACCGATTATGGACTGCGCGGAGCATGGGGCGGGGTCGAGATTGCCCTGTGGGATTTGCGCGGCAAGCTGTGGGGTCAACCGGTGGCCAATGTGCTGGGCGGCATTCACCGCGACCGGATTCCGTTTACTGACTATTTCAGCTACCGTTTGCCGCAGGACGGCAAGGGCGGTGAGGCCACGGTCGAACAGGTGGTGGACTACTGTTTGGGTCTGCGCGAAATGCACGGGACGACATTTTTCGAAGGCAAGGTGTCTGCGCCCGATTTGAACGCCAATATCCGGCTGGTGCAGGCGCTGCGCGCGGCCCTTGGCCCAGATGCGATGCTGCGGATCGACAGCGATCAGGCGTTTTCGGTGCCATCTGCCGTGTATCTGGCTTCGGCGTTCGCAGAGGCCGGGGTGCGCAACTGGGAGGATCCGACGCCGGATTGGTCCGGGATGAAGCGGTTGCGGGAAAGGACCGGGATCCCGTTTTCCGGCCATAACACCGATCTGGCCAAGGCCGTGGCCTACGGCGTGCCCGATGCCATCGTGTCTGACGTCGCGGGCTTTGGCGGGTTTTCAGCGATGTTGCGTTTTGTGTCGGCCTGTCAGGGGGCGGGGGTGGATTTCTGGTGCTATTCCGGCGGGTCCGGCCTTGAAACCGCCGCTTATCTGCACGCCTGCGCTGCCCATCCGCATATCCGCGAACCCAACCAATCCTTGCTGCGCCAGCAACCGTTTGACGTGATCGCCGAAGGGCCGTTTACGCCCAAGGATAATTATATCGCATTGCCCAAGGGACCCGGGCTGGGGGTGTCACTGGATGCGGGCAAACTGGCCCATTGCGCGGGCCTGTTGCGCGACCATGGGGTGCCGAACAAATATCACAACCCGGACGCGCCGGGCCGGATGCGCCGGATGCCGCTGATCTGAAAGGGGCTGACAGCAGCCCCGGGCATTGCTAAGTCGGGCGCTTAAAGTGAATGGAGCGCCTGATGTTGATAGAAAAAACCAAACTGGCGGGTGTCCTGATTCTGACCCCCGCCCGGCACGGTGATGCGCGCGGGTTCTTTTCCGAAAGCTGGTCGCGCAAGGTATTGGCCAGCCACGGGATTGATCTGGATTTCGTGCAGGATAACCATTCACTTTCGGCGGCGGTCGGCACGGTGCGCGGTCTGCATTTCCAATCCCCACCACATGCGCAGGATAAACTCGTACGCTGTGGCAAGGGTGCTGTGTTCGATGTTGCCGTCGATGTGCGCCGTGGGTCGCCAACTTATGGCGCGTGGTTTGGCATTGAACTGACTGCGGAAAATGGCAAGCAATTACTGGTGCCTAAGGGTTTCTTGCACGGCTTTGCGACCCGCGCCCCGGATACTGAGATTGTCTATAAATGCACCGATTATTATGCCCCGGAATGCGACGGCGCTGTCAGGTTTGATGATCCGGCCATCGGGATCGACTGGGGTTTTGATACCGCCCGCGTCGTGTTGAGCGCGAAAGATACAGCAGCCCTGTTGCTGGCCGATTTTGTGTCGCCATTTGTGTATGAGGGCGTGTGATGAAACTGCTTGTCACCGGCGGGGCCGGGTTTATCGGGTCAGCCGTGGTCCGCCACGCGGTCCGCGCCGGGCATTCTGTGGTTAATCTGGATGCGCTGACCTATGCGGCCTGTCTGGATAATGTGGCGGGCGTATCAAATGCGCCGGGTTATATGTTCGAACAGGCCGATATTCGCGACCGTGCCACATTGGACCGGATTTTTGCGGCCCATCAGCCTGATGCCGTGATGCACTTGGCAGCGGAAAGCCATGTAGACAGATCAATCGACGGCCCTGCCGACTTCATCGACACCAATATTACGGGTACGTTCAATATGCTCGAGGCGGCCCGGACCTATTGGGTGGGTCGCGACAAACCTGACGATTTTCGGTTTCACCACATCTCAACCGATGAAGTCTTCGGGTCACTGGGTGCTGAGGGGCAGTTTACCGAGGAAACTCCTTATGCCCCCAACTCGCCTTATTCGGCGTCCAAGGCTGCGTCTGACCATCTGGTCCGGGCCTGGCATGAAACCTACGGCCTGCCGGTGGTGATGACCAATTGTTCGAACAATTACGGACCCTTCCACTTTCCCGAAAAACTGATCCCGGTAGTTATCCTTAAGGCTTTGGCAGGGCAGCCAATCCCGGTCTATGGCAAGGGCGAAAATGTCCGCGACTGGCTGTATGTCGAGGATCACGCCGATGCGTTGCTGACGGTTGTGCAGCGCGGCCAGGTGGGCCGATCCTACAATATCGGCGGCGAAAATGAGGCCCGCAATATTGATATTGTCCGGATGATCTGCGCCATTCTGGATACCAAGCGGCCCAAGGCCGCCCCCTATGCTGATCAGATTGCTTTTGTTACCGACCGGCCCGGGCATGACATGCGCTATGCCATTGATCCAAAACGTATCCGTGACGAACTGGGCTGGCGGCCGTCGGTGACGCTGGAACAAGGGTTGGAGCGGACGGTGCAGTGGTTTCTGGACAATGAGGCATGGTGGCAGCCCTTGCAAAACCGCGCCGGTGTTGGCCAGCGACTGGGGCAGAAAAACTGAATGGTTAACCAAACCTGACAGTATCTGAACGGTCGATTCCCACGTCATTCATCAATCAATGGAACTTTCCCGCCTGCAGCTATCCCCGGGAGGTTTCATGTCCGATACATCAACAAATCTAAGCTTGCCCTATATCCAGCCGTCACAGGCGCAAAAGCATGTGACCCATAATGAGGCCGTCCAACTGCTGGATGCGGTGGTGCAGCTGGCCGTCATTGACCGGAACCTGACCGCACCGCCCGCACTGCCGGTGGATGGTGACCGCTATATCGTGGCGTCCGGGGCGACGGGCGACTGGGCGGGGTGGGACCTGAATGTGGTCTACCGGATCGGTGGGGCATGGTTGCGGTTGACACCCAGAACCGGCTGGTTGGCCTGGGTGGCCGACGAGTTGGCCTTGCTGGTTTGGACGGGCATTGCTTGGGCTGCGGCCAGTTCGTCCGGTGGAGGTGGTTCGGTGTTTTCGGATGCCGATTTTGAGCTGACCCATGCAGCTGACCCGACCAAAGTGGCCGCCTTCAATTTGGCCGCCTTGCCAACGGCCACAACCCGGACCTATGCCCTTCCAGATGTCGATACTGAAATTGCCGGGCTGGCTGGGACCCAAAATTTTACCGGCAACAAGACGTTTGCTGGCACGCTGACTGCGACGAATACAGTTACAGCCTCTGGCAACTTGACCTCGACCGGGGCGTTTAGCGCATCGGGCAGTTTTTCGGTCACCGGGCCAGCCGCGACCTTGGGCAGTTCAACTGCCACGGCGACCTATGGGGTCGGCACCGGGGCCACGGCTGCGGCGACGACCAAAACTGTCAACTTGGGCACCGGGGCGGTGTCGGGGTCCACCACGGTGATCAATCTGGGTTCCGCCACGGTTGGGGCGGGCGGAACAACGGTCATCAACACGCCCACCGTCACTTTTGCCAATGCGGTGACGACCGTCGCCATGCCACAGGCCAATCTGACTGCTGGTCAACTGGGCCTTGGCGGAGCGACCGCAGATGCGACCAACCGGCTGTCAGTTAATACTCCTGCGATTTTGCTGAACAATGCAGGCACCAGTATTGAGGCTACGGTGAACAAGAACGCTGCGGCCAACGACGCAGCCTTGGCTTTCAAAACCGGGTTCAGCACCCGTGCCCTGATCGGTCTGCTGGCCAATGATGATTTCAGTTTCAAAGTCAGCCCCGACGGGTCCAGCTATTTCGATGCATTGCAGATTGACCGCACATCGGGCCGGGTGGAACTGCCAAAACCGCTGGTACTAAGCGGTCAATCGGCCCCCCCAGCAGCACCTGCAGCAGGCAAGCTGTCGGTTTATGGTCGCAACCGGGCTGGGGCTACGTGGGTGGATGTGATGCGTCCCGGTGGGCGCGAGTTTTCTGTGCAATCGCACATCGGCCTAACCCGGGTTGCCCGCTGGACACCCTCCGCCAGCACCACGATCATTGTAGAGGGCATGGCGCAAACCGCTGTTGGGACGGTGTCCACACCGATCCCGGCGGCGGGGACACTGGTCTCGGGGATCCGGCGGTGGCGCGTGACTTCGGCAGCGACGGCCAGTGCGGCGGCAGAACAGCGCAGTGCGGCCTTTGTGTGCTGGCGCGGCAATGCGGCAGGTCAGGGCGGCTGGACCTACGTCAGCCGGATTTCGCTGACGACATTACAGGCCACCGGCATGGCGTTCTTTGGGCTGAATGGTGTGACCACTGCGCTGGCGACAACCACGACGTTGGCAACGATGGTTAACGCTGTCGGCATCGGTTTTGAACGTGGCACCCATACGCGCTGGCAATTGGTCAGCAATGACGCGACCGGTGCCCCGACGCTGGTGGATATGGGCGCAAATTTCAATATCGCGACCGGCGGGCTGTATACGCTTTACCTGTATGCTGCTCCGAATGGTGCATCGGTCTGGGTGCGGGTGGTGGATGATGTAACGGGGGCTGTGTTCGAGCAGGAAATCACGACGGATCTGCCTGCCAACACCCAGTTCCTGACCCCCCGTTGCTTCATGACCAATGCAGCGACTGCAGCGGCGGTGGCGTATGATTGTTCCGGGGTTTATGTCGAAACCGACTACTGACCAAACCTGATCATTGCTCTGCGAAAGCCACCTCTGGTCATGCCGGGGGTGGCTTTGGTTTGGGTGCAATGCCATAACGCTGGCAAAATTGGGCAAGGGTCAATGATGCGGGCAGTGGTATTCGGGCAAACCGGGCAAGTGGCCTGCGCGCTGCGGCGGCTGGTTGCGGCTCAGAGCGTTTCACTGATTGTTTTGGGCCGGGCACAAGCCGATCTGACTGATCCCGCCGGGTGTGCTGCGGCCCTGCAAGCCGTGATCGGGCAGGCCGATGTGGTCATTAATGCGGCCGCCTATACCGCTGTGGACAAGGCTGAAACCGATGTCGCGGCGGCCTTTGCAGTGAATGCTGCGGCGCCTGCTGCGATGGCGCAGGTTGCGGCTGCGGCAAGCAAGCCATTTTTGCATATTTCGACTGATTACGTTTTTGACGGGTCGGGCGACCTGCCTTGGCACGTGTCGGACCCGACCGGTCCTTTGGGGATATACGGGCAAAGCAAATTGGCGGGTGAACAGGGCGTTCGGGCGGCAGGCGGGGTGCATGCGATCCTGCGCACGTCCTGGGTGTTTTCCGCCGATGGAGCCAATTTCCTTAAAACCATGCTGCGGCTGGGGGCTACGCGCGACCAGTTGAATGTGGTGGCCGATCAGGTCGGCGGGCCGACCCCGGCTGTGGCAATCGCGGATACGCTGTTGCGGATGGCCCGCGATCTTCATCAAGGGCGGGAGGCAACAGGAACCTACCATTACGCCGGAACCCCCGATGTCAGCTGGGCCGATTTCGCGCGCGAGATATTCGCGCAAGCCGGGATGGCGGTCTCTGTCACTGGTATTCCAACAACCGACTATCCAACCCCGGCCCGGCGTCCTGCCAATTCCCGGCTTGATTGCGGCACCCTGCAAGCGGCATTCGGAATTACGCGCCCGGACTGGCAGGCCGGGGTAGCCGCCGTTCTGCGCGAACTGGCCTAGGCCACTGGTCAAGCAAGGGGTGACGTTTTATGACGGCGAGAGCAGCAGCGAGGGGTCACGATGCAAAAGCGTAAAGGGATCATACTGGCGGGCGGGTCGGGCACCCGACTGTATCCGATCACCATTGGTTTGTCCAAACAGCTGCTGCCAATCTATGACAAACCGATGATCTATTATCCGCTGTCGGTGTTGATGCTGGCTGGCATCCGCGAGATTGCGATTATCACTACCCCCGGCGATCAGGAGCAGTTTCAGCGGCTGATGGGGGACGGCGGCCAATGGGGGCTGGCGATCACTTGGATCACCCAACCCAGCCCGGACGGGTTGGCGCAGGCCTATCTGCTGGCCGAGGATTTCTTGGCTGGGGCGCCCTCGGCCATGGTGCTGGGCGACAACATCTTTTTCGGCCACGGCCTGCCCGATCTGATGGCCGAGGCGGATGGCCGGCCTGTGGGCGGCACGGTGTTTGGCTATCATGTGGCCGACCCTGAACGTTATGGTGTGGTAGATTTTGATGCGCAGGGTCAGGCCCGGGCCATCATCGAAAAACCTGCGCATCCGCCGTCAAATTATGCGGTGACCGGCCTGTATTTTCTGGACGGAACCGCACCGGCCCGCGCCCGCGCAGTTGTGCCATCTGAACGCGGCGAGCTGGAGATTACTTCGTTACTTGAGATGTATCTGGCCGATGGGCAACTGAATGTGCAGCGCATGGGGCGCGGCTATGCATGGTTGGATACAGGCACCCATGGCAGTCTGCTGGACGCAGGTAACTTTGTGCGTACGCTGGAAGAGCGACAGGGTTTGCAGACCGGCAGCCCGGACGAGATTGCGTTTCAACAAGGCTGGATCAGCCCGGAAGCATTGGCCGCGCGGGCGAAATTGTTCGGCAAGAATGAGTATGGCCGCTATTTATTAGCCCTGTTGGATCAGTCATAACTCAACGCCGTCGCCTTGCCTCGAAAGATGAAATAGGCCAAGCCGGTATAGATCAGAATAGTGGGCAACACGATGCAGGTGCCGATCAGAATGATAAACAAACTTTCGGGTGCGCTGGCTGCTTCGTAAATCGTGAGTTTATTGGGCACGACATATGGGTAAAAGCTGTAGGCCATTCCGCCATAGGCAGCGGTCCATAACAAGGTGGCAAGGGCAAAAGGGCCCCATGACCAGCGGTCGGCGGCCAATGGCATCCGGCGCAATAGCAGCCACAGCCAGATGATCAAAGCGCCTGATGCAATCGGCAGCGGAGCGAGGTACAACGCGTCGGGCCAAGTGAACCATTTGTCGAATATCCGGTCACTGACCAGTGGCGTCGCCAACGAGATGGCCCCAATCCCCAGAACCAGCCCCCAGATACCGCTGCGCGCCCAATCCACGGCAAGGATTTGCAATGGGCCATCCGCCTTGTGAATAATCCATGTCGCGCCAATGAAACTATAGCCAACGGTCAGGAATGCGGCCGTCAAAACTGAAAACCCGATATGCGGCAGGGTCCATTCCAGCCCCATCACATACATCCCCAGCATGAAACCTTGGGACAATGAGGCCATGAGCGAACCCGCAAAAAACGCCCGGTTCCAGAACCGTTTCCAGATTGCAGGGGCCTTGGCCCGGAATTCAAAGGCGACACCCCGCAGGATCAGACCCAGCAGCATGATGGCTACCGGCAGGTATAGCCCCGTCAGAATAGCGCCATGTGCGGCTGGAAACGCCACCAGCAGCAGTCCGACAGCTAACACCAGCCACGTTTCGTTGGCGTCCCAAAACGGACCGATGGCCGCTATCATGCGGTCTTTGTCAACGTCATCCACAAATGGAAAAAGCAGTCCGACGCCCAGATCAAACCCGTCCAGGACGACATAGATCAGGATCGACAGGCCCATAAGGCTGGCGAAAACAAAAGGTAGCCAGATGGTGGGATCGTTAAACATCAAGTTACTCCGCCGGTATTTGCACAGAGGGGCGGACTGGCCCGAGAGATTCGCCACGCGATGCTTTGCGGGCCAGATAAAAGATCACGCTGACATAGGCCCCCAAAAGTAGGGCATAGACCACGACGTACCCGATCAGAGTGGACAGGACCATGGCGGCGGGCACCTCGGCCACGGCAGATTTTGTCGCAAGGACGCCTTGCACCAACCACGGCTGGCGGCCAATTTCAGTTGTATACCAGCCCGCCAAAGTTGCGAGCCATCCCGAAAAGCTCATCCCGACAAGGGCGTAAAGGACTGCCTTTGGCAGGCCCTCAACGCCGCGCCGCAGCAGCAGAATGGCTGTGGCCCAACTGACCAGCAACATCAGAACCCCGGTCCCGATCATCACCCGGAAACTGTAGAATACCGGGGCAACGCGGGGGTGCTGCACCTCGCCCGAGGCGGTGACGAAGTCATTCAAGCCAGGCACGACGCCGTCAGCGTGATGTTTAAGAATGATCGAGGCCAGATTGGGAATGCCAATTTCAAACCGGTTTTCCCGTGCCGCCTCGTCAGGGATGGCAAACAGCAACAACGGCGTGTTGGGGCCGGTCTCCCAATTACCCTCCATCGCTGCGATTTTCTGGGGCTGATATTCCAGCGTATTCAAACCGTGCATATCGCCCACAAAAATTTGCACTGGAATTAGCAGGGCGGCTGCGTAAACGGTTGTTTTCAGCGCGGCACGCACGCCTTCGGTCTTGCCGCCAATGATCCAGCGAAACGCCGACACGCCGGCAATCAGAAAGCTGACGGTCAGGAAACTGGCCAGCATCATATGGGCAAAGCGGTAGGGCACTGAGGGGTTAAAAATGATCGCCCACCAGTCAGTGGCAAAGGCCACGCCGTCGCGCATCTCAAAACCTTGGGGCGTATGCATCCATGAATTCAGCACGATGATCCAGAAGGCGGACATTGTTGTGCCAAAGGCGACCAAAAAAGTGGCCGTGGTATGCGCCCAATTCGGCACACGCGAGGCCCCGAAAAGCATGATCCCCAGAAAAACGGCCTCGAGGAAAAAAGCAGTTAACACCTCGTAGGCCAAAAGTGGGCCTGCGATATTGCCGACGGTTTCCATGAACCCCGGCCAGTTGGTGCCGAACTGAAACGACATGGTGATGCCGGACACAACGCCCATTGCAAACGATAGCGCGAAAATCTTGACCCAGAACTGATAGGCTTCCATCCAGCGGTGTTCGCCGGTCTGGTTGTGGCGCAGCTTGAAGAACAGCAGCACCCAGCCGAGCGCGATGGTGATCGTCGGGAACAGGATGTGGAACGAGATATTCGCCGCAAATTGCATACGCGACAGGATCAGGGTGTCCATTGGGCCTCCGGTCAAGTGTACTTGCTAAGACTTCGTATCATCAGGTGGAGTGCAAATCTCTGATCACAAGCATGGTGCGACAGCAAGGCGCGGACAGATTGTGGGTTAAAACCCACCTTACGTTACACCGCCCGATTGTAAGGTGGGTTTAAACCCACATTACGACCCACAGCTAAACCAGTAAGGTGGGTTTTAACCCACGCTGCGGGCGACCAACATTGGACTTGTCATCCGGAATTCCTGCAGATTTGCTGTATCCCCGATCCGGTCAATCACCGCAAACAGCCCCGGTGTGGTCAGCGGTGTCAGCACGCCATGCCAGGTGTTGCGCAGCAGATTGACCCCTTGGCCGGGGCTGGTCATAAACGCCCGGATTTGCACAGGGGTGCCGTTGTCGTCACCGGCGACAATGACCAAAAACGGATCAGCCGTCATCGGGATAAAAGTCTGCGACCCCTCCGGATGCCGTTCCAGCAGATCAAGTTGAAATGGCAAAGAACAGGCCTGCGCCTTGAAGATCGATACCCCGGCCCGTCCGCCCGGGCCGAAGTCAAGACGTGCCTTGTCATGGTAGCGCCCGCACAACCCCTGATTGATGATCTTGTCGGGCTCGCCTGACGCGTCCAGCACATCGCCGAAGGGGGCGAAGGCCAAGGTCGTCAAGGGTTCAGTCAGGATCATTGCATTGCTCCGGTGGCGGGGCAAAGCGCACCCGAGGATATTTGGAACCCAAAGAAATTGTTAGCCCAAGGTCAGCGACGGATGCCGGTTCACATCTTTATACAGCAGATACCGGAACGGGCCTGTCCCCGTGGCAATGCAGGCCTGCGGGCAATAGGCGCGCAACCACATGAAATCGCCCGGGCCGACGCTGACCCAGTCGCGGTTCAGCAGGTAGTCTGCGGTTCCGTCCAGCACATAAAGCCCATGTTCCATGATATGAGTTTCGGCAAAGGGGATACGCCCACCGGGATGGAAGGTCACGATGTTCACATGCATGTCATGCGCCATGTCGGTCGGGTCGACAAAGCGGGTGGTGCCCCAGTCGGTGCTGCCGGGCATCCAGTTGACCGGGTTGGCGGCGTCGCTGGTGATCAAGAACGTTGGTTTCGCGTCATTCAAAACCCAGCGGCGACGGATCCAGTGAAACTGCAGGTCGCTTGTCGCCTTTATTCGCCAGCTTTCGCCCGGCGGAAGATAGGCATAACTTCCTGCCGACAGCGGGTGGGGATTGCCATTGGCAGTCAAAGTCCCGGTGCCAGCGGCGATAAAGATCACGCCCTCGCCGCCGGGGTCCGGTTCGGCATTCACGCAACCGCCGCCGGCTTTCACCTCGACCGCATATTGCGCGAATGTTTCCGCAAAGCCTGACAGTGGCCGCGCGATGATCCAGGCGCGGGTCTGGGTCCAGCCGGGCAGAAGGCTGGCGGTGATGTCGCGCATCGTGGCGGCAGGGATAAAGGCATAGGCGGTGGTGAAGATCGCGCCGTTGGCAGCGGGATCATCGGTCATTGCGGGCATGCCGCCGGGGGGGAAAGCATACCTCATGGCAGGATGTCCTTTAGACGAAGTGCCGCGATACGTTCGACCTGGGCGCAGGCGATGGCGATTTCGGTGGCGGTGTCATTGGCTAGGCGGGTCTGAAAGGCAGCAAGAATGCTGGCCTTGGTGTTGTCCCGCACGGCAATGATGAATGGGATTCCGTGTCGGGCGACGTAAGCGGCATTCAGGGTCTTGAATTGCGCCCGCTCGGCATCGGTCAGCGCATCAAGCCCGGCGCTGGCCTGTTCTTGCGTGCTGTCCGCTGTCAAATGTTTGGCGGCGGCCAGTTTACCCGCAAGGTCGGGGTGCGCGTTCAGCACAGCAAGCCGTTCAGTGGGCGAGGCAGAGCGGAATATCCGCGCCAAAGCGTTATGCAGGCCCACGCCACTGTCATGGGCGGGTCCAAGTTCAAGGTCAAAGGCCCGTTCGGCGACCCAGGCGGAATGTTCAAACACCCCACCGAACTGGGCGACAAAGGCCGCTTTGTCCATCTGGCTGGGTCTTGTGCGTCGGACATGTGGGTGGGTCTGCGCCCAATGTGCCGCGATCTGCCCCCGCGTGGGAAACCAGACATTCGCATGGCTTTGGGCATAATCAAGAAAGCGCTTTAGCCCGGCGATTTTTCCCGGTCTGCCGATCAGCCGGCAATGCAGGCCAATTGAGAACATCTTGGCCTGACCTTGGGTGCCCTCGGAATAAAGAGTATCAAACGAGTCCCGCAGATAGCGCTCAAACTGGTCCCCGGTGCTATAGCCGGGCGCGGTGGCAAAGCGCATGTCGTTGGCCTCCAGCGTATAGGGGATAACCAGTTGATCCCGGTCGCCGTATTCCGCCCAATAGGGCAGGTCGTCATCGTAAGTATCTGAAATCCAGTCCAGAATACCAGTTTCGGCGGTAAGGCGCACCGTGTTGATCGACGTGCGTCCGGTATACCAGCCGCGCGGGGGGGCACCGACCACTTCGGTATGCAGGCGGATCGCTTCGGCAATCTGGGCGCGTTCCTCGGCTTCAGGCATGTCGCGGTGATCGACCCATTTCAGGCCATGCGACGCAATCTCCCACCCCGCCGATTTCATCGCGGCGACTTGTTCGGGCGCGCGCGCGAGGGCCGTTGCCACGCCGTAGATAGTGATGGGGATATTCAGGCCGGTAAACAGCCGGTGCAGCCGCCAGAACCCGGCGCGGGCCCCGTAATCGTAGAGTGACTCCATGTTCCAGTGCCGCTGCCCAGCCCAGGGGGCGGCCCCGGCAATGTCGGACAGAAATGCCTCGGACCCGGAATCGCCATGCAGGATGTTATTCTCGCCGCCCTCTTCGTAATTCAGGACCACCGAAATAGCGATTTTTGCACCCCCCGGCCAGCGGGCATCGGGGGGATTGTGGCCGTGCCCGGTAAAGTCGCGCGGATAGCGGGGGGGCATATTGTGTTTCCTTGGTTGGCGCTGTTCACTATGCCCGAGGGCGCGGCGCATGCAAGGGAGCGGATGATGAGCGGCTATTTGACGACGCATGTGCTGGATACCGCGCAGGGGTGCCCAGCGGCGGGGCTGAAGATCATGCTGTATGAGGTCATGGGGATGAACCACCGCAAGCTGGTCGAAATGGTCACCAATGCGGATGGGCGGACCGATGCGCCGATCCTGCCTGCGGCGAAATTCACGCCGGGGGTGTATGAACTGGTGTTTTGCGCGGGGGAGTATCTGCGCGCGGCGGGGCAGGGCGGTGCAGAGCCGCTGTTCCTCGATGAAATCCCAATCCGGTTCGGGATGTCGAACGCGGCGGCGCATTACCATGTGCCGCTGCTCTTGTCGCCTTATGGCTATTCCACCTATCGCGGCAGTTGATCACAAAACCCCGGATACCAGGCCGCGCCAGCCCCAGCCATGGGCAGTGATCACGTCTTGCAATGGTTTTTTCACCTCGTCGATCACGAACGAATAGCGGACCACGCCACCGGTGACCGGGTTGGTCATCTCGGTCCCGCCGCCTGCTCCGAAATGCATGACCATCGACTGGCCACGGCTGGTTTTGTTGTCGTAAGAAAAGCCGCCCTGCCCGAATTCCGACTTGACAGTCCGCGTCAGATCGACGCTGCGAACCTCGCCTGCGGCGTCATCGAACTTTATCAGGATTTGCACGGTTTGCTTCATCTTTACATCGCGAAACACATTGCCCCATTCGCGATCGGTCATCTTCCATTCAGCGACAAGGTCTGCCTTTTCCGGCCCACCTTGGGTGACGACCCATGGCTTGTCCTCGGAATTAAGTGCTAGGATTGCAGCATGAAGGTCGGCGCGGGACGAACGGGCCACACCGGGGTTTGCGGCAATGATCTTTGGCTTGAACAGATCGAATAATTTCGAGAAAAAAGACATGTGGATACTCCAACAAATTGGCAAAAAAATACAGGGATACCTTTACGTGCATCGGACAAAAGATCAAGCGGACACGTTTCCAACCGCCCAAGGCGCGCCGTCGTCCGGTCCCTGCGGCAACCCAGCCCTGATCCTCGTTTCGCTGTGCAACGATGTATGACGCGGCAATTCTTCTTCATTGGCTCGAATTCGCTGTCCGCTGGGTGCATGTGATCACCGGGATCGCGTGGATCGGGTCGTCGTTCTATTTCATCGCCCTCGATCTGGGGCTGCACCGCGACCGGGCGCCGGCATCGGGCGCGGATGGTGAGGAATGGCAGGTGCATGGCGGGGGTTTCTACCATGTGCAGAAATATCTGGTGGCCCCGTCGGAAATGCCCGGCGATCTGATCTGGTTCAAATGGGAGAGTTACTGGACATGGCTGTCGGGGTTTGCGCTGCTGGTGCTGGTGTACTACCTTGGGGCCGAATTATTCCTGATTGATCCTAACGTGTTGGATATCCCGGTCTGGCAGGGTATCGGGATTTCGCTGGCGTCACTGGCATTCGGCTGGGTGGTCTACGACCTGATCTGCAAATCGCGGTTTGGCGATGACAGCACGCGGCTGATGCTGGGGCTTTTCATCATTTTAGTGGGGATGTCGTGGTTTTACACCCAAGTGTTCTCCGGCCGGGCCGCGCTGTTGCATCTGGGGGCGTTTACCGCATCCATCATGTCCGGCAATGTGTTTTTCATCATCATGCCGAACCAGCGGATCGTCGTGGCCGACCTGATTGCCGGGCGCAAACCCGACCCGAAATATGGCAAGACCGCCAAACAGCGCAGCACGCATAACAATTACCTGACGCTGCCAGTGATTTTCCTGATGCTGAGCAATCATTACCCGCTGGCCTTTGCGAGCGAATACAACTGGATCATCGCGGCGCTTGTGTTCCTCATGGGCGTCACAATCCGGCACTGGTTCAACACGGTCCATGCCCGCAAGGGCCGCCCGCATTGGACATGGGGGGTGACAGTGGTGCTGTTCTTGCTCGTCGCGTGGCTGTCATCGCCGCCGATGGACCCACCCGAGGAGATAGCGCTGACAGGTGCGGCATTGCATTATTCCCAAACCGATGGGTTCGCGGCTGTCACCGATATCGTCAGGGGTCGCTGCGCCATGTGCCACGCGGCCCAGCCGGCCTATGATGGCATATTATGGCCGCCCAAGGGGGTGATGCTGGAAACGCCACAACAAATCGCGGCCAATGCCCGCCAGATTTACCTGCAGGCCGGTGTCACGCACGCCATGCCGCCCGCCAATGTCAGCTATATCGAACCTGCCGAACGGGCACAGATTGTGGCGTGGTTTCGTGCGGCGCAGGAAGCAAAACCTTCAAATGCCTCCGGCGGGGATATTTAGAAACCAAAGAAATACAAAGCAACGCCCTGCCCTGAATTTCAAGGCAGGGCGCCTACTTCTCCGGTTACGGCCATCGGCTTCCCAGCCTGTTCCGCCCGGACAGAATGGGTGATTCTGGTTAATTTTCTGTGATTTCTTTGGTTTGAAAAATATCCCCGCCGGAGGCATCAAAAGTTCAATCCAGCGATCTTTCAAAACGCCATTCGCTGACCTGTGAATAGGTCTGTCCCGGCACGACTGCGATGGATGGAAACCCTGCATGCGTGGTCGCATCGGGCCAGGATTCGGGCTCAAATGCCAGTCCTTCATGCGGGCCATGGCCGGGGCGGATGGCGTCGCGGCCGTCATATAGGTGTATACCTGCCTCGGTTGTTGCAATGGTCATCCTGACCCCGCTTTTCCCAGTCAGCCACAACACATCCCGCAAGGGTTGCCGGGTATCAGACACACAAAAGCAATTGTCAAGCAACGGGTCGCCGACTGCGATCGCGCGGCCCTGACGCAAGTCGAATGCTGTGCCTGCCACGGGCATGATCTGCCCTGTCGGGATATAATCCGCGTCAGCGGGCAGCATCCGATCTGCAGCGACACGAATGTGATGACCATCCCACACCTCGGATCCGTCAAGGTTCCAATAGCTGTGATTGGCAAAATTCATGATCGTATCAGCGTCAGTCGTACCAGTCATCGTCAACCGAAGGGTGGCAGGGGCGGCAATGTCGAACCGCGCTGTGACCTGCCGGTTGCCCGGAAAGCCGCCTTCGCCGTCAGGCAGCTGAACGCTGAAAGTGACGTGGGTTGGGCCGTGATCCTGCACCTCCCACACCTTCAGATGCGTGCCCACTGCGCCACAATGGATCAGATGCTGGTCCTTCAGGTTCTTTTCAAACTCACACCGCTGCCCACCGATCATCGCATATCCATCAGTGATCCGGTTCACGACCGGCCCGATCAATGACCCGTGATAGCGCATGGCCCCTTCATAGTCTGCAATGTTATCAGACCCTTGGGTCAGGCTATACGGCACGTTCGCCAGTCTGACATCCTGCAGCACAGCCCCCCAGGTAATCAAGGTCACGCGCAAGTCACCTGCGCGAAGTGTGACGCTATGGACCTCGCGCCCATCAGCCGTGGTGCCAAACGGGGTCATACCAAAGGCTCCCAATACACGCCTGCCGCAGGGATCGCAGTGCCGTTCCAATCCTGCGGATGGGCGGCATAGTTCAGCACAAAGCGGTGCGTGGCGGTATCACGGATGCGCAGACCGTCGGGCAGATCAAGGGTTGGCACGCCCCGTTCAGCGCATAAATCGCAGATCAGCGCAAAGAACGTGTCATCATCCGGCCAGCCCGCCAGATAGCGCAATGTGTCGGTGCCCATCAGTGCTGTTTTGCCGTCTGACGTTTGGCGCAACACCGGCGCAGCACCTTCCAGATGTTCAAACCAATGCAAAAACCGCCCACCCCCGGCCAGCGGGACATCCGCAATCGGAGGCAAACTTTCGGTCAAGATGACGCTGACATCCAGCCCGGGGATTTGCGGCCCAAGCGGAACAGGAATTGCCAGATCGACGGTTTTGGTATCGGTCCGCGGGCCGATCAGGGCTGTCCCTTGAAAAGTGGCAAGTGCCTTGCGCAACGGCGCGGACAGCGTCATCAGGCCGGGCGCTAGCACCAGTTTATACTGACTAAGGTCCGCACAATCGGGCGGCAGGATGTCGATTGACAGCCCGGCCCGGCGTAACGCCCGGTAGGCCGCAAAAGCCAGCCGGAACATATCAAAATCGCGGCCCTGCGGCTGCACCTCCCAGGCCCAGGCGGATTCATAGTCGAACACCAGTGCGACTTGGGCCCGCGCAGTCCCGACCTCGGGCATCGCCTCGATCTCGCGCGCGACTTGCGCCGCTTCGGCCAGTGCGGGGGCTGCTGCGCTGTCGGGCCGCAGCAGGCCCGCGTGCATCTGTTCCTGCGCGAACGGGGCCTGCCGCCAGCGGAAATAGGTCACGGTTTCGGCCCCATGCGCGAACGCCTCCCATGCCCATAGCCGGGCCATGCCGGGCAAAGGGGCGGGGTTCCAAGGGGCCCAGTTTACTGGGCCGGGCTGCTGTTCCATGATCCACCAGCGGCCCCGACCGACTGCCCGGTAAAGATCATGGTGAAATGCCTGATTATCCGGATGACCCTGCTTCAGAAACGCCAGTTTGAACGCATCCGCCACCTCAAGCCGGTCAGACAGAAACCCCAGCGGATAGCTGTCCCAACTGGCGATATCTAGGTCAGCGCCGACTTTGTAATGGTCAAAATCGGTGATCCGGCCCATGTAATTGTGGATGATCGGCGCGGCGGTATATTTGCGAATTTCATTGGTCTGGATGCGGTTGAACGCCACGACCTGATCAGAACTGTAGCGTTTGAAATCCAGCTGATGCGGGTGGTTGGGTTCAGTCACGGTCAGGTTGGGCAGGCCGATCTGGTCAAAGTCATCATAGTCCATCGACCAGAACACATTGCCCCAGGCCCGGTTCAGCACATCGGGCGATTGGTATTTCTGCGCCAGCCAGTTCTGGAACCCGGTCAAGGCAGCGCTGGAATAGCTGCGCACCGTATCGTGGCAGGCGTATTCATTGTCAGTCTGCCAGGCGGCAATATGCGGATTGGCACCATAACGTTCTGCCAATATCCGGGTGATGCGCCGCGATTCCTCGCGGTAGCCCAGATGCGAAAAGCAATAGTGCCGCCGCGATCCGAAACCGCGCACAACACCGTCCGCGCCGACCGGCAGCATGTCGGGATGTTTTTGAACCATCCATTTCGGCGGGGTCGCGGTGGGCGTGCCAAGGATGATTTTCAGGCCCGCAGCGCCCAGCGTATCAATCGCCCGGTCCAGCCAGCCCAGGTCCAGCTGACCCGGTTTCGGTTCCATCCGGCTCCAGGCGAATTCGCCGATCCGGACCCAGGACAGGCCGGTGTCGACCATCCGGGCGGCGTCAACGGCCCATTGCCCCTCGGCCCAGTGTTCAGGGTAGTAGCAAACGCCAAGTGTGCGTTTCATCAATGGAATCCTTTGGGCGCAGGGCGGCTGTCGGCGTTCGGGATAAGCGAAATCAGGCCAAGAGGAAACCGCAAGTTTACAAAATGACCCGGTGTTCAGGTTGGCCGGTGGCGGCCGTATCCACACAAAAAGTCTGTCCGCTGGCCGGATGTGCCGCGATATGCTGCGGCGACAGACCGACCGTCGCCGATGTGCAGAACAATTGTTTCAGGTCCGCCCCACCAAAGGCCGGGCAAGTGGTCTGGCTGGCTGCAAAACCGATCGGCGATATGAACGCGCCGGTCGGATCATAGGTGGCCACCCGGGCTGATCCCCATTGCGCGTTCCACAGGTTGCCCGCCGCATCGACCACGGCCCCATCGGGATAAAACGGTGTGCCACGCAGGTCGATATGGATTTGCGGGTCGCCCGTGGGCCATCCATCGCGGGTATCCAGGCGTTGCCGCATGATCATTTGGGTCGCGGTATCGGTGTAATAGGCGGTGGTCCCGTCGGGGCCAAAGCAGATTGCGTTGCTGACTGTTATGCCGCTGTAAAGTTTGCGCAATTCACCTTTGTAGTAGCGCCAGATCGCCCCTGCGTTGGCTTCTTGCTGCACGCCCATGGTGCCGATCCAGAACCCGCCAAACGGATCGGCCCGGCCATCATTGGACCGGGTGACCGGGTCGTCTGCCTCAAGCGGGGTAATATCCTCAGTTCTGCCGGTGGTCAGGTTGAACAGTGACAAGGCGGTGCTGGATGCCATCAGCAGCTTGTCATGATCAACCCATCCGGCGGCAGAGACATAGTTGGCAAAGGCCCAATGCTGGCCCTTGGTATGTAGGGTCCGGCCCAGAATATCGAACCAAAAGAGTTGCTTGCGTTCCGGATGCCATAGCGGCCCTTCACCCAGCAGGCAGATCGTGGCGTCGTAGATCACCGGACTGCCTCGTCATAGGCGGCCACCATATCACGGGCGCGCGCGGTGATGTCAGCCACAGACAGGCCCGGTTTATACAAGGCGCTGCCGATGCCAAAGCCATTGGCGCTGGCCTTGATCCAATCCCTGAAATTGTCTGGGCCCGCGCCACCCACCGCGTAAACCTGCGTGCCGGGGGGTAGGACGGCGCGGATCGCGCGCAAACCTTCGGTGCCCATCAGGCTGGCGGGGAATATTTTCAGCCCATCAGCGCCGTTTTTCAGCGCGGCAAAGCATTCGGTGGGCGTCATCACCCCCGGCCAGCTTTGCATATTGGCCATTTTGGTGGCGACGATCACCCGGGGGTCGCAGTTGGGTGATACGATCAGTCTGCCGCCCGCCTGCTGGACCCGGCCCACATCTTCGGGCGACAAAACCGTGCCGGCCCCGATCAGCGCCTGCGCGCCGTGGGCGGCCACCATGGCGGCAATGCTGGCAAAGGGCGTGGGCGAATTCAGCGGCACCTCGATGCTGGTGATCCCGGCATCTATCAGCGCGGCGGCCACGGGCACGGCTTCGGCGGTGGTAATCCCGCGCAGGATGGCGATCAGATTGCGGGTCATGTCACGCTCCTGCAATTTTGCGGTAAGCGGCGGTCAGTCCCGCCAGAGTGACAGTTTGCCCGTCGACCAGCACAGCGGGGGCCGAAACTGTGGCCAGTGCCTGCACGTATAGTCGGGACACTGCGCCCGCACCGATCACGGCAATGTTCTGGCCCAGCCAATAGGGTTTGGTCGCGGCCAGTTCCGCCCCGATCAACAGGCCGGACAGGCGCGACCGGGCGGCTGCACCGTCAAGACCGTGCAGCAGATGTTCGGCACGCAATGAAAAAAACCGCCCCGCCAGCCGTTCGGGCCGGGCAAAGCTGTCGGCCAGAGCGGTCAGGAATGCGGCGTCATCCCAGCCCTCCGCCGCGACCGAATGGCGTAGAACGGTCTGGGTGCCGATCATGGCAAATAATTCGCCCGTCATCACGGTCTGAAAACTGATCACTTCGCCAGCACTGACATGCACCCATTTGGTATGGGTGCCGGGCAGGCACAACACGCCGTCCCAGCCGGGGTTCAGCGCCAGAAATCCGGCGATCTGGGTTTCCTCGCCGCGCATCACATCGGCGGGGTCATCCTGCCGGATGCCGGGGATGACGTGGACCGTCAGGCCGGGGGTTCGGGTCGGCGCGGTGACAAAGTTTGCGGGCGTAGGCGGGCAGGGGGTGCGGGCATAGGGGGCCTCGACCCAGCCCTGGCGCGATCCGACCATGCCGCAGGCCACGGCAGTCATCGGGCCATTGACCCAGCCGCCGATCAGGGCAATCAACGCTGGTTCATACCCGTCACGGGTCAGTTTTCCCATGCCATTGTCAGATATTGCCTGGGCCAGAATCCCGCCGTTCCGGTCCATCGCCCAGGCCCGCAGGTTTGTGGTGCCCCAATCCAGCGCCACCCAGTCGGCTGTCAGTGTCGTGCCATCCATCAGCCGGTCCCTACTACGCCCGCGTCAATCACCAGCGTCTGGCCCGTCATCATCCGCGACAGGTTCGAGGCCAAAAACAGAACCCCGCCGAGGATGTCAACTGGAGCGATATGGTCGCGCAGGCATTGTTTTTCCAGAAAAGCTGCCAGCGAAGCAGGGTCTGCCCACAGGTCCAGCTGGCGCTGTGTCAGCACCCAACCGGGGGCCAGCGCGTTGACCCGGATCGCATCACCGCCCCATTCGCGCGCGAGTGACCGGGTCAGCCCCATGATGCCCGCATTGGCCGAAATATAGGTCGACAGATTGGCGATGCCCATCATGTAGCTGATCGAGGTAAAGTTGATGATACTGCCGCCTGTGGCCTTCATCATCGGGGCGACCTTTTGGCAGGCAAAAAAATACGCCTTGAGGTTGACCGCCTGCATGTCGTCCCAGATGGCCTCGGTCACGTCTTGTGCGGCATAGCGGGTATCATTGGCTGCATTGTTGACCAGCGTGGTGATCGGACCATGGGCTGCGGCCGCCTGATCCATGGCCCGGTGCAAGGCCGGAATATCGGTGATGTCACAGGGAATATACAGCGGCTTAAGACCATATTTATCGGCTATTTCACCGGCAAATCCAGTCGCATCCTTGCGCCCGACAAAGGCCACCCGCGCGCCCTGTTCAACAAACCCTTCGGTCAGGGCCGCGCCGATACCATTGCCGCCGCCGGTGATGAATACCGACTGGTTTTTGATGTCGTGGAATGTGGCGGTTTTCAACATGGCAAGGCCGATCCCGGGCTGATCGGCACGAGCCTCCGGCGGAGGTATTTGGGCAACTCCGAAAACATCAATGTGCACTCTTTTGTGAAAGGTGTGGAAAGGCGACCTGCGGGCAGCTTACTTTACCGCCCCCATGGTCAGTCCGGCAATGAAGTGCTTTTGCATCAGAAAGAACATCGCCACCGGCGGCAGGGCGGCCACGATGGACCCCGCCGACACCAGATGCCAGGCCGCGATCCATTGCCCGTTCAGCGATGACAGCCCCGCCGTGACCGGCTGAGTGGCGGCGCTGGTGGTCAGCACCGTGGCCCAGAAAAAGTCGTTCCAGATAAAGGTGAACACCAGCACCGACAGGGCGGCAATGGCGGGCCGCATCAGGGGCAGCACGATGTACCAGAAAATCTGCCATTCTGCGACGCCTTCGACCCGCGCCGCCTCGATCAGTTCGCGCGGCAGGGAACTGATGAAATTGCGCATGAACAGGGTGCAGAACCCGGTCTGAAACGCGATGTGGAACAGCGCCAGCCCGGCGGTGGTATTGATCAGATTGGCCTGTTGGGTCAGGTCGCGGACCGGGATCATCAGGATCTGAAAGGGCACAAAGTTGCCCGCAACGAACAGGAAAAACACCAACACATTGCCGCGGAATTTATACACGCCTAGTGCAAACCCAGTCATGCAGGACAGGGCCACGGTAAAGATCACCGTGGGGATCGTCACTTTGAACGAGTTGAAGATATAGCGCCCAATGGGCGATTCGGTGAAAATCTCGACATAGTTCGAGAACGCGATGGACGAGGGCATGCCAAAATAGTTGCCGACCGCCAGGTCGGATGCGGGCCGGACCGAGGTCAGCGCCACACCTAGCAGCGGGAACAACCACAAGATCAGGGCAATGGGCAGGGCCACGTTATACATGGCCCGGGCAGCAGGGGATCGTTGTGCAACCGGACGCGGAAACATTAGCGGACACCCCTTTCGTCGCGGATCATTTTCCAGACGAACCCGGAAATGAACACCATCATGATCAGGAACAGGATCACCGCGATGGCGGCACCATAACCCATCCGGAACCCGTATTCCGACAACGCCTTTTCATACATGTAATAGGACAGCACCCGGGTTGATCCGAACGGCCCGCCGGTGGTCATGATCGAGACCAGATCGAACGACCGCAGCGCGCCGATCACCGTGACGACGACGGCAATGAATGTGGCGGGGCGCAGTTGCGGCAGGATCACATACCACAGCATTTTCAGCCCCTTGGCCCCATCCAGCCGTGCCGCCTCGACCTGGTCGGCAGAGACATTGTTCAGGCCGGTCAGAAACAGGATCATGCAATAGGCAATCTGCGGCCACAATCCGGCGGCGATAATGCCGTAGGTCGCAAGGTAGGGGTCCGCGAGAATGGCGATACCTGACCCGGTCATCCATTCGGTCAGTTTGTACAACGGGCCAAAATTGGGCGCATAGAACCACGCGAACATCAGCCCGACAACGACCTGTGAAATGACAAAGGGAAAGAAGAACAGGGATTTGTAAATCCGGATGCCGCGCACGGTCTGGTTCAGGAATATGGCAATGGCCAGCCCGCCTGGGACCGCCAGCATATACAGGACCAGCCAGATCAGATTGTTCTTCAGCGAGGTGATGAACGCATCATCGCCCATCAGTTCGATGTAATTGCCAAAACCGACCCATTCGGATTTGTCAGTCCCATCCGCCGCGCGCAGCCCGTCCCAGTCATAAAACGACAGGGTGAAGCTGGAGATGATCGGCCAGACCACGTAGATCGTGAAAAGGATGATACCGGGGGTCAGGAACAGCCACGGCGTCAGCCATTGCTGGTTGGATCGCCACCAGGATTTTGTCCGGATCTCGGTCGATGTCATGGTCATAACCAGCCGCCCCCCGCGCCGTCGTTTCTATCAGTTAAATGGACAAACAAATCAGGGCTCAGAAATGGGGTGCGGCGGCCGGTTGCCCGACCGCCGCGAACGTCTTTATTCTGCGTAGATGCGCAGGCGTGCTTCTTCCAGACGGGCCAGAATCGCGTCCAGATTGCCCGGGATGACCATGAACTCCTGAAAGCCTTCCATGCCCAGTTTGGCCATTTCCGCCTCGGCGTCACGGTCAAAGAACTGTGCAATGCCGCCTGTCGTGGTGGAAAGCAATTCAAACCCGGCCTGCAGGAAAGGATCATCGGCCACAGTCGAGGCGGCGTTGATCGGCAACTGGCCCAGAGCGGCGTTCAGTTTGGTCTGCACGTCGGCAGTTGCGATATAGGCCAGGAAGGTTTTTGCGTCCTCGACGTTGGTGGCACCAGCCGGAATGTGGATGGTGTCAGTAGGCGCTTCTTCGGCGCGGACCACATCGGGGTTGATTGTCGGGAAGGCCATGAAACCAAGGGTATCGTTGGTCATGCCACCCTCTTTGAACACGCCCACGGCAAAGTTGCCCATGACGTAGTTCGCAGCTTTGCCCTGAACGAACAGAGCGGCTGCATCCTGCCAGTCAATCGCCGCGTGGTTTTCAGTGATATAGCCCGGATCAACCAGACGCTGCCACTGCGCAAAGGTGTCACGCACACGCTGATCAGTCCACTCGACCTGACCCGAGGTCAGCTCCATATGGAATTCATAGCCGTTGGTGCGCAGGTTCATATAGTCGAAAATGCCCGCCCCCGGCCACAAAGCCGAGGTGCCGGTGGTCAGACAGTCGATACCGGCGGCTTTGAACAACTCGCAGTTGGCGACAAACTCGTCATAGGTGGTGGGCACGGTTGCGCCGACCTGCTCGTAGACGGATTTGTTATAGTAGATGCCCCACTGATAGTAGGTATAGGGCACGCCCCACTGCTTGCCATCAATGGTCATCGACGCCTCGGCAGAGCCAAGCGATTCGCTCAGGTTGTTGGCGGCCCAGACGTCCGAGATATCCATGAACTGACCGGCGTTAACAAATGGCGCCATCCGGTTGCCCGCGTACCAGTTCGCCAGATCGGGCGCATCAGTAGTCAGGAAGTTACGGATCGCGGTCTTGTATCCCTCATGATCGAAATTTTGCAAAACCACATCAATTTCAGGGTTTGCGGCTTCGAAATCGGCTATGATTGCTTCCATGGCGGCCAGCGGGATCGGGTCATAGTCGGCATAATAGTCAAGTGTACGGGTTTGGGCATATGCGGCCGTGCCCGAAAGCAACGCCGCGATGAACGCCGCAGTGGCGTTTTTCTTAAGGTGCAACATGTAGACCTCCCTGTGTTGCCACAAAACGCTAGTCTCATTATTTGGAACTACGTTTTGAATATTGAAATGTTAACCGCATATGGCCTATGCTTGTCAACAGTGCAGCGCGGGTCTTAAGCCGCTGCAATGCAGAAGAAATATGCCGCAGCGCGGCATCAGGAGAGGTCTTAATGGCGGTCGCGGGTGATGGCACAGTTGGCAAGGCGCTGGAGGTTTTGGACCAGATCGCCGCCTTTGGCCGCCCGGTCCGGTTTGCCGAACTGCAGGACGGATCGGCCTTTCCCAAAGCGACGCTTTATCGGTTTGTGCAGACCCTGACATCACAAGGCATGCTGGCCTATGATCCGGACCGCCAGACCTATGCGCCCGGCGTGCGGCTGGTCCGGCTGGCCCATGCAGCGTGGTCGCAATCATCGCTGGCCCCGATTGCGCGGGCCTATCTGGACCGGCTTGCCGCATCAGTGGGGGAAACCGTGCATCTGGCACAACTGGACCATGCGCAGGTCTTGTATGTCGATAAACGCAACGCGACCCAGCCGATTGAGATGTTTTCGCAGGCCGGCAAGGTTGGCCCGGCCTATTGCACCGGGGTCGGCAAGGCGATGCTCGCTTTTCTGGACCCGGACCAGCAGGACAGCGTGATTGCGCAGCAGTCGTTCCACGCATTCACGCCCAAAACGCTGGTCACGCCTGACAGTCTGCGGGCTGAACTGGCCGACATCCGGGCCAATGGCTATGGCTTTGACCGCGAAGAACATGAACCGGGGATTATTTGTGTCGCAGTGCCGATCCTGACTGAAACCGGCCGGGTCATCGGCGCCCTGTCCGTGACCAGCGTCACCAAGCGGACCAATCTGGCCGGGCTGGAAATGCTGGTGCCGTTGTTGCGCGACACCGCCCGTCAAATTGCCGCTGACGCCCAGAACTGGCGTTTTCCAGACAGAAACAAAACCATCGCAGGGGGAGTAAAGCCATGACCGGAGTGACGCTGAACAAAGTCGTCAAGAAATACGGCGAAACGCAGGTGATCCACGGGGTCAGTCTGGAGATTGATGACGGCGAATTTTGCGTCTTTGTCGGCCCCTCGGGTTGCGGCAAATCCACGTTATTGCGGATGGTGGCGGGACTGGAAGAAACCACCGGTGGCGCGATCAAGATCGGCAACCGCGATGTCACCAGACTGGACCCGTCCGAGCGTGGCGTGGCCATGGTGTTCCAGACCTATGCCCTGTATCCGCACATGACTGTCGAGGAAAACATGGGCTTTGGGCTGAAGATGAACGGCCACCCCAAGGCCGAGATCATCGCCAAGGTCAGCGAAGCATCCCGTATCCTCAAGCTGGATGAATACCTTAAACGCAAACCCGCCGCTTTGTCGGGTGGTCAACGCCAGCGCGTGTCCATTGGCCGGGCGATTGTGCGTGGGCCAGAGGTGTTTTTGTTCGACGAACCGCTGTCAAATCTGGATGCCGAACTGCGTGTGGAAATGCGCGTAGAAATTGCCCGTCTGCACAAGGAAATCGGGGCAACGATGATTTATGTGACCCATGATCAGGTCGAGGCGATGACGTTGGCCGACAAGATCGTGGTGCTGCGCAAGGGCGTGATCGAACAGGTCGGCGCGCCGATGGATCTGTACCGTGATCCTGACAACAAATTCGTCGCAGGCTTTATCGGCAGCCCCGCGATGAATTTTCTGGCGGGCAAGATTGTGGCCGGTGGGGTTGAAGTGCCGGGTTTGGCCCGCACCATTCCGCGCGCCTTTGCTTCGGCTTTGACCGGGCAGGCTGTGACGATTGGTTTGCGGCCGGAACATCTGACGATTGATCCGACGGGATCGGGTCTGCGGGTGGAATTGACCGAAAGTTTGGGCGGCGTGTCATATGCCTATCTACAAACCCCGATGCATGAGCGGATCGTGGTTGAGGAACGCGGTGATCACCGCACCAAAGAGGGTGGAACAGTGGGCCTGAGCTATGAGCCGGAGCGCATGTATGTCTTTGATAAAGCGTCGGAAAAGCGGATCAGGTAGGGGTGGGTTAAAACCCACCTTGCTGTGGCCTAAGACAGGTTTGGTGGGTCGAGACCCACCTTACCTTTTGCCGTAATACAGACCCATAACATGTTCGGCTTGGGCAAAGAACAGCCACCGCGCCGCGAGAATGCCGGCGATGTGACTGACCACTGCGATCAGAGCGGTCCAATGGCTGAACGGCAGTAACAGCAGGATCACCGGTAGTCCGAATCCAAGGGTCAGGCTGATGAACTGCAGGCGCCGTGCGTGTTTGCGTCCGACGATGTAAGCCATTTCTTTCAAAAGATAATTTGGACCTGTGTGTGGCGGTTCAAACGCCCGGATGCTGCCGATTTTGCCCAAACCTGTAGCAGTTGCGATGGTCGTTCCGGCTTGGGTAAACCGGCTGTCGCCGGTGGCCCAGATGTAGCCTTGCAGGAGGCCCGCGAGGGTCAGCAGGGGGATGGCGAAGCGTATCTGCCCCGCGAGCAACGCCCCGCCGCTTAATGAAAACGCAAGGAACAGGGCTGGTGTGGTGGGCTGATTCCAGCGGGGGACGGATTTGAGTTGCGTGTATATCATCGCAGTGGTGAAGATTGTACCAAGCGACAGGGCGGAGCCGAGAAATCCCAGCAAACGCAAGCGGTTGTCGAAGAATATCAATGCGGCACCGTAAAGCGCCATGGCCAGCAGACCCGCGACGGCGCACCAGGCTTCGCGACTGAGCCAACTTGACCGCCATTGCGAGAAGGCTTTGAGTGCCCGCTCGGGGTGGCCGAGATGGAAGGTCGAGGCCATGAGGCCGCCGACCGCCATGAGGTAAGAGATTGAAAAGAAAGCGAAAGCGACCCAACCTGTGACGTTGGGCAGGCCAATTCCAAGCCAGAACAGCAGCCCGAATCCGAGGCCGGAGAAGGTGGTGAAAATGATGACGGAGGGGGCGGGGTGCATTTACGGATTTCCGCCGGGAAGTATGCTCAGGCTGCGGTCGAGCCAACCTAGGAATCCTTTGGGGTCTGTCGCGATTGGGGCGAGGAACGGGGCAAGGATATCAATGTCTTGCGGGGCATCTTTGAGGCGGGGGGGCAGGTATTTGTTGGTCGGTTTGGTGCCTTGTTCGGGCATCAGGTCGAAGCCGCCGCGTTCCGCGACGAGGAGGCTGACGGCGCTGGTTTCGTCGCCTAAATCACCGAAATGGCGGGCGCCGGAGGGGCAGGTTCGGACGCAGGCGGGGACCTGATCTTGGGGATCTAAGTTGTTGTTATATATACGATCTACGCAGAGGGTGCATTTCTTCATCACCTTTGCCGCAGCGTCCATCTCGCGGGCGCCGTAAGGGCAGGCCCAGGCGCAGAGACCGCAGCCGATGCAGGCGTCTTCGTTGACCAGTACGATCCCATCCTCAGCCCGTTTGTAGCTGGCCCCGGTCGGGCAGACCGTCACACAGGGCGCGTCGTCGCAGTGCAGACAGGATTTGGGGAAGTGGATCAGTTGGGCGGTCGCGTCCGGGGGTTGGACTTCGTAGGAATGGACCCGGTTCAGGAAAGTGCCGGAGGGGTCGGCGCCATAGGGGTCTTGGTCGGAGAGCGGTACGCCGTAGTTTTCAGTGTTCCAGCCTTTGCAGGAGATGACACAGGCGTGGCAGCCGACGCAGGTGTCCAGGTCGATTACAAGGCCAAGCTTGACGGAGGAGGGCGGCGGGAGCTGCGTCATTGGCGGCTGACCTGCGGGACGGCACAACTCTGTGAATCTTGTATTTCTTTGGTTTCTAAATATCCCCGCCGGAGGCTCTGACAGTTAGTCTGGGAGCCTCCGGCGGGGATATTTATGAACAAAAGAAGCTGGACGAAAGTCATTTGCGGACCTGTGGTGTGAGTGACGGAAAGGCAGGCAAGCATTCGTCAAGCGGGTCGCATTTGCTAATCTTCACCCGCAGGTCGAACCATGCCGCTTGGCCAGTGATCGGATCGGAGTTGGCGTAGCGGTGCCCGTCGGATTTGGCGGGCAGGAGTTCGTGGATCAGGTGGTTGAGCAGGAAGCCCTTGGTCGCCTCGGGCGCGTCGTCGCTGAGCGCCCAGGTGCCTTTGCGTTTGCCGATCGCATTCCATGTCCAGATGGTGTTTTCGTTCAGCGCGGCCATATGCGCCACGGGCACGGTGATGGTGCCGTGGGGCGAGGTGACGCGGGCCCAGTCGCCATCGGTGAAGTTATGTGCTTCCCAAAGTTTGGTGGGGATGTAGAGCGGGTTGTGCCCATGGATTTGCCGCAACCACGCATTCTGGCTGCCCCAGCTGTGATACATCGCCATAGGGCGCTGGGTCAGGGCGTGGATCGGGTATTGGGTGTTGTCGGTATCTGACAGCGGGGCATACCAGATCGGCAGCGGGTCCATTGTGGCGCGAATGCGGGCGCGCAGGTGGTCGGGGGGCTGCCGTTTGCCCTCGCCTAACGCGGCCAGTTGGAAGCGCCGCATCGGTTCGACGTAGAGCTGGAACAGGTAGGGTTGGGGGCTGTCGTAGAAGCCCATTTTGACCGCCCAGGATTGGTATTCGTTCGACCATGGTTTGCAATAGGCGGCTTCCGGCGGGACATGTTCGACCCAGAAGCCGCCGTTTTTGATATAGCTGTCCAACTGCCCCTCGTTCGCGGTGCCGCGCCCGTGTTGCAGGCCGCCCTCTCCCATCCGCCAGCCTGCCAGCGGCCCGATGCCGGGGCGGCGGATGTGATTGGTGATGTAGTCGGCGTAGTCCTTGTATTTCGGGCTGCCGTCGTCGGCGATGAAACCGGGGAGGTTTAGACGGTGCCCCAGATCGCAGAGGACGGATTGGAAGCCGCGCACGTTTCTATCGGGCTCGATGACCGGCCAGCGGATGGCGTCGGCGGCGGCGTCGGCCTCGCAGATCGGGCGGTCCAAGAGGCTGATGCAATCGTGCCGTTCGAGGTAGGTGGTGTCGGGCAGGATCAGGTCGGCGTAGGCGACCATTTCAGAGCTGTAGGCGTCGGAATAGATGATGTGCGGGATGATGTAGGTGCCGTTTTCGTCGGTGTCGGTGAGCATCTGCATGACGCCGCCGGTATTCATCGACGAATTCCACGACATGTTCGCCATATAGAGGAACAGCGTGTCGATCTTGTACGGGTCGCCCGCGTGGGCATTGCTGATGACCATATGCATCAGGCCGTGGGCGGACATCGGGTTTTCCCAACTGAACGCCTTGTCGATGCGGGCCGGGTTGCCGTTGTCGTCAAGGCACAGGTCGTCGGGGCCGTGGACGTAGCCCAGATGCGGGCCATTCAGTGGTGCGCCGGGGGTGACTTTGCTGTGTGGTTTGGGGTGGGCTGTGGCGGGTTTGGGGTAGGGTGGTTTGAAGCGGAAACCGCCGGGGGTTTCGACGGTGCCGAGGAGGGTTTGCAGGACGTGGAGGGCGCGCGCCGTCTGGAAGCCGTTGGAATGGGCGCTGATCCCGCGCATGGCGTGGAAGGAGACGGGGCGGCCGGTCATGGTTTTGTGGTGGATGCCGCGAAAGTCGGTCCATTCGCGGTTTAACGTGATTGGGTTATCGAAGGCAGTGCGGACGATTTCGGCGGCGAGTTGGCGGATTCTCGCGGCGTCGATGCCCGTGGCCGCAGCAACGGTTTCGGGTGCGTAGTCGTCGGACAGGTAGCGGTCGGCCATGTGGTGCAGCACGGGGCGATGGGTGATCCCGGCGTGCCGGTAGGTGGCGGACAGGTCGGGCTCTACCTCTTGCCCGTCCCAGGGGGCCAGTTTGCCGGTGCGGCTGTCGATGACTTGCGGTTTGCCATCCTCATCCCGCAGGAACAGACCGTTCTGCGGGGAATTGGGGTCTTCGTTGATCAGGACCGGCGCGTTGGTGAAGCGGGCGAGGTAGGGCAGGTCGATCCGCCCGGCCTTCATCAGCAGGTGGATCAGGGAGAGGATCAGCAGGCCGTCGGTGCCGGGGGTGATGCCGTACCAGTCATCGGCGATGGCATTGTAGCCGGTGCGGATCGGGTTGATGGCGATGACTTTGGCGCCCCGGGATTTCAGTTTGCCAAGGCCGATTTTTATGGGGTTAGAGTCGTGATCTTCGGCCACGCCGAACAGCAGGAACAGCTGGGTGTGGTCCCAGTCGGGTTGGCCAAACTCCCAGAACGCGCCGCCGAGGGTGTAGATGCCGGCGGCGGCCATGTTAACGCTGCAAAAGCCCCCGTGAGCGGCGTAGTTGGGGGTGCCGTAAGCTTGCGCCCAGAAGCTGGTGAAGCTTTGCGACTGGTCGCGCCCGGTGAAGAAGGCGAGTTTTTCGGGGGCGGTGGCGCGGATTGGGGCGAGCCATGCGGTGGCTTGTTCCAGCGCCTCGTCCCATGAGATTTCCTCGAACTGGCCGGAGCCACGCGGGCCAACGCGCCGCAGCGGGTTGCGCAGGCGGGACGGGGCGTTGATCTGCATGATCCCCGCCGAGCCCTTGGCGCAGAGCACGCCTTTGTTGACGGGGTGGTTTTTGTTGCCCTCGATATAGGCCACTTTGAGTTCACCAGCAGGATTGGCTTTCAGATGCACGGTGATCCCGCAGCGGCAGGCGCACATGTAGCAGGTGGTTTGTTTGACCTCGTCCGAGACCTTGGGGGAGAGGTTGAGAATGGGTTGGGTCATTGCTGCTTTGCGGTTGGTTTTCTAGGGTGTAGCGGGTTTGCGGAACGTTGTCGGCCTGAAAGCGACATTCAGGGAACGTTGATCAGCGACAGGGCGTCGCGGGCGATCTGGCGTTCTTCCTGTGCGGGGATGATGTGGATCGGTTTGGGGCCGAGGTATGCGAGTTGAGCGGTGATCTTGTCGCGGATCAGCGGGGCGTTTTCGCCGATGCCGCCGGTGAAGGCGATCGCATCAAGCCCGCCCATGGCGGTAATGGCGGACCCCGCGTGGCGGGCGGCGTGGTGGCAGAAGTGGTCGATGGCGAAACGGGCGTCGGGGTCGGTACGTTGTAGCAGCGTGGCCATGTCGTTGGTTCCGCCGAGGGCTTTGAGGCCGGACTGGTGGTTCAGGAGTTGGGCTGTTTCGTCAATGCCGTGGGTCCGGGCGAGGGCGAGGACGGCCATGGGATCGATGGACCCGGAGCGGGTGCCCATGGTCAGGCCGTCGGTGGGGGAGTAGCCCATCGAGGTGGCGATGGATTGGCCGTGCAGGATGGCGCAGAGGCTGGCGCCGTTGCCGAGGTGGAAGGCGAGGAGTTTTTCGGGGAGCGGGTCGATCTGGGTGATCAGGGAGGCGTAGCTGATGCCGTGAAAGCCATAGCGGCGCAGGCCGTTGGCCCGGTCATCGAGGGGCAGGGCGTAGCTGGTTTCGACGGGGGAGATTGTCGCGTGAAAGGCGGTGTCGAAGCTGGCGTATTGTGGCAGGTCGGGGGCGAGGTGGCTGAGCGCGTCGATGGCCGCGAGGTTGGCGGGGTTGTGCAGCGGGGCGAGGGGCGAGCAGGTGCGGATTTCTGCAATGCTGGCGGGGGTGAGTTTGACGGGGGCAGTGAGGCTCGCGCCGCCGTGGACAACGCGGTGGGCGGCGGCGGTGATCTGGGTCAGCGGGTGGTCGGCTCGGGCCAGGGCCGCGAGGATCAGGGTGAGGGCAGTTTTGTGGTTGGGGGCTGCGGCGTCGGTTTTTGTGCCTTGAATGCCGAGCTGGCTGGCCCCGCCGATCTCGGACACTGCGGCGGACAGGACTGGGGTGAGGTCTGGCTGGAACAGGGCAGCCCTGAGCGAGGAGGAGCCTGCGTTCAGGACGAGGATCATCGCCGACCTCTGCGCTTGGACTCGACTGGCAGTAGGGGGGCGCTGCCCCCCCGCGCAAGGGGCGCGTCCCCCCGCAGGTATTTGGGCAACTCCGAAAACCACGTCATCGTGTTAGTCCTGCGGCGATGACCCCAAGGGCTGCCGATGCGATCCGGTCGGGCGATTGCTGGCTGCGCGAGGTGAGTAGCACCGGAACCTTGAGCCCCATGACGATCCCGCCCGCACAGCAGCCCATGCCGAGGACCATGAGTTTGAACAGGGCGTTGCCAGTGGTGATGTCGGGCACGACGATGATGTCGGCGTCGCCGGAGATGTCGGATGTGTAGTCTTTCGCCAAGGCCGCCGCACGTGACAGGATCAGGTCGAGCGCCATAGGGCCCTGCACCGTTGCCATGGGCAAAGCGGTTTTGGCCCATGCGGCAATGGCGGCGGCCTCGGCAGTGTTCGGGATACCGGGGGTGATATCCTCGGACGGGGCCAGAAGCCCGGCTTTGGGGTTTTTGATGCCAAGCGCCATGGCCAGAGTGACGGCAAGGGTCAGGCAAGCCTGACGGGTTTCCACGTCAGGGGCAGAGTTCAGGGCGGCGTCAGTGAGCAGCAGGGGCCGGTCGGAACCGGGTGTGGTGATGTGAAAGATATGGCCGCAGATTGAGCCTTTGGCCCTGAGGCCCGCCGCGCTGGGCAGTAGCCCCTTGAGGAAGGTCGAAGTGTGGATCTGGCCTTTCATGATGCTGGCCGCCTCTCCCTTGACTGCCAGTGCGGCGGCGGCGGGGGCGGCTTCGGCATCGGGCGCGTGGATCAGCCGGAAGGGGGCGATATCCCAGCCGATCTGGTCGGCGGCGGCGCGGATTTTGGCCTGATCGCCGATCAGGATTGGGTGGGCTAGGCCAAGATCGGTGGCCTCGCGCAGTCCTTGCAGCGGGGTGGTGGACCCGGCATTCACCAGTGCCACACGGGGAATGGGCAGGCTGCTGGCCTGATTGAGCAGGCGGTCGGGGCAGTGTGGGCTGAGGGGCGAGAGGAAATGCAGCGGCTGGGTCATAGCGCGGATTTGATCAGGCCGAGGACCGCCAGTCCAGCCAATAGCAGAATCGCGAAGCGCCGGAAATCCTGCGGGTCTGTGTGCAGAAAATGGCGGCTGCCGAGCCAGTTGCCGAGGAAGGTGAGCGGCAGGGCGATCAGCGCCGCCCAGAGCGTATCCCATGTCACTAGCCCCGCCCACCAGTAAAGCGGCGCGGAATACAGGTCGAGCAGCGGGAAATACGCGATCAGCGTGGCCCGGAATACCGCTGCCTGCATTGGTTGCGCGGCGAAGAACGCAGCAATCGGCAGCCCGCCCATCCCCGGTGCATTGGCCAGCCCCGACACCAGCCCGGCGACGACATTGCCCGCCCCCCGCACTTCGGCTCGTAACCGCCAACCGACCAGCAGGACGCCGCACATCACCAGCACATAGCCAGAGATCACGGCGCGGGCGGTATCCTCGTCGACGCCAGTCAGCACCCACAGGCCCAGCGGCAGGCCCACGGCGGCCCCGAACATCAGGAACCCGACGCGGCGCCAGTCCACATCAGGGCCAGCCCCTTTGGCCGCCTGAAGCGACATCGCGGTTTCCAGAATGACAACGACAGCGACAAAGTTCAGCGGATTGGTAACGAGGCTGGAGGCTGCGATGACCATGGCCGAATAGCCAAAGCCGGAGTAGCCGCGCACGAAGGCGGCGACGAGGATGGCTGCGGCCATCCACAGCGTTGCGGCCAAGCTTAGTTCGAAGGGCATCAGGCGCGCATGTCCGCCGGGTCGATACCTGCGACGGCGACGGGCTTTTTCATCGCGTCGCGGCGGAAGGGCTCGCCGAGTTCTTGGTTTATCAGCGCTTCGATCAGGGTGGTTTTGCCGTGCTGCATCTGGTCGTCAATCGCTTTGGTCAGCATGTCGCGCAACTCGTCCATGGTGCGGGCCTGCACGCCCTGAAGGCCGCAGGCTTTGGCGATACCGGCGTAGCTGACTTGGGTATCCAGTTCGGTGCCGACGAAATTATCGTCGTACCACAATGTCGAATTACGTTTTTCCGCGCCCCACTGATAGTTGCGGAATACGACCATGGTGATGGCGGGCCATTCGGGGCGGCCTATTGCGGTCAGTTCGGTGACCGCGATGCCGAACGCGCCGTCACCGGCGAAGCCGACAACGGGGGTATCCGGGCAGGCGATTTTTGCGCCGATGATGCTGGGCAGGCCGTAACCACAGGGGCCGAACAGGCCGGGGGCGAGATATTTTCTACCCTTTTCGAAGGTCGGATAGGCGTTGCCGATGGCGCAGTTGTTGCCGATGTCGCTGCTGATGATTGCGTGTTTGGGCAGGGCGGACTGGATTGCGCGCCAGGCCATGCGGGGGGACATCCAATCGGGCTTGTCGGCACGGGCGCGGGCGTTCCATGTGGTGCCGGGGTCGTCATCCTCGTGGTCCATGGAACTGAGTTGCTGCGCCCATTCGGACTTGGTCTGGGCGATGGTGGCCTTGCGGTCGGCCCGGTTTTCATCGCCTGCGGTGGGATTTAGACGCGCCAAAAGCTGCTCGGCGACTTTTCTTGCGTCGCCGACAATTCCGACTGTCACATGTTTCGTCAACCCGACCCTGTCGGGATTGATGTCGACTTGGATGATCTTGGCCGTCTTTGGCCAGTAGTCCAGCGCGTAACCCGGCAACGTTGAGAACGGATTGAGTCGGGTGCCCAGACAACATACCACATCCGCCTTGGAAATCAACGCCATTGCGGCCTTGGACCCGTTATAGCCCAAAGGCCCGGCGAATAAGGGGTGCGAGCCGGGGAAGGCGTCGTTGTGCTGGTAGCCGACACAGACCGGGGCGGTGAGTTTGTTTGCCAGTGCGATGGTGGCCGGGATCGCATCGGACAGGATCACGCCGGCGCCGTTCAGGATGACCGGGAATTTGGCATGGGACAGCAGGTCGGCGGCCTGTTGGATCGCCTCTGCACCCCCCGCAGGCCGCTCAAACTCCACCATCGCGGGCAGGTCGATGTCGATCACTTGGGTCCAGTAATCGCGGGGCATGTTGATCTGGGCGGGGGCGCTCGCGCGTTTGGCCTGTAATATCACACGGTTGAGGACCTCGGCGACGCGGGAGGGGTCGCGCACCTCCTCTTGATACGCCACCATATCCTTGAACAGCGCCATCTGTTCGACCTCCTGAAACCCGCCCATGCCAATGGTCTTGTTGGCGGCTTGCGGGGTGATCAGCAGCAGGGGGGTGTGGTTCCAGTAGGCGGTCTTGACGGCGGTGACGAGGTTGGTGACGCCGGGGCCGTTCTGCGCGATCATCATGCTCATCTTACCGGACGCGCGGGTATAACCGTCCGCCATCATCCCGCCGGAGCCTTCATGGGCGCAGTCGTGGAAGGTGATGCCCGCCTTGGGGAACAGGTCAGAGATCGGCATGAAGGCCGAGCCGATGATGCCGAAGGCATGTTGGATGCCGTGCATCTGCAGGGTTTTGACGAAGGCTTCTTCGGTGGTCATTTTCATTTGTGGGGAGTCCTGTCCGGGGTTGGGGGCAGGGTATTGTGTGTGGAGGGGGGGCAGTAGGGCCAGATGGGGGTGGGGGATAGGGCCAGAACTTCTAGATTTTCGATTTTATTTCTTCTACTTTTTTGATGATTGCGTCGCATGTCTCATCAATAAACTTGGAAACGTCTGCCGAACTGGATGGCCATTTCCTGTATAGGGTTTCCCCCAATAGAGGATAGTTTTTTTCAACATTGAACGAAGCGGATGTTATGGGCAATATACGACCCTTTCTGCTAATATTCAGACTAATTGCAGAGTTCAATTCCTTGTTCGTCCAACCCTTCTTGGCGAAGTTCTCACTGAGATACGGCACAAAAAATTTCGACATTAATAACCCTTGGTTTACTTTCTCGACAATCGAGTCGCCCCATGATATGCTCGATTCATCGAAGAAAACTACTACTCCAAGTGCTTCGAGTTTGTCTTTTAAGGGTCGAACAATATCTTTATCCTCGGAAGCATGTGAGAGAAATACATCATGTTGCAAGATCATGTCAGCTTGGTCCTTTACCCATTTGGGAAGTGAATGTAGTTTAACTAGAGCCTGCTTGGCGAGTTTTGCCAATACTTGGTCATTCGCACCTCGAACTTGCCTTATATAGGAAAGCCAACCCCCAACAAAATCTTCCATATCTTGAGCTTTGGCATCCGGGCCAAGCCAAAGTTTTGCAGAATCTTCAACTCCAAACTTGTTAATCGAATGTATCTTCATTCTAAGATTTGAGATTTGGGAGCGGCGTATGTTTGCGCGTTTGTTGACAACCAAACCAGTTACTACCTGTCGCTCATCCTTCAACTGAAGTCTAGTTTTGGATGCCTTTATTTCAAAATTTGCCTGCCTAAAAACATCTAAGAGCTGTCGGCTAAGTTCAACTGATCTGGCGCCACTCACTGGCTCCCAAGATTTCACAAAAGCAGTAGACACAGGAAAAATTGTTGAAGAAAAGGTAATATCATCTGCGTATCGCGTAAACCTGACTTTATTTGACTTTGCTAGCATGATTAGCCTGCGATCAATATGGTATGCGATGATGTTTGAGAGAACCGGCGATGTTTTCGCCCCCTGTGGCAGGGAATTCTGAAATGTGCATATGCGCGCAAGGCATGTGGCAACTACTTGATTAAATCCAAAGTATTCAGACAAGAACAATCCTCGAACCCTTGGGAACGTGATTGATCCGAAAAAATCCTCGATATCAATATTTAGCAGCCATTTACTTCTTTCGTGGTACTTTGCATTTGTCAGGAAGGACTCGCCGCTTACATAACCCTTCACATGATTTTTTGGCTGATATAGTTCATTTACAACTTCTGCAAAGTTTTCTTGCGCCATTGCAAGTCCGCGGAGCGGTTTACATATTATTCTTGAGCCGCCGGTCTTTTTAGGAATAGAAAACTGAAAATAGTATCTTCCGGAATCGCAGTGCTTAAGTACAAATAGGAATTTTTTTGGATTTAATTCAAGAGCAAGAGCAACTTGAACATAACTCTCTGCACTTTTTAGCAACGCCAAAGTCTGACTTGGAGTGTATGTTTTCAGCAAGTTGGCCCTAACCCTCGTTCTCTACCCGCTCGAGGCATTCATACAGTTGCAAGGTCGTAAGGTCACATCACATAATGGCCAGGTCTTTTGGCCAAAAGTAACGCTATCCGCCGTGGATTCAACGGCGAAAATAGAGGGTTAGGTTTCATTACCTGAGGTTGAAATACAACATCTGTCAAGGGTAAGAATTCTTGTTTTTTTAAGTTGCGTTTCTCATCCCCCCACCAACCCCACCCCCTCGGCGATCCTCCCAGCCGGGATGGAGCTGTAGGCGAGGCGGTAGAACTCGGTCGTCACGCCCCCGCTCCCCGCGAAGAACGGCGCTCCCGGCTCGATCAGCACCCCCACCCCCCGCAGCCGCGCGGCCAGCTCATACGTGTTCACCCCCGGCGCGCGCATCCACAGGCTGGACCCGCCATAGGTTCCGGTGCCGGCGACCTGGAGCCCGTGCGCCGCGATGGCGCTGTCCAGCACGCGCCGCCGTTCGTGGTAGGCGCGGCTCATGCGGCGGATCAGGGCGTCGTAGTGGCCGAGGGACAGGAAATAGGCGGTGGTGCGCTGGATGTGCCCCGGCGGGTGGCGCAGGATGCTGGCCCGCAGCGCCCGGGCGGCGGCGATGAACGGGGCGGGGCCGACGAGGTAGCCGAGCCGCAGGCCGGGGAAGATCGACTTGGAGAAGGAGCCGATGTAGATCACCCGCCCGGTTTTATCCATGGATTTCAAGGCGGGGGCGGCGGGGCGCAGGAAGGACATCTCGAACTCATAATCATCCTCGACAATCAGCATGTTGTCGGCCTCGGCCCGGTCGAGCAGAGCCTGACGGCGGGCGTGGGGCATGGTGGTGGTCGTGGGGCACTGGTGGCTGGGGGTGGTAAAGACCACGTCGGTGCCGGGCGGGATGGTGGCGGGGTCGAGGCCGTCTTGGTCCAGAGCCAGAGGGGTCAGGATGGTGTGGGTTTGGGACAGCAGGGCGCGGAGGGCCGGGTAACCGGGGTCCTCGATCACCGTGTTGCGGTTGGGGGTCAGCAGTTGCGCGGTGAGCCAGAGGGCGTTCTGCGCGCCCATGGTCAGCAGCACCTCGTCGGGGGCGGCGAGGATGCCACGCCGGGGCAGGGTTTGCCGGGTGATATAGTCGATCAGCAGCGGGTCGTCGCCATCGTATTGATCGGCGGTGAGGCTGTCGAAATCGCGCTTGCCCAAGGCTTGCAAGGCGCAGAGCCGCCAGTTGGCGCTGTCGAACAGCGTGGGGTCGGACTGGCCGTAGATGAAGTTGTAGCGGTAACTGGCCCAATCGGCGGGTTTGGTGATCCCGAGCGAGGGGGATTTTGGCAGTAATTCCAGCCAGTTGACTGTACCGGGGCCAGAAGCCCGAGCCGGGAAGTCGGGCGGCTCGGGGGCGTTCGCGCTCACGTAATACCCCGACCGGCCCCGGGCGCTTAGGTAATCATCGGCCACCAATTCGGTATAGGCGAGGGTTACCGTAATCCGGCTGACCCCCAGATGTAGTGCCAAGGCCCGCGACGAAGGCAGCCGCTCGCCCGCCCGGAAGCGGCCCGACAGGATACCCTGGGCGACCATCTGCTGGATGCGGGACTGGAGTGTGCCGGGGGTGCTGGGGGTGAGGTGGAAGGTGTCGATGGAGATCATGTCTGGCCCTATGCTGGGGTCAGACTGGACCTAATTCTGCAGCAGGACAAGCGGCGGCGTTGCGTCGGTATCACGGCGGTATTGCGGCGGTGCGGCGCGCGGTGCCCTGAGACGGGCTTAACCCCGGCAGGCGAGGATCGGACCATCCGCAACTGGAGGCCGCCATGGCGAAACTGACAAAGGGTGAACGTATCGCCCGCGAAAGACTTTTTCTGCACCTGTGGCTGGGCGAGGTCGACACGCCCGACTGGGGCCGGATCGAACAGCAGGTGCCCGAGGCCTGGCATCTGATTGCTGCCGATCTGGACGTGGCGGAACCCAAGGAGAAGGTGACGCTGTACCTCGACCAGTCGACCGCCCGGCTGTTCCGTGCGATGGGCAAAGGCTATCACGCGCGGATCAACCGGATCCTGTCGACATGGGCACAGATGCAGGTTTCGGGGATGCTGAAGGTCCGGGAGAGCTTTGCCGCGCGGATGTCGGCGATGCTGGAGGAGGAGCGGGCGGCGGTAGAGCGGGGGGAGAAGGGCGCGGGGTTTGGAAGTGGGGTGGGGCGATAGCTATACGATGAGGTCAAGGGGCAGGTCAGCGATATCACGCAGGCGTTTGCCTTCGATCATGATCTCCATCAGATCGAGTGTTTCGCGACCCTGCTGGCGCAGTACCGAGACAAGCTCGGTCAATGCAAAATGATAAACGCAGTCGATATCGCCGGTGCCCAGAGCAATTGCCGCAAGACGCGACGGAAGCGGCTCTGCCGTCACGGCCATGACATGGGGCAATCGACCCTTGCGATTGCGTATGAGGTTTAATGCCTCTGACCTTGTATTCTGTACCCGGTCACTTCGAATGGTCAGTTTACAGCTTATTGACGCATGCAGGGTCGATCTGGCTCCATTCGCGGCACGCAGAGAGGTATGCGTCGCGACGCTGGCGTCGACGAGATGTGCATACCTGTTGATTGTCTGATCGGTTTCTGCAGCCCGGGTCACCACGATATCGGGTTTTATCAGGTAGTCGGTTCCAAGATGGGTTTTGAGTTCCCGGCTTGCGTTGGATAAACGGCGCAGTTCATCCAGATGCGCATACTGATCAAAATCCGAAATGAGCGAACCTCTTTTGACGGTAAAGGTACCGGGACGCAAATGCTGCAGCTGCATGAGGCATTGGTCGATGAATGACCGACAGGCGCTTTCAAACATTGAGCCCGATGTTTGCCCTGCCGGTTTGATGGCTTGGTCAGTAGATACGCCTAAAGCGGCTATCAGCGCAGTCGAGATTTCCCGACTGGCAGGGTTAGCAATATCTGCGATGCTTGGCACGCCGTTGGTCAAGGTAATTGGGCCGGCCAGACAATCCGCATGAAATCTTGCCCGAGCGCTGGCAAGCCACGCATCGGTCATGCTACTGCGTGCAATCGACGGGTCGTAACCGCAAATCTAATTTGTTCCGCAACCGCCTGTGCAACCGGAGGCGGAAAGGCGTTTCCAACTTGTCGATATGCGGCAGTTTTGCGCCCGGCAAAATGCCAGTCATCTGGAAACCCTTGCAGTCGCGCAGCCATCCGCACTGTGAGGCGCGGCATTCCGATGAAGTCCATTTCGGGAGCAGTTTCCGCCAAAGTTGAGCCATTCACACCCAGAGTAGCCCAAGCATTCCGTGCCCGTGTTGGTCCTAGGTCAGGTCCACCGTGCTTTTTGGAGCCGCCTACAATTGTTGGGGCAATTTCATCGGCTTGTTCGCGCCAGGCACCTGCACCTTTCCAGCCATTCATGGCCATCAGATCGTGCAATTTTTCACCCACGGTTACTGGCGTTTGCTGTCCAATTTTGGGCCATGAAAATTGATCTGCATAAAGGTGATGAATTGCAATTATGACGACACGGGGTCTGAGTTGCGATACGCCAAAGTCAGAGGCATTCAGCAAGCGCCAATCCACATAGCTGTAGCCTAACTTCTGGAGTTGTCGTTTCAGGCTGTGGCGATAGTCTGTAAAGGCCCCATCAAGAAAGCCGCGTACGTTCTCAAGCATCACGGCTTTGGGGCGGATGCTGTCAATGACACGTAGCGCCTGTGGAAACAGATCACGTTCGTCGTGTTGACCGAGTTGCTTGCCCGCTTTTGAAAATGGCGGGCAAGGCACGCCGCCTGCAACGAGATCCATGCCTTTGTAGGGCGTCGCATCGAAGTTGGTCAAATCAGACTGATCGCCTTCGAGGACGTTCCAGTCCGGCCGGTTCAGACGCAGGGTTGCGCGCGACCAGCTGTCAATCTCGACCAGCGCCGCGTGGCGAAACCCGGCCGCTTCGAGCCCCAGCGCCTGCCCGCCACCGCCAGCGCAAAGTTCGACCGAAGTCAGTTGATCCATGATGTCGCGCCCCATCGTCTACGTACTACCAGATAGAGCGTTTCGGTTAACCGAAAGTCAACACCCCACAACCCGCCCAAGCGCCGCATCCACCGCATCGACGATCTGATCCAGATCATCCGCCGTGGCGATCAGCGCGGGCGCGAACAGGAGCGTGTTGTTGAACCCCGGCATTGACCGGTTTGATGCACCGATGATCACCCCTTGCGCCATGCAGTCGGCGACCACGGCCATTACTTTTTTCTCGTCCAGCGGCTCGCGGGTCTTCCGGTCTGCTACCAGTTCGGCCCCGGCAAAGAGCCCTTTGCCCCGCACGTCGCCAATGCAATCATGCTTGTCCATCAACTCGCGCAGTTTTTCCTGCAGGTAGGTGCCCATCCGGACGGAATTGCCGCAGAGGTCCTCGTCCTCGATGATCCGCATGTTTTCAAGCGCCGCAGTCGGGCCTGCGGTACAGCCGCCGAAAGTGCTGATGTCCCGGAAATATCCCATTTTGTCGGTGTCATCCTTGAACATGTCAAAGACCGCTTCGGTGGTCACGCAGCACGAGATCGCGGCGTAGCCCGAGGCGACCCCCTTGGCCATGGTCACGATGTCGGGCTGGATGTCGTATTGCTGGTAGCCGAACCACTTGCCGGTGCGTCCAAGGCCGCAGACAACCTCGTCGATATGCAGCAGGATGTCGTATTTGCGGCAGATGTCCTGCACCTTTTGCCAATAGCCCAAGGGCGGCACGATGATCCCGCCACCTGCGGTGATCGGTTCAAGGCACAAAGCACCGATGGTGTCGGGACCTTCGCGCAGGATCACGGCCTCGATCGCTTCGGCGGCTTTGATGCCATAGCTGTCGCCTGCCCATTCGGGTTGGGCGCGGTATTCAAGGCAATGCGGCACCTCGACGAAACCCGGCGTGAACGGCCCGTATTGGGCGTTGCGTTCCTGTTGGCCGCCCGCAGACAAACAAGCGATGGTGGTTCCGTGGTAATCGCGGTCGCGGTACAGTATCTTTGATTTCTTGCCGCCGTGGTGTTTGTGGCTGATCTGGCGGACCATCTTGAACGCCTTTTCGTTCGCCTCTGACCCGGAATTGGCATAGTAGACCCGCGATAGCCCGGGCATCTTGCTGATCAGTTTCTCGGCGAATTGCGATCCGGGAATAGTTCCTGCAGCCCCGGCGAAGTAGCACATTTTGACCAGTTGATCGCGCACTGCATTGGCGATGGATTCCCGCCCATAGCCGACATTGACCGTCCAGACCGCGCCCGACACCGCATCGACATGTTCCTTGCCCTTGATGTCCCAGACGCGCAGGCCCTTGCCTTCGACAATGATCCGGGGGTCGATGGTTTCAAACGGTTTGTGCTGGATCAGATGGTGCCAGACATGGGCCCGGTCAGCCTCGATAATATGGCGCGGGTCGTTGGTCAGGTGCAGGGTGTCCATGGCGGCTCCATCGGCGAGAAAAATGCAAGGTCGTCGAATCCAGTTGGATTGACTTCCGATCATGCAATTGTGCGCCGACCGACCCGTTCGTCAATAGGTCCAGATGGCGCGGATGCATAAATCCAGCGTTGGAACACGGCGAACGCGGCATGGGGCGACTGGGTTACTGCGACCGATCCTTAATTTAACCATGGCGGGATGGTTACGCCGCAGTGATCCCCGGCTGTTCGATCAACCCTTTGATCCGCTGTGACGCAGGTGTCAGCGTCGCGCCAGCCCGGGTGACGATGCCGTAGGCGGCCATGCGAATGCCCAGATCCAGCGGCAGAATGGCATAGGGCGCGCCGGGATCGGACCCGAAATGCTGCGCTACCGACTGGGCCAGCGGCGCGATGGCGTTGGATTGGCTGAGCATTGCCAGTGTCAGCAGAAATGACGAGGTGGTCAGACGTCCGGGCGGGGCGGGCAACCCGAGGTCGGCCAGCCGCCCCAGCACCGCCTGCCGCAGGATCGCCCCGATCGGCGGCAGCACCCAATCGTAATGCATCAGGTCCTGAGGGGTCAGGTTGGGCAAAGCCAGCAGTGCATGATCGCGCCGCACCACAAGGTTAACCTGTTCGTCGCCCAGCGATTCGAAACTGAAATCGACCGGGTTATGGCTGGCGGGCAGCCTGCACAGCGCAAAGTCGAGCCGCCCTTGCAGGATCAGGTCTGCCAGCAGATCGCTGGGGCCTACTTCGACCTCGGCTGTGATATCGGGCAGGGCCAGCCGCGCCTGCCGAAGTGCAGGCAGCACCCGGTCCAGCGCAGCACCGGTGATGGCCCCGATGCGGACATGCCCGCCGGTGCCTGCCCCGATTGCGGCCAGTTCCCGCGCTGCATCGCCCAGTTCGATCAGCACCCGCCCGGCCCTGCGCGCAAGCGCCTGCCCCTGAGCTGTCAGAACCATGCCCCGCCCTTGCCGGAGGTGGACCGGTTGGCCAATGGCCAGCTCAACCTCGGCCAACAACCGCGATGCGGCGGGCTGGCTGATCCCGATCTGCTGTGCCGCCGCACTGATTTGCCCGGTGGCCGCAATCGCCGCAACCAGCCGCAAGTGCCGCAGCGTTAATCCTAAGTCCTGATCTGACATATCATTTGCGTCATGCTTGATTGCATAATCACTATTTGACGGATATGTTTCAGTTTGGCAATTCTGGCGCGGCAGAAAAGGGGCCGGTCCATGCTATTATCCCAGATTATGACGTCTGACGGCGTGGCCGTTGTCGCCCGTGACGGGTCTGAGACGGCCATTGTGCGCGGTGCCAGCAGCACCTATGCGCTGGCCCGGGCGGCGGCGGATAGTGGCCAATCGCTGGCATCGGTCATCGCCGCACATGGGCTGGGTCAGCCTGTGGATCTGCTGGCCGCCGCAGCGGCGGGCCGCCTGACCCATCCGATCATGCACCCGGACCCGGCGCATTTGCATCTGACCGGCACTGGCCTGACCCATCTGGGGTCGGCGGCGACCCGTGATGCGATGCATGTCAAGGCGCATGCGCCCGATTCAGTCGAAAATGCCACGGATTCGATGAAGATGTTTCGCATGGGGTTGGAGGGCGGTAAGCCTGATATGTTGCCCGGCGTGCAGCCGGAGTGGTTTTACAAGGGCAACGGGTTTATGGCCGTCGTCCCCGGTGCCCCGATTATCAGCCCGGGGTTTGCGCTGGATGCGGGCGAAGAACCCGAGATTGCCGGGATTTACATCATCGCGGCCGACGGGACGCCTGCCCGTGTCGGCTGGGCACTGGCCAATGAGTTTTCGGACCATGTGACCGAACGGATCAACTATCTGTTTCTGGCGCATTCCAAGCTGCGGCCCGCATCCTTTGGCCCCGAGATTCTGGTGGGCGATCTGCCCGCTGATGTGCGCGGCATGTCCCGCATTCGCAGGGACGGGGCGGTGATCTGGGAGAAGCCGTTTTTAAGCGGTGCTGCGAATATGAGCCATTCGTTTGCCAATCTGGAGCATCACCATTTTAAATATGACCTGTTCCGCCAGCCCGGTGACGTGCATGTGCATATGTTTGGCACTGCGACCCTGTCGTTTGCCGATGGTATCAAAGCGCTGCCCGGTGATAGTTTTGAGATTGAAGCAGCCCCGTTTGGCCTGCCCCTGATAAACCCGCTGACACAGGCAGCTGACCGTGGTGTGACCACGGTGCGCCCCCTATAAGGACTTACCGATGACCTTTACCCCCGCCAAATGGCCCCGTGATCTGCGGTCCCGCAAATGGTTTGCCGGATCGGGCAAGGATGCGATTTATCATCGCGGCTGGATGAAAAATCAGGGCCTGCCGGCGGATTTGTTCGATGGCCGCCCGGTGATTGGGATTTTGAATACATGGTCGGAATTGACCCCCTGCAACGCGCATCTGCGCGATCTGGCGGAAAAGGTGAAATTCGGGATTTATGAGGCGGGCGGGTTTCCGGTGGAAGTTCCGGTGTTTTCGGCGTCTGAAAGCGCCTTTCGCCCGACCGCGATGATGTTCCGCAATCTGGCGGCCATGGCGGTGGAAGAGGCGATGCGCGGCCAGCCGATGGATGGCTGCGTGCTGCTGGTCGGGTGTGACAAGACCACGCCGTCCCTGCTGATGGCTGCGGCGTCCACCGACATCCCGTCGATTGTGGTGACGGGCGGCCCGATGCTGAACGGCTATTTCCGCAATGAACGGGTGGGGTCGGGGACTCACCTGTGGAAGTTTTCCGAGGCGGTGAAGGCGGGCGAAATGACCGCCGAGGAGTTTGTCGAGGCCGAGGCCTCGATGAGCCGGTCGCCGGGGTCGTGTAATACGATGGGGACGGCGTCAACCATGGCGAGTATGGCTGAGGCTTTGGGCATGGCTTTGTCCGGCAACGCGGCGATCCCGGCGGTGGATTCGCGGCGTCGGGTCATGGCGCATGTGACGGGGCGGCGGATTGTGCAGATGGTCAAGGATGACCTGAAGCCGTCGGATGTGATGACCAAAGCCGCCTTTGAAAACGCGATCCGCACCAATGGCGCGATTGGCGGGTCGACCAATGCAGTGATCCATCTGCTCGCCATTGCGGGCCGGGTGGGAGTTGATCTGACGCTGGACGACTGGGACCGCTGCGGGCGCGATGTGCCGACCATCGTGAACCTGATGCCATCGGGCAAGTATCTGATGGAGGAATTCTTTTACGCGGGCGGCCTGCCTGTCGTCATCAAGCGGCTGGGCGAGTCTGGCCTGCTGCACAAGGATGCGCTGACCGTATCGGGTGAGACGATGTGGGATCAGGTCAAGGATGTGCGCAACTGGAACGAGGATGTCATTTTGCCGACCGAAAAAGCGTTAACCCAGTCGGGCGGCGTGGCGGTGTTAAAAGGCAATCTTGCCCCGAATGGCGCGGTGCTGAAGCCGTCGGCCGCCACTCCGGCGCTGATGGTGCATCGGGGCCGCGCCGTGGTGTTCGAGGATATCGACGATTACAAGGCCAAGATTGATGACGAGGCTTTGGACATTGACGAGACCTGCGTGATGGTCCTGAAGAACTGCGGGCCCAAGGGCTATCCGGGCATGGCCGAGGTTGGCAATATGGGGCTGCCGCCCAAAGTCCTGCGCAAGGGGATCACCGATATGGTGCGGATTTCCGACGCGCGGATGTCGGGCACCGCCTATGGAACCGTGGTGCTGCATACCTCGCCCGAGGCGGCGGCGGGCGGGCCTTTGGCCGTGGTGCGCAATGGTGATTTCATCGAATTGGACGTGCCGAACCGCAGGTTGCATCTGGATATTCCGGAAGCCGAGCTTGCCGCAAGGCTGGCGGCGTGGCGGCCCGTGACCGAAGTGCCGCCAAGCGGCTATGCCTATCTGCATCATCAGCATGTGCAGGGCGCGGATACCGGGGCGGACCTTGATTTCCTGAACGGGCCGCGCGGCAATGCGGTGGGCAAGGAATCGCATTGATGGCGATGAAAGTGGCGCTTGTCGGGATTGGCAAGATTGCCGTGGATCAACATGTCCCGGCTTTGGCGGCGTCAGCCGATTTTGAACTGGCCGCAACGGTCAGCCGCAAGGGCGTGGTTGCGGGGGTTGACGCCTATACCGACATTGGGACGATGCTGGCGGCGCGGCCGGATATAGCATGCATCTCGTTGTGTCTGCCGCCGCAGCCACGGTTTGCTGCGGCACAGGCAGCGTTACGGGCGGGGCGGCATGTGATGCTGGAAAAGCCCCCCGGTCAGACCCTGGCCGAGGTGCATGCTTTGGAGGCTTTGGCCGCCAGAATGGGCGTATCGCTTTATGCCACGTGGCATTCGCGGATGGCCAAAGGCGTGGCGGGGGCCAAAGCCTGGTTGGCCGATAAGATGGTGACGCGCGCCCATATCTGCTGGCGCGAGGATGTACGTAAATGGCACCCCGGGCAGGATTGGGTGTTTGAACCCGGCGGCATGGGGGTGTTCGATCCCGGCATCAATGCCCTGTCGATCCTGACCGAGATTTTGCCCAGTCCGGTGCATCTGACCGCCGCAGTGCTGGAATTTCCGGCGAACCGCGATACGCCGATTGCGGCGGCGCTGACGTTTTCGGGTGGCGTGACCGCGGATTTTGACTGGCGTCAGGACGGCCCGCAAACCTGGGATATTGATGTGCAGACCACTGCCGGGCCGCTGGCCCTGCGGATGGGCGGCAACCGGCTGGAGATCGGCGGGGTTGCAGTGGCGGGGGATGTGTCGATCATGGGCGAATATCCCGCACTGTATGCAAGGATGGCGGAACTGGTGAAAACCGGGGCAAGGGACGTTGATCTGGCCCCGATGGTGCATGTGGCGGATGCGTTTTCGATTGCGCGCAGGGTAACGGCCGCGCCGTTTGATTTTTAGGAAAGAACAGGGGGCTGTGCCCCTCGGCCTTCAACTGCCGCCAGTGTCACTTGGCCGATGTATGGATGGCTGCTGCGTTGCAAGGGGCTCTGTTTTGTTTTGGCATCTGATCGGTTGGGCCAAGTAACCGGTGTCTGATCCGCGGTGAGGCCCGCGTGCCATGATGACGTCCGCGTGGATTTGGTCCCAATCAATGGCGCGTGCCGAAGAGTGGCGCTTGGGTCCGCACCGGGTGTGCATTTCCTGTGGCCGTCAGTTTGCCATCAGCTCAGGTTGCACCTTACCTTTGCGGGCGACCCCGAGACGAGGCTGCGTTGTTGTGTCAGGCCACCCTGGCCACATAGCTTTCGCCGGTCTTGATCCCGGCCCGAACGGTCCTTGCCATGCGTGCGGCCAGGGCGATTGCCAGCCGCTTCACCGGGTTGCGCTGCAGCATCTTCCACCGCTAATCTTCGCCCGCAGGCCTGCGGCTGCGGTGGGTGATCTGGGCGAGCTTCTCTTTGCCGCCGCTGGAATGAGGTTTTGGTATGAGACTGATCGCCACGCCGGTCACGTGCTTTCAGCACGACGCGACAAAGTCACGTGCTTTGCGAAAGTTCGACACGTCCGGCCCGGCCGGGGTGTCACGGAACTGATCGGCCAGAAGCTGGATCGACTGCCGGGCGGCCTCGGGCAGGGCGGCGTCTTTGGCCAAGGCCAGCAGGTGCCCGCCATGGTCGAGCCCGTTCGGCGCAACCACGCCGTATTCGGCCAGCTAGGCGCGGATGGCGTTCGCAAGCTGGGGTCTGTTGGCGCAGGTGGAAATCCCGTGTGCCATGGGTCATCGGCACCGCCTGCTGTGCCATGGATTTGACCGGCGTCATGCCAGAGCATGCCTCTTTTGACCAACGTCATGCCAGAGGCATGCCTCTTTTGACCAACGTCACGCCAGAGGCATGCCTCGGGCATGACCCGCATGCCGGGGCGCGTCACGGCCTCACAAATTGCTTCAGCATCACTGGCAAGACATCGGCGACCGGACGGTGTTTAGGGCCAAAGGAATGCGGAAGGCTTCAGGTGAAATAGTCGGTCAGGATGCGGGTGTAGATGCGTTTCAGCCCAATGATATCAGCCACGGCCACCCGTTCATCGACCTGATGCATGGTTTTGCCGACCAGCCCGAATTCGACCACCGGGCAGTGGTTTTTGACAAACCGCGCGTCCGAGGTGCCCCCTGTGGTGGACAGTGCGGGGCTGATCCCGGTTTCGGCATGGACCGCTTTTGCCACGAGGTCGGATAACGCACCGGGTGGCGTCAGGAAACTTTCGCCAGAGATTTTGACAGCGAGGTCGATTTTGACGTCGAAATCAGTGGCGATCTGGGTGGCGTGGGTTTGCATCCATGCGGTCAGCGACGCCCCGGAATGGCCGTCATTGAACCGGATGTTCACTGTCGCTGTGCAGCGCGCGGGCACCACGTTCGTCGCGGGATTGCCGGTGTCGATGGTCACGATGGCCAGATTGGACGGGTCGAAATGGGTGTTGCCCCGGTCAAATGTATGGGAGGACAGCCGGTCCATCAGCCGCGCCATGGCGGGCAACGGGTTCTTATACCGCGTCGGATAGGCCGAATGCCCCTGCACCCCGGTTACGGTGAAATAGGCGTTCAGCGAACCCCTGCGCCCGATTTTCAGCGCCTCGCCCAATATGTCCGGGCAGGTCGGCTCGCCCACGAGGCAGACCGACATGCCCTCGTTATTCAGTGCCATCCAGTCGAGCAAAGCCACGGTACCATCGGTCGCCTCGGCCTCTTCATCGCCGGTGATGGCAAGGATCACGGCCCCGTCGGGCGGCGTGGTCTGGACAAAGTCGATGGCGGCGGCGGCAAAGGCCGCGACCCCGGATTTCATATCCGTAGCCCCGCGCCCGTAAAGGTAGCCGTCGACGATGTCGCCCCCAAACGGGTCAACCGTCCAGTCTGCCGGATTGCCCAAGGGGACCACATCGGTATGGCCGTTAAAGCCGAAACTGCGGTTCGCCCCTTGCCGCCCCCAGCGGGCATAAAGATTGGCGATCCCACCCCGGTCAACCCGGGTGCAGCTGAACCCGGCGCTGGTCAGAAGGCCAGCCAGCAACACCAGCGCCCCGCCTTCGGCAGGCGTGACCGAATTGCAGCGCACAAGGGCAGCGGTCAGGGCGACGGGATCAATCGGGTCGGGCATAGGTGGCCTCACTGTGTGTCGCAATCAGGTAGCCCGCTGTTGCGGCTGATGCAATTGCGACCTGACCGCTGTTGCCAACGAGCGACACATCGTCGGGTTGCCCGGCCGCAGGTTGCATAAACCATTCACTGGAAACGCAATTTTCGCCTATTCTAAGTCTAATAAGATGACCCGAGGCAGGGCAGACCCAAGATAATCTGTGGCAGGCAGTTCAAGCCACAACATGTAGTCAAAGGGGGTATCCCCCGTGGACGGGCGTTTGTGCTGCTTTGGCCAACCGGGCCGGAGTATGATGATAGGTGACTATGCAGGATCGACGGAAACACCGGGGGCCACCCGTGCTGGCCTGGTTGCGGGCAGTCTGATCCGCACGCCGCAGGGCGACATCCCGGTTGAAAATTTGTCCCCCGGCGATCTGGTTTGCACGCATGATAACGGGCCGCAGCCGGTGTGCGCTGTTCAGCTGTTCCGGGTGCAGGCGCAGGATCAGTTAGCCCCGATCTGTATCATGGCGGGCACTTTGGGGCCGCATGATACCCTGTTTTTGTCACCGCAGCACCGTGTCCTGATCCGTGACAGTCTGGCCGATATGCTGTTTGGCGACGCCGAGGTGCTGGTGGCCGCAAAGGATCTGGTCAATGGCCGGTCGGTGCGCCGCTGTGCCGATGGTCCGGTGGATTATGTGCAGTTGGTATTGGACGCCATGCAGGTGATTTATGTGCAGGGGGTACCGACAGAATGCCCTGTGATCATTGCCGCCAGCCAGCCGCAGGCCCATGGCCAAGCTGCGCCGCGCCGCACCTTGCGCCCGTTTGAGGCCCGGATTCTGATGACGGCGGCGGCCTGAGCCATGATCCACCGGGGCAGAACATGACCTGGATCGGATTGCGCAGTGCCACCGAGGCGGGCCTGAGCATGGCCGGGCTGGGCCAGCCCAATCCGGAACACCACCTGAACCCCGATATGATCGTACCGCGTGGCAGTGTCCTGCTGCAGTTCAGCCACGCGCCCCAAGCCCAACGGCTCAATCTGGTCCGGTATGCGGCCCGCGACCCCTGGCCCGCCGGGCTGACGCTGTGTATTGATCCCTGCGGCACCTTGCAATTGCTGCTGCGTCAGGGTGCTACATCCCAAAGTTTTGCGGTTCCGACCAGCATCAGAGAGCAGGGCGAGGTGGTTATTGTCATCTATTCCTGGGATGCCCCGGCCCGCGATGGGGCGCTGAGTGTTTACCTGCCGGATCGGGACCTGATGTTTCAGACCGATGTGGTGGCCCCGGCCCCGTTAAGTCTGCGCGATCTGGGCCGGATCATGACGGAGGGGCCGGAGTGCACGCTGGGTCACGGCGTCGCGTTTGTGGCGGTTTCGGACCGGATTATTCCGGCCGGTCCGTTTGGCGGCATTGGCGGCACGGCCCGGATCGACACGCTGGATGGCCCCTGCCCGGTTGACAGGCTGCGCCCGGGTCAGGTTGTGCGCACTGCCGATGGCGGGTCGGCCCGGATTGTCTGTGTCGGCGCCGTAGACCTGCCCGCCCGGGGCCGGTTTGCACCGCTTATTTTGCGGGCCCCGTATCATGGGTTGTCCGCCGATATTGTGGTCAGCCCGGACCAGCGGATGTATTTGACCGGAACGGACATTGAATACCTGTTCGGGCAGGAAGAGGTTCTGGCGGCGATCCGGCATTTGCGCGATGACCGGTCCGTATTGCAACCACATCCCCCCGCCGTGACCCGGTATTATCAGCTGGTGCTGGACCGCCATGCGATCATTCGCGCCAATGGCGTCGCATTGGAAAGTCTGCCACCGGGCCCCATTCTGGCCGACCCGGCGTTTTTGCGCCATTCGGTTCTGGCATCCGTTCCTGCCGCCCTGATCCCGCAGGGCCCCGCCCTGCCGTATCCGGTGCTGCGCGATTTTGAGGCGATGACCTGGCGCAGGCTGAAGGCTGCCTAATCCGCGTCGTAAAACGGGGTCATCTGCGCCACGATGACCGAATTTTCCGCCAGCGCGCGGGCCATCAGCGCCTGTTCATCTTCGTCGATATCATGCCCGTCGGCCAGCCGTTCGTCCAGCGTGCCATAGCCTGACACATCGAGCGGGTTCATGTCGGCCTGTTTCAGGATCGCCACGGTTTCGCGCACCGCCTCGGCCTCGTCCACGCCGGACGCATAGCACATCAGCGCCGCGCCGGTGGCGGTTTCGGGCAAGCCATCGCCCGCCTTGCGGCCCACTTCGACCAACAGGGTATAGACCTGCTGGGTGCGTTTGGGTTTGTCGTCTGACGTTGAGGTGGACATTGAGGACCTTCGGCATCTTGCGCTTTTGACCTGTTCCGTCGGGCGGCTGTTGTCAAGCACTGCGCGCCGGGACTTGTTATGTTATATTATAACATATAGAGGTAAGCTAACCCTTGACTTGGAGCCAAAATATGCCCGCAAAACTACCTGTCACCGTCTTGTCCGGCTTTCTGGGCGCAGGCAAAACCACCCTGCTCAATGCGGTGCTGAATAACCGCGAAGGCCGCCGCGTCGCTGTGATCGTCAATGACATGTCCGAGGTAAATATCGACGCAGACCTGATCCGGGCGGGCAGTGACCTGAGCCAGACGCAGGAAAAGCTGGTTGAAATGACCAATGGCTGCATCTGCTGCACCCTGCGCGATGACCTGTTGGTCGAAGTGCGTCGGTTGGCCGATGAGGGCAGATTTGACTATCTGCTGATCGAATCCACCGGCATTGCCGAACCTTTGCCCGTCGCCGCGACCTTTGATTTCCGGGATGAGGATGGCAAAAGCCTGTCGGATGTGGCCGTGCTGGATACGATGGTGACGGTGGTCGATGCGGTCAATCTGCTGCGCGATTTTTCCAGCCATGATTTTCTGGCCGACCGGGGCGAGGTAACGGGCGAGGGTGACACCCGCACTTTGGTTGATCTTTTGGTCGATCAGATCGAGTTTGCCGATGTCATCGTGCTGAACAAGGTTTCCGATGCGGGACCAGAGGCAACTGACGCCGCTGTCACGGTCATCAAAGCCCTGAACCCGGATGCCCGCCTGATCCGGACCGACCGATCGCGCGTGCCTGCCGCCCAGATCATGGATACTGGCCTGTTTGATTTCGACAAGGCGCATGAACATCCGCTCTGGGCCAAGGAGTTGTATGGCCATGCCGGTCATGTCCCAGAGACCGAAGAATATGGCGTATCGTCGTTTGTCTACCGCGCCCGTCGCCCGTTTGATCCCACGCGCATTCATGCGGTTCTGAATGGTCCGATGCATGGCGTGATCCGCGCCAAAGGGCATTTCTGGATCGCCACCCGTCCGGACTGGGTAGCCGAGTTTTCGCTGGCGGGTGCCCTGTCGTCGGTCAAACCGATGGGTACATGGTGGGCCTCAGTGCCGCAGGACCGCTGGCCCGATCATGAGGGGGCACAAGCATATATTGCTGCGAACTGGGCCGAACCGTTTGGCGACCGACGGCAGGAACTGGTGTTCATAGGGGCCGGGATGGACAGGTCCGCAATCACCGCGGCACTGGATGGCTGTCTAGTGCCGGAGGCCGGATTTACGCCAAAGCAATGGGCCGGGCTGGCCGATCCGTTTCCCGGCTGGCGCAAAGCGGTGGCCTGACCCGCATGTCTGGCAACTTGCGCAGTCGCCTGCCGCGCCGCACCCGGGCGGGCACATCGTTGCGCGACTATGACCGCCTGCCGCCGGACCTGCGGGCGTGGGTGCAGCAGGCGGCATTGCCATGGTCGGCGGCGTCGGTCCTGCGTCTGTGGCAACGCGCCCTGCGTCAGGCGCGGGGCAATTCCGTTGCCGCCCGTGCAAGGCTGGATTTGGCCGAACAGCGCTGTCTGGCGCGGGATTCCAGTGCGCCTGACACTATGGGCAAAAGCCACCTCAGCTAGTCCGTGACTGAAACCTCGATCCAGCTTTGCACGAGTGCGGTCAGCCAGTCATGCCGTTCGGTGACCTGTTCCATCGTCTCGAAGCTTAGTGCTGCCCGCTGATCGGTGGCCCAGCGCAGCCAGCCGGTGTTATCACCGAGCAGCCTTGTGCCGGTATTACTATCCTTCGCTTTCGCGCCCCGGTGCAGAATGATCTGGATCGCATCCGCTTTGGACAGGTTCAGCGTGATCCGGTCATCGCCGCCGGTCTGATAGCTCGGGGCGTTCCATTTGATATGCTCGTGCAGGTCAGGTGCTGCGCTGCGGATGATGACGCGGAGCGCCAAAAGGATGTCCCGTTTGGGGTGTGTCGTCTGCGTCAGAAATGTCTGAACATCGACGGTTTTCATCAGCACCCTGTGCGTCACAGCGTCATGACCATCCGCACTTCGATATCACCCGCCCCGGTGTCGGGCAGGGTTGCGTCCTGCGTAAAACCACACCTGCGATACAGCGCCAAAGCCTCGGTATGAAGGGGACCCGCGGCCAGCAGCATTCTGGCATAGCCCAGATCGCGGGCGGCGGTCACAATTTCGGCCACGAGGGCCTGCCCCACCCCGTGCCCGCGCGCGCTGGGCCGCACGAACATCCGGTTCATTTCGCAGGTGCCCGGCGATTTCGGTTTGGTCATCACGATACCGACAGGGACTTCGTCCAGCCGGGCCAAAAGGCATTCGCCCTGAGGTGGCGCAAAGAGCACCAGCAGGTTGCGCATTTGCCCGTCAATATCCTGCCTCGCGACGTAGCCGTCGATCATGGCCTGATGGTCCGGATAGCGGCCGCGCAACCAGTCAAAGAATTCAGTAACCAGCAGACGCACTTTGGCGGCGTCAGTTTCGGTGCGGACACGGGTGATTGTCAGCATGGGAATAGCTCCGGAATAATAGCCAAAAGTTAGCGGGTCGTCCGGGGCGCGTATACGGCTTTGTTTGGGCGTCAGTCGCGCAGTAATTCGTTGATCCCGGTCTTGCTGCGGGTCTGTGCATCGACCTTTTTCACGATGACGGCGCAATACAGGTTGATCCCGCCTTTGGATGGCATCGACCCAGCCACGACCACGGAATATGGCGGCACTTCGCCATAGGTCACAGCCCCGGTGTCCCGGTCGACGATCTTGGTCGATTTGCCGATGAACACGCCCATGCCGAGGACCGATCCTTGGCGGATAATGCAGCCTTCGACGACTTCGGACCGCGCCCCGATGAAACAATCATCTTCAATGATTGTCGGCCCGGCCTGCATCGGTTCCAGCACCCCGCCAATCCCGACCCCACCGGACAGGTGGACGTTTTTACCGATCTGGGCGCAGGATCCGACCGTGGCCCAGCCATCGACCATCGACCCCTCGTCGACATAGGCCCCAACGTTCACGAAAGACGGCATCAACACGACGTTTTTGCCGATATAGGCGGAGCGGCGGACGATGGAGCCGGGGACAGCGCGAAACCCCGCGTCCCGCCAGTCTGCCGCCGTCCAGCCCTGCCATTTCGACGGCACCTTGTCCCACCAGTTTGACCCACCGTTGCTGCCCGATATCTCGGCCATGTCGTTCAGCCGGAACGACAGCAGCACCGCCTTTTTCGCCCATTGGTTCACGTGCCAGTCGTTGCCGCGCTTTTCGGCCACCCGCAGGCTGCCGCTGTCGAGCGCGGTCAACGTGGTCTCGATGGCATCACGCACCTGGCCCATGGTGGCCGGGCTGATGCTGTCACGGGCGTCCCATGCAGCGTCGATAGCGGATTCAAGAGCGGCGTGAGTCATGAAAGATTCCTTTTGCGCAGTTTTACGGGGTTCTAATGGCCGCGGTAGGCTGACGCAACATCAGCCAAACGGGCCGGGGGCGGGGTTTGCGCCGCAGACCAGCACGGCCAGTTTTTCACCGGGGGCGGGGGTGTAGACGCCAGATAGCAGCGCTGCCAAGGCGGCGGCCCCGGCCGGTTCGACATATTGGCGCAGTTGGGTCCAAAGCAGGCGTTGCGCCTGCGCAATGGCCGCATCAGTGACCAGCAGGGTCAAGGTGTTTTGCTGCCGCGCCAGATCATAGGTCAATCGCCCGACCTTTTTGGCACCTAAGGCATTGGCGGCGATGCCACCGACCTCGACGATGGTTTCCGGCCCATCCCGCAAGGCCGCGTGCAAGGTGGGGGCAAGCTCGGGTTCGACGGCCACAACCTTGCGCGCGGCTTGCCAGAACGCCATAGCCCCGCCGATCAGCCCGCCACCGCCGACAGCGATCAGCACGGTATCAGCGTCCAGCCCCTGTTCATCCCATTCCAGCGCCAGCGTGCCCTGCCCGGTCAGGGTGGCTGGCGCGTCATAGGCGTGGATTTGCATGGCACCGGTCCGGGCGGCATAGGCGAGCGCCCTGTCCAGCGAGTCCTGATAGGTGCCAGGGCTGATCGTCAACTCGGCCCCGGTGTCCCGGATCAGCCCGATCTTTGCCGGGCCTGCAAATTCCGGCACAAAGATATGCGCCAGATGCCCCAGCGTGCGGGCCGCATGGGCGACGGCGGCCCCGTGATTGCCGCCCGAGGCTGCGACGACACCGCCTGCGGGCACCGGGCCGGACAGCAGCGTGTTAAACGCGCCGCGCACCTTGAAACTGCCGGTGATCTGGCAGTTTTCCAGCTTGACCTGTACCGGATAGGGCAGGCCGGGGAATTGCACGGTCAGGACCGGGGTGCGCTGGATATAGGGGGCGATGCGGGTCAGGGTGGTGCGGATATCGGCGGGGGTCATGAGATGGGCTTTCGTTGAACTTTGCCGCCATTGATGGAATTTGCGCGTTGGGTCCAAAAAGTAATGCTACTTGGCCCCCGCCGGCGAGCAATCAGTGCTGCGCTTTGAGATTGGAAACGTCATTGCGCACCTCGAAGAAGGTGTTCACAGCCAATGGTAGCGCCTCAGTTGGCGACTGTCGGTTCTTTCCAAGAACTTTCTGGACCAGAGATCGCACTTTCCCAATATGAACATTGCCATACATCGCGACAGCGGTGTCGCGATCTTCTTCGTCATTAACTGGGTCCATGGAGAATGTGCAAAAATAGCGTCCTTCTGATGATGTGGCGTAGAAGGCCCACCCAAAATCTTCGTCAAATACGACCTCGCAACTGTAACCCAACACGATCAGATGTTCGCGGACCATGGAAGCAAGAGTAGCGCCTTCAATTCCGTTGACGTTTGTTTCACGTTGCACCTTCGTGTCGCGGAAGACAGAAGTGGTGAAATCAAGGTGGGTCATGTCAATGCTCCAAAGCAAACTGAGAGGAATGATACCGATCTGAAAAGGCAAAAGTGAGGCGTCAAGAGTAAGAAGGTGTGTGGACTGGTTCGGCAGGGTTCATTGGACTTTGCCCGCCAATGCTGGCATTTCCGGGGGAAAGTTAGCAAGGACCAAGCCCGATGACCCCGATGGACCACCGCCGCCACCCGATGCGCGACAGCACGCAAGACCGCGAGACCGCCGCCCTGACCCCCGACACGCCGCAGACCCGGTCGCCAACCTACCGGCTGGCCTTTGCCGATGAGGACTTTCTGGGCCGCGAGGATATGCGGCCGGTCCGGTTGCAGCTGGAGCTGCTGAAACCCGAGCTGGCGCTGGACGAGGCAGGGATCAATTCGACCATTGTGCTGTTTGGCGGGGCACGGATTCCGGCGGATGCGGCGTCGGCTCGGACCCCGGCGCTGGCCGCGTTGGCGCATTACTATGACGAGGCCCGGACTTTTGCCCGCCGGATGACCGAATTGTCGATGATCGGTGGCGGCACCGAGAATGTCATTGTGACGGGGGGCGGGCCGGGGGTGATGGAGGCGGGCAATCGGGGGGCGATGGACGCGGGGGGCCGGTCGATCGGGTTGAACATTGTCTTGCCACATGAGCAGGCCCCGAATATCTATGTGACGCCGGAATTATGTTTCAATTTCCACTACTTCGCCATTCGCAAGATGCATTTCCTGATGCGCGCCAAAGCCGTCTGCGTGTTTCCCGGCGGCTTTGGCACGCTGGACGAGATGTTTGAATCGCTGACCCTGATCCAGACCGGCCGGATGGCGGGGATTCCATTTTTGCTGTTTGGCAAGGCGTGGTGGGAAGGGGTCATTAACTGGCAGATGTTGGCGGAGGCCGGGGTGATTGCACCCGAGGACCTGCAGCTGTTCAGGTTCGTCGAAACGGCGGATGAGGCGATTTTGGCGATCCGCGATTGGCACGGGGCCGAGGACCTGCGCGAGGAATTGCCGGGGCGGTAACGTGAAACCGCCTGATCGCGGTGTCGTTGTTTGCGGTTACGCCCGGATCGGCTAGGGTAGGGCCAATAGCAAAAACAGGTGGGTCAGATGCAGATTTCGCGGCGGGTGATGAGTTTTAGTCTGCTGGCGATGACTGTGTCGGCCTGTGGTGGACGGGTGTCCCAGGGGCAGTCTTTGGCCGGGTCCTTTGCCCCCCGTGTGCCAGACCCCGTGCTGCGAGCCGTTCCAAACGCGGGCTATGATGCCTGGGTCGCGGGGTTTCGCGGGCGGGCCTTGGGCAATGGGATCAGCGAGGGCACCTATGATGTGGCGTTTGCCGGGGCCGGGTTCTTGCCCGGTGTCGTTGAACGTGACCGCAATCAAACCGAGTTTACTCGGACCCTACAGGATTATCTGGCGATTGCGGCGTCAGAGGAGCGGCTGACCAAGGGGCGGGCAGCGCTGCAGGCTACGGGCGGGGTGCTGGCCGAGGTCGAGGCGCGCTATGGCGTGGAGGCGACGGTTGTCGCCGCCGTCTGGGGGCTGGAGAGTTTCTTTGGTGAGCGGCGCGGCACGGTGCCGGTGATTTCCGCCCTGTCTACACTGGCGTTTGACGGGCGGCGGGGGGCGTTTTTCGAAAGCCAGTTGATCGCGGCGTTGAAGATTTTGCAGAATGGCGATGTGTCGCCTGCCGGGATGACCGGAAGCTGGGCTGGCGCGATGGGGCATACGCAGTTTATTCCGACGTCGTATCTGGCTTATGCGGTGGATTTCCGGGGCGATGGGCGGCGCGATATCTGGGCGGATGATCCGACCGATGCTTTGGCCTCGACCGGGGCCTATCTTGCCAATGCGGGCTGGACGCGGGGGCAGCCGTGGGGGGTTGAGGTGCGGCTGCCGGATGGTCTGAGCGGCCCGTTCGGGCGCGGATCGACCCAATCGGTGGGTCAGTGGATGGCCGCTGGCGTGCGCGATATGAATGGCGGGCAGGTGCCGGATCATGGCGCGGCATCGGTCATTATTCCGGCGGGGCGTGGTGGCCCGGCCTTTATGACCTTCCGCAATTTCACGGTGATTACCCGGTATAACAATGCCGAGAATTATGTGATCGGGGTGGGGCATTTGTCCGATCGGCTGCGCGGCGGCGGGCCGGTACGCGGCGCGTTTCCACCTGATGCGAATGGCATGACCATTGACCAAAGGCAGGCGTTGCAGCGCGGGCTGACCGCCGCCGGGTTTGATACCGAAGGGGCGGATGGGGTGATCGGGGCGAAAACCCGGGCCGCGATCAGTGCATATCAGGCCAGCCGGGGCCTGCCAGTGACCGGGGAGCCGTCGCTGGAATTACTCAGGGGGATGTGATGTTCCGGATACTGCTATTTCTACTATTACTTGCAGGCCCTGCCAAGACATTGGATTTCTTTGGTTATGTTGGTGTGATGTGCGATTTGGATGATCCGTTTGATGACAGCACCATGACCGATTACAGCGCCGAAGTGGCCGGGTTCACCAATGCTAACCATGTTTGCCTGCCCGCCGAGCCGCGCGATTGGGCGGCCCGGTTGCAAGCGGCCGATGCGCTGTTTCGCCCGGTATTGAGTATCGAGACCGCCTTTGATTTTGATGGGCGCGGTCCGGATGGACCGGCGGCCTTGCTGGTGTGGGGGCTGGTCCGCGATGCGATCCGCGACAGCGGGATTGATCCGGCCCGCATCATCTTTCATCTGGTGGACGAGCCGACCCACCGGGGTATTGCCCCATTTGCGGTGATGCGGGCGGCCCAGATCGTACGCGCCGATTTTCCCACCGCCGAGGTCATGGTCATCGAGGCATGCCGGTACGAAGGGCCACCACCAGTTGACCCGAACATTACCCTGTGGGGGTTTGATTGCTATGCTTTTGCCGATCCGCTGGCCGACCGGACCTATATGACCTTTCTTGATCTGGCCGCGGGGCAGCTGGGCCCGGACCAAGGCCTGGTCCTGATCATGGATGCCAATCACACCCCTATCCACGAAGGCGCTGGGCTGACGCAGGAAGATATGGCCGATGTCGCCCGCGCCTATGGCAGGCTGGCCCTGTCGCGCCCCGATGTGGTCGGGATGCTGGGCTATACTTGGGCGGGTGGGATCGACAATGATCAGGAACGCGGGGTGCGGGATATGCCGCAAGCGGTGATCGATGCGCATGCCGAGGTCGGGCGGATGCTGCTGGGGCTGGAGTGATGTTTCGCTGTGGCCCTGCTGCCGTGGGTCAGCGCGGCGACGGTTGAGCCGGTCTTGTCAATCGCCGGGAACACCGGCGGCCGGATCCGGGTTGTCGGACACTGGCAACCGCAGTAGGCTTTGCGCATTGATTTATGGTTTTAACCCCCGGATTTAAGCATCAGGAAAGTGGCAAGCAGATTTATTACGGTCGACACGGTTGTGCCTACTGGCTACGCAGTCGATTTAACACAGGATTTTGATGATCTTTATGTCGGCGCTAACGCGTCTGTGGGCACTCAGGGTGGGGGGGGCGGTGTCCGCGCCCAGAATGCCCTGAACAACATTTTCGTGGCAGGGCATATCTTTGGCCCCGGCGGGATCACTTATTTTGGCAGTTCGGCCAGTGGTACCGTGACGGTTTTTGCCGGGGGTTCGGTGACCGGATCCGGAACAGCAATCTATTTCGACGGCCTCTTTGGACGGGTGAACTATGCGGGAACCATCGCCGGAAGCCGGGGTATTTATTCTGACGGGGAGACAAGTATTACAAATTCAGGCTCGATCATTGGGCAACTTGACGCTCTCTTTCTCCTTGGCGACGCGGCAGTCGTGAATACCGGCCTGCTGGTCGGCAATACGGCGATTTTCATCATGGGGCAGGCCGATATCAGCAATTACGGCATGATCCGGGGCGCCGTGAATACCCAAGGCTTTGACGATACCCTGATCAATCGCGGCACGATTACGGGTATCGTGCAAACCGGGGCGGGCAATGATCTGGTCGACGGGATCGGGGGAAGGTTTGAAAAGTCGGTCGATCTGGCGGCCGGCGATGACACATTCTGGGGCGGCGACGGGTTAGACCGGGTTATCGGTGGCGTGGGGACTGACCAGATTGACGGTGGCGCCGGTAATGACCAGTTTGTCGTCCAGAATTCTGACGGTTCCGACGACTTTGACGGTGGGTCCGGCATTGACACCTATGATGCCAGATTAGTGACCGGTGCCCTGACATTGAACCTGACAACCAGCGAGGCCCGCAACGGCGGCTTTACTGATAGCCTGACCAGTATAGAGCGGGCTTTGGGTGGTGCTGGAAATGACCGGATCACCGGCGATGCGGCGAATAATCTGTTTCGCGGGGCCGGAGGGGCCGATGTTCTTGCGGGCCTTGATGGCAATGACATCCTTGCAGGTGAGGACGGCAATGACGCCTTGTATGGCAATAACAACAACGACAAATTGTTTGGCGGCGATGGCGTTGATTACCTGAGCGGTGGTGGCGGAACCGATCAGTTGACCGGCAGCTTTGATATTGATCTGATGACCGGCGGATCGGAAGCCGACAGGTTCATCTTTGGTGATCTGGAAGAGTTTTTTGCGATTACCGGGACCGGGCTGGACCGGATTACCGATTTCCAGCCAAATCTGGACCTGATCGACCTGTCGGCGATTGATGCGCGGTTCAGTCTGGCCGGGGATCAGGCGTTCAGTTTCGTTGGAACGGCTGCCATTTCCGGCTTTGGTCAGCTTAGTTATCGGACTACGGCGACAACCACGATCATCAGCGTCGGCCTGAATACCCCGGCTGAACTCGACATAATTCGGCTGGATGGGGTGTTCACGCTGACGGCGGCGGATTTTGTGCTGTAGCCCCAGGCTCGACCGGGCGGATCATCACCTAAGCTGGGCAAATTGCCCATCCTACCTGCTGATCCAGCCCCCATTTGCCTTTGACGACCGAATACAGGCGTCGATGAACCACATGCCGTCCATCCCGGCCTCGATCCCCGGCAACAATTCACCCTTGCCTGCGCCCGAAATCAGGTCGGCGGCGTCGTTGTAGAGGGTCGCGAAACCTTCCAGATACCCCTCCGGATGGCCGGGCGGGATGCGGGTCCATTGGCCTGCGCCGCCGCCAAGCCCTGCGCCGCCGCGCGTGAGCAGTTGTTTGGGTTCGCCAAGGGGCGCGTAGGTCATGACGTTGGGGTTTTCCTGGCTCCATTCGATCCCGCCCTTGTCGCCATAGATCCGCAGGCGCAGGCCGTTTTCATTGCCGGGGGCAACTTGCGACGCCCAGACCATGCCGCGCGCACCACCGGCAAAGCGCAGCATGATATGCGCATTATCATCCACCCGGCGGCCAGCGCCAAAGCTGTGCAGGTCGGCGGCAAGCGATTCCGCTTTCAGCCCGGTCACAAAAGACAGCAGGTTGAACGCATGGGTGCCGATGTCACCGATGGCCCCGCCACCGCCGGAACGGGCAGGGTCGGTGCGCCATGCGGCTTGTTTCTGGCCGGTATCCTCAACGCTTTCGGTAAGCCAGTCCTGCGCGTATTCGGCCTGAATGACCCGGATGGTGCCTAGTTTGCCGTCTGCAATCATCGCCTTCGCCTGCCGCATCAGCGGATAGCCGGTGTAATTATGGGTCAGGATAAAATGGGCTTTGGAGGATTTGACCGCGTCGGCAATCGCCGCCGCCTGTTCTGGGGTGGCCGACAGGGGTTTGTCGCAGATCACATGGATGCCCGCCTGCAGAAAGGCCACGGCGGGGCCCGCGTGCATGTGATTGGGGGTGACGATGGCCACGGCGTCGATCCCGTCCGGGCGGGCGGCCTCTTCCCGCGCCATGCGCGCAAAGCTGTCATAGCTGCGGTCGGGGGCGATGCCAAGTTCGGCGGCAGAGGCGGCGGCGCGGGTGGCATCCGATGACAATGCCCCCGCGACCAGTTCCCAACGGCCGTCAATGCGCGATGCGATGCGGTGGACGCCGCCGATGAATGCGCCTTGCCCACCGCCGACCATGCCAAGTTTGAGTTTGCTCATAGACCCAGCATCCGTTTGATCGCGCCCATATCCTTTTCGCCCGCAGCGAAATCGTCAAAGGCGCGGGTGGCGGGTTCGATCAGATGCGCCGCGATGAAAGGTGCCCCTTCGGCGGCCCCTTGTTCGGGCGACTTGATGCAGCATTCCCATTCCATCACGGCCCAAGAATCATAGCCATATTGGGTGAGTTTGGAGAAGATCGAGGTGAAATCGACCTGCCCGTCGCCAAGGCTGCGGAACCGTCCGGCCCGGTTGATCCACGGCTGATAGCCGGAATAGACGCCTTGCCGCCCATCTGGGTTAAATTCGGCATCCTTGACGTGGAACGCATTGATCCGGTCGTGATACAGGTCGATGAAGGCCAGATAATCAAGCTGTTGCAGGACAAAGTGGCTGGGGTCGTAGTTGATCATCGCGGCAACATGGCCACCGCAGGCATCGACAAACATCTCGAACGTGGCGCCGTCAAAGACATCCTCGCCAGGGTGGATTTCATAGCCGATGCCCACGCCGCGTTCGGCATAATAATCAAGGATCGGGGTCCATCGGCGGCCCAGTTCAGCGAAAGCTTCCTCGATCAGACCCGCAGGCCGGCCCGGCCATGGGTACAGGAACGGGAAAGCGAGGGAACCGGTAAAGCTGACCGAAGCCGAAAGCCCGAGGCGTTCCGATGCAACGGCGGCTTTTTTCATCTGATCGACGGCCCAGAGTTGCCGTTTGGCCGGGTTGCCTTTGCAATCTGCGGGCGCGAAGGCGTCAAAGGCCAGATCGTAGACCGGGTTTACCGCGACCAGTTGCCCTTGCAGGTGGGTCGAAAGTTCAGTGATTTCGACGCCCGCATCGGCGCAGATGCCTTTGACCTCGTCACAATACGTCTCACTTTCCGCCGCCTTGGTCAGGTCAAAGATGCGCCCGTCAAAGCTGGGGATTTGCACGCCTTTGAACCCTTGGGATGCGGCCCATTTGGTGATCCCCGCAAGCGTGTTGAACGGGGCGACATCGCCTGCGAATTGGGCAAGGAAAATGCCGGGGCCTTTGATTTGTGAGGGCATGATGTGGCCTTTGCTAGCGGGTTAATCTGGTCCGACCAGAATCGTCGCCAGAGTCACCCTAGGTCACGGGGAACGTCAAGCCCCTGTAACGGGGGCAGGTCAGGTTCGCGGATGGCCTGCATCGCGGCCCGGGCCAGAAATTCGCCTGCCTGCGCCACATCTTCCTTCAGCGTCATGATCTGCGGGCGGAACAGGTTCAGAAACGGGATCGCCTCTTTGGCGAACAGGTCGATATCCACGCCCAGTTTGCGCCCGCATGATTCAAGCGCACCGACACAGGCCATCGCGGCCGAGGTGGAGGAGCAGATTATGCCGTCGATGCTGGGGTCCGCGGTCAGCGACGCTGTTGCCCCGTCACGGACCGCATCGCTGCCACTATCTGACGAATAGCCGGTGGTTTCGGTGATGCGGACGCCTGCTGCAAGTGCCGCATCCCGCGCCCCGCCGACAATATGCCCTGCATAGGTTTGGGCCGTGGGTGGGGCGACCAGTAACAGATGCCGCCGCCCGCGTGCAGCAAGGTCACGCACGGCGATGCGGCCAAAGGCGGTGTTGTCATAGTCGAACCATGCATGCCGGTCGGCCCAGTTGGTGCGGCCATGGGTGGCAAAAGGAAAGCCGCGTTCCATTAGATAGGCGACGCGGCTGTCATCGGGCTGGGTCTGGTTAAAGATCAATGCGTCGGCAGAGCCTGTCTCGACAATGTAGCGGATCGGTTTCATCGGGTCTTCGGACGGGAAATAGGGGGTCATGATCAGGTGGTAAGGCGTGCCGCGCAAGGCCCCGGCCAGCGAAGAGATCAGCCGTGCAGTGTGGTTCATCATGTCATGTTCGGTGGACAGGACCAGTGATATCACGTTGGTCCGCCCGGTGCGCAGTCGCACGCCCGCCCGATTCGGGACATACCCGATTTCGTTGGCGATTCGGCGCACCAGTTTTTTGGTTTCGGCCCCGATGTCAGGCGCATCCGACAGGGCGCGGGAAACGGTGGGCACGGCCAGCCCGGACAGCCGCGAGATGGTTTTAAGCGTGGGTTTGGTTCCCGGCAATTCGGGTGTGATATCCGGTACTTGCCGGAGTGTTACTGGTTTTCTTGCCCCCGTCACGACGTCACTTTTGTCCATTCCCACTTGCCAGACCGCAGCGTTTGCCCCTAGGTTTCAAGGGCTGCGACTGATTGTTTCTTCACAACCTTCGCTCACGGTCCAAAATTACTTGCATCACTAAACTAAATCGATATAGAAAAATCTACAACGATTTAGAACCAGGGAGGAGATAATCGTGACTCTAACATCCAAGCTGCTTGCAGCGACCGCAATGGTCTGCGCAGGCGCTGTATCTGCGGGCGAACTTGAGGTCACCCATTGGTGGACATCCGGCGGTGAGGCTGCCGCTGTGACGAAAATGGCCGAGGCCTTCAATGCCACCGGCGATGTGTGGATTGACGGCGCAATCGCCGGGTCCGGCGGCACCGCCCGCCCGATCATTATCAGCCGCATTCTGGGCGGCGACCCGATGGGTGCGACCCAGCTGAACCATGGCCGTCAGGCCGAAGAACTGATCGAGGCTGGTCTGCTGACCGACCTGACCGCATTGGCCGAGGCCGAAGGCTGGCGCGACATCATCCGCCCGATTTCGTTGCTGGACGCCTGCACCTTTGAAGGCAAGGTCTACTGCGCCCCGGTCAACATCCACTCCTGGCAGTGGCTGTGGCTGTCGAACAAAGCATTTGCCGATGCTGGCATTCCGGTTCCGACCAACTGGGACGAATTCGTTGCCGCTGCACCAGCGTTGGAAGCTGCGGGCAAAATCCCATTGGCCATGGGTCAACAGCCTTGGCAGTCGTCCGGCGCATTTGGCGTGATGTCGGTCGCTATTGCAGGTGTTGATGTCTGGTCTGCCGTGAACATCGACAAAAATGCCGAAGTGGCCGCTGGCCCGGAAATGCTGGCCGTATTCGAAGCTGCGGTTGCCGCCCGTGCCATGGCTGCAAATTCCAACGTGCAGGACTGGAACCAGGCAACCAACCTTGTTATCACCGGCGCCGCTGGCGGCCAGATCATGGGTGACTGGGCGCAGGGTGAATTTCAGGTGGCCGGTCAGGTGGCTGGTGTCGATTATACCTGCCTGCCGGGCCTTGGGAACAACGCGATCCTCGATACTTCGGGCGACGCGTTCTACTTCCCGGTGATTGACGATGCGGAAACGCTACGCATGCAGATGGAATTGGCATCCTTGCTGGTGTCCCCTGCACTGCAAGTCTCGTTCAACCTTGCCAAAGGGTCCTTGCCGATCCGCGCCGATGTTGATCTTGCCGCAGCCAACGACTGCATGAAAAAAGGTCTGGAAATTCTGGCGTCTGGCAACATACTGCCGTCGGGCGACATGAATCTGTCCCCCGATACATCGGGCCAGATCGAAGACCTGATGGTCGAGTTCTGGAACAGCACCGAAATGACCGCTGCTGATGCGCAGACGGCTTATGCCGCTATTATCGCCACTGCCGACTAAGCTGGTCTGATCGATGCGGGCCCGGCCGGAACACCCGGTCGGGCCCGTAACTTTCAGGGCGTCGCCGGTTTCAGCCCGGCGCAATAACATAAATTTCTTGGGAGGGGGGCTGCGATGACCGCTGTAGATCAGGGGCAGGTGCAGGTGCCGCGTAAAGTCAGGCGCCCATCACGACTGTTCCGCAATCTGACGTCAAAGACGGCCTCGCTGCCGATGATATTTACCGTGCTGGTGATCTTTGTCGGCTGCACCCTCTGGACAGTGATTTATTCGTTCACCAAATCAAAACTTCTGCCCGTCGATCTGTTCACCACAATGCCGCTGTTTGCGATTCCGGTGCCGGTCTGGCTGGCCGAAGATGGCGCGCTGAATTTGTCGATCATTTCCGGGCTGGAATGGAAAAATTTCGTCGGTTTTGACCAGTATACCCGCCTTTGGGGCACCAATCGCTGGGTCGTGTCGATCTGGAATCTGCTGACATTCGGCATTTGTTCGATGATCTTCAGCCTGACCATCGGGTTTTTTCTGGCGGCAATGATGGACCGGAAAATCCGGTTCGAAAACACCTTTCGCACGATCATCCTGTATCCGTTTGCGCTGTCGTTCATCGTGACCGGGCTGGTCTGGCAATGGATCCTGAATCCGGATTACGGCGTGCAAAAGTTTGTGCGCGATCTGGGCTGGGACAGCTTTGTGTTCAACCCGCTGTATGACGAAAAATATGTGATCTACGGCATTCTGATTGCCGGGTTGTGGCAGGGCACCGGGCTGGTGATGTGTCTGATGCTGGCCGGGATTCGCGGCATCGACGAAGATATCTGGAAGGCGTCCCGGGTTGAGGGGATTCCGGTTTGGAAGACTTATATCCAGATTGTCATTCCGATGATGCGCCCGGTTTTCGTGACCTCAATCGTGATTATCGGTGCTGGAATCGTCAAGGTGTATGACCTTGTGGTGGCGCAAACCAGCGGTGGCCCCGGTGTCGCCAGCCAGATGCCTGCGCTTTATGTGATGGACAAAATGTTCAAGGACCAGAACCTGGCGCAAGGTTTTGCCGCATCGACGATGATGCTGCTGGCCGTGGCCACCATCCTTATCCCTTGGGCCTATTTTGAATTTGGGAGCAAAAAGCGTGGCTGATATTTCCGCAAATCCCACCCCCGTTTGGGACTCCAAAGGCCGGGAACCGCGCGGCCCCAAACCCCGCCGCGCCTTTTCCGCGCCGAATATATTCGTTTATGGCACGCTGATCATTGTGTCCTGCTATTATGCCCTGCCGCTGTATGTGATGATCGTCACATCGCTGAAAACTATGCCCGAAGTCCGGCTGGGCAATGTGTTTTCATTCCCGCGTGAACTGACCATCGAGCCATGGATCAAGGCATGGTCCACCGCCTGCACCGGGATCAATTGCGACGGGTTGTCGCGCGGTTTCTGGAATTCGGTCCGCATCCTGATCCCGTCGGTGATCCTGTCCATCGCGATTGCATCGGTGAATGGCTATGCGCTGGCTAACTGGAAATACAAAGGGTCCGAGCTTTTTTTCGCTGTGCTGATGATCGGGGCGTTCATCCCTTATCAGGTGATGCTGTATCCTATCGTGCTGGTGCTGGCGAATATCGGTAATTTCATCGCCTATGTGACTGGGACTGATTACAAACTGTATGGCACCCTGACCGGGCTGGTGATCGTCCACACCGTATTCGGCATGCCTATCCTGACCCTGCTGTTCCGCAATTACTTTTCCTCGCTGCCCGAGGAGTTGTTCAAGGCAGCCCGGGTTGACGGCGCCGGATTCTGGCAGATTTTCTTTCAGATCATGATGCCAATGTCCCTGCCGATCTTTGTGGTGGCGATCATCCTGCAGGTCACAGGTATCTGGAACGATTTCCTGTTCGGGGTGATCTACACCAAACCCGCAATCTACCCGATGACGGTGCAGCTGAATAACATCGTCAATTCGGTGCAGGGGACCAAGGAATACAATGTCAATATGGCGGCGACCTTGCTGACCGGACTTGTGCCCCTGACCATCTATTTCATCTCTGGCAAACTCTTCGTGCGCGGCATTGCAGCCGGCGCAGTCAAAGGCTGATACATATGACCGTTTTATCTGTTCAGATCAAAGACCTCGACCTGAATTTCGGTGCCGTAAAGGTGCTGAACAAACTGAATATCGACATTGGCGAGGGTGAGTTCCTGGTGCTGCTGGGGTCGTCGGGCTGTGGCAAATCCACCTTGCTGAATTGCATCGCGGGCCTGTTGGAACCCACCGACGGCGAGATTTGGATCAAGGGTCAGAACGTCACCTGGAAGGAACCCAGTGAACGTGGCATTGGCATGGTGTTTCAAAGCTATGCTTTGTATCCGCAGATGACGGTCGAAGGGAACCTGTCGTTCGGGTTGAAAAACGCCCGCGTGCCGAGGGCCGAGATTAAAAAGCGTATCGACCGCGCTGCCGGGATCTTGCAAATTGAACCGTTGTTACAGCGCAAACCCGGCGCCTTGTCTGGCGGTCAGCGCCAGCGTGTTGCCATTGGCCGGGCCTTGGTCCGCGATGTCGATGTGTTCCTGTTTGACGAACCTCTGTCCAACCTTGACGCCAAACTGCGCGCCGACCTGCGCGTGGAAATCAAGCGTCTGCACCAGCAGCTTGAAAACACCATGATCTATGTCACCCATGATCAGGTCGAAGCAATGACATTAGCCGACCGGATTGCCGTGATGAAATCCGGCAATATCATGCAGTTGGGCACCCCGGACGAGATTTATAATAAGCCGGTGAATAAATACGTGGCCGATTTCATCGGCTCGCCGTCGATGAACTTTCTCAACGGGGCATTGGAGCGCGGGACGTTCACGACGGGCGACCTGAAAATGCCAATGACCGGCTATGCTTATGCGGCACCGCAAGTGTCGGATGGACCGGCAATCATTGGCATTCGCCCGGAACATATTGTCACCGGCGAACTGGTCCAAAACGCACCGGTCAAAGTGGCCAGCGTGGTCGAGCTGGTCGAACCGATGGGGTCTGACACCTTGGTCTGGGTCACCGTGGCTGGCGCGCCGATCCGGGTGCGGATGGATGGTCAGGCCCGGGTGAATGTCGGCGATGCGCTGACCCTTGGGATTGATCCGGCCCGCGCCTCACTGTTTGACAAAACCACCGAGGTTCGACTTTGAATGACGGAAACTATGATCTTGCAGGACGTTGGTCGTTGGCGGATGCCAAGGGCGCGCATGCCTGTGCGATCACTTTGCCGGGCGATTGCATTGCCGCCCTGCATGCAGCAGGGATAATCCCCGACCCCTATTGGGGCCGCAACGAATATGACTGCCGCTGGGTGTCGGACCATGATTGGGTGATGACACGGCGTTTCAGCGTTGATCGGACCGATCTGGTGCTGGTTTTGTCGATGCTGGATACTTTGGCGCAGGTCCGGGTGAATGGGCATCTGATGCTGAGTGCGGATAACATGTTCCGTTCGTATCGCATTGATCTGTCTGGGGTGCTGCAGGTCGGGCAGAACGAGATCGAAATCACCTTCCCCAATCTGGTGGCCGAGGCCGCCCGCCGTCAGGCTGCGCAACGCTATTTTGTCCCTTTCAGCGCCAATAACACGCCCATTCCCAATGGCAATATGATGCGCAAGCCGTCCTGCGATTTCGGCTGGGACTGGAACATCGCACTGGCCCCGTTCGGGGTGTATGGCGATGTGCGGCTGGAGCCTGTGGTCGCGACGCGGATTGCGTCGGTCGTTGTGGGTCAGACCCACACGCCGGGGCGGGTTGTGGTGTCGGTAACCGCAGATATTCAGGGCGATGCGTCCGAAGTTTCGATTGCCATGGGCGGTATGACAGAAACAGCCAAAGTTATGGGCGGCAGGGCCAAGGTTGATCTGACGATCGAAAACCCGGTCCTGTGGTGGCCTGCGGGTCAAGGCGGCCAAGTATTGCATGATCTGACCGTGACGCTGGGCACGCAGGTTGAACACCGCCGCATTGGTCTGCGCCGGATGGAACTGGTCACGACCAAAGATGCAGTTGGGTTGGGGTTCAAATTCGCGGTCAATGGCCGCGATGTTTTTGCCAAGGGCGCGAACTGGATTCCGGCCGATGCGCTGGCCGGGCGGATTACGGTTGCGGCGACCCGCGATCTGCTGCAATCCGCCGTAGACGCCAACATGAACATGATCCGCGTCTGGGGCGGCGGGCGTTATGAGCCCGACTGGTTCTATGACCTGTGTGACGAACTGGGCCTGATGGTCTGGCAGGATTTCATGTTTTCCTGTCACATCTACCCCGCCGACGACGCCTTCCTTGCTGATGTCGCCATCGAAGCCACCGAACAGGCGCTGCGCCTGCATCACCATGCCTGTCTGGCGGTCTGGTGTGGCGACAACGAACTGATCGGCGCGCTGACGTGGTTTCCCGAAACCCGCGCCAACCGCGACCTCTATCTGGTGGGCTATGACCGGCTGAACCGGACGATTGAAACCGCGCTGAAGGCCGCCGTGCCGGGTGCGGTCTGGTGGCCCTCCTCGCCATCCCCCGGCCCGATGGATTTCGGCGACGCCTGGCATGACGACAGCAAGGGCGACATGCATTTCTGGTCAGTCTGGCACGAGGGGCGGGATTTTGACCATTACCGCGATGTGTCGCCTCGCTTCTGCTCCGAGTTCGGCTTCCAGTCCTATCCGTCGATGGATGTGATCCGCAAATTTGCAGACCCCAAGGATCACAATATCGCCGCCCCGGTCCTTGAATCGCATCAGAAAAACGCAGGCGGCAATGCCCGGATTGCGGAAACCATGTTCCGGTATTTCCGCTGGCCGCAAAAGTTCGAGGATTTCGTTTACCTGTCTCAGGTCCAGCAGGGGCTGGCGATTAAAACCGCCGTCACCCATTGGCGCAGCCTGAAACCGCATTGCATGGGCACGCTGATCTGGCAACTGAACGACACCTGGCCGGTCTGTTCATGGTCCAGCTTGGACCATGGCGGCGGCTGGAAGCTGTTGCATCACATGGCGCGTGATTTTTTCGCGCCGGTCATGGTGACGGCAGTTCCGGTGGCGGATGGGTTTGAATTGCGCGGGGTCAATGATCTTGCTGACCCGGTTACGATCACAGTCATAGTTATGGCGGTGAACATGGCCGGGGCCAGCCGTGAACTGGGTAAAAGCAGCGGGTTGGTCGGCCAGGATACCACGGTGTTGATGACTGTGCCGGGCGCTGCACTGCCGCCCGGTGAAATGCTGGCCTTTACCTATGTCGGCAGCGATGGAACCCGGTCGGGTGATGTGTTTGCGCCCAAACCCTACAAGACCTATGATCTGTCGCCCTCTGGCCTGAGCCATACGGCGCATTGGACGGGCGACGCATGGACCCTGACAATCAGCGCCAGCGCACTGGCCCATTATGTCAGCGTCGAATCCGACCAGCTGGGCCGGTTCAGCGATAACGCCTTTCATCTATTCCCCGGGCATCCGGCGACCATCACCTTCACCCCGCAGGACCCCGGTCAAACTCCGGCATTCACCCTGCGCGACCTCTATTCGGCCACCACGGCCTGAACGACAAAGGACCCCCAAAATGTCAATCTCCTATCAGCTTTACTGTTCGCGCAACTTTCCATCCCTGACCGATACGCTGGCGATGTTGGCCAAGGCGGGCTTTACCGAGGTCGAGGGATATGGCGGGCTGTATGGCGATCCGGCGGCTTTGGCGGCGCAACTGAACCGGGCGGGACTGGCGATGACCTCAGGCCATTTCAACCTAGACATGGTCGAAAATGATCCGACGACAGCTATTGCTACGGCCCGGACATTGGGGATCAAAAAGGTATTCGTCCCTTACATCGACGCCGATCAGCGGCCGACAGATGCGGCGGGCTGGGCCGACTTTGGCGCGCGGCTGGCCAAGATGGGCAAGCCGATCACCGATGCGGGGCTGGTCTTTGGCTGGCACAATCACGACTTTGAATTGCTCGATTTGGGCGGCGGCGAAACCCCGCTGGATCACATCGCCAATGCGGGGGTAAAGCTGGAACTTGATCTGGGCTGGGTCGGCGTGGCCGGGCATGATCCGGTGGCGTGGATTGGCAAATATGCGGGCCAGATCAGCGCCGTGCATATGAAAGATATCGCCCGCGACGGCGAGGCTGTGGACGAGGATGGCTGGGCCGATGTGGGCCACGGCATTATGGATTGGGCGGCGATCAAGGGCGCGCTGGATGCAGCCGGGATCAGCCACATGGTGGTGGAGCATGACAACCCCAAGGATCACACCCGGTTTGCGACCCGGTCCATCGCCACCTTAAAGGCGCTTTGATATGACAAAACTCCGCGTAGGCATCATCGGATGCGGCAATATCTCGACCACCTACCTGAAATTCGCGCCAATGTTCAAATCACTGGAACTGGCGGCGGTGGCCGATATCAACATGTCGGCGGCACAGGCGCGGGCGGCGGAATACAATGTCCGGGCCGATACGGTTGACGGATTACTCGCCGCCAAAGACGTGGATGTCATCGTCAACCTGACCGTCCCTGCCGTGCATTACGACGTGACGCGGCGCATTTTGGAGGCAGGCAAGCATGCCTATTCCGAAAAGCCGCTGGTCCTGACGCTGGACGAGGGCAAAAAGCTGCAAGACCTGTCTTCCAAGCGCGGCCTGCGCGTGGGGTCTGCCCCCGATACATTCATGGGTGGCGCGCATCAGTTGGCCCGTGCGGCGATTGACGAGGGGTCGGTTGGCCGGATCATCGGCGGCACCTGCCATGTGATGAGCCACGGCATGGAGCACTGGCACCCGAACCCGGACTTTTTCTTCCAGCCCGGCGGCGGCCCGATCCTCGATCTTGGCCCCTATTACATCACCAACCTGATCCAGTTGATTGGTCCGATCAAATCCGTGGCAGCCTTGGCCAATGCCAGCTTTGCCGAACGGCTGATTTCCAACGGACCGCGCGATGGCGAAACGGTCCCGGTGGATACACCGACCAACATCCACGCGCTGCTGGAATTTGTGAACGGGGCCACCGTCACCCTGTCGGCATCATGGGATGTGTGGAAACATAGCCACCCCAATATGGAACTATATGGCGAAACCGGATCGCTGTTCGTGCCCGACCCGAACTTTTTCGGTGGCGAGGTTGAACTGGCCGGAGCGGATGGGTCTATTCAGGTCATGGCCGAACGTGGCCACCCGTTTGGCGTGCCGAACCAAAAGGACGGCCAAGGCATTGACCGGGCGAACTATCGCTGCGCTGGCCTTGCTGATATGGCCACGGCGATTGCCGAAGGGCGGGCGCATCGCTGCAACCTTGATCTGGCGGTACATGCGGTTGACGTGATGGTGTCGATCCTGCGGTCGGGCGCGGAAAAGCGGTTCATCGACATGACCACCCCCTGCGACCGGCCAGCGGCACTGTCACCCGCCGAGGCGCAGGCGTTGCTGGCCTAGGCCATGAACGGGGCCTTGGTCTTTGGCTTTGCAGCCTCGCCCAGGGCCTTCCATTCCGCGATCAGGCGGGCGTAACTGCGGCGCAACCCTTCGGTCGTCATGTCGCCGGGGCCTGCGGGCAATGCCTTGATCGCGGGTTGCAGGTCTTGCAGCCGTTGGGCCAGGGCCAACTGCCGAATCGCGTGGTTCGCCTTGTTCTGTGGCGGCACGATATAGGCAGGCATGATCTGCGCCATGGTCGGGGCGGGCAAGGCGGCATAGCCAGCTTCGTCCACAATCGCGCTGATTTCGTGGTGAAATGCGACCTGACCGGGCAGAAACGCATAGGCAGTCAGGTTACGGCTGGCGCTGCGCAGTTCAATGGCTGCGAAATCCACATGCATTTTGATCGTATAGGACGCCACCGGGTTCAGCGCCGCATAATTACTCAGCGGCAAGGATTTCTGCGCCAGATTGACGATGGAATTGAACGCCCGGACCACATCGATGATCGATTTTGCCTTGAGCGCCTCGAGGAACCGCTCGGCCATGCGGGCTGACGCGCTGTCACTTTTGACCATCCCATCCACGCCGGTCTTTGGCACGAAAAAGTTCACACCATTGCCCAAAGCGACTGTTCCGGATGGGGTGGTGCTGACCAGCACCTTGCCGGTCTGGGTGGCGGCATCCCATTGATAGACATTGCGCCAGACGCCCTGGGCGATGACCGGGTCGGACAGAAGCGCCGCACGCAGGGTGCTGGCGACCGGCGTCACTGCGAATACGATATCGTTGAGTTTGATTTGCATGGCCGTCGCTCCCTGATCAATTGCCTGCTTCTACGCAGGAACCGCAGCCAGTGCAAAGGGAGGCTGTTGTCAGATTGCCTGCAGAGGGTCTAGGTTAGGTCTGTCGGGGAGGACCGACATTCAAGGAGGATTGTTTATGGCAATTTCCATTCATCCCGCCGTTGATGGCGGCGTCAAACCGGGCAAGGCAGATATGTCCGGGGGCACATTAAAGTGCCACTGTGTGTCTGCGCAGGTCGAGGTGCAGATCGGGTCGAACTGCCTGCACAACCATGTCTGTGCCTGCACCAAATGCTGGAAACCCAACGGCGCGCGGTTTTCAATGGTATCGGTCGTGGCGTCAGACGCTGTGAAGGTCACGAAGAACGGCGATAAACTGAAAGTCGTCGATCCCAACGCCCTGATCCAGCGCCATGCCTGCACGGGATGCGGCGTGCATATGCATGCACCGGTGACCCGCGCCAACCATCCGTTCACCGGGCTAAGTTTCATTCACACCGAACTGTCGGGCACCGATGGCTGGGCCGAGCCGACCTTTGCGGCCTTTGTATCCTCGGCGATCGAGGGCGGCACCCATCCTGATGATATGGGCGCAATCCGGGTGCGATTGGCTGAACTGGGACTGCCCCCGTCAGACACGCTGTCGCCGGGGCTGATGGACTATATCGCCACGTTTACGGCCAAGGCGGCGGGCACGTTGCGCAATTAGGGGCGCAATTAGGGGCGCAATTAGGTGGCACTGACTTCGGCTGCGATCTGGGCGCGGGATTTGCGTGCCCGTTCCGTGGCCGATTTCAGCTGCCCGCAGGCGGCCATGATATCCTCGCCCCGTGGCGTGCGGATCGGGCTGGCGTAACCGGCCTTGTAGATAATGTCGGCAAACGCATGGATGCGGTTGCCGGACGAGCGTTTATAGGGCGCGCCGGGCCATTCGTTGAACGGGATCAGGTTGATCTTGGCCGGAATGCCCCGGATCAGATTGACCAGGCGGTGCGCATCGGCGTCGGTGTCGTTGATGCCGTCCAGCATCACATATTCAAAAGTGATCCGCTCGGAATTCGACAAGCCCGGATAGGCACGCAACGCCTCTAACAATTCGGCCAAAGGCCAGCGTTTGTTGATCGGCACAAGGGTATCGCGGACCTCATCGGTCGTGGCGTGAAACGAAATCGCCAGCTGACAGCCAATTTCCAGTGCCGTCCGGGCGATTTCAGGCACCACGCCACTGGTCGACAGGGTGATGCGGCGGCGCGACAGCGTCAGCCCCTCGCCGTCCATCGCAATCTTCATCGCGTCGCGGACATTGTCGAAATTATACAGCGGCTCGCCCATGCCCATCAGCACGACATTCGACAGCAGGCGGGTTTCATTCTTTGGTGCGCCTTGGATCGGCCATTCGCCCAGATCATCGCGGGCCAGCATGATCTGCCCGACAATTTCCGCGGTGGTCAGGTTGCGCACCAGTTTCTGCGTGCCGGTATGGCAAAATGAACAGGTCAGGGTGCAGCCGACCTGGCTGGATATACACAGCGTCCCCCGGTCGGTTTCAGGAATATAAACCACCTCAACCTCGTGCCCGCCTGCAATGCGGACAAGGTATTTGCGGGTGCCATCGGCGCTGACTTGTTTGGTCACAACCTCCGGCAGGTCAATAACGAAATTCGAGGCCAGCAGCCCCCGGTAATCTTTGGCCAGATTGGTCATCAGGGCAAAGTCGCGCACGCCCCAGTGATACAGCCATTGCCAGACCTGTCCGACCCGCATCTTGGCCTGCTTTTCCGGGGTGCCAGCGCCGATCAGCGCATCGCGCATCTGGTCCCGGGTCAACCCGATCAGGTTGACCGGGCTGTCGGGCAGGATGCGTTTGATGGTCAGCAGGTCTGGGGTAATGGCGGTCATGGCGGGCCTTGGATGCGGGATCAACTGGTCGCATATAGGAAAAAGGCAGAGGATTCCAAATGAATCCTCTGCCCCGTGCTGCCCGGAGTTGAAACAACACTGTCCGGTCGCCGATATCTTGCCGTTGATGGGGTGGATGGTTCCTGTTTTTGGCGTCGCGTTGCACCATGGTGGGGTTGTCGTCGAACCCGCGGCAAAGGCGCCATTCATCGGCGATGATTACCACAATCGGTCTTGATCTTGCCAAGAGTGTTTTTCCGGGTTCACGCCGTTGGTGAAGATGGAAGGGTCGTGTTTTGCCGCCAGCTGCGGCGCAACCAGACGCCGGGGTTTTCCGGCAAGCGCGCCCCCTGTCTGATCGGCATGGAGGCCGGATCAGGGGCGCATACTGGGCGCGGGACCGGATCCTTCACGGCCATGACATGCGCCCGATGCCACCGCATGACGTGACGCCCTGTATCAAACGTGGCAAGATCGATGCCATTGATGCTGAAGCAATTTGTGAGGCCGGTCAAATCCATGGCACAGCAGGCGGTGCCGATGACCCGTGGCACACGGGATTTCCGCGTGCGCCAACAGACCCCAACTTGCGAACGCCATCCGCGCCTAGCTAGACGAATACGGCGCGGTTCACCTTTGCGATGCCGGATGCGCTGTAATGTAAGTCACGCGTGCATGGAATGACCTCGGCACTGTCGCTGCAGCCATTTCAACCGACCCTTTGCCGCGCTGAGACTGTAACAATCCGCCGCCACCTCGCACGTCCGCGTGAGCCGTTTGCAGCAATCCTTGCCGCGCACGTGAATGTTACACATGTGTTAGGCAACGACAAAAGGAGGCTGTCATGGCACAACTCAAAAAGATACTTCTGGTCGATGACGACGATGATCTGCGCGAAGCGCTGAGCGAGCAGCTGATCATGACCGAGGATTTCGACGTGTTCGAAGCGGGAAATGGCCATGATGCTTTGGTGAAAACCAAAGCGGGGCTGTATGACCTCGTCATCCTCGATGTGGGCCTGCCCGATACCGATGGCCGCGAGCTGTGCAAGGTCATGCGCAAGCAGGGCGTTAAATGCCCGATCCTGATGTTGACCGGACATGACAGCGACAGCGACACCATCCTGGGGCTGGATGCAGGCGCGAATGATTACGTGACCAAGCCGTTCAAATTTCCGGTGTTGCTGGCCCGGATCAGGGCGCAGCTGCGCACGCATGAACAGTCTGAGGATGCGGTGTTCCAGTTAGGCCCCTACACGTTCAAGCCCGCGCAAAAGATGCTGATCACCGAGCAGGACAAAAAGGTGCGGTTGACCGAAAAGGAAACCAACATCCTGAAATACCTCTACCGCGCAACTGATGGCGTGGTGGCCCGGGACGTGCTGCTGCACGAGGTATGGGGCTATAATGCCGGGGTCACGACCCATACGCTGGAGACGCATATCTACCGGCTGCGGCAGAAAATCGAACCCGATCCGTCGAATGCGCGGCTGCTGGTGACTGAATCAGGTGGCTACCGGCTGGTGGCTTAAACCCGGTCCGGAGCGTTACAGCCCCGGCACGGAACCAATCCCCTGATGGCGGGGTTATGCCATTACCTCCCTGTTGGACTTGCCCGGATGTGATTCTCCCCACATCCGGGCTTTTTTTTCGGCACAAGCTGTGCACTTTAAAACCCCGCCCAGAACGCACCTGTGGCAGTGTCGGACGACATGTTATCGGATAACGTATCTGCCGCTATCTGATATCCTAGGCGATTTTCAGAATCCCGTTTATATAACACGTTGGCGCGATCCGCGTCGTTCGGAACCCTGCCTGTGGTTCCCCGGAAAGGTTTATGTCGATATGCTGCCTTTGAAGCACCTATTGCCGGTCACATTGATCGCCATGACCAGCGCAGCACCTGTTGTGGCGCAAGATATGCAGTTCGAGCTGATCAACACCTCGGGCTATACGCTGATGGAATTCTATGCCTCGCCCAGCGATGTAGGGTCTTGGGAGGCCGACATTCTGGGCGCGAATGTGCTGCCCAGCGGGTCCAGTGGCGTCGTGACCATTGCCGACGGCCAAACTCAATGCGCCTATGACATCCGGATGGTATTTGATGACGGATCCGATCTGACGGACGCTGTGAATATTTGCGACCTTGGTAGTTACACGATTCAATAATTTATCGGCGAGCTGACCAAGGATTATTGGTCGGCCCGCGTCTAACTTGCGTGACTGTAAAGTGAACCGCCTAATCCTGAAAGAATCCACGAAAAGCGTGGAAAACCTGACTAGGCGGAATCTATCGCGTGTGAAAAGCTCAGGGGCGTTAGCCATCTGACCCAAAACAGAAAGTGTTCTTCGATGTTCAATTATCGCGCCTTCATTCCCGCCCTAGCCCTCAGCCTGTCCTTGGCTGCCCCGGTTTTCGCCGATTCGGTCGAACCGCTGCGCATCCAGAACAACTCGGGCCAGACGATCTATCGGTTCTATGCTTCGCCAGTGAACAACTCGAACTGGGAAAATGACATTCTGGGCAACAACACGCTGGGCCCCAGACAGCACCTCGACATCACGTTCCGCAATGTGAGCGAGTGCAACTATGACATTCTGATCGAGTTCGAGAATGGGGCCCAGTTCACCGATGTGGTCAACATTTGTCAGATTGGCCAATACAACGTGAACTGATCGTCTGACCACAACGTCAGACCTGTCTAAGGCGGGTTCACCTCTGCGCCCGGACGGGATATCGTCCGGGGCAGAACGGAGTGTCGCTGATGGCCTTTTCTCTTGCCACTTGGAATATCAATTCGGTCCGCCTGCGCGAAAGTCTGGTGGCCCGGCTTTTGTCCGAAGAACAACCCGATGTGCTGTGCCTGCAGGAATGCAAAAGCCCGGTCGAGAATATCCCGGTCGAGCAGTTTCGCGCATTGGGATACACCCACATGGTCGCCCGTGGCCAAAAGGGCTATAATGGCGTAGCGATCATATCCAAACTGCCGTTGACCGATGCCGGGTCGACAGATTTCGCGACCCTTGGCCATGCCCGCCATGTGGCGGCCCGGCTGGATAATGGCGTGACCATCCATAATTGTTATGTTCCTGCCGGTGGCGACGAGCCTGACCGTGCGGCCAATGTGAAGTTTGGTCAAAAACTGGATTTCCTGACCCAAATGCGCGACCAGTTTCATGCGAACCGCCCCGCCAAAGCGATCCTTGTCGGCGACCTGAACATCGCCCCGCGCGCGGATGATGTCTGGAACCACAAAGCCCTGCTGAAAATCGTGTCCCATACACCGATCGAGGTTGAACATCTGGCCCAGACTCAGGACGCAGGCAACTGGGTGGACATTACCCGCGCCGATATTCCGACCGGCCTGTTATACAGCTGGTGGTCCTACCGGTCGCCCGATTGGGATGCCGCCGACAAAGGCCGCAGGCTGGACCATATCTGGGCTACACCGGACATCGCCGCTGCGGCACATGGCAGCCGGATATTGCGGCAGGTCCGGGGCTGGGACCAGCCCAGCGACCATGCGCCAGTGTTTGCAATATTTGATTTATAAAAGGGTGGTAGGCTAAAACCCACTTTACTGTGCAATTTCGGAGTTGGAAAAATACCTCCGCCGGAGGCTCTGTCGGTGTGGCCGGGTGCCTCCGGCTGAGGTATCTGATCCACAAAGATGACCTTAGGCTACAGGCCATTCACGACCTTTGCCACAGCCGCCCCCAGCGCCAGATGCGCCTCGGCCTCGTAATGGATGCCGTCTACCGGGCTGACCTCGATCACCTGACCTGCATCCAGAAACGCCGCCCCGCGCGCCGCAGCCAGTGTCGCATACAGCGGCGGCAGGGCCATTGACACGTCCCGCCCGCCGGTGAATTCCGATTTAATCGGCCCTTGTTCCAACACCGGGGGCGGGCAGATCAGCAGTACTTTGAACCCGCCATGCCGGATCTGCATCTCATCGCCCAGTGCGAAATCCAGCAGCCCGGCGATTCCGGCGGTCACTTGTTGTGGCGTCGCCCCAAACCGGGTTTTTACGTCATTGGTGCCCAGCATCAGGGTCAGGACGTCAATCGGCCCATGACTGCACAAAGCGATTTTCAGACCCGGCCGCGCATCCATATGCGCGCCCATCATCAGGTCTTCGTATTGCGCGGTGCGGCCGGGCAGCCCCTCTTCGACCAGATCCCACCCGGCCCCAAGCGCCTTGTGCGCGACGCAGGGCCAGCGGGTTTGGCTGTCAAACCGCGCATAGGTCCCCCGTGTCACAATCGGCGGGGTGCCGTGGGTGTTGCTGTCACCGAAACATAACAAGGTGCGGGGCATGGTCTGACCTTTTAGGTTGATCTGCGGCCAAGCTATGCACTGTTCGGCTTGCGGTAAAGTCTTGCCGCGCACATATAGAGGCCAAAGCCAGTTCAGAGGAATCGCGCCATGTTGGAACTCGGAGAAAAATCCACCCCTGCCTCCAAGAATGAGCATGTTATTGACGGGACCGATGCCGGGTTCGCCAAGGACGTGGTCGAGCTGTCAAAAACCATCCCGGTCATTGTTGATTTCTGGGCGACATGGTGTGGGCCGTGCAAAACCCTGGGCCCGGCAATTGAGGCCGCCGTTGGCCGCGCCAAGGGCCGGGTCAAGCTGGTCAAGATAGACGTGGACAAGAACCCCGGCTATGCGGGCCAGTTGCGCGTGCAATCCATCCCGACAGTCTATGCGTTCTGGCAGGGTCAGCCGGTGGATGGGTTTCAAGGTGCTTTGCCGCCATCCGAGGTCGAGGCGTTTGTGACCAAAGTCGCAGCTTTGGCGCCGGATGCAGATGGTGGTTTGGCCGAAGCGTTGGAGGCCGCCGAACAACTGCTGGCCGAAGGTGCCGCCGCAGATGCCGCCGAAACCTTTGCTGCGATTTTGCAGGAAGAACCCGAGAATGCCAAAGCCTATGCCGGCCTCGTTCGCTGTTACATCGCCATGGGCGAATTGGAACAGGCCGAGGCGGTGTTGAACGGGGCCCCTGCTGTCATATCCAAAGCCCCCGAAATTGACGCGGTGCATGCCCAACTGGAATTGGCCAAACAGGCCGCAAATGCCGGACCTGTACCTGAATTGCAGGCCGCTGTGGCCGCCGATCCGGCTGACCATCAGGCCCGGTTTGACCTTGCTACTGGCCTGCATGCCCAAGGCGATGTTCAGGCTGCTGTCGATGAACTGCTCGAGATTTTCCGGCGCGACCGCGATTGGAATGACGGGGCGGCCAAAGCCCAACTTTTTACCATATTTGATGCACTTACGGCAAAAGATCCGATTGCACTGAACGGCAGGCGCAAATTGTCGTCATTGATATTTGCCTGATGTCGCAGCCGGGCTAGGTCAAAAGATATGACAAAATCAACCGATCTGCCCGATACAATCCCGATCTTTCCACTGCCCGGGGCACTGTTGCTGCCACGTGCCAGGCTGCCGTTGCATATATTCGAGCCGCGCTATCTTGCGATGATCGAAGATGCGTTAAAAACGCCGACCCGATTGATCGGCATGATCCAGCCCTATGATGCGCCGGGGGCGGCGGGAAAGTTGCATGCGATTGGCTGTGCCGGTCGGATTACCGCATTTTCTGAAACCGAAGATGGCCGGTATATGATCACCCTGTCCGGAAAATCCCGGTTCCGGGTCAGTAAAGAGATCGAAGGCTTTGCCCCCTATCGCCGCTGCGATATCAGTTGGCAGGGGTTCGAGCGCGATCTTGGTCCGGTTGAAAAGGACACTGGCTTTGACCGCAAGATTTTCATGGATCAGTTGAATCGGTTCTTTGCCGACCAAGGCCTGTCTACTGACTGGGACAGCCTGCGCGAGGCCGAGGATGAGTTGCTGATCAACTCATTGTCGATGCTGTGCCCGTTTGAACCCGAGGATCGCCAAGCCCTGCTTGAGGCTCCGTCTTTGTCTACCCGGCGCGAAACACTGGTGACTTTGATCGAGTTTGCCTTGCGTGGCGGGTCTGGCGAAGAAGTCATGCAATGACCGAATTTGATCCGCATATGATCGAAGTGCTGGTCTGCCCGCAAACGCAGGGGCCGCTTGGCTATGATGCCGAAAAACAGGAATTGGTGTCCAAGGCGGCTGGGCTCGCGTTTCCGATCAGGGGCGGCATTCCGGTGATGTTGGTGGATGAGGCGCGGCGATTGGAATGAACTTAATCGTTCGTTAGTCATAAGGGCCAAAGAATGCTGGGGTCCATATTGACGAGGCCGCGCATGATTCCCAATCTTTATCCCGCTGATGAATTAGCCCGTCTGCGCGTTGATATCCGTCGTCTGGAAGCGCGAGAAAGGGAATTACGCGAAGGGTTCCTGGCCGGGAAGTTTCCGTTGTTCGGCTATGAAAACCGGGTCGAGGTGCGGCAGTCCAAACGGAAAGTGTTTTTGCGTGACAGGCTGGGGCCGGAGGTTCTGAATGATCCCGCACATTGGGAGGACCGCGTAACGAAGACCGTTTTGGTTATCAGTCCCGCATCAACCGCGGCAATTCTCCGTTGAGTCCCGCTGCTTCGCGCATGGCTCCGCGCCGTAGGGCCGGGATTGCATTGACCACGCCCATGCCAATGTCCCGCGCTGCACGCAACAGCGGGTTGTCGTTAGAGAACAGTCGGTTAAACGTATCGGTTGCCACTGCCAAAGTCGCCGTGTCGAACCGCCGCCACCGTTGATAGCGCGCCAAAGTCTGGGCTGACCCGATATCCTCGCCCCTGCGACGTGCATCGCCTAGCACATCGGCTAGGGCGGCCACATCGCGCAGCCCGGCATTCAGGCCCTGCCCGGCAAGGGGATGCACGCCATGCGCTGCGTCGCCGACCAGTGCCACCCGCGGGGCCAGAAAACTTTGCGCCAAAGTCAGCCCCAGTGGATAGGTAAACCGCGCCCCGGTTAGGCTGATTTCGCCCAGAAAGCTGCCAAAGGCCGGGCGTAATGCGTCCAGAAATCTGCGGTCATCCAGCGCCATAACCTGTGCCGCCCGCGCACTGCTTTCGCTCCAGACCACCGAACAGCGGTTCCCGGTCAGCGGCAATATCGCCAGCGGCCCGGCGGGCATGAAAAACTGATGCGCGATGCCGTGATGCGGCAGGTCATGGGCCACGGCGCAGACAATTGCCGTCTGGTTGTATCCCCAGCCGATCCGTTTAATTCCGGCGCGGGTGGCTGTCCCGCTGCTGCGCCCGTCCGCACCGATCAACAGATTGGCGGTCAAAACCCGCCCAGATGCCAAAATCACCGAGGCCCCGGCAGATGTAACAGCCTGCGAAACTACCGTTTCTCCGGCCATATGGGTGATCCCATCCTGCCCGGCCATCGCGTCCATAAACGCCCGTCGCAGGTGCCGGTCCTCAATCATATGGCCCATCGGCCCCTCTTCAATCTCGGCATGGTCGAAATGCAGCATCCACGGGCTGGCCCCCTGACCGGCCCGCCCGTCTGTGACTTTGATTTCCAACATCGGTTGCGCTTGATCAGCCACCGCCGCCCAAACCCCGATAGCCCGCAACAGCCGACAGGATGTCAGGGCCAGCGCATAAGACCGCCCGTCAAAACCTGGATCAGCGCGGGTATCCAGTGGCAGGCTGTCAACAACAACCACCCTGAACCCCGATTGGGCCAAAGCCAAAGCCAAGGCAGGCCCGTTCATTCCGCCGCCCACGATCAGAATATCAGCATCTTGTACCATGGCCTTCATATTGGTCGCGCGGGCGGGATTGTCCATGCGCCCCTTGGCCGCTACCCTTTGGCCAAACCGGGGGGAATGGCATGGATTGGCTGACAGCAACGGCGGCAGAGCTTGGGCGCGGGATCGGGGCGGGGCAGATTGACCCGGTTGCCTTGACCGACACCTATCTGGCCGCCATTGACGCCAACCCGTTACGCGACCGGATTTATGCGCGCGTCACCCATGATCGCGCCCGGTCTGAGGCGGCGGCCGCAAGTGCGCGCGCCAAGGCCGGGCAGCGGCGTGGCCCGCTGGATGGAGTGCCCGCGTCGTGGAAGGACTTGTATGACAGCGCCGGGGTGGCGACTGAGGCGGGCACAGCGCTGCTGGCCGGTCGTATTCCGACCCAGGACGCCGCTGTTTTGCGCAATGCCACGGCCATGGGTCTGATTTGTTTGGGTAAAACCCACATGTCCGAGATTGCATTTTCCGGCTTGGGGTATAACCCGATCACCGCCACGCCGCCGTGTGTGAATGACGCAGATGCTGTGCCCGGTGGGTCATCGTCCGGTGCTGCGGCCTCGGTCGCGTTCAATCTGGCCCCGCTGGCAATCGGGTCTGATACCGGCGGATCAATCCGGATACCGGCAGGTTGGAATGATCTGGTCGGGTTCAAACCGACACATGGGCGGTTGTCGTTGGACGGGGTTTTGCCGCTGTGCCTGTCGTTTGATACTGTCGGCCCTTTGTGCCGGTCGGTCGAAGATGCAAGTTTGGCATTTGCGGCTCTGGACGGGACTAAAGCTGCTGATTTGACCGGGGCAAGCCTGTCTGGAGCCCGCCTGTTGGTGCTGGAGACCGTGGCCATGGACGATCTGGCGGCGGAACCTGCAGCAGCTTTTGCAGGGGCCGTCAACCGGCTGGTGCGGGCGGGGGCCAAGATCAGCCATGGGCAGGCGTCCCAGGTCACCGAAGCACTGGCCTTGACGGCCAGTTTGTATGCACCCGAGGCCTATGGCTGGTGGCGCGAGATCATCGAGGCTGCCCCACAAAAGATGTATCCGCAGATACTGGAGCGGGTGCGGATGGGCAGCAGCGTTTTGGCCGCCGATTTCATTGCGGCCTGGAACCGACTGCGGGTTCTACGTCGTGAATATCTGGCGCTGACTGCTGGCTATGATGCTGTTATCATGCCAACTTCGGCGATTTTGCCGCCTAATCTGGCCCGGCTGGCCAGCGATGATGCGTATTATAAATCGGTCAATCTGATCGCCTTGCGCAATACAAGGATCGGTAATCTGCTGGGGCTCGCGTCGCTGACTTTGCCCACCGGAACGTCGTCCTGCGGGATCATGTTCAATACCTCGCCGGGCAGCGATGGGCGGTTGTTGCGGCTGGGTGCGGCGGCAGAGCTGGCGCTGGCTTAGTCGGCGGCCTAAATGCCACAGGGATGGGGCTGAACCCCGCTGAAAGGCTTGGGTTTTTCTGGACATACCGGCCTGTGCGGCGCTAGTTTAAACCCAACGGGGCGTTCATGACCCCGGTATGAGGCATTGATGCAGTTCCCCGAGCGGTTTTCGGACCTACCGGATTATGCGTTTCCGCGTTTGCGGAAGCTGCTTGACGCCCATGCCCCGGGCGGCGAACCCATTGTCATGACCATTGGCGAGCCGCAGCATGCTTTCCCCGATTGGGTTGGCGCTGTTTTGGCGAAACATATTGAAGAATTTGGAAAATATCCGCCGAATGAAGGCACGCCTGCGTTGCTGGATGCGATTTGCGGCTGGGTCAAACGGCGCTATGGCATTGAAATACAGCCAGAAAATCTGATCGCGCTGAACGGAACGCGCGAAGGATTGTATAATGCAGCGATGGCTTTGTGCCCCGAAGCCAAGCACGGCCAGCGCCCGGTGATCCTGATGCCGAACCCGTTTTATCAGGTCTATGCAGTGGCAGCACTGGCCGTTGGGGCCGAGCCGGTCTACCTCACAACATCGGCCGAGACAGGGCATCTGCCAGTTTTTAGCGAAGTTCCTGCAGGTATTCTAAACCGCACTTCTATCGTCTATATCTGCTCTCCGGCGAACCCGCAGGGGGCTGTGGCAAGCGCCGATTATTGGCGTGATCTGATCACATTGGCCGAGAAACACGATTTCCGAATTTTCGCCGATGAATGCTATTCCGAGATTTGGCGCGATCGGGCCCCGGTCGGGGCGCTGCAGATTGCCGCCGAAATGGGGGCCGACCCCGAACGGGTCATGGTGTTCCATTCGCTGTCCAAACGGTCGAACCTGCCGGGGCTGCGGTCGGGATTTGCAGCGGGCGGGCCGAAATCAATTGCCGCGATGCGGACCTTGCGCAACTATGCCGGGGCCCCTTTGCCGCTGCCGCTGCAACGGGTCGCTGAAAAGGTCTGGGCGGATGAAACCCATGTGACCGAAAGCCGGGCAATCTATCAGCAAAAATACCGGATCGCGGATACGGTGCTGGCCGATGTGCCGGGCTATGCGCCGCCACCTGCCGGGTTTTTCCTGTGGCTGCCGGTGCCGGATGGCGAACAGGCGGCACTCAGCCTTTGGCAACAGACCGGCGTGCGGGTTCTGCCCGGGTCGTATCTGGGCCGTGGCAAAGGGCCGGACAACCCCGGACATGGATTTATCAGGGTCGCCATGGTGGCCCCAACACAAGATATGCAGCGCGCACTCACGATGCTGTGCGACTGTTTGTATAAGTAAGAGGGACAAGATGGCCTATCAGACACGCGGACGCGACCCCCTGTTGGACAGCACCACGCAAGCCGCGATTGAAAAGCGGGGGCGCGAGTTGCTGGGGATTGGCCTGATCGTGTTGGGGGTCATGGCCGGGCTGATGATCGGCACGTATTCCCCCGATGACCCAAACTGGATGCTGGCCACGGATGCCCCGGTGCAAAACTGGATGGGTCGGTTTGGCGCATCCCTGGCGCATCCGCTGTTCATGATTGTGGGCCGGGGCGCGTGGATGATTCCGCTGGTCCTGTTGGTCTGGGGCGCGCGCATGGCCACGCATTACGGGCAGGACCGGGCCATGGGCCGTGTCGTGTTTGCCCCGATCGCCGTGGCGCTGGGTGCTGTCTATGCCGCAACTCTGCCGCAGATTGCGGGCTGGCCACATGCGTTTGGGATGGGCGGGCTGTTCGGCGATACGGTGCTAAGTATGATCCTTACTGCCCTGCCGCTGGGCGCAGGGATTGGCGCAAAGCTGCTGTCTGTGCTGACCGGGGTCGGGATGCTGGCGCTGGGCAGTTTCGTGCTGGGCTTTACCAGCGCCGAATTGCGCCGGGGCTGGCGCTATACTTTGGTCGGGCTGGTCCTGTCCTATGAGGTATTGCTGAGAGTTCTGGGGCGTAGCGCCGCGGTGACGCTGTATGCAGCCCAGATCGCCCGCGCCAGGGTACAGACCACGATTGAGGCCCGCCGCGAGCAAGGCCGCACTGACCGCGCCTTGGCCGAGGCTGATGCCGCCGCACTGCGTGCCATTCCGGCGATGACCCAAACACAGCGCGTTGCCGCCGTTGTCCGCGCCAATCCGGCCATGCCGATTGCCCGGCCCACCGCGCCGCGCGATATGTCGGCCGCTGCACCATCGCAAACCGCCCGTCCGAATTCTGGCCATACCATGCCGCCCGCCATGTCCTATGGTGCCGCGCAATCGGTGCCGCAACCGGCCCCGCTGGCCGCCCCGCCCCGCCACAATGAACCCGCGCCGCAACGGGTTGGGTTTCTTGCCGGGCTGCTTAAGCGCGAAGAGCTGCGGGTGATGCCCGATGCCGAGCTGGTTGAGGCCCCCGATTTTGACGCCGAAGTGCCCGCCTATGACGATGACCGTATCCGTGCCAAAATCAGCGATGCGATCCGCAGCCGGACCCGTGGTGCCGTGGCCCCCCGGATCGAGCCGCAAATGACCCGGCCCGCCGGACCCAAGCCGCTGCTGCTCAATCTGACACCCAGAGGCGGGGTGCCAGTCACCATGCCTGCGGTTTCATTGCCACCGATTGCTGAACCTCTGCAGGCCGATTGGGACGAGGATGATTTGCTGGATCAGGATCAGGTGTGGCAAGATACTGCGCCGCTGATGCCCGACAGCCGCCCGATCATTCCAATGCCAGAGCCGCGCAAAGTGGTGCAGCATATTGCCCGCCGGTCGCCGCAGCCATCGGCCCGGGCCATGTCTGAGGCCCAGCCCAAACTGCCACTTGAGGATAAATATGCCAAATACGAATATCCGCCGCTGTCCCTGCTGACCAATCCGGTCGAAATTCAGCGCCATCATCTGTCGGATGACGCGCTGGAACAAAACGCCCGGATGCTGGAGGCGGTCTTGGATGATTATGGCGTTAAGGGCGAGATCACGAGCGTTCGCCCCGGCCCTGTGGTCACGATGTATGAACTGGAACCCGCGCCGGGGCTGAAAGCGTCACGTGTTATTGGCCTGTCCGACGATATTGCCCGCTCTATGTCCGCCCTGTCCGCCCGCGTCTCGACCGTGCCGGGCCGCACCGTGATTGGCATCGAATTGCCCAATGCGATGCGTGAAAAGGTGGTGCTGCGCGAGATTATCTCGGCCCGTGATTTTGGCGACTCGTCGATGCGCCTGCCCCTCGCCTTGGGTAAAGATATCGGCGGCGAGCCGGTGATTGCCAACCTGGCCAAGATGCCCCACCTGCTGATTGCGGGCACCACCGGGTCGGGTAAATCGGTAGCGATCAACACGATGATCCTGTCGCTGCTGTATAAACTGACACCCGAAGAATGCCGGATGATCATGATCGATCCGAAAATGCTGGAACTGTCCGTCTATGACGGCATCCCGCGTCTGCTGTCCCCGGTTGTGACCGACCCTAAAAAGGCGGTTGTGGCCCTGAAATGGACCGTGGGCGAAATGGAGGAGCGCTATCGCAAGATGTCGAAAACCGGCGTCCGCAATATCGAAGGCTATAATGGCCGGGTGCGTGAAGCACTGGCCAAAGGCGAGATGTTCAGCCGCACGGTGCAGACCGGCTTTGACGATGACACCGGTGAGCCGATCTTTGAAACCGAAGAAACCCTGCCCGTGGTTCTGCCCTATATCGTGGTGATCGTTGACGAAATGGCCGATCTGATGATGGTGGCGGGTAAAGAGATTGAGGCCTGCATTCAGCGTCTGGCGCAGATGGCCCGCGCATCGGGCATTCACCTGATCATGGCCACGCAGCGCCCGTCGGTCGATGTGATCACCGGCACGATCAAGGCGAACTTTCCGACCCGGATATCGTTTCAGGTGACGTCGAAAATCGACAGCCGCACGATTCTGGGCGAGCAGGGGGCCGAGCAACTGCTGGGCATGGGCGATATGTTGTATATGGCGGGCGGGTCCAAGATTACCCGTATCCATGGCCCGTTCTGTTCGGATGAAGAGGTCGAAGAGATCGTGAACCACCTGAAGGGCTTTGGCCCGCCCGAATATATGTCCGGTGTGGTTGAGGGCCCGGATGATGACCAGGGTAGCGAGATTGATCAGGTACTGGGGCTTGGGTCGGGGTCCGAGACCGAGGACGCCTTGTATGACATGGCAGTGCAGATCGTCGCCAAGGACCGCAAATGTTCGACCAGCTATATCCAGCGCAAGCTGGCAATTGGGTATAACAAAGCGGCCCGGCTGGTCGAGCAGATGGAGGATCAGGGGATTGTTACCCCGGCGAACCATGTGGGGAAACGGGAGATTTTGGTGCCGGAGATGCATTGAGGGGGGGCGGATTGGTCAACCGAGTGAGAGGTACCATATGACTGCTCTTGTTGCGACTGACCGAGTTACACCGGGGCAGGATACGTCCGCCATTGATGGCGAGGTAGTGTGGGCCCGATCCAAATCCTTGTGGTTCACGGTTCACCTTATCGGCGGCCTGGCGGGTGGGATTTACTGGTTTTCTTGGCCTGCGGTAGCTGTATTTTTCGGCCTGATGTTTCTGACGATTTGTCTTGGCCATTCGGTAGGGATGCACCGTCTGCTTATCCATCGCTCTTTTGAAACGCGGCTTTGGCTGGAACATTTGCTGGTGTACATGGGTGCGCTGGTTGGCATGGCGGGCCCTATCGGCATGTTCCGTATCCATGAAATTCGCGACTGGCAGCAAAACCAGCCGGATTGCCATTCCTTTGCCAAGCATGATGTCGGGTTCTGGCGCGATGCCTTCTGGCAGATGCATTGCGAGCAGATTCTGTCACGCCCGCCGACCTTGACCATCGAAGAACTCGTGTTGAACGACCGTTTCTATCAAGGGTTGGAGCGCACCTGGCGTTGGCAGCAACTTCCGTTGGCAATCGCGCTGTATCTGGTCGGCGGTTGGGGGTTCGTGTTCTGGGGCGTATCGTTGCGCATCGTCGTATCCCTGACGGGTCACTGGTGCACGGTCCACTTTGCGCACACCCATGGAGAGCGCCCGTTCGTTTTGGAAGGGATCGCCGTTGATGGGCGAAACTTGCCTCGGCTGGCCGTGATTACATTCGGTGAAAGTTGGCACAACAATCATCACGCTTTCCCCCGGTCGGCGCGGATGGGTCATCATAGCGGGCAAATCGACCCCGGCTGGTGGGTCATTCGTGGGCTCGCCGCCATTGGATTGGCGTGGAACGTCAAGGTGCCGGATGCTGCAGGCGGTCGCACGGGCAAGCTCAAGCTCTATTCACCCTGAAAAGACGATGTGCAGGCAACCGCATTGAGAATCGAGGCATGTGATTCTGTAACACCTAACCAATGCGTGAGCATGTAGTGGAAACCCGTACCGATACGTTTGCCAACCATGTTTGCCAGCGCAAGATACCGGTGCCGGAGGTGCATTGAAGGGGGGGGTTAAAGCCGATCTCTGGTCTGGCTTTCCCAATCTTGTCCGCCATAGGTCACCGTATAAATCAGGACGATTCGATGCTCTTGATCGACCTCGAACGTGATAACGGCTTTTTCACCGACGGGAATCGCACGTATTTTCGGGCCGATGTGCGGCCGCAAGTTCCCGCGTTCGGGCCATGTCCGCAGCGAGTTGATGGCCGATTGGATATCGCGGGTTATTTTGTTGGCGACGCGGCGACCCGAAAAATCTGCTTTCCAATCGCCAATCTGAAAAATCTCGCTGCGGGCACCAGGATGAAACTCGAGACGATACTTCAAGGGTTGGGATGCTTGTCGAGACGAGCATATAGTTCTGCAAACACGTCGTCGGCTGAGATATAGTCCTCGATTGGTGTTTTCATTCGTTCGCGGACCACATCAGCCAAACCGGCGACATGTGCATCGAACGCTCGCTCAGCTTCAAGTTGGCGTTCCAAGGCGGCAGCAACTGCGGCACTCTTCGTCGCAAAAATCCCGCTTTCGACCTGCCGCTGCAAAAACGCATGATGCCGGTCGGTAAAGCTGAGGGTGGTTTTGACGGTCATTTCCACCTCCGGTATGACTTGGTCATCTAGCACGAGTGCCCCGGTTGTGCAATATCATCGGATAACGGGGTGCGCATGAATGCACACCCTACTTGAACCCCGCCTGCATGAAGAACGGCAGGTCCGGCTGGTGGGTGCTGATCCCGGTCGCGTCCTCGGCCGACAGGCCGATGTCGCGGCTAGTAGCCGCGTCGATATGAGCGAGTTCCGCGCGTCGGGCATGGGCGATTTCCACGGCGCTGGGCGGGCGCGGTTTGCCGGGGTTTACGTCCATCAGCCAGTTGAAGGCGTCCAGTTGGGCCAGCAGATGTTGCACGAGCGGCTTTTGAAGCGATGTCATGGCGGTCTCCTTTGGGTGGAAGCGTGTGACAATACGATAGCGCGGCCCCAACAGTGCTGCTTGAGGACTGCATGCGTTTTTGTTGTGGATTTGCTGCGCTCTCGCTAACCTGCCCGCATGATTTTGGAATTTCCGCCATTTGAGCTGAACATTGACCGGGCCGAATTGCGGGGGCCGAAGGGTCTGATTGCGCTGGAGCCAAAGGCGTTGGCGCTGTTGCGCTTGTTGGTCGAAAACCATGAGCGGGTGTTGAGCCGCGAGGAAATGATCGCCACGGTCTGGGGCGGGCGGTTTATTTCGGATGCGGCAGTGTCGACCGTGCTGAAACTGGTGCGCAAGGCGCTGGGCGATGATGGCGCGGCGCAGAGCTATATCCGCACGGTGCGCGGGCTGGGGCACCGGTTTGTGGCCCCGGTCAGGATCAGGTCAAGCGGGGCGGTGACGGCGACGCCGGTGCTTGAACCGGGGCCGCTGCGCGATGAAAGACCAACGATTGCGGTTTTACCGTTTTCGCAAACAGGCTTGGCCAATGCTTTTGCGACCCTGGGCGATGGTATCCCTGCCGAGGTCATCTCGTCCCTTGCCCGGTTGCGCTGGTTGCGGGTGATCGCGCGCGAATCCAGCTTTCGGTTTCGGGGGCCAGAGGTAGATTTTGGCGGGTTGAAATCTGTGCTGGGGGCGGGGTTTTGTCTGTCTGGGCGGGTCGAACAATTCGGCAACCGCCTGCACATCAGCGTCGATCTGGCCGAAACCCGCAACGCCAGCCTGATCTGGTCAGAACATTTCGAGCGGCCCCTGGATGATATTCACGCCGTCCGGGCCGAGATTGTGTCTGCGGTGATCAATGCCCTGGACCTGCAAATCCCGCTGGCCGAGGCGGCGTTGGCGCGGGCGAAACCCGTCGAACATCTGGATGCCTGGGGGGCCTATCATCTGGGGCTGGCGCATGTGTACCGCTTTAACGCGCATGACAATGCCATCGCCGCAAGCCTGTTCAAACGCGCCACGGACCTTGACCCCGGTTTTGCCAGTGCCTTTGCCGCCCGGTCCTTTACCAGCCAGCAGAATGCCGCCATGGCCTATACGCCGGACCGCGCCGCCGCCATACACGCCGCCCGGTTTGAGGCCGAGCGCAGCTATGAACTTGATCCGTTGGACCCCGCCGCAAACATGGCGATGGGGCGGTATCAGATGCTGATCGAGCGGCCCGAGGATGGGTTGATCTGGCTGGACCGCGCCGTGGAGCTGTCGCCCAATTTCGCCAAGGGGCATTATGCCCGCGCATTCCTGCATGTGTTGTGCGGGCAAACCGCCGAGACGCGGACAGGCATTGCTGTCTCCATGGGGCTAAGCCCGCTGGATCCGATGCTGTCGCCGATGCGGATGATCCGGGCGGTGTCCTTTGCGGCGGATGGGGATTACGCGGCGGCGGCAAACCTTGCTGTTCAATCCGCCCGGACCGCCAGCACGCATTATCTGGGCCTGATGGGTGCGACGGCGATTTGCCAGCTGAACGGCCAGCCTGAGGAGGCCCGGCATTGGGCCACTGTGCTGCGCGAACGCCGCCCGGACGCGTCAATCGGCGATTTCCTGAAAGGTATGCCGTTTGCAAGCGCAGATATGCGCCGGACCTTCCAAACCGCATTGCGGGTGATGGGAATACCGGACTGAGCATACGACGGACCAAACGGGCAGGTTATCGCTTAACACTGGGGTTTCAGACTATTGATGCCTATGTCTGCATCAGGCACAACGCCGCTGTTACGATCAGGACCAGTCACATGACCCTAACCCGCCGTTTGTTTATTGCGCTCGCCTTGTGCGCCGCCCTGCCAGCCCATGCGCAGGAATTGTCGCTTGACGAGGTGTCGGCCTATTTCAACGCCCTGCAGACCGCCCAAGGCGGGTTTACCCAGATCAATGCGGATGGCACGATTTCCACCGGGACCCTGTTTATCAAGCGTCCGGGCCGGATGCGGTTTGAATATGCCCCCCCTGATGCATCTATGGTCATTGCGGGCGGGGGTCAGGTGGCGATTTTTGATCCCCGGTCGAACACCGGGCCGGACCGCTATCCGCTGAACCAGACCCCGCTGTCGATCATGCTGGAACGACAGGTTGATCTGGGGCAACGCGATATGGTCACTGGCCGCACCTCGGACGGGACGACCACCACAATCATCGCCCAAGACCCTGATCGCCCGGAATATGGCAGTATCCAGATGGTTTTCACCGCCAACCCGGTTGAGCTGCGCCAATGGATCGTGACCGATGATACCGGCGGTCAGACCACCGTTATCCTGAATGACCTGACCACAGGTGGGTCGATTGGTGACATCTTGTTCAATATCCAGCATGAAATGGCGAACTGGAATAATTAGCCGGTTCAATCTGACCGGATGCTGTCCTAAACGGGCGGACTTTGGTCTGATGTGGTGCCGTAAGAAATGTGGTTTTATCGGCGCAGCAAACCATTATGAGTCTGCCCGTCTGGTCCAACTTGTCTGCGTCAGGCTGGGCCAGGGTCACGATGAGAACATTGGAATGATGAAACTCCGTATCACCGCCCTGACCCGCCGCATGCTAGTCCTGATCGCCTCCGGTGTGATCCTGGGGCTGTTGCCTGTCGGGTTCAGCACAGACCTGAAAACCGGGGAGGTTTGGTTTGGGCCGGATTTTGCCCAAGCGGGTGATGGTGAAAATGACGATGACGAAGATGACGACGAAGATGAGGATGAGGAGGAGGAGGAGGATGAGGACAATAGTGGTCGCGGTAATGGCGGTGATGACGGTCCCTTGGGTGACAATAGCGGCGGTGATGACGGCGGTGGTGATGACCCGGCCCCGCGCAATATCACAGTGCGGTATTCGGACGGCTGGACCGAACTGATCCTGAATGGCCGCTATCAGCTGATCGACAACCTGAACCGGCAGGTGATTGACCGGCAGGCGACCACGGAGGATTTCAACCGGATGTTCGCTTTGTCCAGCTGAGGCATCGTGTCGTCAATCAGTTTCCCCTAGTCAGTCCATTTGCCACGCGCCAAAATTGCTGCCTCAGTCCGGTTGCGGACCTGCAGTTTTTGCAGGATCGCGGTCATGTAATGTTTGATCGTCTTTTCCTGCAGGTCCAGCGCCCGGGCCACTTCCTTGTTGCTTTTGCCAATGGAAACAAGGCGCAAGATGTCTTCTTCGCGTTTCGTGAGGCTGTCCAGATCGGATTTCGCCAAAGCCGCGACGCGCGGGGCAGTCATTGCAGCCATGACTTTGATGGCAAGGCTGGGGGCCACATAGCTGCGCCCTGCGGCCAGATCACTGACAATCTGCACCAGATCACGCGCCCCGACCCCTTTGAGGATATAGCCCAGCGCCCCGGCCTTGAGCGCCTGCATGATGTCGTCATCTTCTTCGCTGACGGTCAGCATGGCTACGCGCGGCGGGTTGGGCAGTTGCATGATGGCGCGCAGGGTTTCAAGACCACCATCGGGCATTGAAATATCCAGCAGAACGACATCCGGTCCGGTATCCCGCACCAGCGCCATGGCGTCGCGGCCATTCGCCGCCTCGCCCACAATGTCAAACTGGCCGGTTTCTGACAGGCTGCGGGCGACGCCTTCGCGGTATAGCGGATGGTCATCGGCAATGACAACACGGATCAATCGGTGGCTCCTGTATCAAGGGTCATGGTCAGTTCTGCCCCACCGCCGGGATGCGTGCGGGCCACAAAGCTGCCACCCAAACTTTCGACCCGGTCGCGTAAACCGCTGAGACCCATACCGCGCCCATCCTGCAAAGTGGGTTGCAACGCATAGCCGGGGCCGTGGTCGCGCACTGTCAGCGTCAGTGTGCCATGCCTGTGGATCAGGGACACGCCCATTCCGGCCCCGCCGCCATGATGGCTGGCATTGTTCAGCCCTTCCTGGACAAAGCGGAACAGGCAGATCCGGGCGGCCAGCGGAACCTCGGGTTCGGGGTCGCAATCCAGCATCACGGCGACGGGCGATCCGGCACGGGTGACATGGGCGTCGGCGGCGCGCTGGACGATTTCCTTCAGGCTACGCCCGGCGATATCGGGCAGGGACAAGCCGCGCGACAGGGCGCGCAGTTCGGTCATGGCATGGGTGACGGCGCCGGAAACGGCCTCGACCTCGGCCAGCGCTGCGGGGTCCGGGACCTTGTCGCGTAGTGCGTCAAGGCGCAGGGCGGCATAGGCCAGATACTGGGCGGGTCCGTCATGTAGATCGGCCCCGATCCGGCGCATGGATTGTTCGGTCTGCGCTGCAGCGCGCGCAGCGGCCCCCTGGACACGCAGCCGCAGTTCGGTGTTATGGGCGGACAGGATGCCCAATTCGACCACCCGCGCATCCAAGGACCGGCGCTGGGTGTCAATCAGACGACTGCCGCCCAAGACGATGAAATACAAAGCTGATCCCAGCCCGATCACGATGCCGCTGACATTTAGCCAGGCGGCTTGCCGGGCGGCAATCAGGTCGGATTGAAGCTGTGCATTCACTTCGTAGAACTCGGCCACCGCAATGACTTTGCCCGACCAATCCTGCCGGATTGGGCTGTAAATTTCCAGCAAAGGCAAACCGAGTGCGGCTTCGGCAGCACTTTCGGGATCATCGACTTTGCCAAAGGTGACCCCGATGCCGCCGTCCATGGCCGCGCGCAGGTTCGGGCCGATCGGAAAGGTCAATCCGACCAGTTCGGGGTCGCGCGCATCCAGCACTTTGCCATTCAAGTCCCAGATTTTGAACGAAATGATGCGCTCGCCCAAGGGCGTATTGGTGAAAATTTCATCAAGGGCCCGTTGCGCCCCCGGCGAAAGCTCGGTCTCGGTGGCCAGATTTTGGCTGAGAGGTGAAATAAAGCTGTCCATGTAAAGCGCCGACGCATTGGCCGAATTGCGCACCACGCTGTGCTCGATCCGACCTGTCACCCAAGCGCCGATGCCAACAGTGGCAAGGGTCAGCACCAGACTACCGGCGATGGCGAATTGCGTGGCCAGTGACAGACGTTGCCACAGCGCCGAAAGACCTGCCCCGAAAATCCCTGAACCGCTCATGTCGCCATAAGAGACCAAGCGACGCGCCGGGCCAACGGGCTTTGGTCTGAAATAGTGCTTTTTGTGCTATATCCGCCCGCAGGACCGCAGCTGCGCATCATACATCACCGCCCGGTCAGCAATTTCGCCCGCGATACGCACCAGCCAGGCCTTGTCGTTGTAGGACCCGCGCAGATAGCCGCTGCGCCCCTCGTGATAGGCCAGATACTGGTTGCGGGCGTCGTTCAGCGGCACGCCGGTTTCAGCCACCGTGTCCGTCATGTACCAGCCCATGAAATCAGTCGCATCGCTGATGTCATCGCGCCGGGCGCGGCGTTGGCCCTGATCGGCCTGATATTCCTCCCATGTGCCGTCCAGCGCCTGTGAATAGCCATAAGCGCTGGATTGCCGCCCCACCGGGATCACCCCCAGCACGAACTGATGCGGGGTGCGGGCGTTGCCGATGAATTTGCTTTCCTGATAAATGATCGCCATCTGCACTGCCACCGGAACGCCCCATTTGCGCTGGGTCGCCCGGAACGCACGCAGGTAATCCGGATGCTGCGCCACAATGCTGCAGGCATTGTCAATCTCGCGCGGGGCCGCGTAATTGCCGCTGCCACAACCGGCCACAAGTGCAATCAGCACCAATGCACGAAGGGTTCTGCTCATCTGCCTCTCGATCATCTTGTCTTTATTTTGGCACAACCATAGCCGATCCGCGACGGTCTGGAAACCGGCAAGCGCATCCTCAAACCCGCCGAACCCCAGCATTGGCAAGAAAGTGATCAGCACCGGGCCTGCTGTCCGCGATAAAATGCGCCTTAAAAATGCCACACTGTAGGGAATGCGCCCACAGACTGTTTCCCGATTGCGAGTCGGTAATCCGTAGACTCTGCACTGGTTAGGCCGCTAATGTGATGTGGGATAAGGACTTTCCATGCTTAAGAGTCGCGCCAAATACAGTCTGGGACAAGTGGTCCGCCATCGCAAACACCCGTTTCGTGGTGTCGTGTTTGATGTCGATGCGATGTTTGCAAACACCGACGCCTGGTACGAAGCCATCCCCGAGGATAGCCGTCCGAAAAAGGACCAGCCGTTTTACCATCTGCTGGCCGAAAATGACCAAAGCTATTACGTGGCCTATGTGTCTGAACAGAATTTGATTGCCGATTATTCTGGCGTCCCGGTGGACCACCCCGATCTGGATGATTTGTTCGGCCCGTTTGAAGATGGCCATTACCCGTTGCAGGTGCAACTGAACTAGGCCCTTGGCCAATATTGTTGAAGTGCCGCCAGCGCGAACAATCCAGCCAACCCACCCGCCAGCATGATTGTATCCGTCATCGCATCGCCCCCGGTTTGCAGCCGGACAGATTGCAGCCCGACAGCGATAACACTGCCCGCTGCAAAAACCAGCAGCCCCTGCCTGCCCAACAGGCCGAACGGGGCTGCATACCGCGCGGTGCAGACTTGTTTTAATCCGCCAATGGCAGACAGCACATAGGCCAGTGCCAGAATGTGCAGCAGGCGTGGCGCCGGCAGGAATGTCTTGTCAAAGGTGGTCAGATAGCGCGGCACCCCGGCCTGTTCCGCCTGCCACAACAGCCCGCCCATACTATCCCCCAGCGGTTGCCAGTTCAGCCAGACCAGTGACAGCCCGAGATATCCCCCGGCCAAGGCCAGCAGGGCGGGGTGCCGCGGTACCAGCCTGCGTCCTTGTTGCATGGCGGTCCCCGCCAGCAGCCCGATCACGAACAGGATTTGCCATGCCAGCGGGTTAAAGAACCATCCCGAAGGGTTGCCCTGGTTGGGCAAATTGATCTGGAAGGTGACAGCCACCCACCACAGCCCGACCGATGCGCCAAACAGGGCCACGGGCCACCGCCACGCAAGGATCAGCGCAAAGGGGGTGAAAAACAACAGGGCGATATACATCGGCAGAATGTCAAAATAATCCAGATGCTGGATCAGCAGGGGCAGGCGCAGCAGCGCGTTGCCGGGGTCGGCCAGGAACAGATCCACCTTGTTATGGTTCAGAATTGACGGATCACCGAACCAGCCCGCCAGCCCTACGGTCAGCCCCAGCGCCAGAACCGTGATAAATATCTGCACCAGATAGAGCGTCCAGACCCGCCCCCATATCCGGCCCAGACCGACTGGAAATTGCAGCGGTGACCGGAACCACCGGCCATAGGCCAGTGCCGCCGATAATCCGGCGATCAGCACGAACCCTTCGGCTGCGTCAGAAAACCCGAAGTTGCGGCTGGTGGTGTTGGTCCAGAGGTTTCCGGGCACGTGGTTGATAAAGATCATGACCAGCGCCAGCCCGCGCAATACGTCAAGGCGCGGGTCCCGATGTGTGGGGTTTGTCCGGGGCATTGGTCGTCAATACCCCAAGGCGCAGCCGTCTTTGCGCGGGTCTGATCCGCCGACAAGGACCCCGTCCGCGCCAATAAAGATTGCCTGCGCCCCGCCCAATGGCCGGTCGGGAGTGCTGACCTGATGACCCATATCAGCCAGGGTCTGCCGGACGCCGGGCGCATAGCCCCGTTCCATGGCGATCCCGGCCCCTTCGGCAAAGCTGCGCGGCGCGTCGATGGCGGCCTGCACATCCATGCCGAAATCCGCGAGATTCGAGGTGAACCGGGCATGACCTGTCGGCTGATACCCCCCGCCCATCACCCCGAACGGGGCCAGCACCCGCCCATCCTGTTTCAGCATCCCCGGAATGATCGTGTGCATCGGACGTTTACCCCCGGCGGCCTCGTTTGGATGGCCTTCTGTCAAGGTAAATCCAGCGCCCCGGTTTTGGAACAGAATGCCGAACCTGTCCGACGCTATTCCCGATCCGAATGCCAAATAGGTCGAATAGATCAGCGATACGGCCATCCGGTCACGGTCAACCACGGTGATATAGACCGTATCCTTATGCACCGCTTCGGCCCCCGGCAAGGCTGCGGGCATGGCCCGGCGCGGGTCGATCAATGCGGCCAGACGGGACGCGGTTTCGGGCGAAAGCATGTGGTCCAGCCGCGTGGTATGCCCGGCATCGGCAATGAACCGGTTGCGGGCGTCATGTGCCAGTTTCGCCGCCTCGGCCTCAAGATGTGCCCGCTGTGCGCCCTGCGGGTCAAGGGCAGCGATATCGAAATGTGCCAGAATATTGAGCAGCAGAATGGCGGTGGCCCCTTGGCCGTTGGGCGGATGTTCGGCCAGCTCCAGCCCGCGATAGGCCCCGCTGACCGGGTCGGTATAGGTGCAGGCCGTGGCTGCCAGATCATCGGCGGTGTGGCTGCCGCCGGCGGCAGTCAGGGCGGCCAGCATATCGGCCGCAACCGCGCCTTCGTAAAACCCGGCGCGGCCTTGGGCGGCGACGTGGCGCAAGACCTGCGCCTGACCGGGGGCACGGAACACCTGACCCAACCGGGGCGCCTGGCCGCTGATAAGGTAATGATCCCGCGCGGCCCCGGTCAGGATAGCTGCGTCTGCGGCCCAGTCAGCGGCGACGCGCGGGGCCACCGGCACGCCGTCTTCGGCATAGCGGATCGCGGGGGCCAATGTGGCGGCAAGACCGATGCATCCCCAGTCCTGCGACAGCCGGCAGAACGCATCCATCGCGCCGGGCAAGGTGACGGATTCGATCCCGCGCAGGGGCAGTGTTTGGTGGCCTGCGTCGCGGATTTTGGCGGCGTCCAGCCCGGCGGGCGCGCGGCCCGATCCGTTCAGCCCAATGATCTGATCCGTGCCGGGTGGCGACAACAGCACAAAGCAATCGCCGCCGATCCCAGTCATTTGCGGTTCGCAAATACCCAACAGGATGGCACCGGCAATGGCCGCATCGACGGCATTGCCGCCGGATTCAAGTATCTGGACGGCGACTTTGGCGGCCAGCGGATGGGACGTGGCGCTCATGCCATTGCTAACATAAACCGGCGACCGGCCATTCAGTTGAAAATCGCGCATGTCTGGCCCCCGGGTTTGGGGGGCAGATTAGCCAAGCATAGCGGGGATGCAAGGCGGGGCTTGGCTTGGGTCGGGGCCGCGCGTTACACTGCTGAAAATCAGAAATGGAACGCGATGAAAGTTGACTACCGGGTGCTTGCCCAGACCATTGCCGCCCTGACGACGGGCGAGGACGATGTGGTGGCGCTGATGGCCACGGTGGCCTGCGAAGTGCATCACGCCGATGACCGCTTTGACTGGACCGGGTTTTACCGGCTGGTGGGGCCGGAATTGCTGAAAATCGGGCCGTATCAGGGTGGGCATGGCTGTCTGGTGATCCCGTTTTCGCGCGGTGTTTGTGGTGCTGCGGCGCGGACGGGCCAAGTGCAACTGGTGCCGGATGTCGCGGCCTTTGTCGGGCATATCGCCTGTTCCAGTTCAACGCGGTCCGAAATTGTGCTGCCGGTATGGTCCAAGGCGGGGGCGTTGCTGGGGGTGTTTGATATCGATAGCGATCAGGTGGATGCGTTTGATCAGGTCGATGCCCGCGCGTTGACGGCGATTTTGGCGGCGGTGTTTTCAGAACTTTGATGCGCTCCGCGCGGAGGTATTTTCGCAACTCCGAAAATCATGAAATTAGTGTTGGTTTTTTCACCGGGTCATGGCATGGTGAAATTCTGATCTGAATTTTCATAGTAAAGCCATGCTGCACGACCTTCCCCCTGATACCCGCACCCTTGGGGCTGATCTACGCGCCTTGCGCCGGGCGCGGGGGCTGACCCTGACCGGATTGGCCGAGGTATTGGGCCGGTCGGTCGGCTGGTTGTCGCAGGTCGAGCGCGATATTTCGGTGCCGTCGATCACCGACCTGCGCCACATTGCGGGCGCCCTCGATGTGTCAGTTTCCAGCCTGTTTCGCGCGGTTTCGACCCCCGATGAGCAAGGCTTTATCGTGCGCAAGACCGCCCGTCGCCCGATCGGGTCACGCGAGGCGGGGTTGGTCGAAGAGCTGCTGTCACCGGACCTGACCGATGCGTTTGAAATGGTGCATTCGACGTTTGAGCCGCGTTCGCAGATTGCCGATCCCGTAACGCGCCCGACCCAAGAGGTGGGGTATATCGTCAGCGGCCGGCTGGACTTATGGGTCGATGGCCGAACGTTTCAGTTGGCCGCAGGCGACAGCTTTCGCATCCGGGGCGAGCCGTTCCGCTGGACCAATCCGCATGCTGAACCTTGCGTGGCGATCTGGGTGATCGCGCCGCCGATATATTGAGGGAAGTGATGAACCAAGGCCCAACAAAATGAGCGATTTTCCAACCAATGCCCGCGTGGTCATTATCGGTGGCGGCGCGGTGGGTGTGTCCTGCCTGTATCATCTGGCCAAGGCTGGGTGGACCGATTGTGTCTTGCTGGAGAAGAACGAGCTGACCGCCGGGTCAACCTGGCATGCGGCGGGGAACTGTCCGTCCTTCAGCACGTCCTGGGCTGTGATGAACATGCAGCGCTATTCGCTGTCGCTGTATCGCCGGTTGGCCGCCGAGGTGGACTATCCGATGAATTACCACGTCACTGGATCGATCCGGCTGGGCCATTCCAAGCAGCGGATGCAGGAATTTGAACGCGCCCGCGGCATGGGCCGGTCACAGGGCATGGCGCTGGAGATGATGCAGGTCGCTGACCTGAAATCCCGCTATCCGTTTCTGGAAACACATGATCTGGCGGGGGCTTTGTATGACCCGGATGATGGCGATATTGATCCGGCGCAGTTGACTCAAGCCTTGGCTAAAGGGGCGCGGCAGATGGGGGCGCAGATCCTGCGCTTTACGCCTGCGACGGGGGTGACTCAGACTGCGGATGGCTGGATTGTACATACCGACAAGGGCGATATTGCCTGTGAAAAGGTGGTGAATGCTGCTGGGTATTATGCCCAAAAGGTCGGCGAATGGTTCAAGCCCTATGGTGGCCGCACGGTGCCGATGACGGTGATGAGCCACCAGTATTTCCTGACCGAACCGATCCCGGAGCTTGAGGAATGGACCCATGCCAACGGCAAGCTGCCGCTGCTGCGCGATGTCGACAGTTCCTATTACCTGCGGCAGGAAAAATATGGTCTGAACCTGGGTCCGTACGAGCGCAACTGCAAGGCCCATTGGGTTACCCCAACTGACCCGATGCCCGAAGATTTCAGTTTCCAGCTGTATCCCGACGATCTGGACCGCCTCGAATGGTATATGGAGGATGCGATGGCCCGGGTGCCGATTCTGGCCAAGGCCGGGGTGGGCAAGGTGATCAACGGACCCATCCCCTATACCCCTGACGGTCTGCCCCTGATTGGCCCGATGCCGGGGGTGAAGAATGCCTACGAGGCCTGTGTGTTCACCTTTGGCATTACCCAGGCGGGCGGGGCGGGCAAGGTGCTGGCGGAATGGGTCACCAAGGGCCAAACCGAATGGGATATGTGGTCTTGTGACCCCCGCCGGTTCACCGATTACACCGATGCAGCCTATTGCGAGGCCAAGGCGGTTGAAACCTATGGCCATGAATATGCGATACATTTTCCGTGGCATCGGTGGCCTGCGGGGGCGGATCGCCGCTTGTCGCCATTACACCCCCGGTTGCAGGCGGCGGGCGCGGTGTTTGGCGCGTACAATGGCTGGGAGCGGGCGAATTGGTTTGCGAAAACGGGCGACGACTTGTCCGAGGCCAGCACCCAGACATGGGACCGGGCTGGGCCTTGGGCGGCACGGATTCAGGCGGAGTGTGAGGCGGTGCGCGATGGCTGCGGCGTGCTGGCCATATCCGGCTTTACCCGGCTGATGGTGCAGGGGCCGGGCGCGCGGGACTATGTCGACGGGTTGACCGCATCGCGCCTGCCGCGCGAGGGCCGGGTGGGCCTTGCCTATTTTCCCGATGACCGGGGCCGGATTGTGACCGAGATGTCGGTGATGAACCATGGGCCGGACAAGGTGGGGCTGATTACCGCATCCGTGGCGCAATGGCATGATGGCGAACATCTGCGGCGGGGGGTGCCCGAGGGTGTGACGGTGACAGACCATTCGGCCGACGTGGAGTGCCTGCTGGTCACCGGCCCGCTGGCCCGCGCGGTTCTGGGGCCGCTGACCGATGCCGATCTGACCCTGCCGTGGTTGTCGGTGCAAGAGGCCAAAGTTGCAGGCTGTGCCGTCGGACTGCTGCGCGTGTCGTTCGCGGGTGAGCTGGGGTGGGAGGTGCATTGCGCCAATGCCGATGCCTTGGCTATTTGGGATGCTATGACTGGCGCCGGGGCGGTGCCGTTTGGCATGTGGGCACTGAATTCCTTGCGGGTGGAAAAAGGCTATCGCGCGTGGAAGAGTGATTTGTCGTCGGACTACTCCCTGTTGGAGGGCGGATTGGACCGGTTCATCGACTGGACCAAGGGCTTTACCGGCAAGACGGCGATGCTGGCTGAAAAGCAGGCGGGGGTGAAAAAGCGCTTTGTCACCCTGACGCTGGATGCGCCGGGGGCGGCGGATGCGCCTTATATGTCGATGATCTGGCAGGATGGGGTGATCGTGGGTGAGGTGACAAGCGGGGCCTGGGGGTATCGCATCGGTCAATCGGTGGCGCTGGGCATGCTGCGCCCGGATTTGTGTGTGCCGGGGGGTAAGGTTGAGGTCGAAATATTTGGGACGCGGTTTTTGGCGACTGTGCAGCCGGATCAGCCGCTTTGGGATGCAAGGAACGAACGTTTGCGCGCTTGACGCCGATGGGGGGCTGTCTGCCCCCCAAACCCCCCGAGGATATTTGCAAACCAAAGAAATACAAGGAAGCGTGCTGTGGCTGAAATTATCTTGCTGGATGGCGGCATGGGGCAGGAGTTGATCCACCGCGCGGGCGACCGGCCCACTCCGCTGTGGTCGACCCAAGTGATGATGGATCATCCTGGCATGGTGCAGGCGGTGCACGGCGATTATTTCGCCGCAGGGGCCACTGTGGCCACGACCAACACCTATTGCATTCATCATGACCGATTGCTGAACGCGGGCCTGGATGGGCGGTTTCATGCGTTGCATGAGGCGGCTTTGGCCGAGGCCAAGGCCGCCCGGCTGGCTGCGGGACATGGCCGGATTGCCGGGTCAATCGGGCCCTTGGTGGCAAGTTACCGCCCCGACGTGCATCCGCCCCATGCCGAGGCTGTGGCGAAATATGCCGAAGTGGCGCGCGAAATTGCGCCGCATGTGGATTTGATCATCTGCGAAACGGTGGCCTCGCTCGCCCATGCCCGCGCGGTGATGGAGGGGGCGTTGAGCGTGGGTGTGCCAGTCTGGCTGTCGGTCACGGTGGATGACCGGTATGGGTCAAAGCTGCGGTCGGGCGAGGCGGTGGCCGATGTTTGTGCGATTGGCGCGGGGGCGCAGGCGTTGCTGGCCAATTGTTCGGCACCCGAGGCGATGGCAGCGGCATTGGACGCTTTGAAACCGGCGGGCAAGCCGTTTGGGGCCTATGCCAATGGGTTCACCCAGATTACGGCGGATTTTCTAAAGGATAAGCCCACGGTCGATGCGCTGAGTGCGCGGCGCGACCTGACCCCTGATATTTATGCCAAATATGCGCTGGGCTGGGTTGCCCAAGGGGCCACGATTGTCGGCGGTTGCTGCGAAGTTGGCCCCGCCCATATCACCGCACTCGCCCGCGTGCTGACTGCCGCTGGTCACCGCATTGTCTGAGGGATCAATATGACATTACCATCCAAGGCCCGCGTTGTGATTATTGGCGGCGGCGTTGTCGGTTGTTCCGTGGCCTACCATTTGACCAAGCTGGGCTGGCAGGATGTCGTTTTGTTGGAGCGCAAGCAACTGACAAGCGGGACGACGTGGCACGCCGCCGGGCTGATCGGGCAGCTGCGGGCGACCGCCAATATGACGAAACTGGCGAAATATTCGCAGGAGTTATATGGGTCGTTGGAAGCCGAAACCGGCATCGCCACCGGGTTCAAGCGCGTGGGGTCGATCACCGCCGCGCTGAGCATGGAGCGGCTGGAGGAACTGACCCGCAGCGCCGCGATGGCCCGCGCCTTTGGCGTGGATGTTGAGGAAATCAGTTCCGCCGAGATTGGCAATCGCTACCCGCATGTCAACCTTGATGGGGTCACGGGCGGCGTTTACCTCGCCAAGGATGGACAAGGCGATCCGACCGGGATTGCGCTGGCTTTGGCCAAGGGGGCGCGGATGCGCGGGGCGGTGGTGGCCGAGCGGACCCGCGTGACGGGCGTGACCCGTGCGGGCCGCCGGGTGACCGGGGTTGATTGGGAAACTGACGAGGGCAAGGGCCACATCGCCTGTAACATGATCGTCAATTGTGCGGGTATGTGGGGCCGGGAGGTGGGGCTGATGGCGGGCACCAATGTGCCGCTACAGGCCTGTGAACACTTCTATATTGTCAGCGAACCGATTGCCGGGCTGGGCCCGCTTCCCGTGCTGCGGGTGCCCGATGAATGCGCCTATTACAAGCAGGATGCGGGCAAGATGATGCTGGGCGCGTTTGAACCTGTGTCCAAGCCATGGGCCATGGGTGGCATTCCGGCGGGGTTCGAATTTGACCAACTGCCCGAGGATTTTGACCATTTCGAGCCGATCCTTGCCGCCGCCGTCAACCGCATGCCGATGCTGGCGACTGCGGGGATTCATACGTTTTTCAATGGGCCGGAAAGCTTTACCCCCGACAATGCCTATCATCTGGGGCTCGCTAATGAGATGGATAATGTCTGGGTGGCTGCCGGGTTCAACTCTATCGGCATTCAGTCCGCTGGCGGGGCTGGCATGGCGTTGGCGGCTTGGATGGATACGGGCGAAAAGCCGTTCGATCTGGGCGATGTGAATGTCGGGCGGACGCAACCGTTTCAGCGCAACCGCCGCTATCTGAACGAACGCGTGACCGAGACATTGGGGCTGCTCTATGCCGACCATTTCCCCTATCGCCAGAAGGCCACCGCACGCGGCGTGAGGCGCACGCCGTTCCATGCCGAACTCGATGCCCGTGGCGCGGTGTTTGGCGAATTGGGCGGGTGGGAGCGGGCCAATTGGTTTGCGAACCCGGGGCAAGAGCGGGAGTATCGGTATTCGTGGAAACGGCAGAACTTTTTCGGCAATGTCGCTGCTGAATTGGCCGCCGTGCGGACCAATGTCGGCGCTTATGACATGTCGTCGTTTGGCAAGCTGCGGGTCGAAGGGCGCGATGCCGAGGCTTTCCTGAACCGCATCTGTGGCGCAGACGTCGCTGTGCCGTTGGGCAAGATCGTCTATACCCAGTTCCTGAACAAGGCGGGCGGGATCGAGGCGGATGTGACCGTGACCCGCCTGTCAGAGACCGCCTATCTGGTGGTCACCCCTGCCATTACCCGGTTTGCCGATGAAACATGGCTGCGCCGCCATCTGCGCGATGAGTTTGTGGTGATTACCGATGCGACGGCGGCCGAGGCAGTGATTGCCGTGATGGGGCCACGCGCGCGGGAGGTGATGCTGGCCGTGTCGCCCAATGATTTTTCCAACGATGTCAATCCCTTCGGCACAGCGCAGGAGATTGAACTGGGGCTGGGCATCGCCCGGGTGCACCGCGTGTCTTATGTGGGCGAATTGGGGTGGGAGGTTTATGTGTCTGCCGACATGGCCGTCCATGCGTTCCGCGAGATCATGGCGGTGGGGGAGCCCATGGGGATGCGGCTCTGCGGGATGCACATGATGGACTGCGCCCGGATCGAAAAGGCGTTCCGGCATTTCGGGCATGATATTACGAGTGAGGATCATGTGCTGGAAGCGGGGTTGGGGTTTGCTGTGGCCTTGGGCAAAAGTGAGTTCATTGGCCGCGATGCCGTTTTGGCCAAGAAGGACAAGGGGTTGGACAAGCGGCTGGTGCAGTTCCGGCTGCTGGACCCGGAGCCGCTGCTGTATCACAACGAGCCGATCCTGCGCGACGGGCAGATCGTCGGGCACCTGTCCACGGGCGCCTATGGGCACCATCTGGGGGGGGCGATCGGGATGGGCTATGTGCCCTGTGTGGGGGAAAGCGTGGCCGATCTGTTGGGGTCAAGCTGGGCGGTGGATGTGGCGGGGGTGCGGGTGGGGGCCGAGGCGTCGCTGAAGCCGATGTAGCCGAGGCTCTTGATCCCGGCTTTTTGCATTTGCGCGACCACCGCTGCCACCATCAGCGGCGGCGGCTGCGGAATCGAAATAGCCCAGAAGCCGCCGTCACCCTT
>JANOQM010000098.1:0-21708 GCA_031422295.1 Rhodobacterales bacterium | reverse complement strand
TGAGGTGCCCCTAGTTTCCTAGACACCTGCCTTGTTCAGTTTCTGCTGTCTGGTTTCGAAGTCAACGGGCGACAGCATATCGTTGTTCGTGTGCTTGCGTTTTGGGTTGTAGAACATCTCGATGTAGTGAAACACGTCCTGCCTTGCGGCCTCGCGGTTGGGATATGTCCTCCGCCTGATCCGCTCGCGTTTCAGCAGTTGGAAGAAGCTTTCGGCGACCGCGTTGTCATGGCAGTTCCCGCGTCGGCTCATACTGGCATCCAGATTGTGCTGGCGCAGAAACGATTGCCACTCCCGGCTGGTGAATTGCGATCCTTGGTCGGAATGGATCATCACCCTTTGCTTTGGCTTGCGCCGCCAAACTGCCATCAGCAGGGCTTGCAAGGCGAGATCGGTTGTGATGCGCGACTGCATCGACCAGCCGACCACGCGTCGTGAAAACAAATCGATGACGACCGCAAGATACAGCCAGCCTTCAAGGGTCTTGATGTAGGTGATGTCGGTCACCCAGACCGTGTCAGGGGACGCCACATCAAACTGCCGGCCCAGTGTGTTCTCGGCTGTCATCGCTGGCTTGCCGCCATATCGCCCAGGGCGGCGTTTGTAGCCGATCTGCGCTGCAATCCCTGCCAATCCGGCCAACCTTGCCACGCGGTTCTCTGAGCACGTCTCGCCTTGATCGCGCAGATCATCGTGCAGCTTGCGATAGCCATACACCTTGCCGCATTCTGTCCAGGCTTGTCGGATCAGCGCGGTTTGACGCAAATCTTCCTGCGCGCGCAGGCTTAACGGTTCCTTAAGCCATGCATAGAACCCGCTGACATGCACCATCAGCACGCGGCACATGGTTCGAATGGAAAACACCGCTCGATGATCCTTGATGAACCCGTACCTCACCGGGACTCTCGCGCGAAGTACGTGGCGGCCTTTTTTAGGATGTCACGCTCCTCGGTGACGCGGACCAGTTCCTTCTTCACACGCCGCAGTTCTGCCGTCAGATCGGCTTCGCTGTTTCGAACCGTCACGGGCTTCGAAAATAGCGCCTTCCACGTGTAGATCGATTTGGTGCTGATCCCCAGCCGCTCAGCAACCTCGCTGACCGCATAGCCGCGCTCAACAACCTGCGCTACTGCCTCCTGCTTGAACTCGTCTGTAAACCGATCTTGCTTGCCCATCTGCGTCTCTCCTTGGTTCCAAAATTACCAAGCAAAGCGTCTACAAATCTAGGGGCACCTCACTCCGGTAAACCCGGGGCGGTTCATTGGATGGGTCTCCGACTTTTCGATGCCAGTGTTACGCATCACCGGGTGACGACTGCAGCTCTTAGCGCCCGGGCGAACTTCGGGCGACCCATGGATGCGAGCAGAGCCAATGTCGGTCGAGTTGAATCTTTTTCAAGCGGTTACGACCCGGTTCCGAAGACATGAAGCACTGACAACGAGGATCTCTTCTTTCCAGCCGTCGATGCATCGCTGCTCTGCCCCTGTCCGTCCACCGCGTAACGGCAAACAGAGTTTTTAATCTTGCCTTGGAATAAACCGCCGTCTGTCTCGTCTTCCTTGCATACGGGCGCTGTTGTCCGTGCAACTCAAAAGGAAACACGATCATGGCAAACTTTATTGGAACTGACGAAGTCGACTTCATCACCGGGACGTCGTTCGCCGACTGGATCCGTGGGCTGGACGGCGCGGACCGGCTTTTCGGCGGCGAAGGCAACGACCGGATCGACGGCAACGACGACGATGATTTTCTGTACGGCGGCACCGGCGACGACACTATCGCGGGCGGCAAAGGCGAAGACCAGCTGTTTGGCGGCGACGGCAACGATGTGCTGACCGACGAAAGCGGCAATGACCGGATGTATGGCGGCAACGGCAATGACCGGATCATCGCCGGTGAAGGCAATGATGTGGCCGATGGCGGTGCCGGCAATGACATCATCGACGGCGGCGAAGGCGATGATGTGATGACTGGCGGTGCCGGCAATGACAGCCTGATCGGGGCCGAAGGCAATGACGTGATGACAGGCAATGCCGGGCGTGACATCATGTCGGGCGGCGAAGGCAATGACGTGCTGAACGGCGGCACCGGCAATGACCTGATGACCGGGGGCGAAGGCGGCGACCGGTTTGTGTTCACCTCCGGCATCGACCGGATCCGCGATTTCGAAAGCGCCGATGACGATCTTGACCTGTCGGGGCTGAACTCGGTGTCCGACTATGACGATGCTATGGCCGTGGCTGTCCAAAGCGGGACCAGTGTGGTGTTCAACTTTGCCGAAGGCCGTTTGTTCCTCGACAACACACAGTTGTCCAACCTGCAACAGGACGACTTCCTGTTCTGAAACGGCAGCCATCAGGCAAGAGGTCAGCGCAGGTCCGGCAACGGGCCTGCGTTTTTGCTATTGCGTCAATCCCGCTTGCAATGCAGCCGCTTCATCCGCCGGGGAAAGCGGCGCTGCCGCCCCGGTCGCTGATAGCCAGGCATCCAGCGCGTCAAGCGACGAGGCCGGGGCATATCCATCTGCACCGGAACCGGCGGCAATCGCCAGTTGGACATCCCAGTCGGTTGCAGTGCGGCAAGCGACCGCCACCGTCGTCGTGCCGCTGGGCTGATCATATTCGAATTCCCGGCACAACCCTCCGTCGTCGTTTTCAAACGTGGCAATCAGGGCCACCTGCGCACCGCTGTCCAGTGTTTCGCTCGCGCCGGACGGCAGTGCGGCAAGAGCTGCTGACAGCCCCGGATCGTCCAGAATAGCACCGCCGACACCCCCTGTGCCCGGCACAGGCATCAGCAACGGCCCGGCCCCCAGCCCGACGATCAGCGCAATACTGGCGGCCAGCGGCAGTTGCCAGAACGGCACTTTGCGCTGCGGAAATGCAATGACATTGCTGTTGACCGGTGGGCCGGCAACCGGCTCTGCCAAGGTTTTCAATTGTGCGGCGGTGGCAAGCGCCCTGATCCGCGCAACCATGGGGTCCGGCCCGGTTTCGGCCGCAGATACAGGGTCCATGTCCTTGAAAGCCCCGGCCACCGCCTTGCGGCTTTGCGCGAACCGGGCGACACGGGCCGCCAAAACCGGGTCGGCGGCCACAGCGATGGCCACTTGCCCGGCCTCGGCGGGCCCAAGTTCGCCGTCGGCATAAGCCATCAGCAGTTCGTCTTTCATCTCCATGGTCTTTCGCCTTTCTGGACATCCGGGGTTGACGTTCCAGCCATCATTTTATTCCCAATGTCGTGGCAACGGCATTGCGTGCCCGGGCCAGCCTGCTCATCACTGTGCCGACCGGAATGCCCAGCACCCCGGCAGCTTCGGCATAACTCAGCTCCTCGACACAGATCAGCACCATCACCTCGCGCTGATCGGGGGGCAAGTCACCAATTGCAACCTCGGCCGCTGACAACATCAACCGGGTCTCGACCACGGTTCTGCCATCAACGGTGGCCGCATCATGCGCATCGTCGATATCCACTTCGGTGCCCCGGGTCCGGGTGCGCCGGGTCATGTCGATCCAGGCATTGCGCAGGATGGAAAACAGCCAGGCCTCCAGCCGCCCGGCCGGATCGCGTTTGCCATAGGCCCCAAACGCCCGCTCGACCGTGATCTGTACCAGATCATCGGCCACATCGCCTTTGCGGCACAGCGACAGCGCATAGCGCCGCAGGTTCGGCAAAAGGGCGATCAGGTCATCTGCAAAACTATCGATCATCCAACCTGCCCACGACAGTTTCTTTTACGCTGACTCGGAATAAATACAAATGCCATGCGTCATACATGACAATCGCGAAAGTTGTGTCTGACGGCAAGTCAGGTCATGGCAGAATGTGAGGGAGGGTATCATGACGGAACTGGGCAAGAGACTGTTGATCGCCGGAATGGTCCTGTTGCCTTGGGGCGGCATCACTGGCGAAGCGGACCGGATGGATTGGGCCGGGGCCGCTAAGGCGCAGGACGATGATGGCGGCGGTGGGGGCGATGATGACGACGATGACGGTCCGGCGCCCCGGTCGAACAACGGCGATGATGATCATAACGCCCCGGCACCACGGCAGGTCGCACCTGCTACCATCACGCCCCGTCGCGTCGCTCCACCGGTTGCCCCACCAGTTGTTGCCACCCCCCTGCCAACGCAAGCCCCGGACGAGATCGTGGCCCTGAGCCTGACCCCAGCCGACCTTGCCCTGCTGCTGGATCAGGGTTTTGAGCTGATCGAGGAACGGCCGATACCGGGCTTCACGGCCATCGCCCGCAGGCTCAGGGTGCCGGAGGGCCTGGCCCTGACGGCCGGTCGCGATTTGGTGCGCGCAGTGGACAGTGGGCAAGATGCTGATTTCAATCATTATTACCGTTTGGAACAACAGGTCACGCCCGCCTCTGCCCCCGGCGGGCTACAGCCAACCGCCCCATGCGACGGCCTGCATTGCCCGGCCTTTACCCAAGTCGGCTGGCAGGTTCCCGCGAACCGCGCCCTGACCTGTGGCACACCGGTTATCGTGGGCATGATCGACACCGGACTGAACCCGGATCACGCGACATTTGCCGGGGCGCAGATCGAGGTGCTTCGGATGTCGGACACGACGCAAGATCCGTCCCGTGCCGTGCATGGCACGGCAGTGGCGGCCTTGCTGGTGGGAGATCCGGCCAGCCGCAGCCCCGGCCTGATCCCGCATGTGCAACTGGTGGCGATTGATGCGTTTTACCGCGACGGTGGCGATGAACGTGCCGAAGTGTTTGCCTTGGCCGATGCACTTGGACAACTTGCCGACAGGCAGGTCCGGGTCATCAACCTTAGCCTGGCTGGTCCGCCCAATACAGTTCTGGAGGAAGTGATCACCCGGCTGATCCGCGACAATGCGATCATAGTCGTTGCTGCCGCCGGGAACGACGGGCCCGCCGCCCCGCCGGTTTATCCGGCGGCTTATGCAGGGGTCATTGCGGTCACGGCGGTGGATGCTGACGGCGATATCTACCGCCGCGCCGGTCAAGGCGATCATGTTGCGCTTTCCGCACCGGGGGTGGCCGTCTGGACAGCGGCATCGGTCAGTGGCGCGCGTGACAAGACCGGCACTTCGTTTGCCGCCCCTTTTGTGACTGCAGCGGCCGCGCTGTTGCTGCAGGCCGAACCGAACCTTAGCCCGCCAGACGTTGCCGCCAGACTCGCGGCCCGCGCCACCGACCTTGGCCCTCCCGGGCGTGATCCGGTCTTTGGCCATGGCGTCGTGATATTCGCCGGACTTTGCCCGGGTGGATTGTGACGGGCCGGGCCCGCTCCCACAGCTTCGTAGTCCAATCCTTCTGTCAAAACCGCATGCGGCGCTTTGGCCAATTCACAAATAGCTGGGATGAGGGATTGGCAGTAATGACCGTTGCGGTTTGGTCTTGCAACCAACGTGCCACGTCAGCGCACAGCAATTCCGGTTCAGCCACCAGCAAAAGCCCAGGCCGCCCCAGTGCGGCCCGTAGCGCAGATATCTTGACCCGTGCTTGCGTTGACAGGGTGCGTGCCCCTTCGGTCAAGCGGCCGTCAAGACCGCCAAGCTGATCCAACTGCCCGGCAAGCCCGGCCTTGCGCAGTCGCTTCAGGATCGCAGCGTCATCCGGCCGGTCTGACAATCCAAGGGTCAGGGCCCGACGCAGGCTTCCCTTCAGCACAACCGGCTGGGCGTCAATGCGGAAAACGAGGCGGCGCAAGCTGCCCGGACTCAGTTCATGGATCGGGATGTCGTTGAGCATGATCTCACCTTTGGCAACCGACTCTAATCCGCTGATGGCCCGAAACAAGCGGTCTGCATCGGCCCCGGCGGGAAGATCGGCCGTGGTTCCGGGTTCAAGCGACAAAGAAATCAGCGTTCCGTTCCCGGTATCCACATGGTGCAGATCAAGGCCAATCGCACCCGAGGGCAGCCGTTTGCTACGCAATGCGCCATCCGTCCCGCCTTTTGTGGCCAACGGCCTTGCCAATGCCGATGCAAGCTTGGCATGAGCGGCGCGAAACGCCCCGGCGCGGTCAGTCACCCCCATCAGATCACGCAAAGGCCGCGCTGCAAGGGCCAGAACCGCAAGGCCCGCCGCAATATTGCCGGTCGGCAACCCGATCGTCGCCCCCCACCAGATTACTGCAGCCGCAGCGATGCCTGACAGCGCATCGGGCAGAACGCGCAATGCCTCGCCCCGCGTCACCCGCGTTTGCGACGCCCGCGCTAACTGAACGGCACGGCGTTTGATCAGCCGCAGTTCGAGACTGCGGCGACCAAGTGCCGCGAGTTCGGGCGCGATCGGCATCCGTTCGGACATATCGGCAGCCAATAGTGCCCGTCGCGCCCGTACCGTCCGATGCGCCCGCATAAGCCCCGATGCCCCGACAAGCAGCGCCGTCAAGGACAGCACGGCCGGAACCATCCCGATCAGCCCAAAAACCGGGTCCAGCACGAACAGGATTGCGACCATCGCAGGTGCCATCACGGCGCCCTCGACCAGCATCGGCAGTCCGCGTGCGGGCCAGTCTTTCAGCGCCGTCAGATCGCTGACAAAGCGCAACGTCAGGTACCCTACACGCCGCGCGGCCAGATGGCTTGGCGAAATCCGGCTGGCATGGTCGAACAGCGCCAGACGCACATCGCAGGCATAGTCTTGCCCCAGTCGTTCGCCAAAGCGGCGAAACATCACCCGGGCCAAAGCGATGAAAAGCGCCGATCCCACCAATGCCGCCAGCGCCGACATGGGTAGTGTCGTGCCCTGATCCATCGCCATGAACAGCCAGCGCGTGGCAAAGGCCGCAAGTGCAGCGGCCAATGCCTGTAACAGGGCGATGATGATCAGGATCGCGATCAGGCGCCCCCTTAGCCTCGTGGCGATCTGTGGTGCAGTCACGCTGCCACCCCGCGCCGGGCCGGAGCACCCACCAGTGTGGCGATGCGGTTGGCTTCGGCCGGGTCCAGCAACTGGCCGCGCGTCATCACTTCGACCCCGGTTGCGGCCTGCGCCTCAAGGCTGGCCATAGGCGAGCAGCTGACAATCCCGGTCAGGGCGACAGGGCGCAGGCCGTGCCGGGTAAGCTCGGTCACACCCCGCGATGCGGCAAGCGCGTCACCGCAGGCAAAGATCACACCGGCCAGACCGCTGCGAAATGCCCGGTCCGCGATCAGACCAGCGGTCTCGCGCTGGAACAGGCCATCGGCCACTTCCATCACTACCACTTCAGCACCTGCGATTTCGGCCTGCCACAACAGATCGGCAATCCCGGATTTGATCCGCGCCAGCGGTTCCAGATATGTCGTGACCATCCCCGCATCGGTGAAATCGGCGACCATATGTGCGCCAGTGTCGACATAATCATTATAGTCGCGGAACGCCCCGGTTCCCGTGGCCTTGAGTGTCGCCACGCGCCATCCGGCGCGGGTCAACCCATAGGAAAGGGCGACGGTTGCTGTTGTTTTGCCAGAGTTCATCGCCGTGCCCAGCACCGCAATGACCGGCAGGCTGGCCTCGCCTGCGGCCTTTGGAATCGCAAAATCTGCGACATTGATCACCCTGCCAAGCTGATCTGTAATCCGGCCGAGCGGCTGCACCCGGGTCGGTGGCTTGATCCGTTCATTGCGGCTGAGCATCTGGCCCAGGCACCCGCCGCCGGCCAGCATGTCACATCCTTCGGGGTCGATTTTGGCCAGCCCCTCGAACTGGTCCGGGGCATAGCGCGCGCCGCAGGGCATCACGATCAGATCGCCGGGATACAGGTTAGAAGGGCGCCCTGTGGGAAGCTGGATCCGCTGATGCTGGCTGATCGAGATAACCCGGCCAAGGATCAGATCGCCCGGGCGTGTCGCCGCCAGATCGGTATCAAGGGCTATGGCCCGGCTCTGATCGACCCGGCGGGTTGAAAATGACCATTTGGCTGTTTGAAACATATGGGACGTGATGGGGGACATGATAATTCTCCAAAAATTTAAGGTCAGGACAGGACAAGATGGGCCAGATCGGCCTTTTTTGCACATTGCGAAAAGTCGTGGCCGCAGCCGACAAGATGGGTCAGCGACACGTCGGGGGTGACCTTGTGGCAGGTGGCGGCATCAGCAAACCGGGCCACATAAGTTTCAGCTCGGGCCCTTCGGTGAAGACCCTGAACAGCATCCAAATCGGGAGCAGTCCGCATGGCCGCATCGCGCTGGATATCTTCGGTGCCGACATAAACACGCAGCGGGATACGCAGGAATTGTTCAAGCTGCGTTACTTTGGCGTTGCGAAAGTTGGGGGCATCACACGGCTTGGCTACGGCCTCGCGCAGGCCCGCTGGATAGGCAAGCGACATATCGGGCAAGCAGTACCAGCCAGCCGCACCCAGATGCAGGCGCGATACTTGCCCAGGGTACAGCATGGCAAAGCGGTGGGCCAGTTGCGCCCCGCCCGAAAACCCGAACACCTCGATCTGCGGGGCGGTGCATATACCGCTGTCATGCAAGGTCTGTTTCAATGCCAGCAAGGACTTGTCGGGCCGGGCGGCACCGATCCGCTGAAAGACTTTCCAGTCACTTTGGTGGAAATGGGGAACCACCAGTATGCGCCCCGCCAGCATTGCGGGGTGCTCAAACGCCTTATAGAGTGCGCCCACATCCCGCGAAATCCCGTGCAGCGCAAAAAGCGGCGGCTGATCGGGCGCGGCCCCTGCCGGGACCATGACCTTCACCGAGAGCTTCCCTTCCGGAGTCTTGAGCACAATTTTTGTCACGGACCTGTCGGCGTCTGTGTTGACCCGGCCCTTGGGCATCGCGTCGTAGAAATCTGCACAACAAGTATGGTTCATTGGGGCGTCTCCTTTTGCGAACTATCAAAAGGATAACGGGGCAGGTGTAGATTTATTCCTTGATTGCCGCAGGTTTGTTTTTGGACGGTCCGTTAGTGGTGCAAGCTGGGGACAAAGAGAAACGCATTCACCTTTTCGCTATGCAAACTGGTTTGGATACTCTCACCCGGCCCTGCAGAGGACGCATCGAACCCAAGGCCCAGTCCGCGACCGGGAAGACCGAGGGCGGGATCGTCAAAATCGGTTTGGAAAGACGATGCAAAATCACAATCCATGCAATGATGGACGGGCCGCTGTCCCTTGTCGGTCAGGCGTCGAGCTCGAACGCACTTGCCCCATGCCGGGGCGGGCCACGTCAGAGGCACTGGTAGCCTTGCCCCTTGTCGCGCCCGAGATCGTGACTGCGGTGACTAATCTGATCTTCATTCAGGCTATCGGGCAGACTATCAGTCTTTGCAATGTCATCATGGCGCAAGTTGTGTTGTGCATTACCGTCATGATGCCGGCGATCCGGGGCCGTCTTTGCGATATGCCGCGCGACCACGAGGATCGATGAGTGACATCGTCGTGTCGACGGGCGCGCAGTTGGGGTACATTGGCAACTCAGACGCAATCTGCGGGCGTTTCTCTGCAGGAGACGAACGTCAGCCTGCATTTTTGCTGCGTACCGGCTTTGACCTACTGCGACATCCGGAAACAGCCTGCGGCCGACCCTTTGCCGAACGGAATGACGATGCCCCGCTGACCATTTGCTTCAAGCACCAATATGGCGGACGAGAGCGGGGTTTTGTGGTATACGCGTTCTTGCAAGTCGAGCCCATCTTCGCGGCTTGGTAATCCGGCCCTGCAGAGGGGGCGCAGGACTGCAACCGTCGGGCCACTTGCCGGGCCACCCGATCCGGGCGTGGCGTCGCCATAAAGCACTTCGGGACACTGCCCAACTTCGATCCCGTCGCGCAGTTTAAGTTTCGGGACATTTACAGCCGCCGAGCTTGTTGTCGATAGCTATATGAAACAGTGCAAGGTCGCTGGTATTCTCTGCAATCTTTCGGCGCACGGGGATCGCCCAAATATGCTTAGACTGAAGAGGTCGCTTTTGACCGATGATCAGGCCTTTGTTCTATGCGGGGGTTTTGGCGCGAACGACGGGAAGGTAAAATGTAAACTTGGCTTTTCTTTTATCCACCAAGCCCTCCCAATCCCGTGCAAGGTGCAGATAAGCAAGAATAGCACAGATGAGGATGATTGGCCGCTTTCGCGTGCTTGCACGCAGCAGTCTCGCTTGGGGCGAACGACCGCAACGGGCCGCGAGCGCTTTATTTGCCACCGGTCGAGTTTCTCAGTACTCCGACCTGACCCAGCCGACAGACTGCCGTTCAATCAACTGACCTTCCAATTTCTTAACGGGATATCTTTGCCGAATATTTGGGCTTTGCCCTGACAAGTGCTCGACCGCCCAAACGCCCATCGCGCGCTGTGGCAGGACAAGGGTGGTCAGTTGCGGATGCAGATGGCGCGAGATTTCTTCGTCGTCGTAGCCGATAACCGACATGTCGGCAGGGATCACGAGCCCGGCTTCTTTCAGGGCTTCGTAGCACCCTATGGCCATCCGGTCATTCTGACAGAATACCGCTGTCGGCCGTTCAGCCAGTGCCAATAGTTTGCGTGTGGCCTCGTAGCCTGAACTGGCCGACCAGTTCCCCTCGACGACCAGAGCGGGGTCATACGGGATGTTTGCGGCACTCACTGCCTTACGGTAGCCTTTCAGGCGGTCGCGCGCAGCTTCCATCCATGGCTCGCCGGTGATTGTGGCGATACGGCGGTGTCCGTGGGCGATCAGGTGCTCAGTCGCGCGCTGCCCACCAGCCACCTCTGCCGGGATAACAGAAGGATAGCGGTGATCCGCCGTGTAGCAGTTGAGCAGGATGACGGGCAGCACCAAGTCGTCAAACCAAGCTGGCAAGGTAATCCGGCGCGTAAAGATCGTCATGTATATCAGTGCGCTTGCGCCCTTTTCCACCATGGTGCGGATCGTCTTTTCTTCCATCTCCGGGTCGTTCATCGTTTGCGCGACCAAGATCATATGGCCCTCGGCCCATGACGCCTGACGCACGCCCTCGATGGCGACGACGGCCTCGGGACTGGTGGCCAACTGGTCCACGACAAAGGCCGTAAAGCGCACCTGATCTGCTATACCGCCGTGGTGGGCAGGTTCCAGGTCCAGGTGGGCAAGACTTGTCACAGCATAGTTCAGGTGTCGCGCAGCTTCGATCACGCGCGACCGAGTGTCTTCCGAAATCGTCACGCCGGGGGCTTTGTTCAGCACGAAAGACACGGTTGCCTGCGAACACCCGGCAAGGCGCGCGATATCGGTCATCGTCACCCTGCGCTGCCCAACAGCCGGGGCGCGGGCTTTGCGGGGCTGAACGTTGCCAGATGAATCTCTGCCGTCAGCGGTCATAAAGTTCCTTCCATTCTGGCGCACATGCCGGAAGATGATCTTACCGCTCGGAGTACCGATGCGGTGTCAGCTTGAGTAATTTATAATCATAAATAACTATTGACTGATAATTATAAATGACGCAACTTATGGCTCTTGGCAACACCATTTGGCCCTTTGGGAGGAGAACCACATGAGCATTTCACGCCGTCATCTTCTAAAAACTGCAACCATGGCAGCAGCAGCTTCAGCTTTTGCCCGCGCAGCGTTTGCGCAGGCACCGCCACTGGCGCTGAAAGACACCTACAAGGTCGGCTTCGCGCAGACCGAAAGCAACAATCCCTGGCGCTTGGCACAAACGACGAGCATGCAAGATGAAGCCACCGCGCGTGGCTGGCAGTTGGTCTATACCGACGCCGCCGGATCAGCTGCGAAACAGGTAGCCGACGTCAATTCGATGATAGCGCAAGGCGTGGATCTGATTTTCCTTGCGCCACGTGAAGAACTGCCACTGATCCCGGCCATAAAGGCCGCCAAAGCGGCAAACATCCCGGTAATCCTGCTTGACCGCAACGTGGATCAAACACTGGCAGCGGCTGGAGAAGATTACGTCTGCTTTATCGGGTCGGATTTCGTCGAAGAAGGCAAGCGTGTGGCCGAATGGCTGGTCGCTAATGCTGGCGGAAAGTCCAAGATCATCCAGCTGGAAGGCACCACAGGGTCGTCCCCAGCGAATGACCGCAAGAAAGGATTTGATGACGTGATTGCCGCCAATGCAGGCTTCACCATTTTGGCGTCGCAAACCGGGGATTTTGCCCGCGACAAAGGCCGTCAGGTAGCGGAAACGCTATTGCAGGCCCATCCGGATGCTGACGTGATTTATGCCCACAATGACGAAATGGCGATCGGCGCAATTTCGGCGATTGAGGCTGCGGGCAAGGTTGCAGGCAAAGATGTCATGATCCTGTCGATTGATGGCGGGCGCGAGATCGTGCAACTGATCATCGATGGCAAGGTTGCCGCAGTGTGCGAATGCAGCCCAAAATTCGGGCCAAAGGCATTCGACACCGCCGTTGCTTATGCGAATGGCGAAGTGATCCCGGCCAAGCTCATCAACCCGGATCGGTTCTTTGACGCCTCGAACGCCGCTGCCGAACTGGCGACGGCTTACTGACAAGAGCCTGATGCGGTGGGCGCGTGTTCCCCCGCATCTGCACGCACCAACCCACAGCTTGTGTTCTGGTTTCCTCCACACCTTGGATGGGGGTTGGCGCGTGCACCCTTATGCAAAAACAAAGTCTCCAGATCGCTTGACAGCGGGTCGACGTCAGTGCCGTCTTAGAAATCAAACTGTTTCCACGATTGTTAGGCCTGTGCATGCCCCCTTCCTTGTTGTCGATGCAGTCGATCACCAAAACCTTCAGCGGCATCGCGGCCTTGTCAGGTGCATCGCTGGAAGTGGCAACCGGTGAGGTTCACGCCCTAATCGGCCAGAACGGTGCGGGCAAATCAACCCTGATCAAAGTGCTGACAGGATATCACCGCAAAACCAGCGGCGAAGTCAGCTTTGAAGGCGGCGTCTTCGAGGTGGCCTCCCCCCGCGCCGCACAGGATGCAGGCATCAGTACTATCTATCAGGAAATCAATCTGGTGCCGCAGCGGTCGGTCATGGAAAACATCTGTCTGGGCCGCGAGCAGCGTCGCTACGGCCTGTTGGACTGGCCCGCCATGCGCATCGAGGCGCGGCGTCTGCTGGCGCAGTTCAACCTGACCTTGGATGTGGACCGCCCGCTGTCGCAGTTTTCCACTGCCACGCAGCAGATGGTGGCTATCGCCCGCGCGGTGGGGTTTTCGGCGCGGCTGGTCATCATGGACGAGCCCACCTCATCGCTGGATGACCGCGAAGCGCAGGTGCTGTTTTCGGTGATCCGGGGGCTGCGCGACAGGGGCGTTTCCGTGCTGTTCGTCAGCCACCGCCTGGATGAATTGTATCAGGTCTGCGACCGCGTCACCATCATGCGCGACGGGTGCACGGTGCGGGTGGCCGATATGGCCGAGATTACCAAACTGGAACTTGTCTCTACCATGCTGGGCCGCGATGTGGCCCGCGCGGCAGGGCGCACAACCGGGTTCGGGGTGGCGGCCAATCCGCCGGGTGCGCCCGTCTTGCAGGCAAGCGGCTTGTCAGATGGCCGCCATGCGCGCCGTGTGGATTTTTCCGTGGCGACGGGAGAGATTGTCGGCCTCGCGGGCCTTTTAGGCGCAGGCCGGTCCGAAACCGCCCGGCTGGTGTTCGGCGATACCGCGGCGAAGGCTGGCCAGATGGCTTTTGCGGGGCAGCCCTTTGCCCCGAGCCAACCGATTGATGCGATCAGGGCCGGGATCGGCTTTTGCACCGAGGATCGTAAAGTCGAAGGTATCATACCGGATATGAGCGTGGCTGATAACATGATGCTGGCATTACGCCCGGCCTTGGGGCGCAGTGGCATTGTGGATGAGACGCGCAGCCGCGATATTGCCGCGCGGTTCATCAAACAACTCGGCATCAAATGCACCGGGCCTGATCAGAGAATCCGCGAGCTTTCGGGCGGAAATCAGCAAAAGGTGCTGCTGGCGCGCTGGCTTGCGATGTCGCCAAAGCTGCTGATCCTGGATGAGCCGACGCGCGGTATCGATGTGGGCGCTAAGGACGAAATTCAGAAACTGATCCGGTCGCTCGCAGATCAAGGGCTGGCCGTCCTGATGATCTCGTCCGAACTGGAAGAGGTTGTCGAAGGTGCGAACCGCGTATTTGTGCTGCGCGAAGGCCTTAGCGTCGCCGAGATTGCGCGTGACAAGTTGACGGAGGATGCGGTGCTGGCCGCTATGGCCGATGGGGGGCAGGCATGAACCCCTACGCAACCCTTGGCCGCTACGGCACGGCAATTGCGTTGGTGGTTCTTATCGCCTTCAACTTTGCAGTCACGCCCAATTTTGCCACGCTGCAGACGCTGAACGTCAACCTGACGCAGGTCTGTACGATCGTGATTGTGGCGGTCGGGATGACGCTGGTGATCGCCACGGGCGGGATCGACCTTTCGGTCGGATCGCTGATGGCCATATCGGGTGCGTTGGCACCAATGATCTTCATGGGCAAGCTGGTCGAGATCGGGTCGATCCATGCCGCCGTCGCCCTAGCCATACTTGTGGCCATCTTTGCGGCAACGGTTCTTGGTGCCTTCAACGGCTGGCTGATCGCGCGGTTTCGCATCCAGCCAATTGTGGCCACGCTGATCCTGTTCATCGCCGGTCGTGGCATTGCGCAAGTGGTGACCAACGGAAACCTGCAAGTGTTCAAGGTGCCAGAGTTTCAGGTGATCGGCCTTGGTCGCATATTTGGCCTGCCGGTGCAGGTGATCCTGATGATCCTGATCGTGGCCGCTGCCGCATGGGTGCTGCGCCGCACCACTTTCGGGCGGCAGGTGCTGGCAATCGGCGGCAATGAACGCGCCGCCCGGCTGTCAGGCATTGCCACCAGCCGCATCAAGATCGGGGTCTATGCAATTTCCGGCGCATTGGCGGGCGTTGCGGGGCTGATAGTGATTGCGATCAATTCGGCGTCTGACGCCAATCTGGTCGGCATGGGGATGGAGCTTGACGCCATCGCCGCCGTGGCCGTGGGCGGTACGCTGCTGTCAGGCGGGCGGGCGACAATCATCGGCACGTTGATGGGCGCGCTGATCATTCAGCTGGTCCGCTACACGCTGCTGGCCAATGGCGTGCCCGATGCGGCGGCACTGGTCGTAAAGGCTGCGATCATCATCGGTGCGGTCTGGTTGCAGGAACGGGGGCGCGTGGCATGAAGTGGCGGTTTGAATTGGGCGGCCTGCTGGCATCCTACGGCGTGGTGCTGACGCTGATTGCGGTGATCCTGTTTGGCTACCTGCGCTATGATAACTTCCTTGGTGCGTTCAACATTCTGAGCGTGCTGCGGTACAATTCGATGTTCGCGCTGGTGTCTTTGGGGATGTGTTTCGTGATCATGACCGGTGGCATCGACTTGTCGGTGGGATCAGTTGCCGCGCTGTCCAGTGTGGTGGCTGCCTATGCCAGCCCTCATGGCCTTGTGCCGGGGCTTTTTGCCGGCGTGACCGCCGGTCTGCTGGTTGGGACGCTGAACGGAATAATCGTCACCCGCCTGCGCATCATGCCGTTCATTGCGACGCTTGCCACAATGCTTGCGGCCAGTGGAACCGCGCTGCTGCTGGCCCAAAATCAATCAGTTTCGGTGTCCTATGACACGGCCTTCACAGCACTGGGCCAAGGCAACCTGCTCGGCTTGCCGGTGCCCGCGCTGATCGCGGCGGCGGCATACATCCTCGGCTCTATTGTCTTGAACCTTACCAGCACCGGTCGCAGCGTTCTGGCCGTTGGCGGCAACGAGGATGCCGCCCGCATGATGGGCCTGCCGGTGACGCGCATCACGTTTCTTGTCTATCTCGCCTCGGGCGGCTGCGCGGGTTTGGCAGGCGTGATCCTTGCCGCGCAATTCGGCGCCGGTCAGCCGATCGAGGGCATCGGGTGGGAATTGTTCGCAATCGCGGCAGTAGTTGTCGGCGGCACCCTACTGACGGGTGGTGCGGGGTCGGTGGGAACCACACTCGCGGGCGTCTTGCTGCTGGGCGTGCTGTTCACCATTCTGAATTTTGAAAACGGCAAAGGTTGGATTTCGCTGTCGGCCTATTGGCAATCGGTGATCCGTGGCCTGTTCCTGCTGGCCGTGGTGCTGTTGCAAGCACATCTAACCAATCGGGTCGGAGCGGAAAAACCGGCCGCTGATGCCACATGAAACCCACCCACCTCGCACCGGTTGTTTTTGGCCAGTTTCAGGACCAGCCTGTGCATCAGGTAACGCTTGGGCGGCCAAGCGGTCTGCAGGCGCAAATCATCACATGGGGCGGAGTGCTGCAAAATCTGACGTGGCCCTTGGCAGATGGTGCGCGGCTGCCCCTTACGCTGGGCTTTGAGAGTTTCGCCCCATACCCCGCCCATTCGCCGTACTTCGGCGCGATTGTCGGGCGCTATGCGAACCGGATTGCACGCGGGCGGTTCACCCATGCCGAACGCACCTATCAACTGGACCAGAACGAGGCGCAACGCACCACCCTGCACGGCGGAACCTGCGGGTTTGCGCGCTGTCTCTGGCAGATTGCCGATCTGACTGAAAATAGTGTGACCCTAACGCTGACATCACCCGATGGCGACCAAGGCTTTCCCGGCAACCTTACTGCCACCTGCACCTACGCCATCGCAGATGAGACCCGCCTAGACTTACATTTCATAGCTAAAACCGATCAGCCGACACCGGTGAATCTTGCCCAACACGCCTATTTCAATCTGGATGGCAGGCCAGATATCTCTGACCACAGCCTCCAGATCTTCGCCGATGCCTATACTCCAACCGGATCAGACCTGATTCCGACTGGTGTAATTCAGCCTGTTGACGGCACGGGTTTCGATTTCCGGCAACCCATATCGCTCCACCAAAGGCACCTTGCATTTGACCACAATTTTGTTCTCTCGAATCCGCCTTCACGGGTTGATAGACTACGACCTGCCGCAAGGTTGGTGTCTGATAAGTCAGGCATGCGCATGCAGATCGCCACCACCAAACCCGGTTTGCAGTTCTACAGTGGCCATCTGCTGAATGTTCCCGTTCAGGGCCCTGGCGCGCGAACCTATGGGCCAAGGGCAGGTATTTGTCTTGAGACGCAGTTCTTTCCAGACAGTCCCAACCAAATCAATTTTCCTGACACGATCTTGTACCCCGACAAGGTTTATGCGCACCGAACCTTGTTTTCATTTGATCGTCTGTAGCCGCTCAGGTCGCAGGTCCTTCGCCTATGCATCAAGCTAACGGTACCGCGCGCCGATCGTGGCTATTTTACTTATCAAAGGAAATCACCACAAACCGACCTGGGCGAATGTCTGCTCTCGCTCACCGCGCTGTAGCAACTATCAGATAGGTCAACGTCCGCTCTGGGCCGAGGGAGTCATCTGATCGCAGGTTGAGAAGCAAATGGTTCTATCCCCCCGCGAAAGCCCAATCATTCTTCGTCAATCCTGAGATCGATGAATATCGGCAGAGTGGCCCGACCGATGGTTCCGGCTGCGGCGTCGAAGGCGGCGCGCGTCGTGTTGCCCGAGACATCCTCCAAGGCCGCATCAACCATGAGCCGGTATAGGCCGGGTTGCCACTGCGCTTCGGGCGTGAATGACCAAGTCTGCCCGTCGGACGCAACCCGTCCGCGTAGGGGCTGGCCCTCTTGACCGAGAATGCGAAGCAGTCGTCGCACGGCGCCATCGTCCATGATGCGGTCGAAGCGTATCGTCAGGGCAGAAAAGGTGCGCTCTGCGGGCAGCAGGATATCCCAATTCTCAGGCGTCAGCGCATGGCGGTTGGCCGGGCCGACGCGAAAGGCTGAAACGTGATCTGCCCCCAAAGCCATGCCCGCCGCGCTGTTCATATACCCCGAGACCACGAGCCTGTAGCTCTCTCCCGGCCACAGCGGCGCGCCCGCGGCGATGTTCGGACCGACGCCCTGCTTGATGCGCCCCGGATCAAATATCAGCGTCAGCCGGGTCTGCGCGCGGTCCCAAAGCTCTGTCTGAAGGTTCAGGAACGGGCTGGGAACAAGGCTGCCGTCCTCGCGATAAAGCTGGATCGCCCCGGTCGCCTGACCTGCCGCCATCGGCTCTGAGAATGTCAGGTAAAGGCGCAGGACATTTGCCGGAATGACGGCCTGCGAGGGCGCAAAATCGGTCACGCGGGGTGCCGCGGCATCCGGCTGCGGGACCGCGAACTCGCCGTTGAATCCCGCAACGTCCGGCAAATCAAGGCGCAGCGCATATTGCGCTCCGGGGCGCAGCGGAAACTGCGGGGTGATGCGTAATGCGTCGTCATCCCGCGTCAGCACGACCAACATGCCGCGCCCGCTTTCAACTGTGACGGCCTGAAGGCGCAGGCGGGCCGGGTCGGCTAGGACAGCCGCCAGACCGGCCCCGTCAAGCCCGCTTACAACAACGGTTCCAGTCGTTGTATCAAACCGGGTCGCGATGTCGGCAATCGCGGCATGAGGGATAAGAAATAATGCGGCAAACAGGGTTTGCCGCACTATCCACGATGCAAGAAACATCAGTTGTACTCGACGGGCGGGGCAGACTTGTAGCCGAACGGATCGGGGCCGTCGGCCCAGTTCATCTCAACCACATGATCCGCCCGGTCAAAGAACATGGGCATAGCCACGGTGTGCAGCTGAATGTTGCGCGGGTCGTCCGGGCTTTGCCGCACGGTCACGGCCCAGGTGTCATCGACGGTATCAAGATGCAGCACGCCGCTGAGCGGCAGCGGGAACTGTGCGACGCCCGCGATGGCAAAGACCGGCGTGACGCCTTCGCCATGCGGCATCGCCTCGGCCCCGGCAAGCGCCGGCAACGCGATCTGCGCCGCACTGCGGTTGGTGTTGGTGACCAGCACGTTGTCGGTGCCATCCCAGGCATTTTTGAAGCTGATGATATCGATTGGCGTGTTGCCAAAGCCCATCTCGCCAATCATTGTTCCACGAACTTGCGCCCCGTCGGTCAACTCGGCCAGGGGAATGCGCACGATGGGGGTGCAGGCATAGATCGCGATCAGGGTCGGCTCGCCGTTCAGCTCGACAATGGTCTGGGTGATGATCGGTGCGCGGGTCTCGTACTGCGCATGGACAGCGTGCCAGATTTCGATTGATGAGGTGCTGACCGCATCGGTGAACGGAAAAGGCATCCGGCGCAGCTTGGAGCTGAACTCTTCATTCGACACCCCGGCGACGAAGATCTCGCCGTTGTAAAAGTCGATATCGGTGATGGCGAGGGTGTTCAGCGGTTGGCCGAATTCCAGCGTGGTGCCGGTCGGGACCGGGCCCACGCTTTGTGACGAATGATCCGCAGTGGCAAGGTCGACCACTTCCAGCGCGCCGTGATCGACCTTCACGATGACCGCCTCGGCGTCGGGGCCGTGGCCACGCTGCACCGACAGGAAAATCTGTCTGGTGGGCTTGTGAACGACCAGATCGTTGATGACGACGTCTGCGGCAGGCACGCCGAGAAGGGCGCCGATCTCGGCATCCAGTCCGTTCACGATCGTCCGTCCTTCAAAAGTCTGGGCACGACCCAGCTGGAAGTCGCTTTGATCGTCCAGAATCTCGGGGCCAAGATCGAAGGCATGCACTACCCCGGCTTTTGAGTCGCCGACAAACAGCACGTTACCGTCGTCGAAGGCCAATGCCCCGGCGGATTGCAGTACAGGTGCAGCGAAAGCCGCCCCCGCGCCTGCCAGCACCAGCACGCTGGTGGCAAGAAGTTTAAGCTTGATCGACATGATAACCTCCATTTGATCCATCATTGGGTCGAAGGATATCGGTTGCATTTTTTGAAACAAGATACGTAAATTGGGTCAACTGGTTCTAATACGGAGAACGCTTCATGGGGCAGATCGAAGACCTGCAAACCTTTGTGGACGTTGTGAACAGCAGCGGGATCGGCCGGGCCGCAGATGCGATGAACATCGCCAAATCGGCGGTCAGTCGCCGCATCAAGCTGATGGAAGATCGCTACGGGGCACAATTGATCGACCGCAGTCCCGGTGTGTGGAAGATCACCGACGCGGGCCGGGAGCTGTATCAGCGCGCGCTTCGGCTTCTTGCCGAGGCGAATGATATTGAGACCGATTTCACCCAGACGCGGCATTCCCCGGCCGGGCCGCTATCGGTTTCGGTCCCGCGCGAGTTCGGCCTGGCGTTCCTCCGCCCGCTGCTGATCCGCTTTGTCGAGACCCATCCGGAAATCCAACTGACGGTGAATTTCGATGACCGGCGTGTCGATCTGGAGCGTGAAAACTATGATCTTGCCATCCGCATCGCGGAAGACATCGAACCGGATCTTGTCGAGCAACGGCTTGGTGCGACGCGGCACCACCTTTATGCCAGTCCGGATTTCACAACAACGCAGGGCTTGCCGCAAAGCGTCGAAGACCTGAGGCGATTTCCGCTTTTGCATTATGGCAGCGCAAGACGCGCGACATGGGAATTCATGGCTGCTGGCGGAAGACAGATGTTTGAATTCCAACCCGCCCTGAATTCGAACACTGGGCTTTTTCTGCTGGAAGCTGCGCGCAACGGGCTTGGCGTCGCGCGCCTGCCCGATTTCGTCGCGGCCAAAGCGCATACGGCTGGAGAATTGCTGCGCGTGATGCCCGAGATCGGATTTCCCGAATGGCGCATCAGCCTCGTCTATGCGCAGAACCGGATTATGAACCGACGGATGCGCGCCTTTGCCTTAGCGATGTCCGAAGGCTGCACATTTCTTCCGCATTAGCTGCCGTGTCGAATCGGCAAAGGCGCCCACAGACAACAGGATTGGCGAGACAGCGGTGCGATACTCCGGACTATCCCACTGTCCGCTTGATGCGTGTTGCCTCGCAGCAACCAATCACCGTTGAACGATGACTTTGGGCCGATCACGCATACTCCGCGATGATAGCCCTCGTAGTCTGAATAGCCGCCACCAGCTCCGCCCTGTCTGCCTCCTTTATCCCCAGTCCCGCCAGATCGAACGACAACTGACCTGACCCACCGCCACCCGCCGCGGCGCGTGCTGCTCGGCCTCGCGCCCGACCTGACAGCGCGGCGCTCGTTTCCTGCGTCTCCGGTGCAGGTGCCTCAGCGGTCGCCGACGCGACCGCTGTTCCACTCGCCCGGGCTCCCGCAGCCGCCCGCACCTCCTGCAGTTCCTGCTTCAGCTTCTCCACGGTCTCGCGAGTCTCAGACATCTGGCGATCCCGCCGGAGGCCGTCCTCATCCGGATACGGGAAACTTCCCGTCTGACCCAAATGCAGCACCCTCAGCGCCGGGTCCTCGAAATATTTGATCCGCCGCGCCCGGATCGGCATCTGCGCGTCGATTACGAGGATCACCTCATCGAGGTCCATCCGTCGAGCTTGGTCCTCGGTCAGAAGCGGCGTATCCTCAGTCCGCTCGGAAACACTGCGCCCCTCGAACGGGTTGCGCCCGACAGCCCGCGACCGGGTCACCACGCGCTTTGTGGTCTTGCCCACAGCCTGGCTCAGTTCCTCGATGGTCTTCTGCTCGGAGGGGGTGAGATAGAGCTTCACACCCGCACCGCCTTGCAGCGAATGGCGGGTGTTTTCGCCATAAATCTCATCCAGCGCCGGGATGGTCTGGGTGACGATGGCGAGGTTCCCGCCGAAGGAGCGCAGCGTCTTGATGCTCTCGGCGACGATCGGCATTTTGAACCGCCCCGGGTTTACCGGAGGGCAAAACTCTCGGAGAATTGCCCATTATGGAACATGCACAAAAGAAGAAGACCGCGAAGCCGTATTCACCTGAGTTCCGCGAACGAGCGGTGCGGCTTGCGATGGAACACCGCGAT
>JANOQM010000097.1:0-54148 GCA_031422295.1 Rhodobacterales bacterium | reverse complement strand
CAAGAGGGTGGATTTGCCACAGCCGGACGGGCCGACGAACACGACCAGTTCACCCTTTTTGATGTCCAGATTGATGTTTTTGAGCACATCAACCGTCCCGCCATAATTCTTGGCGATATTGGTCAGTTTCAGATCGGCCATCGCATCTCTCCCTTATTCGTCAAAATCAGCTATCGTTTTTGCAATAGACAGGCCTGCCAGGGGCCGAGTTTCACAGCGCCACTCGCGTCTGGTTCCGCACTGGCCAATGCGGCGTCAAGCAGCGTCCATTCGCCAACAGGCAGGTGGATTACAGCCGCCGCATCGCCAAGATTAAAGGCGCAAAACAGCGTTTGCCCGCCTTCGGTCCGGGTAAATGACACCACCGAGCCGTCGGCATGCACCGGTCCTTGCGCGCCCCGGATCAGTGCCGGATGCGCCTTGCGCAGGGCAATCACCCGCCGGTAATGCGCCAGCATGGCACCGGGGTCAGCCTCTTGGGCGGCCACGGATTGCGCCATATGTTCCGGCGGGACCGGTAACCACGGTTTGCCGGTAGTGAACCCGCTGCTTTGGTTGGACACCTCCCAGACCATCGGGGTGCGACAGCCGTCACGGCCCTTGAATTCGGGCCAAAACTGGATGCCATAGGGATCTTGCAGGTCCTCAAAGGCAACATCCGCCTCGGCCAGACCCAATTCTTCGCCCTGATACAGGCAGACCGAGCCGCGCAGGCAGATCAGCAGGGTAGCAAACAGCCGGGTCGCCTCGGGTGTCAGACCCCAGCGGGTCACATGGCGGACTGTGTCATGATTGGAATATGACCAGCAGGGCCAGGCATCGGGGGCAGCGGCGGTCAACCGTTCAAACACGGTTTGCAGCATTGGGGCTGTGGCGCGGGTCGGCTGTAACAGCTCGAACGGATAGCACATCTGCACCTTGTCGCCGCCCGACGTGTATTCGGCCATAATCTCAAGCCCGCGCTGCGCGTCGCCGACCTCGCCCACGGCGGCGGCACCATAAGGTTCCAGTTCGGCCCGGAATTTGCGCAGAAACTCAAGGTTTTCCGGCTGGTTTTTCGAATGGATATGATCCTGCCAGTTATAGGGATTGACGGATGGTGCGATGGTGTTGTTGCGCATTTCCGGTGGCAGCGCCGGATTGTCGCGCAGCAGTTTGTCAGCGAAGTAGAAATTGATCGTATCCAGCCGAAACCCGTCGACACCGCGCTTCAGCCAGAACCGTTCTACATCCAGCAGCGCCTCCTGGACGGCGGGTTCGTGAAAGTTCAGGTCGGGTTGCGAGGTCAGGAAATTATGCAGGAAATACTGCATCCGCTTGCCATCCCACGCCCATGCTGATCCACCAAAAACGCTTAGCCAGTTGTTCGGCGGGGTGCCGTCAGGTTTGGCATCAGCCCAGACAAACCAATTGGCCCTGGGGTTGGTTTTATCCTGTTTGCTTTGTTTGAACCACGGGTGCGCATCGCTGGTATGCGACAGCACCAGATCAATCATCACCCGCAGGCCCAGCCGGTGCGCGGTTTGCACCACGGCGTCAAAATCGGCCAAGGTCCCGAACATCGGGTCAACGTCGCAATAATCGCTGACGTCATAGCCGAAATCCTTCATCGGCGAGGTAAAGAACGGGCTGATCCAGATCGCATCGACACCAAGGCTGGCAATATAAGGCAGGCGCTGCACGATCCCGCGCAGATCACCGATGCCGTCACCGTTGCTGTCCTGATAGCTGCGCGGGTAGATCTGATAGATCACCGCGCCGCGCCACCAATCCCGGTCAACAGCGATTTGAGCCAAAGGTGCCACGGCCGATGTCATCCTTATTTCACCGACCCGGCCAACAGCCCGCGCACCAGATATTTCTGCATCGCAAAGAACACGACCAACGGCACTGCGATGGAAATAAACGCCGCCGTTGCCAAAATCTCCCAATCGCCGCCGCGCGACCCCATCAAGCCGGACAAACGCCCGGTCATCACCAGCTGATCCTCACTGTTGCCAAGGAACACGAGGGCGACCAGCAGGTCATTCCATGTCCACAAAAACTGGAAGATTGCGAATGAGGCGAGCGCCGGGAACGACAGTGGCAGGATGATTTTCAGGAAAATCTGAAAATCCGTGGCCCCGTCCACCCGCGCGCTTTCAATAATTTCACGCGGCAGGCCAACCATATAGTTGCGCAGCAGATAGATCGCCAGCGGCAGCCCGAACCCGGTATGCGCCAGCCAGATGCCGATGTAGCTTTTGCCAATCCCCAGATTGTTGTGCAATTTCAGCAGTGGGATCAGCGACAGTTGCAGCGGCACCACCAGCAGGCCCACAACGATAGCAATCAGCAGCGCCCGGCCCGGAAATTCCATCCAAGCCAATGCATAGGCCGCAAAGGCCGCAACCAGAATGGGAATGATCGTGGCCGGAATGGTCACTGTCAGGGTGTTCAGAAATGACCGGCCGATGCCTTCGGCCCCCAGCACGCGGGTATAGTTTTCGGTGGTCAGGCGGGCCGGGGTGGATGTGGTGACAAACAACCGTTCGCCACGGGTGCCTTCAAACGCAGTTTCAGAGGTCAGTTTATAGCTGCCGTCGCTGTTCACTGTCAGCGCATAGCCGTCCGATGTCAGCGCGGTTTCGCCGGCAGCCGTGGCTGCAGGGTCCAGTGAGGTTGTGCCAAAGGCGCTGACCGTGCCGCCGGACCCTTCTTCGAATACATTACCTTCGATCACGAACAACCCGTCAACCTGGACCGCACTTGCCGGGTCACCGGCCCGGTATTGTTCGGATTGTTCGGCAGGAAACAACGCCTTCCACCAGCCCGAGGCGGAAATCTGGTCACGGTCACGGAAAGATGAGACGAACAGCCCAAGGGTGGGCAACAGCCACAGGACGACCAGAAAAACGGCGGTCAGGTTGACCACCCAGACCAGACTGGATTTGGTGCCGGCAATATTATCCATCTTAACGCATCTCCTTGCGGGCGTTGCGAATGTTCCAGATCATCACCGGGGTCACCAGCAACATGATGACCAAAGCCACTGCCGACGCGCGGCCGGAATCATTGGCGCGGAACATCCAGTCATACATGAGGTTGGCCAGCACCTGACTGCCCCATTGGCCATTGGTCATCGCATAAACCACGTCAAACACCTTCAGCACGGTGATGGTGATCGTGGTCCAGACCACCAATATCGTACCCCAGATTTGCGGCACCTTGATCTTCATGAACACCTGAAATGGCGTGGCCCCGTCAATAATCGCGGCCTCGATGGTTTCTTCGGGGATACCGCGCAGGGCGGCGGACAGGATCACCATGGCAAACCCGGTCTGCACCCAGATCAGCACGATCATCAGCAGCAGGCTGTTCCAATAGGGCACGGTCAGCCATGTCTGCGGCTCGCCGCCCAGACCCACAGCGATGGAATTCAGAATGCCGATCTGCGCCTGATCTGCATCACGAAATTCGTAGACCAGTTTCCAGATGACGGCGGCACCGATCATCGAAATGGCCATCGGCATGAATATCATCGCTTTGGCGATATTGCCCCAGCGGATTCGGTCGGTTACTGCGGCGGCGATCAGACCCATCAGGGTCGACAGCGTCGGCACGATGATCAGCCACAGCATGTTGTTGATCATGGATTCGCGGAATTTGACGTCGCCGACCATCCAGACAAAGTTATCAAGGCCGACAAATTTTTCGCCATCGGCATCCATGAAAGCCAGCCAGATCGACACGAAGACCGGATAAACAAGATACACGGTCAGCAAGATCAGCGCCGGGAACAGAAACAGCCAGGGCCGGATTTGGTTGGCGCGATTGATATTGGCACCGGCATTCGGGCCACGCGCCGGGTAAACGCTGTCAAGAATACTGTTTGACAGGAAAAAATACCCGATGCACCCGACCACGCCCACGATAATAGTGGCGGCGGCCATCAAAAACTGTTCCATAGTGTCCCCCCAAAGCGCGTCTAACTTTGTCCGAAAATTGACGTTTGCACGGCTTGTGCCGGTCTGTTGGCCCGATCAGAGCGACAAACCCCGCCAAGAGCAAGCGCCTTGGCGGGGTTCGGTAGATTAGGTCTTACTGCAGGCCGTCCCATGTGGCCTGGATCGCATCGGTGACTTCTTGCGCGGATTTGCCGCCCACATAGTCAACCATGCCGGTCCAGAACACACCGGCACCGATTGCGCCGGGCATCAGGTCAGACCCGTCAAACCGGAAGGTGTCGGCGTTCAACAGCACGTCGCCCAGTTTGCGCTGGGTGGCGTCGGCGTACATTTCGACATTCACACCAATATGCGGGGTCAGAAAGCCGGTCTGCGCCATCCAGATTTCGTGCGCGATGGGCGATTGCAGGAAGCGCATGAATTCCTGTGCAACCGGGCTGTCTTGGGTGATCACGAAAACGGTGCCTGCGCCCAGAACCGGGTTGCCAAGATCGCCTTCGCTGGACGCCGGGAAGTAGAAAAAGTCAGCATCTTCGCCCACAACCGTGCCTTCGGGAAAGAAGGACGGGATGAAGGACGCCTGTTTGTGCATGTAGCAGCCCGGAGGGGATGCAAACAGGCCCTGCGGGCTGTCGCGGAAGTCGGTGGCACCGACAGCACTGGCGCCGCCCTGTACGAACGCGTCATTCTTGGCAAAGTAGCCAAACGCGTCAATGGCGGCGACAACGATTGGATCGTTGAACTTCAACTCGTTGCTGACCCACATGTCATAGTTTGCGGGGGTGGTAGTGCGCAACATCATGTCTTCGACCCAGTCGGTTGCGGGCCAGCCGGTTGCAGGACCTGAACCCAGACCGATGCACCACGGCGTGCCACCGTCGGCAACGATCTGTTCGGTCAATGTGCGCAGGTCCTCAAGCGATGTCGGCACGGCATAACCCGCATCTTCAAAGTTCTCGGGCGAATACCAGACCAAGGATTTCACATCGACCTTGTAGAACATGCCGTACAGGGCGTCGGCCCCGTCAGCACCGGCATAGGTGCCCAGATCGACCCAGGATTGGCCGGCGGCGTAGTTTGCCAAGATCCAGTCCTGATAGCCATCGGCCAGCGGGGTCAGCGCGCCACGTGCGGCCAGATCAGCGGCCAGACCGGGCTGCGGGATCACGGCGATGCCGGGGGGCGAACCTGCCTCGACGTCGATCATGATGCGCTGCTCAAACCCGTCACCGCCGGTATATTCAACGGCAGCGCCAGTGGCCGCGTTGAAATAGGCCACGACCGAAGTGAACAGTTCCTGGTCAGTGCCGCCCCATGGCCCGTCGATCCGCAGTTCCTGGCCAGTCAGGTCAACAGCGTCCCATTCGGCATAGGATGCCCAGTTAAACCCGCCCTCGCCCACAGGAAACTTCAGGTCTTGCGCCTGTGTGGATCCTGCAACCAGCGCCGCCAAAGCCGCGCTAAAATACAGTGTCTTTTTCATGGATAGTCCTCCCTAGTGCGCGAACCCGCGCAATACCTTCGTACCGCAAACGCAAGGAATCAATTTCAAAGCGCTTTGGATAGCGCACAAACTGGCGCAGCTTTACAATTCTGTCAATCCGGTATGGTGGAACCACGATAAAACAAGGGATTATTTGCAGTCGCAGCAATTTCATGCTGCGCCATGCTGTTTGACGCAGGCGGCATCGCGGGCTAAGGTCTGGGGTGAAATTGAAAGCGCTTTGAACAACACTTGTCATGAATCTCAAGCAACTGGCACAGAATCTCGGGCTTAGTCAAACCACGGTCAGCCGGGCTTTGAACGGGTATCCCGAAGTAAACGAGGCCACCCGCGCCCGCATACTTCTTGCTGCAGAGCAGCATAATTACCGGCCAAATATCCGGGCCAAAGGTTTGGCCACGGGCCGGTCGATGGCGATTGGCCATGTGATCCCGATGTCGACCAAGCATGAAATGGTCAACCCGATCTTTTCGGATTTCATCGCGGGTGCCGGTGAAACCTATTCGCGCAACGGTTATGACATGGTCTTGTCGGTGGTCGAGGACGGCAACGAGGCGCAGGTTTACCGCAATCTCAAGGCGCGCGGATCAGTGGACGGTGTCATTCTGCATGGCCCGCGCATGGATGATATGCGCATCCCCTTGCTCAACGACATTGGCCTGCCCTTTGCCGTTCATGGCCGCGCGTCGGGCCACAAGGGGCCGTATTGCTGGCTCGACGTTAACAACCGTTCCGCCTTTCGCCGGGCCACCGATTTTCTGCTCGACCTCGGACATCGGCGGATTGCGCTGATCAATGGGCTGGAATTCATGGATTTCGCGATCCGCCGCCGGGGCGGATACGAGGATGCGATGGCGGCCCGTGCGGTGCCCATTGACCCGCGGCTGATGCGGTCTGACGAGATGACCGAAGTTTTCGGCTATGTGTCCACCGTCGACATGTTGCGCGAAACAAACCCGCCGACAGCGTTTCTGGTGGCGTCAATGATTACCGCGCTTGGCGTGCGTCGCGCGATAGAAGAGGCCGGATTGGTCATGGGCCGCGACGTGTCGATCGTGACGCATGACGACGTGTTGTCCTATTTGCGCAATGGCGACGATGTGCCGATCTTTACCGCCACCCGGTCATCCGTGCGCGACGCGGGGCGACGGCTGGCCGAAATGTTGATCGGCCATGTCAACGACCCCGACAGCCCGCCGCAGTCCGAACTGTTCGAGGCCGAACTGATCGTCGGCGGATCAACCGGCCCGGTGCGGCGGGTTTAGCCGTTCAGCGGTAAAACCCGCCCCAGCTGGCTTTTCTTTTGCGTCACCTGATCGCCTAATTTATCCAAAAACCCGGCAACGTCAGTGGTGGTCTGCGCCACCCAACTTTGTGCCAGCCGCCGTGCGACAAGCGGGGCCGATGACGAGGTGCCCCGATATGCCACAGTCGTTCCAGACCGGGTTCCTGCGGCTACAATCCCGGTCAAAAACGGCGATCTTTCCGTGGGTGCAGATACATCCACCTGCTTGCCAAAATATCCACCATCCACAATCGACCCGGCACTGCTGTAAAATGCTGGCTCTTGCGAACTCCTGACTGATCCGCCCACAACCAAAGTCGACCCGGCGGTCGCCATTCCGTTCAAACTGCCAAATCGGCGGACTTTCGTGGCCTGTCCGGGTTCATCCTGACCGGCAAGTTTACCCATGGCGTCATAATGCACATGGGCGGGATCGACAAAATAACATTGTTTCGCGCCGGTATTGCCTTGGCCAAAACTCGTGTCACGCTGAATCCGGCATTCGATGCCAAAACTTGCAACTGCTGCGCCGTCTACTTCAAGAGCGCCGGGTAAACCGTTCCCGCTGGGTAACTTGAACGCCACGGTCCATAATCCGGCGGGTGCGGGGCCATGTTTCTGTCCGGGCAGCGTCTGAAGATCAAGATTTGCGGGGGGCTCGGTCGGGGCCAGAATGACCATCGCCCGAAAATGCGGTTGGGGCGATGATTTGCGGTACAAATCAACGGTAAATTGCCCGATGATTTTACCTCCGATTTCGATGTTCGCGCCAAAATAGCCCGATGAATCTTTGACGATCTGAAATGCGGGCAGGGCAGGGCCATTCGGTGGAGTAATTTTGATGTTGATATCTGTGACTACCGACCCCACCGGATACCACATTTCCAGATAGCTTGAGGTTCGGTCGTCCGGTGGCGCAAACCATTGCAGCGTCGCGGTTTTGTCCGGCCCGTCCGGCACGAAATGGGCGTCCGAGATGCGGGCATACAGCCGATCCTGAAACATGTTCCCCGAGGGCATGACCACAGCCGTCGGGACCACGGCATTGCGTGCCGCGACCATCTCTTCTATCGCCGCCTCGATCACGCCAGTGCCGTCATGCGGGCCGCCGGAATAACCATAGCTCAGGTTGATGACCAACGGCAGATCAGCGCAGTCATAAGTAGCCCTGATCCGGTCCGCCCGGTCAAAAATGTAGTGCAGTGCCGACAGCACAAACATATCCTTGCCAAACCCCGAGGTTTCCCATGTCGAACTCGTTGGCAGGTCCACGGCGATAATCCGGACCTTGGCCGCTGTATCCGCAGGCCAGTTTCCGGCCAAAGTATCCATGACATGCGCGCCATGCGAATGCATCCGGCCCAGCGGCATGGGCGGCTGACCCACACTGCTCAGCATGCCGGTCGCAGCATAGATCGCATCTTCGTCGCCGCCGTGCTGACTGACCAACGCGTCAATCTGTTCACGGCTGAACTGCCGTCCAAACAAAACCTCTCCGCCCGGAACATGCGGCGCGGATTGCGACCAGCAATAATCAATCCGGGTGCCCGTTCCACCGCTATGCCGGAAATTGCTGTGGGCAAACGGAATGCCCAGATCAATGATAGCAACAATCGCCAAAGGTTTGGCCCCGGCCAGGGTTGGGTCCGGCATTGCCGTGCCCGGGTCATTGCGCACAAATTCGGGGTCTATCGTTTCATGCCGCAAAGGAAAGTTCATCCGGAACCGCCCCTGCGCACCGGGATCGCCGGGGGCGGGGGCAAGGTCCGTATCATTGGGAAAGTTCAGCCAGATGCCTTTGGCCGCGGTCTTATTCTGGTCCAGCAACCACCCGACCCGCGCTTTGCCCTGCGCCCGTGCTTCGTCATCCGGGACAATCAGAAATGGCACGAAATGCCCGCTGAACCGGTCATTGGCCTTGTCGTTTTTATACAGTGTCGGGGTGTAAAGCCATAAACAGGTCGTGTCCGGCAGGACTGTTTTGGTGCGGGCTTCAAAGGTGCCGACATCAATCGGCGTGTCAAATTCGGCAAGGCAGGATAGGCTGATTTCATCATTCAGCATCAGGCCGGGCAGGTCGTAAAATTTGCCCACATCCAGCATCCAGGCCTCATAAGGCCCTAAAAGGTTATGGATGTGGGTCGGGTCGTCTGCGCTGGTTCTACCGCTGATGACCACCATGGCTTACGCCCCATCCCCGGAAAGGCCACCAAATTCGGCCATCGCACCGGCCCAAAGCCAGCCAAACAACGGATCCGCGGGGGTAGCGGCGGTTGGTTTCGGGGTCAGATCAACCGATGCAGCGGCGAAATCCGCGTATAAAAAGTCGGTGTCGGGTGCTGCATTTGGATCAAATAGGGCAGCCGGGCGCAGCGCCGACTTTCCGGTCATCAGACCGACCAGAACCCGCCCGATCTGCACCCCCAACCGCGCGCCCGCCGTGCTGTCCATCGGGAAATGCACGCCCGCCACGGTACGGTTGACGGCAATCCGGTGCGCTTGGCGATACAGCAGATCAACCCGTTTTTCGGTATCAGGGAAAAACGCAGCGTTGGCGCGGATCAGGCTGGTCAGAACCTCGGCCATCGCAAAGGCTTGGGCGGCATGCGCTGACGGATAGGCCCCGTGCCCCGGTGTCTGGATCAGCGGCAGAATGCGGGCATCCACTTCGTCCGGGCGGCGGCAGGCCAGCAGGTGTTTGGGCATCATCGTGGCCAGACCGGCCAGACTTTGGACATGTCCCAGCAGTTCAAAGGTTTTGGCGTTGCGGGCAGCGGTCAGGCCCAGAATGATCCCGAAAAATGCGCCAAATGGCCCAAGTTGCGACATGATCTCGCCGCTGCGGTCGGGGCGCTGGTCGATATAGTTGCGCACCAATCCGACCTGCGTCGCCATGGTGGCGGGGGTCGGGCGGGTGACCTGCCAGATGGCTGTGCTGCCCCATGTGACGCTGGCTTGTGTGCCTGCCGGGTTCATCGCCCAACCCAGTTTTTCAGCGAATACGCTTTGCAACAGCAGCGCACGGATGTCCGGTGCCCAACGGGCCATATTGGCCGGGCTTTGCGGGAATAGTGGCTTTACCCCGGCCGCCGGAAGGGGTTCCAGCCCCGCTGCATAGACCAATGCCTGTGTGCTGGTTTGCAGGGCACCGGGGTCAGCAGCAGAGGCCCCCGACAGCCCGTGCAATCCATGCAACCCGTGAAGTCCATGTAACCCGTGAAGCCCATGTAGCCCATGCAATCCATGCAAGCCGTGAAGCCCGTGCTGCATACTAAAAAGTGACACGATTGAATTCCCCCAATGATTTAAGGCACACCTGCGGCAACAAGTGCAGCCGCAGCATTCTGACCGACTTTAAATCCAGCAGCCGGGTGACTGTGGCGGTAATCGGCTACGCGAAAATCCGGCTGCCGCAACAATAATTGCGCCCCCGCCGCCCGGGCTTCTTCTGCGCGGCCAAGGAAATGCAACGCAGATATCCGGACCCGCAACGTGGACAGGTGGCGGTCATTTTTTGCCAACGACCGGTCTGCCAGAATGAGCGCCTGACCATAATCACTGGCCGCGCAATACGCGGTCGCGGCGAGCGAGTCATAGAAGTAACCGAACGGGTCAAGCGGTGACCGGCTCATCGCTTTGTCCACGCGGGCCACAGCTTCTGTCCCTTCATCCCGGTAGGCGCACAAAACCCCGCTGAGCAGCCAGGCCATCGACTCGTTCGGGTTCCGCTCCAGCGCCGCGTCAAACCGCTGACCGGCTGTATCCATCCGCATCAGCAGATTATTGTTCACCACGCCGTCAATGGTCAGACAGAACGAGTTTTCAGATTCGATATCCAGCGCCCGCGCCGTGCAATCCTGCGCCATCTGGGTGTCGCGGGCGCGGTCGGTGGACCAGCCATTGAACACCGACATCACATACCATTCGCCCAGCCAGGCATGCGCTTCGGCGGCACGCGGGGCGCGGCGGATCGCCTCTTCGATTAATTCGCGTGACCGGGCGAAACTGGCTAACTTCAGTTGATGCATCAGGCCCACGCCCGCAATCAGCAGTTCGTGATCGGCCAGTGTGGTGACACTGCGGCCATGCGAATGCACGACTGCTTCGGATGCAATGGTCTGGCCAATGGCGCGGACCACTTCGGTTACGGGGGGGCTTTGGACATCCATGAAATCGCGGGTGCGCCCGCTAAACTGCCGTGTCCACATGATCCGCCCGGTCGCAGCGTCCAGACAATCGGCATCCAGCGTGGCTTGCCCGTCGGTCACCCGCAAACTGCCCGCAATGCAATAATCGACCCCCAAAACTTCGCGCACGCGGGCCAGTTCAATCCGCGAGGTGGACAATTCGCGCGACGACAAATGCGAAATCACAGCCAGCAGGTTTGAACGTGACAGGGATCGGCACACTTCTTCGGCCAACCAGTCACCCAATACGCCGTCGCCCGTCTCGCCCTGCACCAACCTGAACGGCAAAACCGCAATGGTCGGCAGCATCGACCGTGGTGGCGGCTGGGTGCTGGCGCTGAACAGCGAAAACAGCTGTTCTGGCGATACCCGGATACCGCGCAACCATTCGTTGAACTCGTTGTCGCGGATATCCAGCCCTTCCAGAAACTCGCCACCGCCAGGCCGCCCGATGAAATGAACCACCGTCAGATCAATGCTGATTTCGGAATTGTTGACGGTCAGCACGCGGCCATAATCGGCCCCCATCAGCGCCTTGATGTCAGACAAGGCCCGACGCAGGCTTTGCCGGCCGGAATCAAAGCACGAGGTTCCCCATAATGTATCTTGCAGGAAACTGCGGGTCCGGCGGCCAAAGGGTGCTGTGGCCAACAGTGCAAAAAGCGCCCGGTGTTTGGCGCCTGTCACCTCATACGGCACCGGTCCGACCGAACGGACGATGCACGCGCCGAATAAGTTTATGTCCAAAAGCTTGGTCACTAGCCGTGCCCATCCCCAAATGCTTACCCTAGGTTAACCCAGCTTTGCCGCTGAACAAATCCCTTTCACGCTTTATTCACAGGGTTCTGCGGGGTCGTGGGGGTATGATGATTCATCCGGAAGTTGTTTGGGTGCGCTCACTTAAAACCCGACAGATGGCCATAACGAACATGTCGCATCCGCCTTGGATGCATGAATTTAAAAGGAGAATCGATTTGCTTCAGGGTTTAGTTGGAGAGGGCACAGGTATGAAACTTCCGATCCCCCCGCGTGATCTGGCAGATTTTCATTTGCGATGGTCCGATTTTCGCCCGGCCATGATCAGGTTGCAAAAGGCCCCGCAACTGACGCCGGAACAATCGGATACATTGGGCTGGCTGATCGCCCTATCAGACCGGATCAGCGATCACGATATCGGTCAATAAACCCGTCCAATGCCAAGAGGCCGCCCCTGACAATGGGCGGTTTTTTTCCTGTTACCCCGGCCCAACAAGCCGCATCTGACAGCAAATCGGACCCTGCCAAAGCAGAGTCCGATTTGCCAGATAAGAAGACCCCGCCCAGCACCCATAGCGACCAGACGCCCGCAAACCGGCGCAGAGCGTGCTTTTCAAAACAGCTTTGGCCCGTGTCATCATAGCCATGGTCAATTACCAACTGGTCATAATGCCCGCCTTTTGGAAACGAACGTGGCACTGTCGGTCGTCAGAAATGCCGGATGCGGCACGGCCGGTGCGGGCAGTATGTCGGGGACCGCATCCACTGGAATAGTCGCATCTGCCCTGACAGGCGGTGCGACGCGACCGCCAAGGGCGACCAGGACAATCGCCAGCAAAATCAATGCCGCCCCGGCCATGCCGATGTTCGGGGTCCGTTCGCCCAGCCACAAATAGGCGCCCGCCGCGCCAAACAGGCTTTCTGCGGATACCAGAATGGCAGCGGTCGAGGCCGCGACAAACCTTTGTGCCCAGGTCATCAGCCCAAAGGCCAAAGCCGTGGAAACCACTCCCAACATTAACAATTCCGGCCATGCCTGACGGGCCGCCCCAAGATCCGGCGCTTCGGCCCAAATGGCGACTGGCAGAACCAAAACAGCCGAGACGGCAAACTGTACAAGGGCCGTGCCCAAAGGCCGCCCATGGGTCATCGCATGCTGGCCCAGCGCCACCATCCAGCCCGCATAAGCGGCCGCCGACGCCAGACACAGCAGATCGCCAACATTCATCGCCGTCAGCGATACAGTCGCCCCGGTCATCAGGAATGCGCCCAGCAATGTCAGCGGCGCAGCACAGGCAACCGCAATGGCGGGCCGCTGGCGCAACAGAACCCAAACCAACACCGGCGTTATGATCGTGGCGGTATTCACCAGAAAACTTGCATTGGTGACAGTCGTGGTCTGATAGGCCATCTGCTGCAGGGCCAGCGCCGCCGCGAACAGAATGGACACACCAGCAGCGCTGGTCAGCCACGCCCATGACAGCCCCCGGCTCAGATCACGCCACACAAACGGCACCATGACCAGCGCCGCCAGCAAGCAGCGTAATCCGGCGACGGTCAGCGGCGGCAAATGTTCCAGCACGGTCTTGTTGGCCACATTGCCCGCCCCCCAGCATAGGGCGGCCAACAGCAAAACCAAAACCGCAGTGAACCGAGGCAATACGGCTGCCGGACTAGTCATCTGAACCGACCTTAAAAAGGGACCTGTGCTGATCTCCTTTCTAAAAACTGCGGCGTGAAACAGACGTGAGTTGCAGGGCCGTCACAGCCGGGGTAGCCGTGAAAAGACTGTGAAATCCGACAAGGCGGGACGGATTAGGGTTTTTCAGGCCTGGCCGAAATGCTGGCCAAGACTCGTATTCCAAATGAATCCTACCCGACACTGACCGGTGCGGATAACTTGACAGATGATTTTCAGGTTTGCGACTCCGCCGCCATCGGCTCAAAACTTAGCTGACTTTTGTTTCATTTCGCCTTAATCCATTCCGGCAAGCAGCGTCCTTGTTGGCCGCCAAGCGCAACGGAAACTGCATGAAAAGATTGACGATACACCTGTTGCAAGGTCTGGCTTTGACGCTCGTCTCGGGGCTAAGCGCCGTGGCCCAACCCGCTGCCGAACCCACTACAAAGGGGCAATCTGGCCGCAACCTGTAGCTCTTTGCCCGAACAAAACCGGGCTGCAAATCCCGGGGGCGATGCAAATACGGGTTGGTATGTGGGAAACTGTCGGGGTAGCGCCTGGCGCACAGGGGATCATTGGCGACACGCCGCTGCAGATCCAAACCCAGATGACCATGGATGGCAGCTTTCGGCAGGATCGTTATGGCTGTTTTCAACCGTTCAATATCGACGGATCCCTGATGGCACCAAGCTGCGCAAATTCCGTTGCCTATGGCGAATGGTCGGCCCATTTCGGGCCGGACAACTCCATCGTCATGATCACCCTGTGCAGCGGGTCCGGTTGGAATGGCGGTGCCTTACCGATGCGTCGTGCAGCCGCATATTTTCGGCAACAGGATGCCAATACGTAATCGATATGGCAGGCAACCCGATGTACCGGATCGGCAATTGACCCTTAAATCCCGGCGTACCATTCATAGCCCCGGTCGGCCCAATAGCTGCCCCGCCCAAACCCAAGGCCCGCAAAGCTTTCAACCAGTTCAATGGTATGCACGTATTTGGCCATCTTATAGCCCAGCTGCCGTTCAACCCGCAGTCGCAACGGCGCGCCATTGACCACCGGCAAGGGGGCGTCGTTCATCCCGTAAGCCAGAATAGTCTGCGGATGATAGGCGTCGATCAGGTCAATGCTTTCGTAATATTTGACCACGCCCGACAGGCTGCGTTCAATGCTGTCATAGCAATGAAACACCGCATAGCGGGCATTCACCCGTGGCTGGGCCTGATCCAAAACCAATCCCAGCGGGACGCCGGTCCATTTCGCAATACAACTCCACCCCTCGACGCAATCATGCCGGGTGATCTGGGTCCGGGCGGGCATTGCCAGCAAAGTATCGCGTGACAGCGTGACCGGATTATCGACCAATCCCGTGACAGTCAGGCTGTAATCGGCAAAATCAGTGGCCGCCATCGCCAGATAATCCGCACCATCCGGATTGGTGCTGCCATTGGGGCGCTGGCCCTGGCGGATATCGCTTTGGGTATATTCGGGGGCAAGGGTATGCCCGCCGCCCAACAATCGCTGGGTGCGGTATGACAGCTTGCCCACCCCTTCCATCATCGCCCGCACTTTGGAGTCTGGCGCATTCACTCCGTCCAGCACCTTGCAGCCTGTCAGTCCCAGCGCCGAAGCACCCACCAGCCCGCCACGCAAAAACCCGCGTCTGTTCATGACTTTTCCTCTGGATCAATGCTGTACCAACCAGTGATGATTGACCGCAGTTCATTGATCGGCCCGGCGGCAAGGATCATCAGCATATGAATGACAAAGAACCCGACCAGCGCGATCATCGCTATAAAATGCAGCGACCGGGCGGTTTGCCGCCCGCCAAACACGTCCAGCAACCACGGCGCAATCGCGTTGAACGCGGGCGACATTGACAGGCCGGTCAATATCATCAGCGGCAACAGCCCAAACAACACCCCCGCATAGGCCAGCTTTTGCAGCACGTTATAGTCGCGGCCACGATGAAACCGCAGTGTCGCATGGGCCACAATATCACCCGGCAAGGCGGCCATATCGGCCCGGCCAATCCGCAGCGCCCGCAGATGGCCGTTCAGGGCACTTGCGACCAGCCATACCGTCAAAGTGCCCACCAAAATCCAGGCGAAAAAGAAATGGATCACCCGGCCCGTGGCCAGCGACCGGGTTGAAGGGATTGTCAAAGCCGCGGGAATTGCCTGCACCTTATCACCCTGCACGCCCAGCCAGCCGGTGGTGTCAAATTCCCAGCCGAACAGGTCAGTATAGCCCTGAACCGCCTCACCATTCTGCCGCGCACCAATGGTCAGGAACGCATTGTCATAGTCGAACCCGGATTCATTGCCGATATACAGTGATGGATGGGCGTTAAAGATTTGCAGGCCGGTCAGCATCAGGAAAAACAGACACACCGCCCAGACCCAGTGGGTGACGCGGGTCCATATCGATTGGCGGTAAATCAGCGGGCGTTCCGGGGTTTTATCCATGGCACAGGCTCGATTTGACAGGTGTTGATCAGCTTACCGCAAAGTCACGCCACCGCATCTACAAAAGTTTCAGCGCGGCCTGCCGAAAACCGGGCATCGGCCCACAGCCGATTGCATTTCCCGCCCCCCGGCCTTATTTCCGGGGCAAGCCAGCTACAGGGAAGCCGCGCATGAACTGGATCTCCAACTACGTCCGTCCGCGGATCAACTCGATCTTTTCGCGGCGCGAGGTGCCGGAAAATCTGTGGACTAAATGCGACGAATGCGGAACCATGCTGTTTCACCGTGAACTGTCCGATAATCAGAATGTCTGCACCAACTGCGGGCACCACATGGCGATCAGCCCGCGCGCCCGGTTCACGGCGCTGTTCGACGGCGGAATTTTCACCGAGGTGAAGGTGCCCGAACCGGTCGTTGACCCGCTGCAATTCCGCGATCAGAAAAAATACACCGACCGCATCCGCGACGCCCGTAAATCCAGCGGTGAAAAAGAGGCGATGTTAGTGGCCGAGGGCGAGATTGGGCGCACACCTATCGTTGCCGCCGCGCAGGACTTCAGTTTCATGGCCGGGTCCATGGGCATGTATGTCGGCAATGCGATCATCGCCGCTGCCGAACGGGCCGTGGCGCTGAAACGCCCGTTTATCCTGTTTTCCGCCGCTGGTGGGGCGCGGATGCAAGAGGGGATATTATCCCTGATGCAGATGCCGCGCACGACTGTCGCGGTGAATATGGTAAAAGAGGCGGGCCTGCCTTATATCGTTGTGCTGACCCATCCCACCACCGGCGGCGTCACTGCGTCATATGCGATGTTGGGTGATGTGCAATTGGCCGAACCCAATGCGCTGATCTGCTTTGCGGGCCCCCGGGTGATCGAACAAACCATCCGCGAAAAATTGCCCGAAGGGTTTCAGCGGGCCGAATATCTGCTGGATCACGGGATGCTCGACCGGGTTACCACCCGCACCAAGCTCAAGGATGAACTGGTCGGCATTGTGCGGATGCTGATGCGCCAGTCGCCACCGATCAAGGGCGATCTGCCCGCCCCGGCAACCACGCCCGCCCCGGCAGACCAGACAACCGCCAAAACCGCCAAGAAATGACGACATCTGACACGATTTTGCAACGGATGATGGCCTTGCATCCCAAAGTTATCGACCTGACGCTGGACCGGGTCTGGCGGCTGCTGGCGATCATGGATCACCCCGAAACCCACCTGCCGCCAGTGATCCATATCGCTGGGACCAATGGCAAAGGGTCGACCCAAGCGATGATCCGGGCGGGGCTCGAGGCAACCGGCGCACGGGTTCACGCCTATACCTCGCCCCATCTGGCGCGGTTCCATGAACGGATCAGGCTGGCGGGGGACCTGATTTCCGAACCCGCCCTGAGCGAAGTCCTTGACCGGTGCTATCGCGCCAATGGCACTGATCCGATTACCTATTTTGAGATTACCACAGTGGCCGCGCTGCTGGCTTTCACCGAAACCCCCGCCGATTATACTCTGCTTGAGGTCGGCCTTGGCGGGCGGCTGGACGCCACAAATGTCGTTGAAAAACCGCTGCTGACCATCATTACCCCGGTCGATCTGGACCATCAGGCATTTCTCGGCGATACCCTGGAACTCATCGCCGCCGAAAAGGCCGGGATCATGAAGCGCGGGGTGCCTTGCGTGGTCGGGCCACAGCACGGCGAATGCCTGGACGTGATCGAGGACAAGGCCCGCCGGATCGGTGCGCCCTTGCTGGCTTACGGGCAGCATTGGCATGTCAGCGCCGAGCGCGGGCGGCTGATTTATCAGGATGACCACGGGCTTTTGGACCTGCCGCTGCCCAACCTGCTGGGGCCGCATCAGATCATGAATGCCGGATCGGCGCTCACCGCTTTGCGGTTCCTGCAAAAGGGTGACACGGCCACTGACGCCGCCGTCACCCGCGCCGAATGGCCCGCACGAATGCAGCACCTGACCACCGGCAAACTGGCCGAACTGGCCCGCCCCGCCGATCTGTGGCTGGACGGCGGGCATAATCCGGCGGCGGGCGTCGTGCTGGCGCAGACTCTGACGCAACAGGCCCCGCGCCCGACCCATCTGATCTGCGGCATGTTGAATACAAAGGATATAGCGGGTTACTTGAAGCCATTGGCAAAAGTCGCCCAATCCCTGACCGCCGTGTCGATCCCGGGCGAGGCGAACACCATTCCTGCCGACCAAACCGCCACCCAGTCCAACGCCATTGGCCTGCCCGCCACAACGGCGGCCTCGGTTCAGGACGCGATCAAATCCATCACCGCCCACACCCCCAACGCCCGTATCCTGATCTGCGGCTCGCTCTACCTCGCGGGCCATGTCTTGCGAGAAAATACATGATCCGCACGCTTGCCCTGCTGACCCTGATCGCAGCCCCGCCCTTTTCCAACATAGCTGACGCTGCGGTTGTTCATATCTGCTGGCAGGGGTCTAACGGCTATACCATGACCGGCCGGATGGAATTTGCCGACAGCTTGCTGCCCGGCCCGCTGGTGACAGAAACCGACATCACGACCTTTCGCATCACCGGCTATCTTGAGGGGCAGCTATTGGGCAAATGGGACTTGGCCGATCTGACGCCAACAACCACATGGTATCTGCGCTATGATCCCGTCAGCATGACCTTTCCCACTACAGCCACCGCCGTCAGCGCCACCGGGATTGATCAGGGCTGGAATGCGAACGGCGAAGTCACCGATTGCGGCAGTCCGGGTTTCGGGTTCAACGCGGCCAATTACGCGCAGGATATCTGCCTGAACGGTACATGGGTCGAACCCAGCGGGGTGCCGCCCGAAACCCCGTTCAAAGCCAGCACTGAGGCCCCTTATACCCCCGATTGCGCCGGGCCAGCGCTGGTAAGCAAGCAGCCGTAGGGTGGGTGAAACCCACGTTTAACAATTCGGGCGCGTGGGTTTCACCCACCCTACTTGCACGAATACTGTGCGTGATTGCGCCTTTTCCCCCGTTTGACTGGCCCTTATGTAAATTGAGACACAGCAGATGAGGCCGCTATGACCATAGACCTAGGTATCGACACATTCGGTGACACGACCCAAACCGCCGACGGCACCCTGCTGCCGCATGATCAGGTGCTGCGCAATGTGCTGGCCGAAGGCATTCTCGCCGACCAAGTGGGCATCGACTTTTTCGGCATCGGCGAACATCACCGGCCCGATTTCGCCGTCTCCAGCCCCGAAACCGTTTTGGCCGCCATCGCGTCGCGCACGTCGCGCATCCGCCTTGGATCGGCTGTAACCGTGCTTTCATCAGATGATCCGGTGCGCGTGTTCCAGCGGTTTTCCACCCTGAATGCTTTGTCAAATGGCCGGGCCGAAGTCATCCTCGGGCGGGGGTCTTTCACCGAAAGTTTCCCGCTGTTCGGGCTGGACCTGCGAAAGTACGAAATCTTATTCGAGGAAAAGCTGGATTTGTTCGTCAAACTGACCCGGCAGAAAAAGGTGACATGGACTGGCACCATCCGGTCCGGCCTGACGAACGAAAGTGTGGTGCCGTTTCTGGCGCCCTCTGGCCTGTCCACCTGGATCGGCGTCGGGGGTAGCCCGGAATCGGTGATCCGTGCGGTCAACCACGAACTGCCAATGATGCTGGCGATCATTGGCGGCAATCCGGCCCGGTTCAAACCCTTTGTCGATCTGTATCATCAGGCCCGGGAACAGACTGGCAAACCGTCCAAACCGCTGGGCGTGCATTCCATGGGGCATATCGGCGAAACCGATGAAAAGGCCCGCGAAACCGCATGGCCACATTACCGGGTGATGCGCAACCGGATCGGGTCCGAACGGGGCTGGCCGCCAGTCACGCCCGAGGAATATCTGCGCGAGATCACCCATGGGTCGCTGTATATCGGGTCGGCCGAAACCGTGGCGCGCAAGATCGCGAACACGGTGCAGACGCTGGGTCTGAACCGGTTCGAGATGAAATACAGCCTCGGCACCCTGCCGCACGAAGCGAGCCTGAAAACGATCGAGGCTTATGGGACCAAGGTGATGCCGATGGTGCGGGATATGGTGACGGCGAAACCCGCGCCCGAACTATCCCTGAGCCGCCGTCACTGACGCCTCAAGAATATCCATCGCCTCGGCAAACACTTCGTCCTGTATGGTGATCGGGGCCAGAAAGCGGATGACATTGGCGTAAACCCCGCAGGTCAGCAGGATCAGCCCGCGTTTCAGCGCCTCGGCCTTCACCCGGTTGGTAAACTCCGCATCCGGCGTGTGGCTGGCGGGCAGGTTAAACTCCACCGCCACCATGAACCCCGGCCCGCGGATATCGGCGATCTGCGGCGTGGTGCCACGCATCGATTCCAGCCGTTGGCGCAACCGCGACCCCAGTTCATTCGCCCGCCCGCACAAATCTTCGTCCTCGATCACATCCAGCACGGCATTCGACGCGGCGATGCCCAACGGATTACCACCATAGGTGCCGCCCAAACCGCCCGGATTGGCCGCATCCATCAGCGTGGCGCGACCGGTGATTGCGGCCAAAGGCAAGCCGCCTGCCAGCCCCTTGGCCATGCAAGTAATATCGGCGGCCACATCGTAATGCTCCATCGCGAACAGCTTGCCGGTGCGGGCAAAACCAGTCTGCACTTCGTCGGCAATGAACACGATCCCCTGATCATCACACAGTTTGCGCAGGCCGCGCATCAGTTCGGCGGGGGCTTGATAAAACCCACCCTCGCCCTGCACCGGTTCAATGATGATCGCGGCCACGCGGGCCGGGTCAAGATCGGCCTTGAACAGCTGGGTGATCGCGGCCATCGCCTGTTCGGTCGTCGTGCCATGCAGGTCAATCGGGAATGGCACATGGTAAATATCGGGCATCATCGTGCCAAATCCGGCCTTGTACGGCTGGACCTTGCCGGTCAGCGACATGCCCAGAAACGTGCGGCCATGGAACGCGCCACCAAAGGCGATAACAGCGGTGCGGCCCGTCGCATAGCGGGCGACTTTTACCGCGTTTTCAACCGCTTCGGCCCCGGTGGTCACAAACACCGTGCGCTTTTCGAAATCGCCGGGGACAAGGGCATTTAACCGCTCGCCCAGCCGGATGTAGTTTTCATACGGCAGCACCTGATGGCAGGTATGGGTAAAGGCGCGCAATTGCTTTTCCACCGCCGCCATCACGCGCGGATGGCAATGGCCGGTATTCACGACCGCTATGCCGGCGGCAAAGTCGATATACCGCGTGCCCTCGACATCCCAGACTTCGGAATTCAGCGCATGGTCGACATAGACCTGCGTCTGCATTCCCACACCGCGGGCAATCGCGGTTTTGCGCCGTTCTGCAATTTCTGCGTTCCGCAGTGCCATCTTCGTTTCTCCGGTTTACGTTTCCTGTGCCTTATAGCCGAAATTCAGAACCGCCCGCCATGGGGCAGTTGCAGGGCCTGAAAATCCTGGCAGTCAGGCGGTCAGATACCCCAGCCAGCACTTTGCATCTCCATCAACCGGCTGGCGGTGCGCGAAAATTCAAACGCACCTTCGCCCTCGACATACAGCATGTCCGGGCGGGCGGCGGCGGACAGGAACAGCTTTACCTTTGCCTCATACAAGGCATCAATCAGGGTCACAAATCGCTTGGCCTCGTTAAAGTTTTCACTCGACAGTTCCGGCACGTCCTCCAAAATCAGCACGCGGGCGGCATGGGCCAGCGCGAGGTAATCCCCCGCACCCAGCGGCCTGCTGCACAGGTCATGAAACCGGGCACGGGCGACACCATTGTGAAAATGCGGAATTTCCACATCGCGGCCTGTCACCTTAAGGACAAGGGGATGATCCTGCCCGCCGGTCAAATCCTGCCAGATCGCCGATAAGGCAGCGCGGGCGGCTGAATCAGCCGGGGTGAAATAGACCTGCATCCCGGCCAGACGTCCCTGACGGTGGTCGGTCGGGCTGATCAGTTCGACAACCTCCATCTGGTCCTTGATCATCTCGATAAACGGCACAAACAGCGCCCGGTTCAGCCCGTCTTTGTACAGGGCATCGGGGTGGCGGTTGGATGTAGCGACCACAGTCACCCCAGCCGCAAACAGCCGTTCAAACAGACGGCCGACAATCATCGCATCGGCAATATCGGTGATCTGCATTTCGTCGAACGCCAGAAACCGGGTGGCGGCAATGATTTCATCCGCGACAGGGGCAATCGCATCGTCCACACCCTTTTTGCGGGCGCGGGTCATGCTGGCATGGACCCATTGCATGAATTCGTGGAAATGGCGGCGCCATTTTGGGTCAGGTGCCAGATCGGCCATCATATCCATCAGCATGGATTTGCCCCGGCCCACGCCACCCCACAGATACACGCCTTTGATGGGTGCAGCAGCCTTGCGAAATAATCCGCGCTTCACCGGCACAGCCAGCTCGGCCAAAACCCGGTCCAGCAGCGGCAATACCGCGATCTGCGCCGGGTCCGGTTGCACGGTGCCTGCGTCCACCCGGGCCATGTAATGGGTCGATAGCAATTCCATGGCTTGTCCTAACCCGGCCCGCGCCCGGGGGAAAGACAACTTGCCGGGCCCGGTTTGTTTGACATAGCCTGTTGATGTTACTGCAAGGATAAATTCCCGATGTTACGCCCTGCCATGCTGTCCGATGCCCCGATGATCGCCCGCGTGAATGTGCAGGCATGGGCCGAAACCTATACGGGCATTCTTCCGCCTGACGAGATTGCACGCCGGACCTATGACTTCCGGCTGGCGCAATGGACGGCGCAGATCGGGGCCGGGACAACCCGGATATTTACGATACCGGATGAGGGTTTTGTCCAGTTCGGGCCACAGCGCGATGCGGATTGGGCCGCGCGAGGTTATACCGAGGAGCTGTATGCACTGTATCTGCTGCGCGCCGCCCATGGGCAGGGGCAGGGCCGGGCGCTGTTTGACGCAGGGCGCGGGCAGGCCGGATTTACTGCTTTGGTTCTGGATGCAAACACCCGGGCCTGCAGGTTTTACGAAAGCACCGGGGGCAGTGTGTTGCTGTGTTTCGATAGTACACTGGGGGAAACTGTGGTGCGCGACCGGATTTATGGCTGGCCTGCCCAGGTCTGACGGATGCGCAATCGTGATCGGGGTGGCCACAATCGCTGATTTGACTTTGCCCGATTGGTCTTAAAAATCAGTCCCATGCACATCAAATCACCCCTGATTACCCCTGTCCTGATTGCCGGGTCGCTTGTCCTGATGGTCGGTTTTGCCATTCGCGGGTCGTTTGGGGTGTTCCAGCTCCCCATCGCCACCGAATTTGGCTGGCCGCGCGCCGATTTCTCTATGGCTATCGCGATCCAGAACCTCGCTTGGGGCTTTGGCCAGCCGATATTCGGGGCGATTGCCGAAAAGATCGGCGACCGCAAGGCGATCATTCTGGGGGCGTTGTGCTATGCGGCGGGGCTGTTGCTGGCCTCGCAGGCGGTCACCCCCGGGGCGCATCAACTGTATGAAATAATTGTAGGATTTGGTATCGCGGGCACGGGGTTTGGCGTGGTTCTGGCCGTGGTGGGCCGCGCGTCCAGCGTCGAAAACCGGTCAATGTCGCTGGCGGTGGTGACGGCCATAGGGTCAGTCGGCCAGATGATCGGCGCACCGCTGGCGCAGGGATTGCTGAGTTTCATGCCATGGCAATCGGTATTCGTGACCTTTGCGGGCCTGATCCTGTTGTCGCTGCTGGTTTTGCCGCTGATGCGTGCGCCTGCGGCCTCAAAGGCCGAATTGCAGGAAACCATGGGCGAAATCATCTGGCGCGCCGCCCGCGACCCATCTTATGCGATGATCTTTCTGGGGTTCTTTTCCTGCGGCTATCAACTGGGGTTCATCACGGCCCATTTTCCGGCCTTCGTGGCCGAAATTTGTGGGCCGATTGCGCCGGGTGGGATGTTGGCCGGGCTGGGGATCACCACGACATCGGCGCTGGGCGCTATTGCGATTTCGGTGATCGGGCTGGCCAATATCGGCGGCACCCTGCTGGCGGGTTGGCTGGGCAGCCGGTATCCGCGCAAATATTTGCTGGCCGGGATTTATGTCGGGCGCACGCTGATCTCGGCATGGTTCATTCTGCTGCCGATGACACCTGCAACAGTGATGATCTTTGCCTTTGGCATGGGCAGTCTATGGCTGGCGACGGTGCCGCTGACGTCCGGCCTTGTGGCGCACCTATATGGCGTGCGTTACATGGGCACGCTGTATGGCATCGTGTTTTTCAGTCACCAATTGGGCAGTTTTCTGGGGGTCTGGCTGGGGGGCAAGCTGTTCGATATCTATGGCGGCTATGATGTGGTCTGGTGGGTCGGCGTGGGGATCGGGGCGTTTTCGGCGCTGATCCATTTGCCAATCCGCGAAACCCGGCCGGTGGCGCAGTCTGCCTGATTATTCCCGCAACACGTCCTTTAACACCGCCATCACCGCCGCCCCGTGGGTATAGGGCAACCCATGCCCGGCCCCGGCGATCACTTCTTGCCGGGCATTGCGGTTCCATTGGGCAAGGTTACCCAGGCCGGTCAACGGGATAACCCTATCCTGCTCGCCCCATAGCGCGACAACCGGCACATCGGCCCGGCCAATGGCACGATGATCTGCCTCAAGCCGGTCCTGCGTTATCCCCCGGACCGAGGATAATACGGCAGGCAGATAGCCCTTGCGCGAAAGTTCGGCCAGTTGGACAGGCCCCATCGGGCTGGCCTCGGTCGCAATGCTGTGGCGCAAATGGCGGGCATAGAACGCCAGAAACAGCCAATCCCCGATGACCGGGGTCTGGCGGATAAAACGGGTCAGCCGATCTTCGGGGTGGCCCATGCCGATCGGGGCCAGCAGGATCAGCCGCTTGACACGTTCCGGGCGGTCCCCGGCAAAGGCCGTCGCAATCGCGCCACCCATGGAATAACCTATCAGGGTCAGGTCCTGCCCCAACCCCTGATCGGCCAGCAAATCGTCCAGCTGGCGCTGAAAAAACTGGCGGTTCTGCGGGCCGGGGGGGGCGTCAGACAATCCCCGGCCATACAGATCATAAACCAAAACGCGGTAACCGATATTGCCCAACACCTGCGCAATATCTGCCCAAACTGCCGACGGTGTGGTCATGCCATGCACTGCGACAACAATCGGCCCGCGCACCGGCCCGAGCCATTGATAATGCGTCACACCTTGCGACAGTTTGGCAAATTTCCCAAGAGTTTCCCGGCGCGCGATCTCATCCGGGACGGGGCGTTGCGCCTCTAATACAAACGGAGCGGCCGCCGCTAGGGCCAGCAAGATCAGCACAATCCAGATCATGCGTCAGCCCCCCGGATCACCGGAAACCAGTCACCCCGCAGCCGCTGCCCGGTCACCATCCCATGCCCCGGATATGGCGGCGACGTACGGCCCGGTCGTTCCACATACCGGGCATCATCGCCAACCCAGCGTAAACTCAGCGCCCGCCGCCGGGTTGCCCCGGTATTGCCCCGCGCGCCATGGACGGTGCGATAATCAAACAAAACAACATCGCCGGGGTCCATGTGCCATTCCAGCACTTTGGTCTGGCCCGGGTCGGCATCCGGGTCTGGCACCGGGGTCCAGTCCGTCTTGTCGCCTTTGTAAAAGTCGCTGTCATCGGCCCAGGATACAGGCCGGACCATCCGTTCCCAACGATGCGATCCGGCGATCAGGCGCAACGACGCCTCGCGCACCGGGTCCAGCGGGCACCACATGCTGACGGTCTGTAGACCTGCCACAAAATAATACGACCCATCGGCATGCCAGGGCGTCGGTTTCGGCGTGCCCGGTTCTTTGACCAGAACATGGTCATGAAAGAACTGCGCGGTCTGCGACTGCATCGACAACGCGGCGATTTCAGCGGCGGGGCTATCGCGCACCACGCGTTCATATTCTGGGATGCGGGTCCAGTTGCAGTAATCGTCAAAAAACCGCCCCTCGGTCACCGCATTTTCTGACGCATAAGGGCCGGGGTCGGCCATGTTGCGGGCGACACCTGCGGCCATGACATCGACCCAGTCCACAAACACGCCACGCAGGACGCAGGCCCCGTCACGCTGAAAATCGGCAATGTCCGTCGCAGTAATCACCGGGCTCTCCATACGTCCAGAATATAGCGGCTTGTCATCAGGTCCAGATGCGCCCCGCCGCCGTTCTTGAACAGGGTAATCTCGGCATCACTATGACGTTTCAGCGCGCCCATGCTGTAAAAATCACCCAGCACATGGGCGGCGGTAATCGCGCCTGCGGCTATCGGCCCCGTCAGATCACCGATATGGTCCACTGTGGTGCTGATATTATCGACAAACACGCGGGCACGGACCACCGCTGCATCATCGGATTCGCGCATCGCCGGGGTATAGGCCCCGATCAGGTCGATGTGCTGGCCGGGTTGCAACCATTCACCCAGGATGATCGGGGTGCTGGACATCGTGGCACAGGTGACGATATCAGCGGCCCGCACGGCGGCCTCTAAATCCCGCGCGATGGTCACGCCTCGATGCGCCGCCACAAAATCCTGCGCCCCCGTGGCGCTGCGGTTCCAGATGGTAAATTTGGCGTCCGGGAAACCGGCTGAATAGGCCTGATGCAGCGACCGGCCCACAGTACCCGCCCCGACAATCAGGATATTGCGGCTGTCAGGCCTGGCCAGCCTTGTCGCCGCCAACAGACTATCCCCCGCCGTTTTCCACTTGGTCACCAGATGGAAATCCAAAATCGCCTCCAGCGCCCCATCCGCATCCGAAAACAGGTTGACCGCCCCATTCACCGTGGGCTTGCCCTTGGCCAGATTGCCCGGATAAATCGCGCCAGCCTTAACCGCGATGCCCATGCCGTCGATCCAAGCGGTGCGGTTCAGCAGGGTATCGGCCCCGCGATACAGCAGCACATCCTTGATCTGGGCCTTTGGTTTCAAGTGCCCGGCGACCATCGCACGGGTAAGCGCCAGCCAGTCCAGACCAACCTCGCCTTCGGCAAACGGGATCATCGCTACAGTCATGCAGCCTCACTTTCAGTCAGCAATCCAGCCGAGACCAACACCGTGGCGAAACCTGCCGGGGTGGTAAACAAATGCGTCTGCCAGCCGCGTTCGGCGGCAGCGGCCACATTCTCGGGTTTGTCATCGGCGAACAGCAGGGCGGCGGGGGCAATGCCGCAATCCGCCTCGACCGCTTCGTAGATCTCGGGGGTAGGTTTCAGGCATTTCAACCGCCCCGACACATATTCCCGGTCAAATTCGTTCAGGAAATCAAACTGCGTCTGGGCATAAGCATAGCTTTCGTCGCCAAAATTGGTCAGGGTAAACACTGGCACGCCCCGGCCCTTGAGCGCCCGCAAAATCCGCACCGACCGGTCAATCACCGGATGCGCAATCTCGATCCAGCGGTCATGCCACAGCCTGATTTCCGGCCCCCATTCGGGGTAACGTTCGGCCCGGTCATAGATGGTCTGTTTGAACGGCGCCCCTGCATCAACCTCCAGGTTCATGTCCAGAATATCCACCTCGGCAAATAACGTCCGCCGCCGCGCCGGGCCGATCACCCGGTCATAAAACCGCTCTGGCTGCCATTCGACCAACACATTGCCGATATCAAAGATCACCGCTTGGGGCTGCAACATCCACGTCCTTCCTGCGTCTGGTTTCGCGCCACAGCGTATAAAGCCCTGCGCCGCAGATCAACGCAATCCCGATCCATGCGGTGCGGTCGGGCCAGGTGCCAAACACGACGACACCCCAGAAGATGGCCATGGGCATCCCAATATATTCGAACGGGGCCACAAGTGCCGCGGGATTGGTCCGGTAGGCTTGGGTCAGCATCATCCCACCAATGCTGACGGCCAGACCCGTGGCGGCAAAGGCCCACCCGTCGGCGATGTCAGGGATGATCCACGGCCGGAATAGAAAGGCCAGCGATGCATTGCCAGACCCCGCCAAATGCCCGTCGCCTACCCACAGGCCCATTGTCAGGCTGACAAGGATGAACCCGGATTGCCCATAGAAAGAAAATGTCATGGCGCTTTCAGTATCGCGCATCCGCCGGGTCATCATATGGCTGCCCGCATAGCAAAACGCGGAAATCAGGACCAAAATCGCTGCAGGCTGAATTACTCCCGACCCGGGGCGCACCATGACAAGCACGCCCAGCATCCCCACCAACACTGCTGCCCAACGGTGCGGCCCGACCTTTTCCCCCAACAAAACGGCGGACATCAGGGTGACAAAAATCGGGGCAACAAAGGCTGTGGCCACTGCATCGGCCAGCGGTAGCGCAGCCAGACCCAGAAAATAGGTCACATTCGACACCATGATAATGCTGACCCGGATCAGATGCGCCACCGGGCGGCGGGTCCACAGCTGCGAAAACCCGGTGCCCGACACCCGGATCACCGCGAACACCAGCACCAGCCCGATCAGAGCCCGAATGAGGATCACCTGATGCAACGCATAATCAACCGACAGCGCCTTGATCGCAAAGTCGTTCAGGGACAGGGTCAATCCCGCGCCAAGAGCAAGCAAAATGCCAGTCAGTTTGGGGTTGGACACCGTAACCATGCCCCGAACCGACACCCACATATCCGCCCGGTCTGTCCTGCCCGCGACATTGCCTGACGGTAGAGGTGCAAGGCAGTCCACGCCAATATCGTTGCTCTTTTGTTCCGCCCATGCTTTGGAGATTATATACTTGACAAAGCAGACTGCGCTTTGTAGTTTGGGTTCAAGGAGATACCGCCATGAACCTCACCGATCCGATCTTCACCGATGTTGACGCAGCCCGCGCCTACCTTGAAGCCCAGCGTTGGGCCGATGGCGTTGCTTGCCCTCACTGCGGCGGCACGGAAAAGTGCACTCGGATGGAAGGCAAAAAGCACCGCCCCGGCCTGTTTCAGTGTGGCGATTGCCGCCAGCAATTCACCGTCACCGTTGGCACCGTATTTGAGCGTTCCAAGGTTCCGTTGAACAAATGGCTTTTGGCGACGCATCTTATGGCTTCCTCAAAGAAGGGCATGAGCGCCCATCAATTGCACCGCTCTATCGGCGTGACCTACAAAACCGCTTGGTTCATGTTTCACCGCATTCGTGAAGCAATGAAGGGCGATACTCTGGCTGGTTTCGGCACTGGCGGCGGCATTGTTGAAGTCGATGAAACCTTCATTGGCCGCGAACCCGGTATCGCCAAGAGCCGTGGCACTGCGCACAAGATGAAAGTTCTGTCCCTCGTTGATCGCAACACTGGTCGCGCAAAAAGCATGGTCATTGATGACCTCAAGTCCAGAACGATTATCCCGATCCTGCGCGAGAACATCGCCAAGGAAGCAACGATCTTTACCGATGACGCTTTGCAGTATGTCAGCGTGGGCCAGCACTTTGCCGGACACGATTTTACCGTCCATAGCGAAGGCCAGTATGTGCGCGGCGACGTCCACACCAACACGATTGAAGGCTATTTCTCAATCTTCAAGCGCGGGATGAAAGGCGTCTACCAGCATTGCGCCAAGCACCACTTGCACCGCTACCTCGCCGAGTTCGAGTTCCGTTACAGCAACCGCTCTGCGAACGGGGTTGAAGACACCGCCCGTGCTGCACTGATCCTCAAAGGCATCGAAGGCAAGCGCCTGACCTATCGGCGGCTTGACGCAAGAGCGACAGCGTAGTCAGTCCGACTTGCGGGCTGATTTTGAGCGTATCTTGCGTTCGATGATGGACTCATCGCCTGATTCTGACTGATCTTCCTTCGGTGCCGAAGCCTCGCCATGGGGCTTAGGCTTCATCCGTAGGAGGTTTTTCACAGTGCCCTCAAAAGTTGCCACCCCAAACCCCTTTCCCAAATTCAAGCCTCCAGAGAGTCTATCAATAGAAGAACAGCTTGTCATGTGCGTTGGCAAACTGGTTGCCGAATGGGCGGTTTGCGAGACGCTGTTTCGCGGCATGTATGTCTGCCTTATCGGCGGTCACTCCGAAATAGGAAGTGACTACGCTGAAATAGCTTGGCTCTCGACTCCAAACGTTAAATCTAGACGGGACTTGTTAGCTAGGTGCATTGTTGCATCTGGTTTACCATCTGAATTCAAAGATGAAGTTGCCCTTCTTTCCAAACGGTTCAAGACAATCTCAGAGACTCGGAACTTTTATTGCCATGCCTTTTATGTTGTTGAGCCTGTCGGATTGCAGCTTCAATCCATAGAGGGCTACAACCTCACGTATGATGATGAAATTATATCCGTCGAAACCAAGAAGGCATCAAAATCCACAGTTGGCGAGATTCTGACCGCAATCCATAACTGTGAAAACCTCAGTCGCGAGTGCATGGGCTTTCTTTTCGCGCTCCACGCGAAGCTCCAAGCGCGCTTTCCAGTGCTGCCCTCAGTGCCGGACGGATATCTGAATAACCCACGCTTCCCCCTTCAATGAATGGATTGAGAGCGCGACAAGCAGCCGTTACCATCTCATCCGTCACTTCAATACCGGCCTGTCCGGTCTGGTCTATCTTATTCATTTTGCTTTCTCAAGTATATAATCGCCCATGCTTTGTCTGTTGAATAAGGAAAAGGGGGTGCGCCTTGGACATCATCGCTGACAGCCAAAGGCGCACAGGCATCGCCCTTGTCCTGCTGTCTACCGTGTTCTTCAGCCTTGCCGGGGTGCTGACCAAATCCATCAGCAGCGATGTATGGACTATTGTCTGCTGGCGCGGGTTGGTCGGCGGGGTGCTGATCCTTGGGTTCTATCTGTGGCAAAACCGGGGGCCGGACCGGGTGCTGCGACTGGGCTGGCGCGGCTGGGTGCTGGCGACGGTCGGCAGCCTTGCCAGCCTGAGCTTCATCGCGGCGTTCAAGATGACCTCGGTCGGCAATGTCGCCGTGATCTATGCCGCCGTCCCTTTTGCCGCCGCAGCGCTGGAATGGGTTTTGCTGCGGCAAATGTTCCGCCGGGCGACCCTGATCGCCGCATCGGTTTCGGTGTTGGGAGTTTGCATCGTGGTCAGCGGCAGTCTGGGTGCAGGCACATTGGCAGGCGATGGGATGGCGGTGCTGATGATGGGCTTGTGCGCGCTTTATCTGGTGCTGATCCGGGTCTACAGCGCGACACCCGCTGTAATGGCGCTTGCGGTTTCGTCGCTGCAACTGTTCGCTATCAGCTGGTTCTTCACGGCGCCGCTGGCCATCGGGCCGCAGGACGCTTTTCTGCTTTTTACTTTCGGGGCCAGCTTTGCCGTGGCCAGCGTGCTATGGACCATCGGTGCCACCCGGATCAGTGCCACGGAATCCGGCCTGATGGGGGCAGCAGAGGTGCCACTGGCCATGCTGATGGCGCTGCTATTTCTGGCCGAAGTGCCGACCCTGAATGGGCTGGTCGGCGGGTTTGTCGTGCTGGGCGCGGTCGTCTGGCATATCCGGCAGGACTAACCCTTCGCCGCCCGCACTTCACGCTCCAGCGCATCCAGAAACCGGGCGCGGTCTTTTTGGTCGAACGGTTTGCCGCCACCCATACGGAATGGGTCGGCGGCGCGCAGATCGGCCATCAGGTCGCGCGACGCCAGCACCTGACCAATGTTGGCGACGGTCAAAGCCTCGCCATTATGCTTCAACACCCGCGCCCCGGCGGCCACGCATTTTGCGGCCAGCGGGATATCCCCGGTGATGACCACATCGCCCGGCCCGGCACGGTCGGCAATCCACATATCGGCCAGATCCGGGCCATCCGGGACAATCACCATTTCGACCAACGGGTTAGGCGAAGGACGAATACCGCCATTGCTGACGATGAACATCCGCAAGCCATGCCGGGTGCCAACCCGTTCCACCTCGGCCTTGACCGGGCAGGCATCGGCGTCGACATAGATCATATGCGCCCCTCTGGTGCGACGATCACGCGTACAGCGCCTGCGCGTGAAAGGCTAAATGATCCTCGATGAAACTTTGCACAAAGAAATAGCTGTGATCATAGCCCTTTTGCAGCCGGATCGTCGCGGGCTGGCGGCGCAGCGCCACAGCCTCGGCCAGCTTTTCAGTCATCAGCAGATCGGCAAACTTATCCGCCGTACCCGTGTCCACCAACAGCGGGCCGTCAAAACCACGGGCGCGCATCATCAGGGTGGCATCATGTCGGGCCCATTTTTCCTGATCCGCACCCAGATAGGTGGTAAACTGCTTGCGGCCCCAGTCACTGGCCACCGGATGGCAGATCGGCGAAAACGCTGAGACGGATCGGAACCGGCCGGGCAATCCCATGGCAAGGGTCAGCGCGCCATGCCCGCCCATCGAATGGCCGGTAATGGCCTGCCGCTGCACATCCACGGGCCATGATCCGGTGACCAAAGCAGGCAGTTCAACCGCCACATAATCCCACATCTTGTAATGCTTGGCCCATGCGCCTTCGGTCGCATTCACGTAAAACGATGCACCCTGCCCCAGATCAAACCCCGCATCATCCGGCACGCCGTCGCCGCGTGGCGAGGTATCGGGGAACACCAATGCAATCCCATGTTCGGCAGCCCAACGTTGCGCACCCGCCTTGATCATCGCATTTTCATGGGTGCAGGTCAGGCCGGACAGATACCACAGCACCGGCACCGGGCCGTCATTCGCCTCGGCGGGCAAAAACAGGCCAAAGGTCATCTCGACCCCGCAGACCTTGGACGCATGGGCATAAACCCCCTGCACACCGCCGAAACATTTGTTTTCGCTGACTGTTTTCATCATGTTCTCCTTACGGCATGAACGTCTTGACCCATGCGATCACGCCCGACACGGTGATGACACTGGCAGCCGTCGACAGCAAGATGGCGGCAGATACGCGCAGCGGGGCCACGCCATAATGCTGCGCTAGAATATAGACATTGCCTGCCACGGGCAGACTGGCCGATGCAATCATCACCCCGGCGGCATAGGGATCGACCGGAAAGATCCACAGCGCACAAACGGCCACAGCGGCGGGATGCAGGACCAGTTTGGCGAACGATAACCAGCCCGCCACCGCCAGCCGTTCGGCAGATTTAGACGCCAGCGATGCACCAATGGCAAACAAGGCCCCCGGGGTGGCCGCGGCCCCAAGGGTCAGCAGGAACGCATTCAGCGGCACAGGAATCGGCAGTGCCAGCCCGGACACTGCCAGCCCCGCGACAATCGACACGATCATCGGATTGGACACCAGTCCCAAGGTGACAACCCGGAAAACTCCCGCCCCTTCACCGCGCGACCCGGTAATCAGAATCACGATCAGCGATGAAAACACCAGCAGATCAACCGCCAGCATCAACACGATATACCCGATGGCGGCCTCGCCCAGCAGCAGGGCCAGCATCGGTATCCCCAAAAAGCCGATATTGCCAATAACCGCGCATTGCGCCTCGAACGCCGCTTCCGCGATCGGTCTGCCGCGCATCCGGGCAACTGCGGTAGCCAGCAGATAAACCGCCGACGTGCCCAGTAGATAGGCCAGCACAAATGTCCAGTCGATCAATTCGGCCAGTGACAGATTGGCCGAAAACCGGAACAGCATGGCCGACAGGGCAAAGTAAAACACGAATTTTGTCAGATAGGCCGTGGCCTCAGGCGTGAAAAACCCGGTCCGGCCCGCGCCGTAACCCAGCGCAATAATCGCAAAAAATGGCAAGGTCTGCAGCAGGATTTCCAGCATGCGACCAGCCGTACAATCCCCGGCGGACAAAGGGAACCACGGCCTGCTGCCCAGCGCAGAAATGTGAGCGCTGACAAGCATTCAGTGTGGGGCGGCCCGATGCGCGACTTTGACCCAGCCTGAAAAATGGTCGATTTATTTGACTTGCCCGGCGATCAACTTATGTCCCCGTTTCAGTTAGAGCCCGCAAAGGGTCGGCTGATACTCTCCGGGGAGGAGACTACGCTGCAATACCTGCTTGCGCTATCCGGTCTGATTGACCGGCTGAATAAGTATGTCGGCTACGTCGCGGCTACGCTTGTCCTGCTCAGTGCGCTGATCAGCGCAGGGAACGCGGCGTCGCGCTATCTGTTCAGCCTCAGTTCAAACGCCTGGCTGGAAATTCAGTGGCAGATGTTCGCTGGGATATTCCTGCTTGGGTCGCCGTATGTGCTGCAGGTGAACGAACATGTACGGGTTGACCTGCTGTATGGGTCCGCGTCGAACCGGACCAGACTGTGGATTGATATCTTCGGCATCATTCTGTTTCTGTTTCCGGCAACGGCCCTGATTGCGGTCCTGTCTTTCCCGTTTTTCTGGTCGGCCTATGTGGGTGGTGACATTTCGTCCAGCGCCGGGGGCCTTTACCTGTGGCCGGTAAAACTGCTGCTACCGCTGGGCTTCACCCTATTGTTTTTGCAAGGAATTTCAGAACTGATCAAACGGATCGCCGCCCTGAACAATGTCGGCGACATCGTCATCACCTATGAAAAGCCGTTGCAGTGAGGGCGCTTTCCCTGATCCCGGTCCTGTCTAACAGAAAGCTCGCCTCATGCTAGAGTACGGCATGCTTGCCCCCACGATGTTCGCGGGGCTGATCCTGTTTTTGCTGATCGGCTTTCCGGTTGCATTTTCACTGTCGGCACTTGGCTTGGCATTTGGCCTTATCGCCATTCAGGTGGGCTATTTCGGCTTTAACTTCCTCGGGGCCCTGCCACCACGCGTCTTTGGCATCATGTCCAACGACCTGCTGCTGGCGATCCCGTTCTTTACGTTTATGGGGGTGATCCTTGAACGGTCGGGCCTGGCCGAGGATCTGCTGGAAGGGGTGGGGCAGGCGTTTGGGTCGGTCCCCGGTGGGCTGGCCTATGCGGTGATTTTTGTGGGCGCCATTCTGGGCGCAATCACTGGCACGGTGGCCGCATCGGTCATTGCGATGGGGATGATCTCGCTGCCGATCATGATGAAATATGGCTATGACATGAAAATCGGCACCGGGGTCATTGCGGCGTCGGGGACGATCACGCAAGTCATTCCGCCGTCGCTGGTGCTGATCGTTTTGGCCGATCAGCTGGGCGTATCAGTGGGCGACATGTATCTGGGGGCCATCGGGCCGTCGCTGATGCAGGTCGCATTGTTCACCGCATTTATCTTTCTGGTTGCCACATTCCGCCCGCATCTGGTCCCGCCTTTGCCTGCCGAGGCACGCACATTACGGGGCTGGGCGCTGGCGTCCAAAGTCGCATGGGGGATGATCCCGTCACTGGCGCTGATCTTCCTTGTACTGGGCACCATCTTCATGGGCCTCGCCACCCCGACCGAGGCCGGGGCGATGGGTGTCGTCGGCGCGATGATCCTGGCCGTGGTGCATGGCCGGTCCAGTCTGGCGCTGTTGTGGAGTGCGATGGAACAGACCATGCGGATCACCGCCATGGTGGTGTTCATCCTGATCGGGGCCACGGTATTCAGTCTGGTGTTCACCGGGGTCAATGGCGGGCGTTGGATCGAACATCTGCTGTCCGGCATCCCGGGTGGGGCCATCGGGTTCCTGATCTTCGTCAATATCTTCATCTTCTTTCTGGCGTTCTTCCTCGATTTCTTTGAAATCGTATTCATCGTGGTGCCATTGCTGGTGCCCGTCGCCATTGGCCATGACATCAACCTGATCTGGTTCGGCCTCCTGCTCTGCGTGAACATGCAGACCGCGTTCATGCACCCGCCATTCGGGTTCGCGCTGTTCTACCTGCGCGGCATCGCCCCGCCCGAGGTGAAAAGCCGGGACATTTACCTAGGGTCGATCCCGTGGATCGGGCTGCAATTGATCCTCGTGGCCATCCTGATTTTCTTTCCGGAATCCGTGACCTACTTTCTGATGCCAGATCAGGTGATGGATGCGGATGCGCTGAATAACGCGCTGGATGCGCTGCAAATGCCAGAGATTGATATGGATGCCCCGCTTGATCTGGGCATCTGACGAAACGAACCAAAATGACGTAACCGGGAGGAGTTAATATGAAAAGACGCGACTTTCTAAGCACTGCAGCCGTCGGGGCTGCGGTGTCAACACTGGCCGCACCGGCACTTGCACAGGCCGCCCCGCAAGTGGCCTGGCGGCTGACCTCGGGGTTCCCGCGCTCGCTTGATACGATCTATGGCGCGGCGGAAGTTTTCGCCAAGCAGGTCTCGGATGCGACCGATGGCGCATTCCAGATCCAGACCTTCCCCGCCGGGGAAATCCTGCCAATGCCCGAAGCCGCCGAAGCCGTGGGCAATGGCACCGTCGAAATGTGCCATACCGCATCCTATTACTACTGGGGCAAGGATCCGTGTTTCGCGCTGGGCACCGCTGTGCCATTCGGGATGAACGCTCGCGGCAGCAATGCGTGGTATTACCGGGGCGGCGGTCAGGAACTGATGAACGAATTCTATGCGACCCAGAACCTGTATGCGCTGCCCGGCGGCAATACCGGCGCACAAATGGGTGGCTGGTTCCGCAAGGAAATCAACTCGCTGGCCGACCTTCAGGGCGTCAAAATGCGCATCGGCGGCATGGGCGGTCTGGTGATGGAGAAACTGGGCGCTGTGCCACAGCAGATTCCGGGCGGCGATATCTATCCGGCGCTGGAAAATGGCACGATCGATGCGGCCGAATGGGTTGGCCCCTATGATGACGAGAAGCTCGGCTTCAACAAAGTCGCGCCATACTACTATTATCCCGGTTTCTGGGAAGGCGGACCGGTCCTGTCGTTCATGTTCAACCTTGATAAATGGAACGAATTACCCGAGGCCTACAAGGCTATCGTCACCTCGGCTGCGGCCCATGCCAATGTTGATATGATGGCCAACTACGATTCCAAAAACCCAACTGCGCTGAAATCCCTGATAAGCGGCGGGGCCGAACTGCGGCCCTATCCGCAGGATATTCTTGAGGCTGGGTTTGCTGCGGCCAATGAAATCTACGCAGGGATTGCGGCCGAAAACGCAATGTTCGCCAAGATTTACGCCAGCTATTCGGCATTCCGCAACGATGCGAACCTGTGGAACCAAGTGTCGGAATACACATTCGACACGTTCATGATCCGCAACCGCCCGCGCGAATAGACCCAAGTCATGGCGGATCCCATCGGGTCCGCCACCTAAGACCAGTGACACAAATACCGACCGGGACGTCCTGGCGTTCCGGTCAACGTATGCCCCGCCCCGTAGCTGCGCTTGCCGGGTCGGGCGCTGCCCTCTGGCTGTTCGTCCGAATAGCTAAACAAAAACATCCCCAGTTTGACTGGGGCCTTGGCTGAACCCGTTCAGATCAGCACTGTGTTCCCATTAACTCAAACCACTGAATCCACACACAATCCATCATTAACTTTACATTAACATTATGATTTCATTCACATAAAACCTTCCCCACGGGGAAGGTTTCGCTTTGCTCAATCCCGGCTATGAACTTTCCACCATCATCCCCAGCACAATCAAAACCTGAAACTCCTGCTTGCTGCAGCCATCAACGGCAGGCATCGAAATGCCGGGGCTCATCGGAAAAACCTCGGTCGGCGTGCGGGCGGGGCTGCAAGACTGCGCTTCACCTTGCGGTCTATAAATGGCCGCGCGACACCCCAGATGGGTCACGTCATAAATCGTCGCACCAGCGTCTAAACTCCAGGCCTGCAGACCCGACGCATCCGCCGGTTCAACCGTCAGAACCTGGGTGATCTCGCGCCCGCCGGTGACAAGGTATTGCCCTGGCGGCAGCGGGAATACCGGCGCTTCCATGATCAGCCCGTGTTCTTCCAGCCACCAGGCGCTTTGGTCAAACTGCCAGCCATTGGGGGCCACCCCGGCATTGTCGATCAGCGCCTGAAAATCATCAATCCAAACCCCGCGCGGGCCGGGGTCAATGGACCATAAGCCCCATGTGGCGGCATCAGTGCCTGACGTGGCCATCGGGTCGCCCAAGGCTGCGATATACTGGGTCTCCCCGCGCAGGTAACTGGTTTCGGACCAGGCCGGGGCGGCAACCATCACAGCTGCGGCAACGCTCAGGCAAACACTATTGCAGGCGGCCCGCAGGCCAGATTTTACACCAAAAGGGATCATGTTCAGGTCCTTTGTTCAGGTAGCGCACCCGTTTCAACAGCGTTTGGTAAATTTAGGCCAGCGTGGGACAAAGGCAAAACCGGCCCAAGCGGGTCAGCCCCGAAACACGCTCATAATCTCGGCCAGCGGCTTTTTCAGCTTGGCCACAGCAGGTACCGTGGCCCCTGCAGCAGGATGGCCCACGACAATAATCATCACCGGCTTTTCACTCTCCGGCCTGCCACACAACGCGCCCAGAAACTTCATCGGATTGGGGGTATGGGTCAGGGCGGTCAGGCCTGCATGATGCAGGGCGGCAATCAGAAACCCGGTGGCAATGCCGACACTCTCGGGGACATAATAATTCTTATAGCGGTGCCCATCGCGGGTCATGCCATAGCGCTGGGCAAAGACCACGATCAGCCAAGGGGCGATATCCAGATGCGGCTTGTCCGCGCCGGTGCCAATCGGTTCCAGCGCTTTGAGCCACTCATCGCCGCCGCCGCCTTCGTAAAACGCCCGCTCCTCTGCTTCGGCGCCAGCCCGGATCTGGGCTTTGACTGCCGGGTCAGAAATAGCGACAAAGTGCCAGGGCTGATGGTTGGCCCCGCTTGGGGCAGTCCCGGCCACTGCAATGCAGGCAGCAATCACATCTTCGGCCACCGGGGTCGGCGCAAAATCGCGGACCGAATGTCGTTTGCGCATATGGGCCAGAAACGCCTGCGCTGCGGTCAGCGATGCCTTTGGTGGCAGGCTGACATCATCGGGCAGGGGCAGGGGTTCATAACTGACTTTATCACGAAAATACATCGGGTCAACCTCCGGGTTTCGCCAGATTACCCGCCACCAATCAGAACGCCAGCCGCAAAAACCAATGCCCCGCCCAACACCACCTGAAACGCCGCCCGCAGGAACGGGGTTTCCATATAGCGGTTCTGAATCCACGCAATGGCCCATAACTCGATAAATACCACGATGATCGAAATTGTGGTGGCGGTCCAGAAATCCGGGATCAGATAGGGCAGGGCATGGCCTAATCCGCCAACAGTGGTCATCACCCCCGACGCAATCCCCCGTTTCCACGGCGACCCGCGCCCGGACAGCACCCCGTCATCATGCGCGGCCTCAGTGAACCCCATCGAAATACCGGCCCCCACCGATGCGGCAAGTCCCACCAGAAACGTGGTCCAGGTATCCTGTGTGGCAAAGGCGGTAGCAAAGATCGGCGCAAGAGTTGACACCGATCCGTCCATCAGCCCTGCCAGCCCCGGCTGCACCCATGTCAGAATAAACTGCCGCCGCTCGCCCGCATCCTCGCCCGCACGGGTCGTGGCCCCCAGATGCTCCGCCTCCAGCGTATCAGCCTTTTTTTCGTGCCCGGCTTCGGCCGCAGCCAGATCACCCAGCAGCTTGCGGGTGGCGGCATCGCTGGTGCGGGCCGCGGCACGTTCGTAAAACGCCCGCGCCTCGGCCTCCATCCCATGCGCCTCGGACCGGATTTTTTCCAAGCCCAGCGACTGGGTTAACCAGATCGGACGACGGGCATAATGACCCGCGACATGTTCACGCCGGATCAACGGGATCACCTCGCCAAACCGGGCGCGGTGTAGATCGATCAACCGAACCCGGTGCCCGTCCTCTTCTAACGCCATCCCGTCAAACACCGCCGCCGACCCCGGATATTCGGCGCGGAGCTGTTCGGCATAGGTCCGGTAAATCCGGGCGTCATCCTCTTCGGATGAAATCGCAAGGGCCAGCACTTCCTGTTCGGATAAGTCAGCGAAACGGCGGCGCGAGGACAGGCCGGGGATCATAGGCAGGCTCCGTATCTGGAATGATTCTAAGGTAGCGAAGGTGTGACGAAAGACAAGAGTCAGCAAGTGAACTGAATAGTTTTGTCAGGGCATTGAAAAGTGAACTGATCTGTTTAGATGAAACTTACGAAACCAAACAGTTCAGATCATAGGAGAACTTTATGCGTATGATATTTGCAGCACTCACCGCCACATTGGCACTGGCCACCGGCCCCGCTTTGGCCTTTGGCACGATCGCCGATTTCCCAACCCTGACATGGCCTCAACCGACTGTCGATCTGCCAACCCAAAGTTGCCTTGACGCCACGACCCTCACTCCTGTCCTATGCCCGGCTCCGTCGCGTTAAAGCCGGATCAGCGCAAAGCGCTTGCCGCAACCAAACCCCGCGGTCTAACGTGGGATGGGGGGCAGATATGACCGAGAGTGTCACCGATAAAGTCCGGCGCGGGCGCAAGTATGAGCAGGTCCTTGCAGGCGCGCGGGATGTGTTCCTGACAGATGGTTTCGAAGGGGCTTCGGTCGACGATATTGCCCGGGTGGCAGGCGTTTCAAAGGCGACGCTGTACAGCTATTTCCCTGATAAACGGTTGCTGTTCATGGAGGTCGCCCGGGTCGAATGCCTGTTGCAGGCTGACCGGGCGATTGCAGAGATTGACATGACGGCGACCGTGGACCGGGTGCTGCATGCCGCAGCGACCAAGATGGTCGAGTTCCTGACTTCGGATTTCGGCCAGCGGATATTTCGGATTTGTGTGGCCGAAAGCGAAAGATTTCCGGCGCTGGGGCAGGAGTTTTATCAAAGCGGCCCCGCCCTGATCCGGCATCAGCTGGTGAGCTATTTCCAGCTTGCCATGCAGCGCGGTGAACTGGCGATCACCGATCTGGAACTGGCCGCTGATCAGTTTCATGCCTTGTGCAAGGCCGGGTTGATGGACCGCCTCGCCTTTACCCCCGCCCGAACGTTTTCTGCCCCGGACACAAAGCGGGTGATCGACGGGGCGGTGTCGATGTTTCTGGCGCAGTATGGAACGGCAAGGGTGGGTTGAAACCCACCTTACTTTTGGGGCGGTCATGACGGCACTTGAAGCGGCGTTCATTGATCAGGCCAGAGCCTGCATCGCCCTCGGCTCGCCGTTTATGGGTAGGTTGATGGGGCTGTTGGCGCAGCAGTGGCCAGATGACACGGGGCTGAGGCGGCGTTTCGCAAGCTGGCCGGGGGATGTCAGCTCTAACGGAGCCAGTTTGCCCTTGCGGCTGGCCGGGGGGCTGCATGCCTTGGTTCTGACCGGGCAGGATGTGGGTTTGGCTGCCGCGTATCCGCCGCATGACGTTGATGACGCGACCCTGACCCGCGCAGTGGTTGCGACGATCCGGTTGCATGATGTGTTTCTGTGCAAATGGATTGAAAGCCCGCCGCAAACCAACGAAGTCAGGCGCAGTGCTGTTTTGATTGCTGCAGCCCATTGGCTGACGGATCGGTTTCGGCTGCCATTGCAATTGTCTGAGCTGGGGGCAAGTGCGGGGCTGAACCTGATGTTTGACCAGTTTGCGCTGCAGATTGGGCCACAGGTCTGGGGGTCCGCGATGGCGACGGTCCGCCTGACGCCGGACTGGCGTGGGCCCCTGCCGCCACGGGCCAAGGTCAGGATTGCTGATCGTCGCGGCGTCGATCTGAACCCGCTGCTGATCGGAAACTCGGCAGATGAATTGCGTCTGATTGCCTATCTGTGGCCGGATCAGACCGACCGCATTGCGCGGACCCGCGCGGCGATGGCTTTGGCTGTTGCCCCAGTGGACAAAGGCGATGCGATTGACTGGCTGGCGGGTCGGCTTGCTGCCCCGTGGCCCGGGCGTATGCACTTGATTTATCACACGATTGCTTGGCAGTATTTCCCGACAGAGCGGCAGACCCGTGGCCGCGCGATGATTGAGGCGGCGGGCGCGGCGGCGTCGCCCGATGCGCCGCTGTGCTGGCTGGCGATGGAGGCTGATGGCGATCCGCATGGGGCTGCGCTAACGCTGCGATTGTGGCCCGGGGATGTTTGCGTCGGTCTGGGCCGCGCGGGGTTTCACGGACAATGGGTGGACTGGGCCGGATGATGCGGGGCCGATGATGCGGGGCCGGATGATGCGGGGTGGGTTGAAACCCACCTTACGGTATATTGATCCGTTGGACTTGGTTGGGGAAGACACTGCAAAACCTTCCCCGCGGAAAAGGTTTTAGTTAATGAAAACATAATGTTAAGTTTGTATTAATGGGGATTGTGCTGCGTTTTCCGAGGGTTGGATTGGGGACAGGGCAGGTGCCTCCGGCGGAGGTATTTAAGCAACTCCGAAATTGCAGCGTAAGGTGGGTCTTGACCCACCTTTCTGGCTGATCACCCAGCGTCAATTGTTTCGGCTACCGCTGCGAAAATCGCCAGTTCTTCGGGGCGGAAAGCATCGCTTTCGTCACCCAAGGGCAGGCCGTTCAGGGCGTAACAGAACGCTGTCTGCGCTGCGTCGTCCCACCAGACCCCGCCGGCAAATCCGTAGGCATTGGCGAAATGGCCGATCAGCGGGCGGGAGTAGAAATGGGGTTTCTGTAAGGTTTGAAGCCCGAAACTATAGCCGTCAAAAGTGCCGTTTTGATAGTCCCCCGGCCCCAATTCGGGGGTCCAGAGCGGGGTAGGGTCGGCTTTGCGCAGCGATTGGGCCAGTTGCAAAACCCCTGTCAGCGAGATGCGCAGCCCGCCTTGGGGGGATAGCGTCGCGGTATCTGCAGTCGGGCGATAATCGGTTGGGACCGGATCGGTCGGTGTATCGCCGTCGATCTGGGCGATCAGGCTATTGCCGTCGCACCGGTAGGTGGCCAGTCGGTTGGCCCGTTGTGCCGCACTGACCCCCGACCAGTTGAACCCGCCGTTGATCCCCAGCGGGTCGAGCACAAGCCGCCGGGCCAGATGGTCGAACCTGTCCTGCCCGATGACTTCGGCGGCGGCAGCGATCAGGATGTAGCCGAGGTTGGAATAGCTGAAATACGTCCCGGGTTGGTGTGGCAAGAACAGATTTGCGCCGTGGGACATGAGCCAGTCCGGCAGGTCGGTGCCCGGCGGGATCAGATAGCCTGCGGCATCATTCAGCCCGCTGATGTGGGACAGGAGCATGCGGAGAGTCAGCGGGATTTGGGGGAAGTCGGGGTGGTGGAAGGGGATGCCCAGCAGGTCGGCGATGGAGAAGTCGAGGACGCGTGGGTTGGCACCCACCCTGCGCAAAGTTTCGGCGGTCACGATTTTGGAGATTGAGGCGGCGCGGAACAGGCTGTGTTCGGTCGCATGGATGCTGGGGGCGGTGCTGATGTGGTATTCCGGCGGGTGCCCGGCCCGTGCGATCCCGATGCCGCAGAAGGCGAAGGGCGGCGTCAGGGACTGGGCGAGGGCGGATAGTGTCACCGCGTCAATACACCACCACCGACCGGATACTTTCGCCTGATTTCATCAGGTCGAACCCCCGGTTGATATCCTCCAGCGGCAGGATATGGGTGATCATCGGGTCGATCTGGATTTTGCCTTCCATATACCAATCGACGATTTTCGGCACGTCGGTCCGGCCGCGCGCGCCGCCAAAGGCGGTGCCTTTCCATGTGCGCCCGGTGACGAGCTGAAACGGACGCGTGCTGATTTCCGCACCTGACGGGGCCACGCCGATCACCACGGATACCCCCCAGCCCCGGTGCGAACATTCCAGCGCCTGCCGCATGACTTTGACATTGCCGGTGCAGTCGAATGTGTAATCCGCCCCGCCGATCATATCGCCGCGCCGTTTGGTCATGTTGACGATATGGGGCACGATGTCGCCCTCAACCTCTGTCGGATTGACGAAATGGGTCATCCCAAACCGCTCGCCCCATGGCTTTTTGGAATTGTTCAGATCAACGCCGATGATCATGTCGGCGCCCGCCAGCCGCAGCCCCTGAATGACGTTCAGGCCGATCCCGCCAAGGCCAAAGACCACGGCGGTGGCCCCCATCTCGACTTGCGCCGTGTTGATCACTGCGCCCACGCCGGTGGTCACGCCGCAACCGATGTAGCAGATTTTGTCGAATGGTGCATCGGGGCGCACCTTGGCCAGCGCAATCTCGGGCAGGACGGTGTGGTTGGCAAAGGTGGAGCAGCCCATGTAATGCAGGATCGGGGTGCCGTTGAGCATGGAAAACCGGCTGGTCCCATCGGGCATCAGCCCTTGCCCCTGGGTCGCCCTGATCGCGGTGCAGAGGTTGGTTTTGCGCGACAGGCAGGACGGGCAGGTCCGGCATTCCGGCGTATACAGCGGGATGACGTGATCGCCGGGTTTCAGGCTGGTCACGCCGGGGCCGACCTCGAGAACCACGCCTGCGCCTTCATGCCCCAGAATCGCCGGAAACATCCCTTCGGGGTCGGCCCCGGACAGGGTGAATTCGTCGGTGTGGCAAATGCCGGTGGCCTTGATTTCAACCAATACCTCGCCCGCCTTTGGCCCCTCAAGGTTCACATCCAAGATTTCAAGCGGTTTGCCTGCGGCAATGGCGACAGCGGCGCGGGTGCGCATTTTGGGATCCTCCAGCGGGAATTTGCGCCAAGTTCGGGCAATCCTGCGCCAAGTGCAAGCCGTGCCTGATGCAAATGCTTGCCAGTTGGCCCGCCGTTGCGCCATTATGTGGTTATGTGGACCAAATTAGCCTCGGTTTTGATCCTGCTGGCCGGATGTGCGCAACCGCCAGTGTCCGACCCTGTGCCGCCAGCGGGCGAGGACAGCTGCGGTGCCAGTCAGTATGCGGCTTTGGTTGGCGAGGATGCCACGGTGTTAGAGCGACAGTTGATCATGGGACCAGTTCGGGTGATCCGGCCGGGTATGGCCGTCACGATGGATTACAGTCCGACCCGGATAAATTTCGCCGTCGATGCGGCCAATCGGATCAGCGGTGTCACTTGCGGCTAGTCGCTGTGATGACAAAACCCGGCCCGCTTTGGGCGGCCGGGGTTAGGCGACAAGCTCCCCCTGCGCCGCGGACTGGGTGGGGGCTATGAACCGTGGCGCAGGGGTCGCTTGTCGTCTAACCCTGTATTGCCTGCGATACGCGGCAAAACCACGCAGAATTTGCGGAACTTTGCGGGTCATTTTGTGGCGGTTTCAAGGCAAGTGGCGGCGCGTGCCGCTATGACAGGGCGATCACAGACCTCTTGATTTATGTGCCATTTGGCGCAAAACTTGTCCCATGACGTTGCAGCCCCCTATTCCGTTTCCCGGCCAGTCAGTCGAACAGGTGGCATTTCACCGGACTGAACTTGCGCCGATCCTGACGATCTATGGCCGGATGGTGGCGGCAGGCGAATGGCGGGATTACGGGATATCCTGCCTGCGCGAGGTGGCGGTGTTCAGCATTTTCCGCCGGACTGCCGAAAATCCGGTCTTCCGGGTGGAAAAGCGGCCTGATTTGCGGGCCAAGCAGGGCCAGTATGCGGTGATCGGGGCCGAAGGGCAGGTGCTGCGCCGGGGCAATGATCTGGCCCAAGTCCTGCGGGTGCTGGAACGGCGGCTGATCCGGGTGGTGGAATAATCCCTCCGGATGGCTTTTGGCGTGGGATCGGTGCCTCCGGCGGAGGTATTTAGGCAACTCTGAAAACGCGGGGTCAGAGCCGTTTACGCCGGGTGACCGGCCCGTCGCCCTGAGCCTCGATCCGGATCATCGCGTGGCGCAAGGGTTCATAGGCCACAGCCATATGATGCGCATTGGCGTGGATCAGTGTTTCGGGATCGACCAGCATGCCGACATGACCCTGCCAGAAATACAGATCACCCCGTTCGGGTGGTGTATCGGGGCCGATTTCGGTGCCCAACGCCGCCCGTTGCAGGTCACTGTCGCCTGGGCAGGCAATGCCGCAGGCCAGCAGGGCCGCCTGTACCAGCCCGGAGCAATCAATCCCCCGGACCGAATTGCCACCCCACAGATAGGGCACACCAAAGTGCATTTGTGCGACCGTCACCGGGTCGGTGAAACGTTTGGACAGCGGCCACACATGGGTTTTGGGGATATAACCATCGGGGGTTTCCCAGAACTTGCGCCGCTCGGCCGTGACGGTGATCTGCGAACCAAAGGACAACGCCAGCAGATCGGCGGATTTGATATCTTCGGCCGTGTACAGATGCGTGGCGGGGGTGGCGACATGATGCGTCGCGGTCTGGGCCGGGCCCAGAGTGTCGGTGCGGACATAGCCGACATAGTGGTCTTTTGCCGCCTGAACGAAAGACCACCCATCGCGGTCTTCGTAACTGGTCACACTGGCCCCGAACAGCACCTGCCGGTCGCGTGGCCCGGCGGGGGCGCGGTTCAGGTCGGTAACGGCATGGATAATCCGGCTGGGGGTTCCGGCGGTGAACATGACCGCTGGGACAAGCCCTTGCAAAGACAAAGCCGCGACGCGCCCATTCGCGGGGGTTAATCGACGGTCCATCACAGGCCCAACACTGCGGGCAAGGCGGCCAACACGGCCCGCGCCCCCTGGCCGACACCACCCTTGGGTCGGGCGGGTGCAGCCGTGGGCTGCCAGCCATAGATGTCGAAATGCACATAGGGCCCGGTGGTGAACCGCCGCAGGAACAGCGCCGCCGTGATCGCCCCCGCCATGCCGCCGCCCGGCGCATTGTCCAGATCGGCGATGCCGGGTTCGATTAGCGCCTCGTAGGGGGTGTGGAATGGCAGCCGCCAAACCGGATCATTTGCGGCCTTGCCACCCGCAGCAATCGCCGCCGCTGCGGCGTCGTCATCGGTGAAAAATGGCGCGATGTCCGGGCCGACCGCGACCCGCGCGGCACCGGTCAGCGTGGCCATGGAGATCATGAGATCGGGATTGGCTTCGCTGCCAAGGGCCAGTGCATCGGCCAGCACCAGCCGCCCTTCGGCATCGGTATTGTTGATCTCGACCGTCAGCCCCTTGCGCGAGGTCAGGATATCCTGTGGCCGGAACGCATCTGACCCGATACTGTTTTCCACCGCCGGGATCAGCACCCGCAGGCGCAGCGGCAGGTTCAGCCCCATGATCATCTGCGCCAGACCCAGCACTGCGGCCGCCCCGCCCATGTCCTTTTTCATCAGGCCCATCGAACTGGCGGGTTTGATATCCAGACCGCCGGTGTCAAAGCATACGCCTTTGCCCACAAGCGTCAAAGTTGGGCCCGACGTGCCCCAGGTCAGGTCGATCAGCCGGGGCGCGCGGGCCGGGCTGGCAGCGCGTCCGACCGCATGGATCATCGGGAAGTTATTGGCCAACAGGTCATCGCCGGTAATGACGCGGATGTGCGCCTGAAACCGGCGGGCAAGATCACGCGCCGCACCCTCAAGGTCGGCGGGTCCCATGTCAGAGGCGGGTGTGTTGATCAGGTCGCGGGTCAGCGCCTCGGCATTGGCCAAGATTTCGATCCGGGCGGCGTCTATTCCATCGGGGGCAACTAACCGGGCCTTGGCTGCATCTGGTTTGCGATACCGGTCAAAGCGGTAGCTTTCCAGCAACCAGCCTAATGCGACCTCTTCGGATACTGGTCCGGTCAGGTCGCTGGCAATAACATAAGTGCCGGCAGGCAGCCGGCTGGCGGCAGAGGCGGCCAGAAACCGTCCGCGCTGTTGGGCGGCAGTGCTGCCCAGTCCGACCAGTGCCGCGATAATCTGTCCGTCTGGCCCCGGCAGCGCGAGGGTTTCGCCGGGCCCGGCCGCAAATCCATGGGCTTTGGCCCACAGTTGCGCGGCCACAGGCAGGTTGGCCAGAACGGTATCCCGGTTATCCGGGCTGGTCACATAAAGCGGAACAGCCAAAGGCGAAGCGGTTGCAAAGGCAAGGGGCATGGTGGATCTGATCCAGTGGTTTGACACAACTGTAGCCAGTTGCGCCCGACCCGCAAGGGCCGCCTAGAACCCCGAAAACCGGACCTGCCCGATTTCATTGACAGCCCGTTTGCCGACCCGGAACAGGCGGGCCAGGGTGGCCCCCAAAGCCGCCGGATCGTCGCGCCCATTGCAGTCCAGCACATGGCCTGCCACGACCGACAAATCGCGCAATCCGATCTGGGCGGCGACGGCAGCAATCGACCGCGCCCCCCGCGCGACCTTGTCGGGCGCCCCCTGCGCATGATCCTCGACCAGACGCCGCAGCCGGTGCGAGATATCCTCGAGCGCCCGACAAACAACGTCTTCGGCCCCCTGCGCGCCCAAGGCGGCATGCAACTGCGCCAAAGGTTCTGGATCAATCCGCATCACATCGCGCAATGACAGATATGCGATGCTTGCCGATAGGGGGCGGTGATCGCCGGGAGGGGCTGCTGGTTTATTCATGCGCGGATCATTAGTGCTGCATGGTTCCCAATCAGTTGACGCGGATGACAGAAATAGCTCGAAATTCCCGAAAATGCCGCCTATTGAGCGGGAGCAACAGGGAGATCAGGGTATGAAGAGCACAAGACCGCTGCCGGACTACCTTGTGCGTCGCTATCAAGGCTGGAAGGCCACGACCTATACGGAAAACCGCAGCTGGTATAAACGGCTGGCCGAAGGCGGCCAGCATCCGCGCGCCATGGTGATTTCCTGTTGCGACAGCCGGGTGCATGTCACCTCGATCTTTGGGGCCGATCAAGGCGAGTTCTTCATTCATCGTAATATCGCCAATCTGGTGCCGCCGTTTAACCCGGACGGGCAATATCATGGCACGTCTGCCGCTGTGGAATATGCCGTGACCACGCTGAAAGTGGCGCATCTGATCGTGTTGGGCCATTCGGGCTGTGGTGGGGTGCAGGGCTGCTATGACATGTGTTCGGGCGATGCGCCGGAACTGGAGGCGTCGAGCAGTTTTGTTGGCCGTTGGATGGATATTCTGCGCCCGGGGTTCAATGCCTTGGCTGTGGGTGACAAACCGACCCGGATCACGGCACTGGAAAAGGCGGCGGTTGTTGTGTCGTTACAAAACCTGATGACTTTTCCGTTTATCAAGGCGGCCATCGATGACGAAATGCTGACCCTGCACGGGCTGTGGAATGATATCGCGGCGGGCGGGCTCGAGGGTTACGACGGGGCAGAGTTTGTGCCGCTTTGACCGCATAAAACCGGTGTCATGTTTGGTCAGAATTTCCTTGTCTGACCAGTGGTTTGCAATGGGGGCCTGATGACCGACATTCTGACACTGGCCGCCAGCAATCTTCTGTCGCCGATTATCCTGAGTTTCGCCTTGGGGCTTTTTGCCGCCCTGGCCCGGTCCGAGCTGTCGGTCCCCGAAGCGGCGGCCAAGGCGCTGTCGCTTTATCTGCTGTTTGCAATTGGCTTCAAGGGTGGGGCGAGTGTGGCGGCACATGGCATTGACGGGCGGTTGATGGCCGCTGTGGGTGCGGGGCTGGTTTTATCCTTTGGTTTGCCGTTCATTGCATTCGCCCTGCTGCGGGTGATGACCAATCTTGGCAGGATCGACGCCGCTGCCGTTGCGGCGCATTACGGGTCCGTCAGCATTGTGACCTTTGTTGCCGCCACCTCGGTTCTGGAAAGCCGGGCTATTGCGGCCGAAGGCTATATGGTGGCAGTGGCGGCCGCGATGGAGGCACCGGCGATTCTGTCGGCCCTGTGGCTTGTCGCGCGCGGCAACCGGGCGGCATCGCCTGAACCGGGGTTGTGGCGCGAGATTTTGCTGAATGGGTCCATCGTTCTGCTGACCGGCGCATTCGTCATCGGCATGATTACCGGCGAAAAGGGGCTGGCCGAGATCAGTAGTTTCATCGTGGCCCCGTTCAAAGGTGTACTGTGCCTTTTCCTGCTGGACATGGGCCTTGTCGCCGGGCGTGGCCTGCGTGACGCCCGGGGCAGCGCGGGCGGCGGAATTGGCCTGGGTGCCGTGCTGTTTGGTCTGGTGATGCCGCTGATCGGCAGCATGGCCGGACTGGCGCTGGGGCTGGCTGTGGGTCTGTCCGCTGGCGGGGTGGCTTTGATGATGGTTCTTGCGGCATCTGCCAGTTACATTGCAGTGCCCGCCGCAATGCGCGTGGCCTTGCCCGAGGCAAACCCGTCAATCTATCTGACATTGTCGCTGGGGGTGACATTCCCGTTTAACCTGATCCTTGGTATCCCGATTTACGTGGCCGTGGCCCAAGCCCTGACCGGAGGCTGACCAATGCAGACCCATACCGCCAAACGTGTCGAGATCGTGATAGAGGCCCCGCTGGAACGTCGCCTGACCGAGGTTTTGACCAAGGCTGGCGTTACCGGCTTTACCGTTTTACCGGTGCTGGGCGGCTCTGGCCGCTCGGGTCGCTGGAGCCGTGAAGGGCAGGTCGGCAGAGCGGGCGGTATGGTGATCGTGATCTGCCTGATCCGCCCCGACCGGCTCGATTCCCTGCTGGAGGCGGCCTTTGCCGTGGTTGAGCGCCATATTGGTGTGGTCAGTGTCACCGATTGCGAGGTCTTGCGCGCCGAGCGGTTCTAAGAACTTGCGAACCTCGCCGGTTTCCGCCCGCCGATGCGAACGTTCTGACCGCTCACTTGATTGTTATGCCACATTTCACTTGCTCAGGATTACGGGAGACCTAGTTTTTAAGCGCAATCTCAAAGGATACCCCATGACCAATTTTGCACTGATGTTTCCGATCATCCTGTTCGGGCTTGGCCTGACGGCGGCAAATGCTGCCGATACGGCCCCCGATCCGGCAGCGGCCCTTATCGAGGCGCGCGCCGCGATTGACGAAGAACGCTTTGGCGCGGCCATTACACTGCTGCTGCCAGTGGTTGCCGCCGACCCGACCAATGCCGATGCGTTCAACCTGTTGGGTTTTGCCAGCCGCAAGTCCGGATCGCTGGACGAGGCCGCCGGGTATTACACTGCCGCCCTTGCCATCAATCCCAGCCATTTTGGGGCGTTGGAATATCAGGGCGAGTTGTTCGTGATGACCAATCAGCTTGACGCGGCCAAAGCCAATCTGGCCCGGCTTGAGGCCGAATGCGCCCCATGCGAGGAATATGACGATCTGGCCGAAGCGCTGGCTGACGCCGGGGCCTGATCGGTTTGTCAGCCCGGCGCGATTACACGCCGGGCTGATGTCGTTATTGCAGGATAAACTCGGTTGGCCAGCTCAGACTGGATTGCAGGCGAATTTCAACCGTTTCGCCGGTTTCGATCTGCATATCCCACGCCAGAACGCCGCGCTGGTCGTCCAGATCGGTGATCGTTGCTGGCGGGTCGGCGGAATAGGTAATCTCAAGATCCTCTTGTTCAGAATAGGGCACCTGATCCAGCACCCGCAGCGACCAGGTTTTCCCGGTCAGATTCTCGATCTTTAGCACTGCTTCTTCATTGATCTGATTGGACGCGGTGATAATCCCGCCCTCGCCCTCCTCCCGGTTCGGCACTGTGCGGGTCAGGATAAGCCCATCCAGCGGACCAAAGCCCAACTCGGCAGTGTCGCCGCTGGCGACCAATGGCACTTCCGCCGATCCAGTCAGCGCCCCGTCCAAAAACAGCTGGGCTGTGCCGGGCAGAATCGTTTCGCCGGTCGTGTTTTCAAACTCGGCCACCAGATAGGCCACGCTGTCCCGGCTGGGCACGGCGGTTGCCCGCACGGTGGGGGTCAGGCCCAATGTGTCCAAGCTGAGCCGAAGGGCGTCGACACCGTTGCGGATATCAACGGCGGGGCCGTAGTCGTAAATCACGGTTTGCCCGATCAGGCCCATGACCGCCCCGCCAAGCAGCGCCCCGCGCAAGATGCCGGGTTCCGATGGCGCAGGTTCAACTACGACAACCGGGGATTCGACAACTTCGGCCGCAAACCCACCCAGTTCGCCGTCCTCGTCACTTTCTTCGTAGATGTAGCGCTGCCATGGATATAGCACGGACGGGCTGCTTCGCCCCGAGGGCCGCGCCGTCGACAACGTCAGTTGCACCCCCAACCAATCCTCGCCTGCATATTGTGAAATCACCACGCCCCGGTCGATGGACAGTGAGGGCGTATCCCCGGTGGTCAGGCGCAGGTCATAGACCGGATACCAGCTGGCCTGATCGGTTTGGGTGGTGACCATTATCTGCCCCGGCCCGCCCGTGGTTTGCACGGTCAGGGTAAGTGCGGCAAAGCTGGCCCCGGCATTTTGTAAGGCGGACAACGCCTGAGTGGCCAGGTCCAGCGCATCCTGATCCGCCACGCGGTCGCGTTCCAGCCCTGCGGCCTCGGTTTCGGCGGCAAAGGCAGCCTGCCGGGCCGCCAAAACCTCGGACCCGACCATTTGCGACAAGGCGCGTAGTTGTTCCAGCGTTTCGGGGGTCAGAGTGTCTGGCGCGACCCCCGCGCCAAGACTCAGCAAAAACCCCACTTGTTCTTTCGCCGCGTCACTCCGCAGCCGAACCCCGGCAATCGCTGTATCACGGTCGCGCAGGATGGCTTCCAGCCGGTCGATTTCAGCCTCGGCGGCCAACACCTCGGGCGGTGTCACCTCAATGGTGGCAGGCAGGCGGTCGGTGGACAGGCTGACCGCGCCAATGACCAGACCGTTAGTGCCGGAAACCCGCAAAGTATCCGCAGATGTTCCAGCAGGCAGGTCTGGCACGATGATCTGATGCACCCCGGCGGGGGCGTCAAAGTCCACCGTCCGGCTGACCGTGGCCCCCCAGTTATACAAGGTGACCTGATCGACATCAGACGGGGCCGTGATCGTGTCGGCCATGGCGGGCAGGGCAAAAAGTGTCAAAGCGAATGCTAAGCGCATGAGGGTTCTCCGGTTACAATACGGCGCAGGGTTGCGCCGGGGCCGGGCAAAGGCAAGCGGGCAGTTGTGCAGACGCATCAGGCCGCGCGTGAAACCCTGTTCAGGCCAAGCGCGCCCGCAGTCAGCAGACTGATCACAATGAACGGCAGGCCGATCCCGAACGAGGCCCTGATCCCCCAATGTTCGGCGATGAGCCCCAACAAAGGTGGGCCCAGCAGAAATACGGTGAACGAGATTTGCGCAAGCGCTGCGACATTGGTCGACGCGGCCCGGTCATGCCGCTGGGCAGCAGCTGACATGGCCAGCGGAAAGATCACCGCCGTGCCCATGCCCATCAGCGCAAAACCGATCAGGGACAGCAGCGGCAGCGGCGAGAAATAGACCATCAGACAGCCGACCAACAACCCGCACAGCAGGATGCGGGCCACATTAGCCGGGCTGGACCGATCAACAAACTGATCAGCGTAGAACCGTGTCGTGGCTTGGCTGAAGGCAAAGATGGCCACGACAAACCCCTGCATGAACGGCGTCGCGGTGAACACATCACGCATATAAATTGCCGACCAGTCCAGGCTGGCCCCCTCGAGCAGCATGGCGCTGATCGTGACCGCGACAAGAACCAGAATGGCCGGGGTCGGCACGGCAAAGCGCGGCGGCGTATCACCACTGGCGTTAGGCCGGACGGGAGAGGGCACATAGCCACGCAGAAAAATGACCACCCCAAGGATGGCCAGCGGCACGATCAGCGCCAGATGCAGCTGCGGTGACAGCCCGGACTGCGCCATGGCCGCGCCAAACAGGCCCGCCCCGAAAAACCCAATGGACCAGAACGCATGAGCCCGGTTCATGATCCGGTAGCCCAGCAAATGTTCGGTCCGGTCGGCTTCAAGGTTCAGAATGATTTCGATACTGCCGACCGTAAGCCCGACCGGGATCAGCAAAAAGAACAGGACCTGCGGTGTCGGTGCCTGAACCGCAATGGCATATAGCAGGGCGAGCAGCGGGATCGCCGCCATCAGCGCGGTCCTGAATCCGATCTTTTCCAGCAGCGGCGTGGCAAAGGTCAGCGCAATCAACGTGCCCACCGGGGCCCCGATCAGCCCCAGACCAAGTGCACCTTCACCCACCCCCATGGCCTGCTGCACATCCGGTATGCGCGGAAAGATGTTGCCCATGGAAAACGAATAAATGGCAAACCCGGCAAAAACCCGGTGGGCGGGGGACAGGGGCATGGCGGGTGGTCCGGGGTTGGTGGGTTCTATGGTGCAGGTAAAGCGGGTTGAGGGGGGATTCGCAAGGGTGGGGGGTGCATTTGCGTCTAGAGCATACCACAGCTACTCAGTTGCACCGATTGTTCCAAACTTTTACTAAGAAACAATTGCTGGTCTGATCGACATACTTCTTGCGCGACCCTCGAATATCTTTATGAGGCCGTTTGCGCCTGCATCATGTGCATACATGCAATAAAGCAACCAAACGCGCTCCCAAAGCTCATCACCGAAAGGCAACAAGCGGACATTTAGTCCGAGATTTACAGCTTCCGCATGGTCGATGACAGAGCCATGAGAGAAAAACTCGTCGCGGGAAGCCAGTTTCTGAACAGTTTTGTCCACCTCATCAGACGAAGAATCCTTCATCATACCACTAGGGTCAGGACCTGTTAAATAGCTTGCTTTTGCAGTGTTGGTTTGATTCACTTTTGGCATCCAAGGGGGTGCCGCATGAGTGATCTTTTCTGGCTGACGGATGCACAAATGGAGCGGTTGAAGCCGTTCTTTCCACGGT
>JANOQM010000096.1:0-8699 GCA_031422295.1 Rhodobacterales bacterium | reverse complement strand
CGGACCGCGCGCCCAACTCCTCTCGACGCAATGTCCGAAGCCGTGCGCGGCGGCGTCGTAGAGGCCCGTGTCGAGGTAGGCCTTCGGGGCGAGCGCCACGACCCGCGCGACGGTCGTTGCGGGATCGAACGCACGCCGCGACTCCGCGGCGACGGGCGGCGTCGGAGACGCGGGCATTCCTTCCGCAACGGCGACGGCATGATCAAGGATGGCGAGACAGTCGTCAGACTCCGAGATTGCGCAAAACCTGACGACCAACACCGTCCCGGCCATCAGCACTTCGGGGTCGTCCGCGACGAGCGCATTCGGGCGGCGCCCGTCGCCGACGGGAGGGAAGACGAAACCGATGACCGCATGGCCGGATCCGAAGAGCGAATCCGGTGCGTCGCAGAGCGGCGAGACCGCCCTACCCCCCGTCCATCGAAGCGAGGCCCAACGACTGAGCGAAATCCAATGCCGGGTCCACGAGACCGGATCAGGAAGGCGTCGAATCCGCGCGGGCGTACGGTCCGCACGGTCCGACGACGAGCGCTCATTGGGACCGAGCATCTCGACGCCGGGCAGAATGATGCCCCGTTCCACCGCCGCCTTGCCCAGCAGCACGGTCAGAAACGGCTCGTTCATCTGGGTCAGCAATGCGCCCATCTGGCCAATCCCGGTCCGGTCCAGCGTCTTGCCGAATTGTGCCACGAATTGCACCGCCGCCCCCCGGTCATTCGCACCGATCAGCAACAGCATCGCCTCCATCTGGTCGCTGTCCAGAAATGCGGCCTGCCGCCAGTCGGGGAACTGTTCCGCCCCGGTCAGAGTGGGGTCCAGCGGCAGACCCAACCGTTCGGCGGCCAGTAATCCATAAAACGCCGTCTGGTTTTCCGCCGCCCGACCAAAGGCCAATGCGGCCTGATCTGGCTGTCCCAGCGCCTCATTCGCCCGACCCACCCAATAGCCGCCCCGCGCCAGTGATATCGGGCCGGTCACATCCTGTTCGACCCGGGTGAAATGGATCAGGGCCTGTGCCGGATCATCCAGATAGGTCAGCGACACATAGCCCGCGATCCATTCCAGATCGGCATAAAAATCGCCCGTGGTCAGGAAATGCGCGGTGGCCAGATCATAGGCTTGTGCGGGCCGCCCTTCGCGCATCGCCCAGCGGGCGAGTGTGGCCCGCCATGACGCCCAGCGAAACGGCTCGCCCAATGCGGCGGCACTGGTGGACCGCGCCGCCAACAGACTGACCGCATCGGAATAATCGCCACTATCGGCCAACCGGTTGAACCGGTCATAGGCCAGCCCCGCGCCGTCACGCAGGTCAGCGGGGACTGCGGCAATCTTGGCATTCGCATCGCCATCGCCCCGGATCAGCGCAATCCGCGCCTCGGCCAGCGCCCGTTGGTCAGCGTCCAGCAGCGGCAGCATCCGGGCCGCATCGTCGGTTTTCCATTTCCACAGCATCGCATCGGTGCGCCCGGCATGCAGCGGGGCCAGCGTATCGGCAAAGTCGGCGATCATCGCGGCATGCCCTTCGTCGGTTAGGCTTAGGGTCAACCATGCCTCGGCCAGAACTCCGTCTGCTACATCCTGACGCCCCAAGCTGATCAGCGCTGCGGCAAACCGCGCCGCGCCTTCGCCGGTCTGCGGTTTGGCGGCGTTGAAATAGGCGACCACATCCGGTGGGCTGAACCCGACAGGAATGGCTTCCTCGCCCCGCGCGCGCAGCCTTTCCAGCCCCGGCCAATCGGGACGCGCGGCCAGAAACGCCTGATATTCGGGGAACAACCCCTCGCCCGCGCGCAATTTGGCCCAAGTGACCAGATCGCGGGCCACCGGACCGGCGTTTACAACCAATGCCTCAGCCCCGACCCAATCCTCGGCCTGCATCGCAATTTCGGCGGCGGCAAAGGCGCTGGCGGGGGTTTCCTGCGCCATGGCAGGCATCAGCCCGGACAGGGCCAGCCACACACACAGGGGGGCGAAACGCTTCAAGATCATACCGCCCTTGGTTGGTTTTTCGGGCAGGGTAACGTGGGCTGCGCCGGGCGCAACTCACAAACTTGGCAATTGGCAGAAAGCGGTCTACAGCAGGGCCGACTTATCCAACCCATAAAAGGACGCGTGCCATGATCAAAGGGTCACTCCCCGCTCTCGTCACGCCGTTTGCGAACGGCGCTGTTGATCTGGTGACGCTGAAAAAGCTGGTGGAATGGCATATTGCACAGGGGTCGCACGGGTTGGTGCCGGTCGGCACTACCGGCGAAAGCCCGACGTTAAGCCATGCAGAACATGATCTGGTGGTGCAGACCGTGGTGCAAACCGTCGCGGGGCGGATTCCGGTGGTGGCCGGGGCCGGGTCGAACAGCACCGATGAGATGGTGCGTCTGGTGCAGGCGGCCAAGGCTGCGGGTGCAACGGCGGCTTTGGTCGTGACACCGTATTACAACAAACCCACGCAGCGCGGCCTGGTCGCGCATTTCACCGCCGCTGCCGCAGTTGGCCTGCCGATCATCATCTATAACATCCCCGGCCGGTCGGTGATTGACATGACACCCGCCACGATGGGCGAACTGGCCCGGCTGCCGATGATCGTGGGCGTCAAGGATTCCACCGGCGACATCGCCCGCGTGTCGCGCCAACGGATCACCTGTGGCCCCGAGTTTATTCAGGTGTCGGGCGAGGATCCGCAGGCTTTGGGCTATCACGCGATGGGCGGGCATGGCTGTATTTCGGTTACGGCCAATGTGGCCCCCCGCCTGTGCGCCGAATTCCAACTGGCAATGCAGGCCGGCGATTACCGCACTGCGCTGTCCTATCAGGACCGGCTGATGCCGCTGCATGACGCGATTTTCATCGAACCCGGTCTGGTTGGTGCGAAATACGGCCTGTCCCTGCTCGGCATGGTCAGCCCAGAGGTGCGCCTGCCATTGACCCCGCTGACCGATGACACCAAGGCCGCGGTCCGGGCCGCGATGGTGCATGCGGGGCTGCTGACCTGACCATGGTGCCCGATCTGATCTTGCTTGGCCGGGTCCTGACGATGGATGCGGGCAATCCCCGGGCTGGGGCTGTGGCCGTATCGGGCGGGAAAATCACTGCTGTCGGCGATAGCGCGGCGGTTATGGCGCTGGCCGGGCCGCAGACCGAAATCATCGACTGCCAAGGGGCCACCGTCCTGCCCGGCTTTGTCGAAAGCCACCTGCATCTGGTGCTGGGCGGGGCGCAACTGGCGCATTTGCACTTGCACGGGGTCAGCACAATGGCCCATGCGACGACCGCCTTTCGCGCCTTTGCCGCCGCTAACCCCGCCGCGCCGCTGCTGATGGCCCAGGGCGGGATTTACAGCCTTGATGGTCAACCGATCACCCGCCAGATGCTCGATGCCATTCTGCCCGACCGGCCCATCGCGATCACCGCGATTGATCTGCATACCGTCTGGGCCAACACAGCGGCGCTGACTGCGGCGGGGCTACTGCAGGGGGCCGCGATGCCACCGGGGCACGAGGTTGTTATCGGTCCCGACGGTCTGGCCACCGGTGAATTGCGCGAATTCGAGGCATTTGCCCCGATCATCGCTGTGGGCGGTGAAGGGCGGCTGAACCTGGGGATTTCTACCGGGCGCGACCCGGCCCCCTGGCCCACGGACGCCGAACAGGCGATAGACCGGGCAAAAACTGCCCTGGGACTGGCCCACTGCGCCCGGCACGGGATTACGACGATCATCAATATGGACGGCAACCGGTACACGCTGGATTTGTTGGCTGGGTTGCGCGCGGCAGGTAATCTGACCGCGCGGGTCAAGGTGCCGTTCCATTTCAAACCCGATATGGCGCTGGCCGATCTGGACATTGCCAGCGCCCTGCATGCGGATTTCAACGATGACTGGCTGTCGTCGGGCTTCGTGAAATTCTTTATGGACGGGGTGACCGACAGCCGGACCGCATATCAGCTGCACGACTATCCCGGTCATCCGGGGCATCGGTCCGAACCTTTGTTTAGCGCCGAAACTTTTGCCCGCATAGCCACCGAAGTTGACAGACGCGGGCTGCAAATGGCGGTTCACGCTATTGGCGACGGGGCTGTCAGGCTGACCATCGACGGCTATCAGGCCGCCCGTGCCAGCAACGGCGCGCGCGATAGCCGCCACCGGATCGAGCATATCGAACTGATCGACCGGGCGGACATCCCGCGCCTTGCCGCCCTTGGGATCACCGCATCATTGCAGCCCGTGCATGCGCCCGGTGCGATGGATTTCGCCCTGCAACCGACGCTGGACATACTGGGCGCGGATCACTGGAACGACGCGTATCTGTGCCGGACACTGGCTGACAACGGCGCAAAGATTGCCTTTGCCAGCGACTGGCCGGTGACCGATGTCAACGTGTTGCGCGGGATCAAGGCCGCACTAACCCGGCCCCGCTATCCCGGCGGCAGCAATCAGTCGCTAAACCTGCACGAAACCCTGCGGGCCTATACCGCAGGCGGCGCATGGGCCGCACATCTGGACCATCTGACAGGCATCCTGCGCCCCGGTCTGGCCGCCGACATCGTGGTGCTGTCGGGTGATATCGAGGCCACCGATCCGGCCCAAATTGACCAGATGCACATCACCCGGACCATTTGCGGCGGACAAACCACCTATCTGGCCACCTGAATGCACCTGACCCCGAACCAACGTGGCAGCCTGTTCATGGTGGCCAGCATGGCCGGGTTCGCGGTTGAGGATATGTTCCTCAAGGCCGCCGTCCCCACCGTGCCGCTGGGGCAGGCGCTGGGGCTGTATGGCGCAGTTGGTCTTTTGGCCTTTGTGCTGCTGACGCGGCAGAGGGGCGAGACCATCTTTGCGCCCGCGTTTCTGTCGCGGCAAATCCTGATCCGGTCGGGGTTCGAGGTGACCGGGCGGTTGTTTTATGCGCTGGCCTTTACCCTGACCCCGTTGACCAGCGCCACGGCGATATTACAGGCCACACCCTTGCTGGTGGTGGCTGGGGCGGCGGTGGTGTTGGGGGAAAAGGTCAGCCTGTCGCGCTGGATTGCCATCCTGTGTGGCTTTGCCGGGGTGATGCTGATCCTGCGGCCGGGATTTGCGGGCTATTCGGCGCTGTCGCTGTTGGCCGTGGTGGGCATGATCGGCTTTGCCGGGCGCGATCTGGCGACACGGGCCGCCCCGCCGGGCCTGTCCAATATGCAGCTGGGCGTGGCAGGCTTTGCTGTGCTGACGCTGGTTGGGATCGGGCTGTCCTTGGTCAATGGCGGCACCGTCTGGCCCTCGGCCCTGGTGACCCTGCTGCTGGTGGGCGCAAGCATCGCCGGGGTGGGTGGCTATTACGCCCTGACCATCGCCATGCGCACTGGCGAGGTCGGGGCCGTTACCCCGTTCCGCTATACCCGGCTGGTATTCGCGCTGATCCTCGGGGCGACGGTGTTTGGCGAACGCCCCGATGCGTGGACGCTGCTGGGCAGCGCCATTGTGGTCGGCAGCGGAGTGTTCGCGCTGGTCGGGCGGCGGTAGGATGGGCAATCTGCCCATCCCCCCTATTCAAGGCTGCGCTTCAACGATCACCCCCGGATTGGCGCGGGCCTCGTCAAGGTGTTCATCCGCCCGGATCATGCCGACGCCGGGGGCGTAATATTTGAACTCGCGCAGATCGGCCTCAACTGTGCTGCCCTCAAAAAACTTGATGACATCGGTGAACTGGCCTTCGGGGGTGTCAATGGTCAGCCCGGTTTCGACCAGTTCGGCATAATCCATCGCCTCTTCGACCGGGGCGTGTTCCTGAAACAGGCTGGCCCCAAGGGTCAGGTCAATCGGCATGGTAATCCCCGGCACCGCGCCATTAACGCCCGCCCGCCAGGCCGAGGCATTGTCGGTTCCGGTCAGAATACCCGCATCATCATAGCGGAAATTTTCGACATCTTCGCCCAGATACCAGACATTACCTTCGGCATCAGCGGCGAAATAATCATAGGTCCGTTCGACCAGACGGCCACCGGAATAAGCCTCGTCAATCACTGTGACACTTTGGGCGCCCATGATCACCGGGCCGGGTCCGATGACGGTCAAAACGCCCAATTCGACAACCGGTTCGCCGTTTTCCATGCCGGTGCCCATCAGGGTGCGGGTCAGACCGATACGCAAGGGAAAGTAGGGGTTTTCGACGGGGGCGCTGAAGTCGGCAGCGGCGAAATCGGGCAATACCGGCTCGGCAATGGCGACATTAGCCAAGGGGAACAGGGCCAGCACGGGCAGGATGCGATGCAATACAGACATGAGAGTATTCCTTTGGGATCAGGGCCAACCGGACTGGCGGGCCTGCAACCAAGGTCGGCCCAAACCGGTCCGCACACCATCCGACGCATGGCAGACCGGTGGTTTCCAATGGCGTATCGCATTTGCCTGATTGCCCGAACTGCGGCTTGGGCGCAGACTGCGGCGCAAAAGGAGCCTGTTCATGCGCCGCCTGATTGTCGTCATTATCGTCATTGGAACTGCCTTTCTTGCCGTCTCGGCGCTGGACCTGATGCGCGAGACCGGCCCAATCAACGGCACCGATGTGACGCTCGATGCGTTGGAAAAGCTGTTGCTGTTCGGGGCAATGGCCGCCGTTGCCTGGGCGGTGCTTACGGTCAATGACCTGCGCGACGGGCAACTGGCGCTGAAATCGCATCTGGAGCGGAGCATGGCGCAGGGCGAATCCTGGCGCAGTTCGCGCCAGACCGAAATAGCCGCCATGGGGCAGGCGATTGTTGACCAGCTGCGCCAATGGGGGCTGAGCCCGGCCGAGGCAGATGTGGCTGGCCTGTTGCTGAAGGGCTGTTCAATGAAGGAAATCGCCATTGCACGGGCGACATCCGAGGCCACGATCCGGCAACAGGCGCAAACCGTCTATCAGAAATCGGGATTGTCCGGGCGGGCGGAACTGTCGGCGTATTTTCTGGACAGTTTGTTCAGCGAGGCGGAAGAACAGGGACGGGCGAGGCTGCGGGTGGTGGACCCGTAGGGCGGGGTCAGCCCGCCACAATGGTCGGCGGGGTGAAGCCCGCGCTACAACATTTACCCGTCCCGCCACCTCCCCCTTCGCCCGGAATCAAGGCGCCACGCGCCGCCGGGCAGCGCCTGACCGCCCCCATGGGTGTTCTGTCGTGACTGACTGGTTGGATGGTTCTGGGGTTGCGCATGGTACGGTTTTGCTGGGCACACTAGGGAGGTTACCATGCTGAGACATCTGCACGCCAATGCCACAACGACGCCACGGACGCGCGCCTACATTCAGCCGAGTGGCTGTCAACCGTCCAGATAGGCCGGTCGGCTGGTCAGTGCGACAGTCTGGCCCGCCACTTCCGCCTCATGCGGCTCGCCGGCGGTCCAGACGGCGATCCATCGCCCCGCCTCGCCCGCAAAGACCAGCGCCACATCGCCCGAGGCCATCGGCAGCGCCTCGAAAAAGCGCATGCCGCGCAAGCGCTCGTTCATCTCGCGCAGGGCATGATAGGCGGCCTTGGGCGTGTGGTCGCCCCGCGCAATGCCATAAGTACGCTCTTCCTCGGGCACATATTCTTCGGTCCGGTCCACCGCGACATAGGCGATCGACAGGGGGATGCCGAGGCTGAGGTTGATCAGGAACATCCGCACCAGCACGTCGGCCTGCAGGTCGTCGGACACGAAGTTATTGGTGGCAAAGCCCCATTCGGTCGCCATGATGGGCAGCATCCGGCCCCCGGCGGCGGCATCCACCATCGCCTGCACCTTGTCATAGTCCGGTGCCACGACTTCCGGGTCCACATAGGGGTGAATACTGACGGCATCGACCAGGCCTGCAAGCCCGTCGTCAAGGCACGCCTGCAGGAAGGCGAGGTCCAGCACTTGCTCGCCTACCTTATGACCCAGCGCCGGGCCGATGATCGCCGCATCGGGCACAGCACGGCGGATCGCCTCGGCGGTGGCGCGGGCAAGGGCCATGTACTCGGCAGGGTTTTCGCGCGGCTCCCAGAAATTGGCGCGATTGGGTTCGTTCCAGATTTCCCAGATCGGCCCAGCGTCACGGTAGCGCGTTGCCGCGGCGGCGGCAAAGGTGGTGAAGGCCTGTATCTCGATATAGGTGGTAACCCCCTCCATCCAGCGACCGCCGTAAACGTCCGGGTTGTTGAACCCCAGGATGAACAGGGGCCGAAGCCGCCGCAATTGCAATCCTGCAACGAACGGGTCCCAGCGCGACCAGTCAAGCTTGTGGCGCTCTGTCTCCACGTCCGACCAGAAAAGATCGGTGCGCACGAACCCAAAGCCCGCACCGGCGCAGACATCAAGCGTCGCCTCGGAAAGGTCATGCACGGATATGCCAAGGCCATGGCCAAGCCCCGCGATCCAAGGGGCAGACTGTCCCTGGGCCGTGGCAGGCCAGGCAACCAAGGGTCCGGCAGCAAGCCCGCCTGCGGCCTGGAGAAAGTGTCGACGGTGCATGTCCTGCTCCATAGTTTGGACAAGCCTAGTAACGGGGTGGCCTGATGGCAAGACCGACACGCACGCAGCACGGCGCAGGGCGAGGCGTGGCGCAGCCAGCGCCAGACCCTGAACCGCCCCGGGTTTACCGGAGGGCAAAACTCTCGGAGAATTGCCCATTATGGAACATGCACAAAAGAAGAAGACCGCGAAGCCGTATTCACCTGAGTTCCGCGAACGAGCGGTGCGGCTTGCGATGGAACACCGCGAT
>JANOQM010000095.1:0-118738 GCA_031422295.1 Rhodobacterales bacterium | reverse complement strand
CAAGAGGGTGGATTTGCCACAGCCGGACGGGCCGACGAACACGACCAGTTCACCCTTTTTGATGTCCAGATTGATGTTTTTGAGCACATCAACCGTCCCGCCATAATTCTTGGCGATATTGGTCAGTTTCAGATCGGCCATGGTATTAGTCCTTTTCAGTCTGATGTGACGCGGCCCAGATCACGGCGGCTGCGGCCCAGGCCTGGGGTCGGCAGGTTTCGACATAGACCAGCGGTGGAATATCGGCGCTGCGGGCATAGCCGCCCAAAAGTTCTGGCATGTGCAATCCGGGCTGACGTGCAGCAAGGGCGAGCAAAGCGCGGCAGACGGTGTTGCAATGACCTGTCAGGCCGTAGCGATGCAGACCTGCGGCAAACAGCCCGGTATCATGCGGCCAGACTGATCCGTTGTGATAGGACAGTGGTTTATAGCGCTTTTCCCGGGTCGACAGGGTGCGCAACCCCCAGCCCGACCACAGGTCAGGCTGCATCAGCCGGTCCGCCACCTGCCAGGCCCGGTCTGGCGACAGGACCCCGGCCCACAGCAGATGCCCGGGGTTTGACGTGGCGGTATCACATTGCGCCCCGGCCGCATCAACCGCGATAGCATGCAGGCCCAGCCGATCATTCCAGAACAGCGCGTCAATCTGCAACCGCAGTGCTGCCGCCTTGGCCCGCAAGCGCAATGTTTCTGCGGGCGGGCCGCCCAAAGCGTCATTCAGCTCTGCCCCGGCCAGCAGGGCTGCCGCAACATAGCCCTGAATTTCGACCACAGCGATCTGGCCGGTGGCCAGTCGCCCATCGGCATAGGACACGGAATCGTCGCTGTCTTTCCATGAGGTATGGACCAGCCCGCGCCCGACCCGCGCCGTGCCATAGCGGATCAACCCTTGCGCATCCTGCTGGCCCTCGATCCAGTCCAGCGCGCTGCGCCAGTGCGGTTCCAGCGTCCGGGCCAGCCCCGGGTCATGCGTATCACGCAATACCATGACAAACAGCGCTGTCGCATCGGTAGTGCCGTAATACCGCCCGAACGGCACATCATCGCAGCGCGACAATTCGCCTTGCCGGATCTCATGCGGGATTTTGCCGGGCTGTTCGGCGCGGGCCGGATTGTCGACGGTGCCCTGAAATTGCGCTAGGTTCAGCAAGGTGCTGCGCGCAAGGCCGGGGGCCGCGTGGAGAAGGAACCATGCAGTGATCAGCGAATCCCGGCCAAACAACGTGACGAAATTGGGCACACCGGCGGCGACATACACCCCCTGCGGGCTGCTGCAGGTCAGCGCTGTGATATCGGCCAGCGCCTGCTGCTGGACGGCGGAGGTGGCCCTGATCTGGAAGCCGGGCAGGGGCGCGCCGTCATCGACCCCGGGCAAGGTGGTGGCAAAGTCGCCGCGCACCGCCAGATCGACAGATTGCCCCGGGGCCAGCACAATGCCTGCGCCATTGGAAAACCCTGAAAACCGCAACGTCGTTGCCGTGCGGATACCGTCCTGCGCGAGATAGGTAAAAGCCGTGCCTGCGGCATCGGTCGTCCGGTCCACCCTGTTGCGCCCGATCGCGCGGACCCGCCCGCGCAATTCAAAGCAGTCGACGAAATCGGCATCGGCGGTCAGCTGCGGCGTAAATACCTGTTCAGTCAGGGATTCATTGCGCACCGATAAAACGTCGTCAAACCCGTCAGGGCGAAACCGCAAGGTGCGCTGGATCAGCAAATCCTGCTCGTGGTGGACAAAGCGTGACCAGAATTGCGTCACTTCGGTCAGGGTTTCTTGCGCCTCGATCAGGTCGAACCCGCTGAAATCCCAACGGTAATCGGACAGATGCCGGGTGTCGTAAAGAAACATTCCGGCCACCCGCGGCAATGCGGCATCGGCAAAACCAGACAGATCGAGCATGGCAAAACAATGGTTCGCCTTGAACGGAAGGATCATTTGATGCCTTCGGTCACTTGGTTGTCGATGATGTAGCGTTGAAACAGGATGAACATCACAACCAGCGGCACGATGGAAATGAACGCGCCGGCCAAGACCAGCCCCCAGTCGCTTTCGCCGCCACCGCCCTGATTGGACAGGCCCAAAAGTCCGACCTGCACGGGCAAAGCCTGCAGCGGCCCGGTGATCAGCACGAAGGGCCAGAAAAAGTCGTTCCAGCCCGATTGAAACGCAATGATCGCATTGGTCATCAGCGCGGGCCGCGCATTGGGCAGCACGATGGACCACAGAACCCGCAACCGCGACGCGCCATCCACAATGGCCGCTTCTTCGATTTCGCGCGGGAACCCTTCGAAAAATTGTTTCATCATCAGCACATGCGCGGAAAAGGTGACGACGATAATGACGCCCCAGTTGGTATTCAGCAGCCCCATGTCGCGGATCACCAGGTAGTTCGAAATGAACGTGACCTGCGGCGGGATCGTCATGGAAAAGATCACGGCGGCAAAGACGGCCGCCGACCCCCGGAACTTGAGCCGGGCCAGCGCATAGCCCGCCAGTGTGGCGAGGGTCAGGATCATCACGATCCGGCCTGCCGCGATCATAAAGCTGTTCAGCAGCCAATACCCGAACAACCGCTCGCCCGAGCCGATATCGACCGTCTCATTCAGGACCCGGCGGTAGTTGTTGAACACCAGCCCCAGCGCGCCGGGGGCGATATTCATCCAGCTGGCAGTGCGGCCCCGCCGCTCCATCTGGGTGACTGGCAGGGTGCTGTCGATCAGGATATAGTCGCGCGGCACAGTGGCGGAAAACGGCAGGCGTTCAATGTCGGGTGTGTCCCCGGTCGCATTATAGGTGATCCGATAATCATAGCGGGTAGCCTGCCATTCGCCTTCACCCGCCAGCGCGGGGATCATGGTCGTCTCGCGCCCAACTTCCTCGATCACCGCATAGTCCGAGGCAAAGTCGGTTGTGATTGCTGCGGCGACACCAGAGCCGGGAATACGGCGCGGCACCTCGACCTCTGGTGCCACGACTTCGGTGCCCTGGGGCACGGCATAGGTCACCGAAAATGTCAGATCGGCGTCTTGCGTGAACCCGCCCCACCATGCGCCGCCACCGCCCTGCGCCCCCAGATCGGCACCGGCCACCCATGCGGAGGGCATGATCTGCGGGAATACAAACCGGAACGGGCTTTCCAGCGGGTCTTCTTTCAGCGACGCCATGAAGGCGATCACAAAGGTGCCCAGAAACAGCGTGGCAAGCCCGATCATGAACATCCAGGTCCAGCCCAAGGCGGCAACCTGCCGTTTGCGCAATTCGGCGATGGGTAGGCGGGCGTTGATGGGAAGTGCCATGTTAAATCCCCTTGTCCGAAATGCCCAAACGGCGTTGCAGGAACACGATGAACAGGGTCAACAGCCCCAGACAGATCGCCCCGGCGCTGGCCATGCCAATCTTGGGTGATCCGCCCGGCGGAAAGGTGTTGTAATAGGTATAATAGCCCAGTGTGACCCGACTTTCGATTGGTGCTGCATTGCCAAGGATCGCCACCTGATCGAACATCTGCAAGGTTCCGATCAGGCCCAATGTGACCACGGCAAACGTGACGGGACCCAGCAGCGGCACGGTAATCTTGCGGAATTGTTGCCATTTGGTGGCACCGTCGATTTCGGCGGCTTCATACAGTTGCCCGGAAATGGATTGCAGCCCGGCCAGATACAGCAGCATCATCGTGGGCACGGTGGTAAAGATATTCATCACCGCAATCGCCCACATGGTCCGCGGCATGAACAACATCGTTTCGCGGGTGTTCAGCCAGCTGATCGCCTCGGACTGCTGACCGACGGGCAGGACTTGGGCCAAGCGCAGGATCAGGGTCACGACAACAGCGGCCAGCACGGAAAAGACCAGAAAGAACGGATCAACGGCGCGCACATCGACATATCTGCGCCGGGCTGACAGGACGAAAGCTGCCTGCACCAGCAACAGAACGGCGATGAAGCACGCGATAGTGGCCATATGGTTTTTGGCCCCGTTGATCAGGTCAGTCATGATCCCCTGTCGCTGGAACAGCCATAGGAAAATCAGCGTCATCACTGTTGAGGAGACGATGGACGGGAAGTAGAAAATCGTCCGTGTCAGCCCCTTGGCATGCGCCATGCGGTTCACAAAGACTGCAAGCAACATCGCCAGCACGGTCTGCGAGACGGTCACGATGATGGCAAAGGACAGCGAGTTTCGCAGCGCCAGACCGAACAACGGGTCGGTGATCAGCTGGATGTAATTGGACAGGCCGACAAACCGGGGTGTATCGAACAGGTTGAATTCGGTCAGGCTGAACCACGCGGACCGCAGTGCCGCATAAAAGAAAAAGATCGCCAGCATGATCAGGAACGGGGCCAGAAAGGCCCAGGCGGTGCGGGTTTCGGCCTTGTCAAACGGATCCGCGCTCATCTGGTCAACCTTTGTGCAAAGACAGGAAAAGGTGGTGGCTGGAATGTCGGATTCCGGGCCACCACCATCAACGACGGGGAGGTCGAGCCGTTGATTGACAGACCGGGATCAATGCCCGGTCAATTGGTCCAGTTTGGCCTGCGCTTCGGCCAAGGCGGTATCCACATCGGATTCGCCCAGCAGCACAGAATTGATGGCACTGTTGATCGGCTCCATCCATGCGCCGCCATAGGGCCCGAAATAATACGGCTGCACATTGCCGTCGCTTTGCCCGTCAAACACCATCCGGCTGGCCACTGCGGCAGGGCTGTCACCGGCCAAGAACGCATTATCGGCCAGCGAGGTCCGGCTGGGAATCGCAAGGCCCTGTTCCAGCACCCATTGCTGCGCCTTTTCCGAGGTCAGCAATCCGGCCAGAACCTGCGCATCATCCTGCACAGTTGATGCGGCATTCACCGCCCATGCGACGGTAAAGATCAGATTGCCGCGTTCGCCCGACACCGGATCCATCGGCAACATGGTGGACCCCCAGACCATCGACGGGGCGGCGTCGCGCAGATGGCCGATCATCCAGGCCCCTTCCATCGCAACCGCGGTCTTTTCGGACGACATACAACCGCCGGTCCAGCCTTCGCCCACATCGGCGGCAACCACACCCGCGCCCGAGTCAGCCAGCCCGGTGTAGAACGTAAAGGCGCGTTTGAAATTATCGTCCAGCACGGTGCGCCCAGCGGCATCAAACGGCTGCCAGCCGGTGGCAAGCGCAAAAGCCCCGAACCGGGCATAATCCGGCACCACGCAGATGCCTGACACATCGCCAAGGGCGTCATGAACGGCGGTCAGCTTGGTCGCAAAATCATCCCACGTATCATCAGCATCAGGGTATTCGACCCCGGCATCGTCAAAGATATCGACATTGTAATGCAGGGCCAAAGTGTTGAAATCCTTGGGCACGCCCATCAACTGGCCATCGATCGTAAAAGCCGCCGTCAGGTTCGGCAAAATCTCGGCCCCGACAGCCTGATCAGCCACCGGCACGGCCTGATTGTTGTCGAAAATCGAATTGCTCCAGAAGATATCGACGTAGAACAGGTCCGGGGCGGTGCCTGCGGACAAGGCATTGACGATGAATTGCGAAAAGTCGCCGTCTACGGGGGTGTATTCTACCGTGATGCCAGCGGCGGCAATTTCTTCCGCCAGAACTTCGGTCAGCAGACCGTTGATCACAACCGGATCAGAGCCGCCAAAGCCACCAACCTTGACCGTATCGGCCGCCGCCGCAGTGGCCAGACCAAGTGCCGCGACAGATGTCGCCAGAGTTTTTCCAAAGCTACGCATGTGTCCTCCCAGGGATCTGAAAAAGGGCTGCGTGAACACGTCCTCTTACCCTCGTGTATGCGCAGTCATTAGTTTATGTATGCGTATTCACGATTCGTTGAAAGTAAAATCTTCATCATTGTGTCACATTGCTTTATGAACGCGCCAAGGGGTGGGAAACGGCATGCAATCGACCCAATATGACATTGCGCGGCTGACCGGGCTGTCGCAGGCCACAATCTCGCGCGCATTGCGCGGTGATCCGTCGGTGGTGGCAGATACGCGTGACCGGATTCTGGCGGCTTGCGCTGAACTGAACTATCGCCCGTCCATTGGCGGGCGGCTGCTGGCCAAGGGGCGGCGCGCGATGATCGGGATCAGCCTGTCGCGCGATGCCTTGCCGACCGACCGTTATGTGACCCTGTTGTATCAGAATCTGATCCAGCAACTGGATAATTCCGGCTGGGGCGTGACCTTGCTGGATGCGGCAGAGCTGCTGGACCGGTTGGGCACGGTCGGTGCCGTGATCCTGATCGGCGTTGAGGATCATGACCCGCGTGTCGCGCAGTGCAAGGCAGCCATGGTGCCGTTTGTTGCCATTGGCTATGTGTCCGAACCCGAGGTGTTTTCCGTGATCCCCGATGATGCCGACGGGGCGCGGCAAGTGGTGGCGCATTTTCATGCGCTGGGCCGCAAACGACTGGCGATCATGTCATCCTATAACCATGGGCACAGCCCAGCGATTGGGCGGCGGGCCGAATCTGCCCATGCCGAGGCCGCCCGGCTGGGGCTGAGCGTGGTGCATCTGGAAGCTGTCAGGGATGTGACCAATACCCTGTGCGGCTACCGCACGGCGATGCGGTTTCGTGACAATCTGCCGGGCATCGATTGTTTGTTTTGCGAAACCGACGAACACGCGCTGGGTGCCTGTTCCGCGTTGCACGACATCGGTTTGCGCCTGCCGCAGGATATTACCGTGGCCGGGTTTGACGACTTGCCCGGCCTGTCCCGGCATCTGACCACGGTCAGGCAGGATTTTGCCGAAATTGCCCGCAGCACGATTATTCTGCGGGAAGAGGCGATTTCCGGCCACCCGGCGCGCCAGATCGTCGTGCCGGTCCAGCTGATCCACCGCGATACCTGAGGCCGCTGTTCGTGGCGCTGTTCGTGGGGCTGTGAACCACTGCTACCCAAGTGCTGCTGCGGCGGCGGCAAGGCCGGTCATCATCGCGCCATGCACGGTGCCCGGGTGATCATGCGACGCAGCCTCGCCCGCGAATTGCAACCGACCTGCCCAGTCAGACCCGAACAATGCGCGGCGGTTTCGCGCGCTGGAACCGACCGCATTGAAGGAATATGACCCGCCGGCAAAGGGATCCTGCCGCCAGCGGGTAATCTGACTGCCAAGGGCGGCGGGGATGGCAGTGCCGAACATCGCCCGCAGCGCCTCCATCGCCGAAGCGGTCGTGGTGCGGTCGTCCAGCGCCTCTGTCTGGTCGGCCATTGCGGCGGCGTTGAACCCCACAAGGACCGGCAGTCCGGTGCTGTGCAGGCCGTTCAACCAATCGCTCCAAAGCCCATCTTGGGGACCCAGATAGTCGATCCAATCGACGTCGGTGGGCCAGAATACCCGGTCAAAACGCAACCAGCACTTGTTCAGCAATCCCATTTCCAGCCGGTCGATGGCCCGTTGACGGGCCTGCGCCAATGGTTTGGCAAAGCGCACAGCCCCGGATTTTAACACACCAAGCGGCAAGGTCACGATGACATGGTCCGCAACACGCCGCCCCTTCGTTGTGGTGACGGCAACGCCTTTGCCCAAGGGGCCAATGTCCGTCACCACTTCGCGCAGGCGGATATCAAGGCCCTGCGCCTGGTGCTCGACCAGCGGGCGATAGCCTTGGTTAAACACAACGTCGCCGCCCGGAAATTCGCTGCCGTCATCGAAATTCCAAGCCGACAAACGGGTCCAGTCGCCCGCATATTCATGCTCGATCCGGGTGTTGATCGCCAGCCGGACAGCCCGCCGGTCCTGTGCCGCAAGGGCCTGCCATGGCGCTGATGCCTCGATCGCGTGTTGTAGCGAGATGTCCTGATCCAGCGCGTCCGCTTGTTTTCGTGCGGCCTTTATCAGCGCCCCGGCCCGCTTGACGATGGCCGGAAAGTCAATGACGCGACCGGTTTGGTCAAAGCTGACGGATCGGCCGTAGGATGTGGGGGTTCGCGCTGCACTGATGCGGTCAGCCAGCACTGTCAGCGGATTGCCGGTGACGCCGTGCAGCCAGCTTGCCCCCATGTCAACCGGCAGATCGGGCCAGAGGTCGCTGGTCCAGGTACGCCCGCCAATACGGTCACGCGCTTCGATCACCGTTACTTTTGCGCCGGCTTGGGACAGGTGTTTTGCGGCGGTCAGGCCTGCCATGCCGGCCCCAAGCACCAGCACTTGCCGCCCGGCGCTGGTGTTTGGGGCCATTGTTCCGATCGGCCCAACCACTTGTTTTTCTTCCATAATCACCGGACCCTTTTTGAGTATTATTGCCGGATGCGTTCACTTTTGGGGTCATAAAACGGCGTCAGCGACAGGGTCGCTGGTATGAAACGGTCGTAAACCTGCACTTTAAAGCCGATTTCCTTAAGGAACGCTGCTGTGACGCCAGCCGGGTGTTCGATCATCGCCAGCCCGACCGATGCACCCAGCGAATGGCCATAAGCCCCGGCGCGGACGTAGCCGACGCTGTGGTCGCCCAGCCAGACCGGTTCATTGCCCAACAGCAGCGGTTCCGCCTGATCCAGTTTCACTGCAACCAGCCGTTTTGTCAGCGGTCCTGCATTCTTTTGCGCCATCAGGGCGTCGCGCCCGATGAAATCGCCCTTGTTGAAATCGACGACAAAGCCCAGCCCGGCCTGCAATGGCGTATCCGTGTTGTCGATATCGACACCAAAATCGCGGTAACCTTTTTCCAGTCGCAGGCTTTCCAGCGCCATCAGACCGCAATGAACGCAATTCAGTCCCTGCGCTGCAATCCCGGCGGTGAGCGCATCATAGACATTCAGGCTTTGCTCGGACGGGATGTAAATTTCGTAGCCCAGTTCGCCCATATAGGTCACGCGGACGATGCGGAGGAGGGCATAGCCGATCTCGATCTCGGTTGATCCACGAAACGGTAGCGCCGCGTTTGACAGGTCAGCCCCAGTGAGCGTTTGTAAAACCGCGCGTGATGCGGGGCCCTGCAAACTAAGGATGGTATAAGCCGAGGTGACATCGGTGACGGCGCAAAATTCGTCAGCCTGGGTGTGGCGGCGCAGCCAGGCGGGCGTGATGCGTTGCAGGACATCGCCTGTGATCAGCAGGAATTGGTCGTGGTCCAGCCGGGTGATTGTCAGATCCGAGATGATCCCACCCTGACCGTTCAGCCATTGGGTATAGACATTCTGGCCCACCGGCACCGAGATGGCATTGGCGCTGACCCGGTTCAGCACGGTTTCGGCGTCGCGGCCCTGCACGATGAATTTGCCCATGAAGGTCTTGTCGAACAACCCGACACTGGTGCGGGTGGCCCGGTGTTCATTGCCGGACAGATGGAACCAGTCCTGCCGACCGAATTCATGGGTTACCGTTGGCATCGGGCCGTTGGGTGCGAACCAGTTGGGCATTTCCCAGCCGGAAAGCGCCACGAAATAGGCTCCCTGTGCAGCATAGCGGTCGTGCAACGGCAAGCGGCGCACATTGCGCGCAGTTTTGTGCTTCCAATTCGGCAATGCATAATTGGTAAAGGCTGCGGCAAGCAGGGCAGGGGTGCGATGGGCCAGATAGGTCCGGGTTGATTCATGCCGGGCGGTACGGGACGGCGTGATGCCGGTCATATCCTGACTGGCATTCCCGCTGATAATTTCTTCGGCCAGCAATGCCCCCACGCCGCCACCGGACAGAATACCCAAGGAGTTGAGGCCGGTCGCAAGATACAACCCGTCCACCTCGGGGCTTTGCCCGACCAGAAATCCGCCATCGGGCGTGAAACTTTCCGGTCCGCAAAAGAAGCTGCGAATGCCTGTCGTGTTCATCACCGGATAGCGTTTGAACGCATGTTCCAGATGCGGTGCGATCCGGTCCATATCGGGTGGCAGGGTCAAAAAGCTGGCGTCGGATGGAATGCCGTTTGGCAACCAGGTTGCGGCGTCGGGTTCAAACAGGCCAAATAACAGCCCGCCGCCTTCTTCGCGCAGATAGGTATAGCTGTCCGGATCCTCGACCACTGGCAGGCCGGGATGCACGCCGTCCACTGGTTCGGTCAGCAGGTAATAATGTTCGGCTGCCTGCAATGGCACCGAAACGCCGATCCTAGCCCCGATCTGGCGTGACCACATGCCGGTGGCCAGCACCACCACCTCGGCCTGTATGCGGCCCTGATCCGTGACCACGCCGGTGACCCGCTGATTCTGGACGGTGAAATCGGTGACAGCGCAATTCTCAAAAAACCGCACACCGCGCATCCGCGCCCCTGCGGCCAGCGCCATGGTCACATCCACCGGATTGGCGCGGCCATCATTGGGTGACCATATTGCGGAATGCAGTCCCTCGGTTTCGACCAGCGGGGCCATCGATTTCACCTCGGCGGGCGAAACCTCGTGTTTGTCATGCCCCATGATGCGCATGAAATTCATTTCGCGCCGCTGCGCCTCGCGCCGGGTGGCGGTGCTGGCCAGATGCAGGTGGCCGCATTGGCGAAACCCGGTGGACAGCCCGGTTTCGCCTTGGAGATCGATATAGAGCTGCCGGGTGTAGCGCGCGATCCAGGCCATGGTTTCGCTGGCCATACCTGCCGAGGCAATCAACCCTGCTGCATGCCAAGTGGTGCCCGAGGTCAGCCTGTCACGTTCCAGCACCACAATGTCGCGCCAGCCTTGTGCGGCCAGATGATAGGCGACTGACGCGCCGATCACCCCGCCGCCGATGACGATAACGCGGGCGTTGCCGGGAAGATGCTCCATGGGGGTCCTGCTTTCGTGACTTTAAGTGTTTCGTCGGTGGATGCGCATCGTCGTTAAAAGCTGGCGCGCCGTTCGTGTTGGTGGACCTGATCGCACTTTATGCCGGTGACGTCACTGTGACCTGACAGACATTGTGGTGGCATGAAGCTTTATCTTGTCGCGTTCTCACGGTCCGCTGCTGCGCCGAATGCGCCGCACAAAAGACAGCTTGACTCGGTTATAAAGCTCGCACAATGATTGAATGAGCATTCAGTGAAGATTGGAAAAGTTCAGGAACGCACGATGTTAAGCCGGTTTTGTCGCTGCAATCGCGCCGCGCGATGGAACGACCTGAGTAGGTGGCCCCCACGGCGCAATCCGGCGATGCCTGTCTGACTTCAGGCGCCTTAACAGTGGAGAAGACCAGATGGATGTTCTTGACCAACTTGGCGCAGTGCGCGATGGCAAGCTGAGCCGCCGGGCGTTCAACCGCACGCTGTTTGCGGCGGGGGTCACCATGGCCGCGATGCCGCTGATCCCGCGCCGGGCCGTGGCCTCGCCCGAAGATCAGGCCACGTATTTCACATGGGGCGGCTTTGATGTGCCCGAGATGTTCGTGCCCTACGTTGAAAAGCACGGCGAGTTGCCGAATTTTTCGATCTACGGCAGCACCGAGGATGCGCTGACCAAACTGCGGTCAGGGTTTGTGGCCGATGTCGCCCATCCTTGTAGCTCTGATATCCCGAACTGGGTGTCCACCGGGCTGTTTCAGCCGATCGACACATCGCGTCTGTCAAACTGGCCCGATGTGTTCCCAGAACTTTATGACATGCCGTATAATCAGGCGAACGGGCAGCCTGATGGCAAGATCTGGATGGTGCCGTTTGAATGGGGCCAAAGTTCCATCATCTACCGCACCGACCTGTTCGAGTTGGAGGGCGAAGAATCCTGGGACATGATGTGGGACGCCCGCTATGCGGGCCGACTGGGTAGTCTGGCCACCGCCAGTGATGCCTGGTGGGTCGGCGCGATCAAGGCCGGGGTGCCGTTTGAAGAGATTGGCACCGATGCGTCCTTTGACAAGATTGCCGCCGTGCTGCGCGAACAACGCCCGCTGATCCGGGTTTATACCGATGACACCACATCTACCGATAACGCCATGGCCTCGGGTGAATTGGTGGCGGTTCTGGGCTGGAACAGTTCGGCCCTGTCACTGCAGACCCAAGGGGTACCGGTGAAATTCGCCCAGCCGAAAGAGGGTGCGCTGACCTGGGTTTGTGGCCCGATGTTGCATGCGCAGGCCCCCAATCTGGACCGCGCTTATGACATTATCGATTCGTTGATCAGCGCCCCGTCGGGCGAATTTATTCTGGCTGACTACGGTTATGGCGCGGTGAACCGTAAATCGTTTGAACCATTTGACGATGCGATGCTGGCCAGCATGGGATTGTCGCGGGATCCTAACACGATCCTGCAGGCAGGCCATTTCGGGCTGCCGCAATCGCTGGAATGGAATGCCAAGATCGTTAGCGAATTCGAAGCGATCAAGTCGGGATTCTGATCTGTCAGCCCAGCGGTCGCCAAAGAAAATGAGGGAACTGTTGCAATCCCAAGCGCCGCCTGTGGCTGACGGACCTGTTGCGCGGGCCCGAACCGGGCTGATCAGCCGGATGCTGTTCAAGCACGAATATCTGCGTGGTTATGGCTTGCTTGCGCCGGCCCTGATCGTGACGGGCCTGACGGTTTTGGTGCCTTGCGCGCTGCTGGTCACGCTCAGCTTTTGGACGCAGGTGGGCTATGATTATGACACCACCCTGACCTTGCAGAACTACCGGACTGCTTATGAAAAGCCGATCTATGGCGCGCTGCTGGAACGGTCGCTGTGGATTTCGGGGATCGCGACCATCGTGACGGTTTTGCTGTGTTATCCGATGGCCTATTACGTGGCCTTTCATGTGCATCGGCACAAGATGATCTGGATCATCCTGATTACCTTGCCGTTCTGGACCAGCTATCTGCTGCGGGTTTTTGCCTGGAAGGTGATCCTGGGCTATGAGGGCGTCATCAATTCCGGGCTGATGCACCTGGGGCTGATCACCGAGCCGCTGCGGTTTTTGTTATACAGCAATACAGCGGTGTCGATCACGCTGGCGCATTCATGGGCCGCCTTTGCCCTGCTGCCGATCTATGTGTCGCTGGAAAAGATCGACAAATCCTATCTTGAGGCGGCAGCTGATCTGGGTGACGGGCCGGTGTTGCGGTTCCTGCGGATCACGCTGCCGCTGTCTTTGCCGGGGGTCATTGCATCGGTGTTTTTGATGTTCATCCCGACCTTGGGCGATTACGTGACCCCGGCCATGGTAGGCGGGCCGGACAGCACGATGATCGGCACGCTGATCCAGTTGCAATTCGGGTCGATCAACAACTGGCCGATGGGGGCTGCACTGTCTGTGGTTCTGGTCATCGTTATTTGCGTTCTGGGTCTGTGTTCATACGGGCTGACCAAGGCGTTCCGCAGGTGGGCCGTATGAAAGAAGGAAGTTACATCAGCCAGCCAAACCGGACGCTGCGGATATATGCGCTGCTGTTCATGCTGTTCATCTATCTGCCGCTGTTCATTATCCCGGTGTTTTCATTCAACAGCGGTCTGTATGTAAAATTCCCGTTGGAATCGTTCACCTTTGACTGGTATTTTGCGCTGCTGGACCGCGAGCCGGTATTTGCAGCGCTTGGCAATAGTGTCCGCGTTGGTCTGACAGTCTCAATCCTGTCAACGGTGATTGCGGTGTTTGCCGCCAAGGCCATTGCCCGCAACCGCCTGCCGGGCAGCGGCCCGATTCTGGGGGTGATCATGCTGCCGCTGGTGGTGCCGGGCATCATCTTTGGCGTGGCTTTGTTGATCTTGATGAGCAGACTGGGCGTTCCCCTGTCACTGTATACCGTGACCCTGGGTCATATCGTGGTCTGCCTGCCCTTTGCGATTGCCACCTTGCTGCCGCGGTTCGAGGGGTTCGATTTGTCAATGGAAGAGGCGTCGGCTGACTTGGGTGAAAACGGCTGGTTCACCTTTTGGCGCATCACTTTTCCCATCGTCGCCCCCGGGATCGTCGCCAGCCTGCTGATGTGCTTTACCATCTCGTTTGATGAATTCATCATGGCGTTCTTTCTGGGCGGCACCAATGCCACCTTGCCGATGTATATCTGGGGCCAGTTACGGTTTCCGACCCAGTTTCCCTCAATGCTGGCGCTCTCGACGCTTATTCTGGCGGCGTCTTTCGTATTCATTTTTCTGGGCTTGTGGATCGGACGCATCGGCATGACCACGACAACAAAAGGCGAGATGTCCAAGTGAACCAGCAGACTGAAGCCCTGATTTCGATCCAGAATGTAGATAAGCGGTTCGGCACTTTTCAGGCGATCCATGATGTGTCGATAGATATTCAGCGGGGCGAGTTCTTTTCGCTGCTGGGGGCTTCGGGCTGTGGCAAGACCACTTTGCTGCGGATGCTGGCGGGGTTCGAGAGCGTCTCGGCTGGTCGCATCATGATTGACGGTCAATCGATGGCTGATGTGCCGCCTCATCACCGCCCGGTGAATATGGTCTTCCAAAGTTATGCGATTTTTCCGCATCTGACGGTGCGCGACAACATTGCCTACGGCTTGCGCAAGCAAAGGCTGCCCCGTTTGCGGCGCTATGAGATGGTCGAGGAAATGCTCGATCTGATCAAGCTGCCGGGCTATGGCACCCGCCGCGCCAATGAATTGTCGGGTGGTCAGCGGCAGCGGGTGGCGCTGGCCCGCGCGTTGATCATGCGGCCCAAGGCGCTGTTGTTGGACGAACCGCTGGGCGCGTTGGACAAACAATTGCGCGAACAGATGCAGCTGGAATTGCGGGCCTTGCAGAAATCGGTCGGCGTGACCTTTGTGCTGGTCACCCATGACCAGGAAGAGGCGCTGACCCTGTCCGACAAGATCGCGGTAATGGCAGCGGGCCGGGTGTTGCAGATTGATACCCCTGCGGGCCTGTATGAGAACCCTGCGAACCGCGAAGTTGCGGGTTTTATCGGCAATATGAATTTTTTCATCGGCAAGGTCATAAAAACCGGCCCCGTGATGGCCGATCTTCAGGTCGAAGGGTTGGGGCATGTGCAGGTTGAGACCAGCGTCATCCGGCAGCCGCAAAATGCCCGCGTTTTGCTGGCCATGCGCCCCGAAAAGCTGACCCTAAGCCTTGACCCGCCAGAGGGGGCATTGAACAGCGTTTCAGGGACCCTTCACACCACGGCCTATTTGGGCGGGTTGCGCCAGTTTTACGTCATGATTGACGGCAGGGCTGACCCTGTCGCTGTGTCCACCCAGAACCAGCGTCGGGCCATGCCGCAGGATATCGAACAGGGCCGCAAGATATGGCTTTCTTGGCACAATGACGCCTTCGTTGTCCTGGAAAATACATGAATTTCGCCAAGGGGGAGTGATATGGAAATCGTAAAAGCCGCAATCGGTGGGCTTGAAAATGGCCTGACCGCGCAGAAAACCCGCCGGACCGAAGATAAATCAGTGCGTCAGTTGCAACTGATAGAGGCCACGATCGACTGTATTGCGAAATACGGGATTGTTGGCACCACCTTGGCTAAAGTGACCGAAGTGGCCGGGTTGTCGTTAGGGCTGGTGAATTTTCATTTCGCCAGCAAAGAGCGGCTGTTCGAGGAAACCCTGCGCTTTGTAGCAAGTGAACATCGTGATCAGTGGCAAAAAGGGATCAGGGCCAAAGTGCCCCGCGATGCGGATCGGTTTCTGGCGATTATCGATTCATTCTTTCATCCGCGCATTTGCAGCCGCAAAAAACTGGCGGTTTGGTTTGCGTTTTTCGGCGAGGCCGCCAACCGCAGCATTTATCGCGCGATTGTCGAGGATATCGATGAAGAACGGCATCAGGAATCCATGCGCCTGATCCGCAGGCTAGCGTCGGAGGGTGAGGCTGCCGGGATTGACCCGAAATTCGTGTCGCTGACCCTTGAGGCATTGATCGATGGCCTGTGGTTGAACATGCTGCTGTACCCCGAGGATTTCAGTCGTGAGCAATCGAAAATGCAGGTTCGCCGCGTGCTTGCCCTGATGTTCCCGTGCCACTTTGGCCACACCATTCCCAAGACTGATGGAACCACCTGATGCCCCGCGACCCGCGTTACGATGTTCTGTTTGAGCCGATGAAAATTGGCCCGGTGACGGCCAAGAACCGGTTTTATCAGGTGCCCCATTGCACCGGCATGGGCTGGCAACGCCCCCGCACGCTGGCCGCGATGCGCGGGGTCAAGGCCGAAGGGGGGTGGGGTGTGGTCTGCACCGAATATAACTCGATCCACCCGGCATCTGATGATGCGCATCATGTGTCGGCCTCGTTATGGGATGACAGCGATATTCGCGCCCATAGTCTGATGACCGATCTGGTGCATGAACACGGGGCTTTGGCGGGGGCGGAATTGTGGTTCGGCGGTGCCCGCAGTGCCAATCTGGGCACCCGTCTGGGGTCAATGGATGTCGTTGACCTGCCCAATTCGGTGGGCCACCCGTTTCAGGCCCGGGCGATGGACAAGACTGATATCCGCAATCTGCGCCGCTGGCACAAGAACGCAGCCCTGCGCGCCCGCGATGCTGGTTTTGACATTGTTTATGTCTATGCCACCCATGATTATCTGCTGTCGCATTTTCTGGACAAGAATATTAACACCCGTGGCGACGAATATGGCGGGTCAATGGAAAACCGCACCCGGCTGATGCGTGAGTTGATCGAAGAGACCAAGGCAGCGGTGGGCGACCGCTGTGCAGTGGCGGTGCGGTTTTCGGCGGATGAACAGACCGGCGAGGATGGCGTGCCGATCTGGGGCGAGCGGCGCGATATGCTGGCCTCGATGGCCGAAATGCCCGACCTGTGGGACATCAATATTCAGGATTATTCCTATGAAATGGGCGTGTCCCGGTTTGTGAAAGAAGGGTCCTTGGAACCCTATATGTCTTTCGTGAAATCGGTGACTACCAAACCCGTGGTCACTGTAGGCCGCTTCACCTCGCCCGATACGATGGCCAGTCAGGTCCGGCGCGGCATCACCGATTTCATCGGTGCGGCCCGTCCGTCGATTGCCGATCCGTTCCTGCCCAACAAGATTATGGAGGGGCGGCTGCACGATATCCGCGAATGTATTGGCTGCAATGTCTGTTATTCCGGCGACAGCATTGGGGTGCCGATCCGTTGCACCCAGAACCCGTCGATGGGCGAGGAATGGCGCAAGGGCTGGCACCCGGAAAAAGTGCCGCCCAAGGGGTCGGATGCCCGCATCCTGATCGTCGGTGCTGGGCCTGCGGGCCTAGAGGCTGCCCGTGCGCTGGGCGCCCGCGGCTATGAGGTGATGCTGGCCGAAGCGACCCGCGTGCTGGGTGGCCGTGTGGTCCGCGAGGCCGCACTACCGGGGATGAGCGAATATATCCGGGTGCGCGATTACCGCGAGCAACAGTTGCTGAATATGCCCAATGTTCAGATCTTTCGGGAAAGTGCCCTGACCGTCGACGATGTGTTGGCCGTGGCGGCCGATCATGTGGCGATTGCCACCGGCGCACGCTGGCGCAAAGATGTGGCGCAGGACAATGTTTATGTCACGGTGGCCGCCCCGGGAACCGAAGTGCTGACCCCCGATGACATTATGGAGGGCCGTCTGCCCACGGGCCGCACCGTGCTGTATGACGGCGACGGCTATTACATGGGCGGGGTGATTGCCGAACGCGTGCTGGCGGCAGGCCAGCCGGTGACCCTGGTCACGCCGTTGGATTCAGTGTCGTATTGGGCGCAGATGACATCAGAGCGCTGGCGCATCCGCACCCATCTGATGAAGATCGGGGTCGAGATTGTCACCGCGCATGGCATTGCGTATTTTGATGGCCATGAGGCCACATTGGAATGTCAGTATTCCGGGCGCGTTATGGTGCTGCCGGCGCAATCGCTGGTCGTTGTTGGCCAAAGGGCCCCGGTGGATACCCTATACCAAAGCCTGATGACCAGTCCGCAGGGCCGCGCCGGAACCTTGCCATTCAGCCTGACCCGCATTGGCGATTGCGAGGCCCCGGCGATTATTGCCGCCGCCGTTGCTGCGGGCCATGCCTATGCCCGGGAAATGGATGCGCCGGTGGATATCGACATGCCGATACGGCATGAACGGATCGATGTGGGCCATACCGATCCGGCGCAGCGGCAAAGGGCGCTGAGGTGACTTTCGCCCGGCGGCATATCGTGCTTGGATCGGGGCTGATTATGGCTGTGGTCGGGGCTGCCTTATGGATGTCATTCGCGCCGCAGCACCACATCGCTGCCGTGGGTTGCGACAGTTGCACCGCGCGCAACGGCAATTTGGTGGAACTGCGCGCCAATTTGGCGGCGGCCCGGGCCGAACAGGCCGCATTCACCACCGATGAATGAGACAAGGACCTGTCCCTATGACCGCATTTGCCACTGCCGAAGAACTGGAGCAGGCCCTGCCACATGTATTGGCCGCGCCGCGCGACACCGGGCCGATTTCGATGCTGCTGTACCGGCGCAAATATAACGACCGGGTGTTCACGGATCGCCTGCGCCTGACCAAGGCGCAGGGCATCGAGGGCGATTTCGAGATGACGATGCCTTGGCTGGAACTGGAAGACGGCTCGCCCGACCCCCGCATTCAGGTTTCGGTGCTGTCACAGCGGGTGCTTGATCTGTGCTGGCGCAACCGGGATTCCGGGGTGCATCCGGGCGATCCGATTATCGCCGATTTTGACTTGTCGCTGGCAAACCTGCCCGCTGGTTCCCTGATCCGGGCGGGAACGGCGGTGCTGCGCGTGTCGGATCTGTGGAATGACGGCTGCGTGAAATGGAAGGCGCGGTTTGGCAAACCCGCCTATGATTGGGTGCGCGCACCGGCCCACGAGGCGCTGCGGTTGCGCGGAATTTTGTGTTCGATCGAAGAAGATGGCGACGTTGCAGTGGGGGATCGGCTGACTCGGATTTGAGGGGACGGTGACCATGGGTTATGGCCGCCCGGTTCCTGTGGCGCGGTTTTTTGCCGTGGCCGCCCCGCACTATCTGGCGCAGCACGCGATGCCGCAGGTGGGGGTATCACCCGCTGATCGACATGTGCGAAGCGTGAGGCGAAAGCCCGTGTTCGCTATCGGCCAAGCGATCTTCTTGCCCGACCTAAAACCGAATGTCTAAAAACCACCGGCTGCCCCGGCGTCTGCAAGAACTTCTTGCTAAGTGAAACGCTCTTCATATATGAAACTTTCTATACTCGCGTGATGCAGACCTTTGGGAGGGGGGACGCTAAGTGACAATACTCAGCAGTTCCAACATTTCTGCAGCGGTTGAGACAGAGTTTGTTTTCGAACTCCGTGGCATTGGAAAGACCTATTCCGGCATCCCCGTCCTGTCTGGCGTGAACCTCGCGATCAACAGCGGCGAGATTCACACCCTGATGGGAGAGAATGGCGCCGGGAAATCGACGCTGGTCAAGATCATCAGCGGCGTGATCACACCAAGCCATGGCACGATGGCGATTGATGGCGTACCGGCTGTTTTTCGCAATCCGCGCGAGGCCGAGGCGCAAGGCATCATCATCATGCATCAGGAACTCAGCCTGATCCCCGACATGACAGTAGCCCAGAATGTGGTGCTGGGGCGCGAGCCGCTGATCGGTGGGCTGTTCGTTGATCGCAAAAGAACCCGGGCACTGGCAATGGATGTGCTGTCGCGCTTTGGATTTTCGCTGGATGTGGATACCAAGGTCAAAGACCTGCGGGTTGGCGAGCAGCAATTGGTCGAGATCGCCCGCGCGCTGTTGATGGATGCGCGGCTTTTGATCATGGACGAGCCGACATCGGCGCTGTCGCAGACCGAGGCCGACATCTTGATGGAGGTGGTGCGGGACCTGGCGGCGCAAGGTGTCGCAATCTTGTACATTTCTCATCGGATGGACGAAGTGTTCGAGATTTCTGACCGGATCACTGTGCTGCGCGACGGGCTATTGATCGGGTCGGTCATGGCGGGGGATACCAGTGCGGCGGATGTTGTTGAAATGATGGTCGGCCGGCGGATTGAAGTGGAAAAGATTCGCCGCACGGTGCAACCCGCCGAGGATATCGCGCTCGAAGTGTCGGGGCTAAGCGTCATCGCCCGGAACCGCAAGGTTTTGGATGACGTCAGTTTCATGTTGAAGCGCGGAGAAATTCTGGGCGTCGGCGGGTTGCTCGGCTCGGGTAGGACCGAGCTTTTGGAAACGATATTTGGCGCGCGTGGGCCGGTTCTGGACGGTAAAATCCTGATCGACGGCCAAGCGGTTGTCTTGCAGAACCCTGCCGATGGCGTGGCGCATGGCTTGGCCCTGATCACCGAGGACCGGAAATCGACCGGGCTGATCCTGAAACATTCGGTATCCGACAACATCATTCTGCCGCAACTGCCGCAGCTTGATCGGTTCGGGCTGGGTGCGGGTCCGTATCAGACCCAGCAGGCCCTGAATGCAATCAATCGGCTGCGCATTGCAGCCCGCGGGATCGATCATGTGGTCGGCAATCTGAGTGGCGGCAACCAACAAAAGGTCGTGCTGGGCAAGTGGCTGGGGATGGCCCCGCGCATCCTGCTGTTGGACGAGCCGACCCGGGGCATCGATATTGGCGCCAAAGATGAAATTTATGATCTGATCGGGCAGCTGGCCGATACAGGTATTTCCATTCTGTTAGCCAGTTCCGAAATCTCGGAACTTCTGTCGATCTGTGACCGGGTCATGGTGCTGTGCGAAGGGCGGATCACCGGCATCCTTGGCCCTGATGAGATGACCCTTGATGCGATCAAGCAACTGGCGATGCAGTTCGAATGAAGGGCCGATAAAAGAAAATGAACGCGGGACAAGAGATGATGGCAAAGCAAAATCCAGTCTTAGACGCCAATAAAACCGGGGCATGGACGGTCGTTGGTCTGCGCTTGATCCGGCGGTCAAAGCTGTATTGGGGATTGGGCTTTTTACTGATCTTCGGGGCCTTGTCTTCGCCGGTGACGTCCAAGGGCGTGAATATCTTTATGTCGCTGGGCAACCTGACCGATGTTCTGCGCCAAGTTTCGGTCACCGGCATTGTCGCCGTAGGCATGACACTTGTCATCCTGATCGCCGGAATCGATCTGTCTGTCGGGTCGATCCTTGCCCTGGGGACAGTGATCTGCGCCATGCTGCTGACCCAGGAAGGCTGGACGGCTGCCAGTTATATTGGCGTACCTGCTGTGGGGGCCGTTGTGTTTATCTGCAGTTGGGCGGTGATCAGCGTTATTCGCGGCATGCTCAAAGCGGCAAATACCGGGCGTGGATCGGCGGCCAGCCCTGTATCAACGGCCCTTATGGCATTGATCTGCGCCGGCGCGGCTGCTGGGCTGATGATCTGGCTGTCCGGACAGGTGCCTGCCAAATTCGGCGTTCTTGCGGTTCTGATAACCGTGCCCTGCGTTTGTGCGGCCTTTGGGGCGTTGAACGGCACTTTGATTGTCTATGGTCGCTTGCAACCTTTTATCGTGACCCTTGCCATGATGGTCGGTGCTCTGGGGCTGGCCCGGCTGATCGCGGGGCAGGATACGGCGGTCTATCCGGTCTATACCGGCACCAATGCCACCGAAAACTTTGAGGCGCTGCGGATGCTTTTATGGGGCGTCATTCCAGTGCCGGGGCTGTTCTTTCTGTCCATCCTTGCGATTTTCTACGCCCTGACACGGTTCACCACATATGGCGCCTATCTTTTGGCCATTGGAGGCAACGAGCTGGCGTCGCGGCTGGCCGGGATCAACGTTAACCGCATCAAGATTGCGACCTACACGATTTCAAGCGCTTTGGCGGGGCTGGCTGGCATTCTGTATGTGGCGCAGTTCCGGCAAGGCAAACCCGATGCGGGCATGGGGCTGGAGCTTGACGCCATCGCCGCCGTGGTGATCGGCGGCACCAGCCTGATGGGTGGCAAGGGCACCGTGATCGGCACGATGGTCGGCGTGCTGATTTTTGGTTTTCTGGGCAATATCCTGCAACTCAACAACATCGACAGCAATTCTCAACTGGTCCTGAAGGGCGTGATCATCATCGCGGCCGTGCTGCTTCAAGAGGGTCAGTTGAGCGTGATCTTTTCAAAGCTCAGGAAAACCTGAGTCAGAAAGGCAAAGAGGCTCTGGCCCCGGATTGTGGAAGGTCGCGGGACCAGAGCAACGAACAAGCGGCACGATCAGCGCCGATCATTCAACAAGGAGATAGTTATGAACAGACGCGAAATTGGCAAGGGCCTTTCCTTGCTTTCCATCGCATTCGCCGCAGGATTGCCGATGGCGGTGTCAGCACAGGATACCGAATACACCATTGGCTTTTCCCAGGTCACCACGGTCGAGCCATGGCGGGTGCAGTTCAACAAAGACCTGCGCGCCGAGGCAGAATTGCATCCGAATGTGACCCTGCTGATGGCCGATGCCAACGACCGGACCGAAGAGCAGGTGGCACAGGTTGAGAGTTTCATTCAGCAAGGCGTCGATGCGATTCTGATTTCGCCCAAAGAGGCGGCTGGCCTGACCGGCGTCGTCGAACAAGCGACGGCCGCTGGCATTCCGGTCTTTGTGCTCGACCGGAATGTGGATACAGACCAGTTCGTCCAATGGGTCGGCGGCGACAATGTTCTGATCGGCGAGGCAGTTGCCGACTTTGTCCTGGAGAGGCTTGGCGGCGCTGGCAACGCGCAGGGTACCATTGTGGAGATCTACGGCGGCCTTGGCATTCAGGCGACCTTTGACCGCTCGGACCCGCTGCACGCGATCATGGCGAGCGAACCCGGTGTCACGTTCCTGCTCGACCGCCAGTCGGCCGATTGGAAGCAGGATCAGGCTTACGACATCATGGCCACAGCTTTGCGCAACCATGAAGACATCAGTGTCGTCTATGGCCACAACGATCCGATGGCTTACGGTGCCTATCTGGCCGCCAAGGACGCGGGGCGCGAAGGTGATATCATCTTTGTTGGGGTCGATGGGCTTCCTGGCGAAGGCGTGACCTGGGTTGCCAATGGCGAACTGGCGGCGACATTCCTGTATCCGACCCCCGGCGCCGAAGGATTGCGGCAGGCGCTGCGATACTTGGCAGGTGAGACGGTCGAAAAATCAGTTGTTCTGGGGACCGAAACCATCACAATCGCCAATGCCGATGAAATCCTGGTCCGCAACGGGTTGAAATGATGTGACCCAAAACGGATCAGACCTGCGTTTCTTTCACCGGGTTTGATCCATGACGCAAGGGCAGTTAAACAGCCCTTGCGTCTTTTCGTTTGTGGCGAGGCGCGCAGATTAGATCACAGCGACCACTGCCCCGCAGATGCAGAAAAAGAGCTCATGGCGCCTCATCAACTGACCAAGCTGCAGAAATACTCCGCGCCAGCGCTTGAAAAAGGCCTGGATATCCTTGAGCTGCTTTCGCTGACCGCCACCGAGATGTCCTTGTCGCAGATCGCCACCGGGGTGGGCCGCTCGAAGAACGAGATTTTTCGGATGATGATTGTTCTGGAGGAACGGCAATTCATCGGACGTACTTCAGCGGACTACTATTACCTAACCGACCGTCTGTCAGTGCTGGGCTCCAGCCGGTCCAAACATAACCGGCTGGCAGAGGTTGCGATGCCTGTTCTGTCCGGACTTACAGAAAAGACATCTTTTTCATGTCACCTTTCAGTTTTGCAAAACGACGCTGTTCTGGTTGTGGCACAGGCCGAAGCCGCCAAAGGCTATTCGATTTCGGTGCAAGTCGGCCATCGTAGCCCCGTGCCCTCAAGCTCTGCCGGGGTCTGTATGATGGCTGCATCGGAAAAAGCGGAAATCCAGAACCAAAATCTGACTATGGATAATGGCGACGATGGCAGTGCGCGCAGTATTTCTGTTCGGACGCGGCCTGAAGCTGAATTGACCGAGATGCTTAATCCAGAGCTTCCGGGCATTACGGAGCTGTCGGCACCCATTATGGATACAGCAGGCGAACATGCGATTGCGGCAATAACGATCCCTTTTATGACTGCAATGATTTCGGGCAGCCACAAGATTACGATGCGATCGAATCTCCTCGATGCCGCGCAGTTGATGCAGCAGCGCATCATGATCCTGTTGCCGCAACTATAGGCACCTGAGGATATTGCGGATCGAGAACAAGGGCAGGTTGTGGTGTTTGCTTTAACGATTTGATGGCGCGATCCTTTTTGCACAAATGGAACGAGGTGCTATCAGACCAGGCCGACACCGCTGCGCCTCGACAACCCATGCGGTCCGGGCCGCAATGTAGCCCTTGCAATCGAGGCGCGTGGACAACGCTTTGATAGACCAAACAATTCCTTCGTCGCCAACTTCCAGATATGGCTTTAGCTCCGCCGTCAGCTTCGTCCGGGCAGTGATCGGATGATAGGCGGTATTTCGGCTCGCTGGCGAACAGGACGATGCGCAGGGTCTGGCCCAGCTGGCATAGGCTTTCGCATCCTAGCAGAAGAGTCGCTTCGGGGTTCAACGGCGGGCGCGCTGGCCGCTTAACTGACTGCGCTACTGACCGAAAAGTTCTCCGGAGTGACATGCGCAACAAGGCAAGGCAGCCCTATTTTGATCCAACCCTGCGGTCTGCTCCGCGAGGGCACGCGGCAGGGGTCGTGGCGGGTTTGATCAGTAAAGACTTGATGCAGGTCCTGATTTTCAAGGGCTTACGATGAATTGTTCGCCTCGGCGATATCGCGCTGCAATTTGGCCCGGAACACTCCGGGCATCACCCAATCGGGTTGATTTCCCAGTAGCATTTGCAGGAACCCCACGGAAAATGACGCATCTTCGGCGATATTTTCGCGAAATGACCACCAATGCCGCAAGTCAGAGATGGCGGGCGAAGTATCGGGGCTGCTGCGGTATTCCTGTTCCATCGCGGCGGCGTGAATGGTCAGGCAGAACAAGGTGGAGACATAGCCTTCGGGCCAGAATGCCGCCGCAGAGTCCGGGGCGGCCTTTGTCGGTGGCGACAACAGGGTCAGGGGCATAGCGGCCGTCAGTTCGCGCAGCATCAGCCCTGCGGCAAATTCGAAATACTCGCGCCGCGCGGCTTTGTCGGCGGGCTTTTGCGCCTCGACGGCGCGCAGCCAGCGCACGAAATTATCCGCAAGTTTGGACTGATCAATCTCGAATTGGCAGCCCAACTGAACTGCCGCCGCATCGACATATTTCTGAAACGCCGCTTTGAACCAGCGCATCCGGCGCACGGCGATGCGCAGGGGTTCATTGGTGGGTGGCAGATCGACGGGTAAGGACAAATCAGACACGCGGCGCAAACTCCTTGAACAGGGCCGCCAAAGCGGCCGGAGTTACGGTTGCACAGGCCCGCGCAATGTCGCCCGACAAGGCCACAGCCATGTCGGTTGCTGCCTCGAGTGCGGCACCATCGTCGCCCTCGGGACGGTCGGTTTGCAACCAGAGCATGACGGCAAAGATCGCCACCTGATCCAGACCCGCGCCCGGCACTTGGGCCGCATCCGCTGCGGTCACACCCCGGATGACATGACCGTTGATCAGGCCACGGGTCAGCCTGGCGGCCAATACCGTCTCCGCCTCGTCCGCTTGGTCTGTCATCGCGGCGCGATACGCTTGCCGGATAGCAGCCTCGCTCAGGAACACTCCTGCGACCCCAAGATGGGCTAAAACCGCACGCAGGGCCGCATAGCAGGCGGCGGCAAAGGCGGCGTCGGGTGCAGCCTGACCGGCAATTCCGGGCAGCGACGGGCTGGGCTGGGCGCTGGCCCCCAGCACCAGTTTGGCCATGCCCGATGTGACATGGTCCACGCCACGAGCCAAAGCCTCGACCTGTTGCAATACAGCGCCCGCAAGCCGTGGCACTGGCAGGTCTGCCACCGGAATTGTGTCGATCAGGGTTTCGCCGCCCTTGCGCAACATATGCCGCATCGCCCGCAACGCTTCGCGCAGGGGCATGGCATCGGGCGGTTGGGGCAGACGGTTTGGCACGGCGGGTCGCTCCGGAAATGATGTGGCATCATAGCCCAGTCGGGCGCATTGACAAAGGGTCAACTGGCCCCGCGCCGCGGAGTTTTGGCGACGAAATCCAGCGTCGTCGCATAATCGCGCACCCCTGCCTGCGACCCCAACCCGGTGGCGTTCTGCGCTGAACTGGCTTGTGCCAGTTGCACGGCATCCTGTGGTGACAACCCCTTGAGTAGCCCAGTCGCGAACCCGCCATTGAAACAATCGCCACAGCCGCAGGTGCATTTCACATCGACCTGAAAGGCGGGGGTGTGAAATGTCGTCCCATCGCTATGGCTGTAATACGCGCCCTCGGCCCCTAGCGTTAGAATGACACACCCTGCCTCAAGGTTCAGCAGGAACCCGGCCAGATCGGCATAGTCATGCAGGCCCGACAGGGCGCGGGCCTCTTCCTCGGATGGCAGGAAATAGTCGGTATAGGGCAAAAGCCGGGCCACTTTGGGCAGGTCGGCAGCGGTGGAGGCATAAACATCCAGCGTGGTGATGATCCCGCGCCGCTTTGCCTCGGCCATAATCTCCTCGGTGCGGCCCGCGTCATCCATCCGGTTCATCAAACCGACCCCGCCGACATGCAGGATGCGGGTATCGAGCAGGCGGTCGATTTGGGTATCGTCGATGAAAAACCCATCGGTGGCCCCGCGTTTGTGCAGGGCAGGGCGCGCGCCATCGGGGCGGGTGGTGACCAGCGAGGAGGATGTGGTGAACCCGGCGCAGCGTTCCATCAGTTGGGTATCAATCCCGAACGACCCCAGCTTCATCAGCACCCAGTCGCCCATATCGTCAAAGCCCACACCGCCCGCCGCCTGCACCCGCAGCCCGTGTTTGGCGGCCACGATGCTGGCCGATCCGGCAGCACCCGACACCGCCAACGTCAGTTCCTCGACAAAATAAGTGTCGCCGCCGGGCGGGATATGAGTGACGGGGCGGCACAGCGCGTCAAAGGTGTAGAACCCCATGCAGCTGTAATCGAACATCGGCCCGGTCATTCAAATACCCCTGATCCGCATCCCCGCCTCGTCAAAGAAATACAGGCGGGCGGGGTCAAAGCCAATGGTGATGGGGCTGTCAATCGGGGCGCGAAACTCGCGGGCGGCTTTGACCTCAAGCTGTTTGGCCCCGGTGCTGATGGTCAGATAAGTGACATCGCCGGTGGGTTCGACGCCGTAAACCGACCCGGTCACATGATCGCCTCCGACAATGCAATCCTCTGGCCTAATTCCCAGCGTTACTTTGCCGTTAAGGGCGTTGGCGCAGGGCACGGTGATCCCCGTGGCACTGAACACCCCGTTCAAGGCGGTGCCTTCGATCAGGTTCATTGGCGGGCCACCGATGAAACCGGCCACGAATGTATTGGCCGGATCGGCGTAGATCTGATCGGGCGTGCCGACCTGCTGGATTGCGCCTTTGTCCATGATGACAATCCGGTCGGCCAGGGTCATCGCCTCGATCTGGTCATGGGTCACATAGACGGTGGTGATTTTCAACTGTCGTTGCAGGTGCTTGATCTGCACCCGCATCGAGGCGCGCAGTTTGGCGTCAAGGTTCGACAGCGGTTCATCCATCAGGAACACCTGCGGCGCACGGACCACGGCACGGGCAAGGGCGGCGCGTTGGCGCTGGCCACCGGACAGGGCGCCGGGTTTACGGTCCAGATAATCGCCCAGTTCGACCATATCGGCGGCTTGGCGGATCAGCGCGTCGTGCTGCTTTGCCGGAATCCCGCGCATCCGCAGCGGAAAGCGGATGTTTTCGTAAATCGACATGTTGGGATACAAAGCATAACCCTGAAACACCATCGCCACATCGCGGTCACGCGCATCGACGTCGTTGACGTATTCGTCACCGATGATGATCTCGCCCTCGGTCGGCACTTCCAGCCCCGCTATCATCCGCATCGTCGTGGTCTTGCCACAGCCAGAGGGGCCGAGCAGCACCAGAAACTCCTCGTCATGAATCTCCAGCGACATGTGCCGCACGCCGGTAAATCCGCCATAGCGTTTGACGATGTTTTGCAGTTGAATCGAGGCCATGATTTATCCTTTGACCGCGCCCATGGTCAGGCCACGCGACAGATGTTTCTGAATGAGGATCACAAGGATCAGGATCGGAAGGAACGCGATAAAGCTGACCAGCGCAATCGCATTATAGATCACCCCATCCGACCCGCCGGTGAAATTGGCCAGTGCGACCGACATGGTATAGGCGTTGGGGGTGGAGGCGATCAGTAGGGTAAACAGGAACTCGTTAATCGCAAAAATCGCCGCAATCACCGCCGCTGTGATGATGCCGGGCAGGCAGGCGGGCATGATGATTTCCCACAATATGCGCAAATCACCGGCCCCATCGGTGCGGGCGGCATCCTCAAGCTCTTTGGGGATATCCAGCATGTAACTGCGGATGATCCATGTGGTCAGCGACAGGTTGATCGCGGCATAGACCAGCATCAGCGCCCAGACGGTATCCAGTAATCCCATGTTCTTGAACAGGAAAAATATTGGCACGGCGACAATGGCGGGGGCCATCATCCGGGTGGACAGGATGTAAAAGCCGATATCCTCGCGCCCGCGGAATTCATACCTTGCCAGTGCATAGGCGGCAGGAATGGCCAGAAACAGGTCGATAACGACCGACCCTGCCACTGCCACCAGCGAATTGCGCAGGTATTTGGCGATGGGCCAGTCGCTGATCAGCAGATACCAGGCGTCGAGACTGAACGTCGGCCAGAAAATTGGCGTTGGGGTGATGATCTCGGTCCTTGGGCGAAAGGCGATGGTGCCGAACCAGATGATCGGCAACAGACATACCGCCGCCCAGGACCCCAGTACCACGTAACGCAGGATCAGCGATTCACCCCGGGTCTTGCGGGGTTTTTTACGGGGGGTGGTCATGCTGATTTCCCCGACCTGAAGGCGCGTTTGACCACGGTCTGCGCCACGATCACCGTCAGCACGAGCATCAGCACCGACGCGGCGGACGCATAGCCGAAACTGAACATTTTGAACCCTTGGCGATAGATGAAATAGCTCATGGTTTCCGTAGCCCCGCCGGGCGACCCTTGGGTCATCACGAACACATTGGTGAACATCGTGGTGATATCGATCCCGCGCAGGGTGACGGCGACCACAATCACCGGCCGCATCATCGGCAGGGAAATGTTCCAGAAAATCGCGGGCCAAGATGCACCGTCCAGCCGGGCGGCCTCTTCAATCTCCTGATCCTGTCCCTGCAAAGCGGCGACAAAAATAATGAACAGGAACGGTGTCCATTGCCACACGTCGGCCACGATCAATTCCATCCGGGCCAGCCAGATATTGCCGATCCAGTCGACGTTATTGTCGATCAGCCCGGCCCGGATCAGCAGGTTGGAAATCACCCGCCCGTCATTGAACGCCAGTTTCCAGATGAACGCCACGGCGGACGGCATGAACAGCATCGGCATCAGATAAACAATCCGCCAACCCCGGATGAACGGGTCACGATAGGCGAAATAGGATACGGTCAGGGCGATAGCCGTTTGTAAGGTAAGGGAAATCACGCCGATAATGGCGGTATTGCCAAGTGCGGCCCAAAACTCGCGGTCTTGCAGCAGCCGGGTGTAATTGTCGGCCCCGATAAAGGTCCAGCCCTGAAACCGCACATCGAACAGGCTTTGCCAGATCGCGAAAATGCCGGGATACAGGGTGATTGCCACCAGATACAGCAGGGCCGGGGTGAGCAGCAGATAGGGGAATGCGCGGCGCAAACCGGGGCTGCGCCGTTTGAGGTTACGCTTGGGGGCGGCCATAGCCGCCCCCTGCGTAGATGTGCTGACACTGACGGTCATTGAACTTAGAACGGCAACGGTTTGCCTGCACCGACATAGGTGCCGGGCGACGCGTCGGCATAGGATACGGGCTTGGCATCGCCGTAGAACCCCTGCCGCTCCATGATCACCTTCCACGCCGCCTGACCATTGGCCAGCGCTTCCTTGCCGGTGATCTGGCCGGTGATGGCGCGGTTGATCTCGTTGCCCAAAGCCTGTTCCATTTCGAACATGCCGGGCAGACGGGGGGAACACCACGCATGGTCAAGGCTGTCAGACCAGACCTTCATCGGCTGCGACACGGCGCGCAATTTTTCGTTGGCCAGAACCGACCGATAGCCGGGGGCAACGCCGTTGGCATTCGCCTCGTTCATCGCCATGATCGACGATGTGGTCAGGAAGGCGAGCATCAGGAACGCCCCTTCGGGGTTCTGGCTGGTGGCGGTCACAACGCTGGTGGAACCGGCAATGTTTGGCGGCGCGAACACGCCACCGGCAATGCGCGGCTCATAGATCGTGACGAAATCATCAACGATCTGGCTTTGATCCGGACGCATCGCCTGTGTGCCGCTGTCCTGCCACGAGATGTTGGCCGCAACCTGACCACCCAGCCAGGCAGCGCGGTTTTCACCCCAGCCTGCACCGGCGACACCTTCGATGGCATTCTTGGACAGGGCCAGCAGGGTTTCAATCCCCTTGTTGCCCGCATCTGTATCCAGCGTAGGCTCCCAGTTTTCGTCGAACAACTGCATCCCGGCCTGCGCCGCGATATGTTCCCAAGTATAAGTCGACCAGAAGCCGCGCGCGCCCAGCATACCGACACCCGCCACACCGCCACCCAGCTTGTTCGCCTCGCCGGTGATGCGGATCAACTCGTCATAAGAGGGGACAGAGTTTGCCAGATCGATTGGCCCGCCCAAAATCGGCTCCATCACCGATTTGCGCAAGTGGACCATCTGGATGTCGCAGTCGAACGGAATGCCGACCAGTTTGCCGCCGAAATAGCCATAATTCAGGCGGTAGGTGTCATAAAAGTCGTCCAGCGGCAGCGCCCATTTGGCGGCGTAATCATCCAGCGGATGCAGGAACCCCGGGCCCGCGAAATCGCCCAGCCAGGCGCTGAAGAATTGCAGCGCGTCAAAGGATGCATTGCCGGAAATGAACTCGGCAATCGCTTTGTCATAGATGCTGTCGTCCGGGATTGGCACCAGTTCGACCTTGATCCCTGACAGCGCCTCGAATGGAGCCAGCCCGGATGCGGCGGATTCCTGATCGGCGGCACCGATCGCGAAACGGACGGTGGTACCGCCCAGTTCGGTGCGAACCTTGTCCCAATCGACGGTGCGGATCCAATCCTTGGCCGGATCCCACAGCGGATCGTCGTTCATGCTGTAAAGTTCGCGGTAATCGGCGCGGACATAGCCTGACACCGAAATACTATCCAGCACGGACTGAATGTCCGGCAGGTGCGCTTCGGCCAGTGCTGGCATCGCCAGCCCGCCAGTGCCAGTGACCAGACCCACGGCGGCAGTCCTGTGCAGGAATGCGCGGCGGGACAATGGCTTGAGTAACTTAGTCATATGTCGTCTCCTCCCTTTGCGTCACGTTGTCATCATTCTGTCTGCCGCTCAACAACCTATGGCAAAGGCACTCCCCATGCCAGAATCCGGTTGAACAACAGGTTGGTGAACTTTCGTTTCACTGGTGTATCATGTGTTCAAGGTTTACCCTGTGTCAATTCCCTTTTTCACCAAAATATGCCGCAATGCAGCATGAACTATTTGTTGACTGCGTATCATATGTTCAAATGGGATCGGCCCACGCAACAGGAGAAGCCCACGCCCACCAATGTCGCCCTGACCGGCCTTGCCCGCGATCTGGCTGCCGGTGCCGACACCGGCAAACCGATCCACATCGGCCTTGTCGGCGCGGGCGAGATGGGCACCGATATTGTGTCCCGCGTCGCCCATATGCGCAGCATTGAAATTAGCGCAATCAGCGAGTTGAACCCACAGGCGGCGGGCCGGTCAGTAACGATTGCTTATGGCGACCCTGATCGCGCTCAGGCAACCAATACAACCGACGAATTGAATGCCGCTATTGAATCGGGCCGGATTGCCACGACTAACAAGGTTGAAACCTTGCTGGAATCGGGCCTGATTGATGTCGTCATTGACGCCACAGGCATCCTTTCGGTTGGCGCTGAAATCGGCCTTTCGCATGCACGGCCCCGCCTGTTCGCGCGAAGACCTGAACAAGTTGCTGGTGCCTGCCAGCGCCGGGGGGCTGCTGTCATCCGCAGAAGGTCGGGTTGATTTCACCATCGGCAAGGGCGTCGCCGCCAGGACGTGATGTTGGGTCTGGCATGAACAGCTTGGCACCCGACAACCGCCCCTTTGCCATCCGCACCTACACCCCCGAGGCCCTGCGCGAGGCGCTGCGCAAGATGTGTCTGATCCGCCGGTTCGAAGAAGGGGCCGAGGATAGTTACACCCGTGGCCTGATCCACGGCACCATGCACTTGTCGATCGGCCAAGAGGCCAGCGCCATGGCCACCTGTATGGAATTGACAGATAACGACAAAATCACCTCGACCCATCGTGGCCACGGCCATTGTATTGCCAAAGGCGCCGATGTGGGCCGGATGTTTGCCGAGTTCTTTGGCAAACAGACCGGCTATTGCCACGGGCGCGGCGGGTCGATGCATATTGCGGATATCAAGATTGGTAATCTGGGGGCCAACGGGATTGTGGGTGGCGGGTTGCCGATTGCTGTAGGGTCGGCGCTGTCGGCCAAACGGCTGGGCCGCGATGATGTCACGATTTGTTTTTTCGGCGACGGGGCCAATAACGAAGGCGCGTTTCACGAGGCACTGAACATGGCGTCGGTGTGGAAACTGCCGGTGATTTTCGTTTGCGAGAACAACAAATACGGGATGTCAACCTCGACCGAACGGTCAACGGCGGTCGAGAATATCGCCGACCGAGCCGTGGCCTATTCCGTGCCCGGCGTCACCGTGGATGGCAACGATTTTTCCGCCGTGGCCATGGCGGTGCATGTCGCGATTGTGCGGGCGCGGGCAGGCGAGGGGCCGTCGCTGGTCGAAAACCTGACCTACCGCTGGCGCGGCCATTCCAAATCCGACCGGAACCGGTACCGCACCAAAGAAGAAATCGAAGGTTGGATTGCCAAAGATCCCATCGCCCGATTTCAGGTCGAACTGATCGCGCATGGGATATTGGATCAGGGCGCGGCGGATGCCATTGCGGCCAGCGCGGTTGAAACGGTGGCCGAGGCCATCGCCTTTGCCAAATCCAGCCCCGCGCCGGACCTGTCCGAAGTCACCCGCTATGTCCATGCAGCCGCCTGAGATGGACGGCTCCCCCCGCATCCTGTCCTATGCCAAAGCCATCCGCGAAGCGATGGCTTTGGCGATGGAGGCCGATCCCGCCGTCATTCTGATGGGCGAGGATATCGGCGTTTATGGTGGCGCGTTTCAGGTGACGCTGGACCTGATCGACCGGCTCGGGCCTGACCGGGTGGTGGATACGCCTATATCCGAACTGGGTGGCGCGGGTGTGGCGGTGGGGGCGGCGATCCCCTATAACCCCGATCTGGAGCGTCTGGCCGTGCCGCAGGCCAATACCATCGAGGCCGCCGCCCGCCGCCTGATCGCCCGCGAGGTTTAGATGCCAACGGAAGTGATCCTGCCCAAGGTCGATATGGACATGACCCATGGCACGCTGGCGGTGTGGTTGGTCGCTGCGGGTGGTTTGTCGAAAAAGGTGCCCCCTTGTTCGACATTGAAACCGACAAGGCCGCGATGGAGGTTGAGGCCCCCGCCGCCGGGTTTCTGCACCATATCAATGCCCAGCCGGGGGATAAGGTTGCGGTGGGGTCGGTGGTGGCCTGGCTTTATGCGGTGGGCGAGGGGGTTGGCGATGCGCCCAATGGACGGGGCGAAGCTGCCGAACTGCCCCCGCCGCAAACCTTGTCTGCCCCCGTTCCCGCGATGGACCCCATCGCGGTGACTGCTCTGCCACAACCCGACCCTGAACCCAAACCCCGGGTAAAACCCCGCGCCACGCCTGCTGCCCGCAAGGGCGCCGATATGGGCGGGCTGGATCTGGCCAATACTCTGGGCACCGGCCCACTGGGCCGCATTCAGCGCGACGATGTGGCCAACCGGCAGGATTCGCCGCTGCAATCGCCGACGCATTGGACCCCGGAACCCGGGCCGTTGCATGTCATGCAGCGGGCCGGGACGGGTATCTTGAGCGGGCACTGGGGACCACGCGGGCCCTGATAAAAATCGACCTGCCCGGGCATGGCAAATCGCCGAAACGGCGGATCGAGGGCTTTGCCCAACTGGCGCGGATGCTGGCCGAGGCGTTTGATACTGCCACACTAAGCCACGACAAAATCCACCTGATCGGGCATTCGCTGGGCGCCGCACTTGCCCTTTCGCTGGCTGACATCCGCCCCCGCCAGATCAGCGCGCTGACCCTGATCGCCCCCGCAGGCCTTGGCCCCGAGATTGACGCCGCCACGCTAAGCGGCATCGCCCGAGCATCCCGTGTGGAAAGCCTGGCCCCGTGGCTACGCCGCCTGACCGCCACACCTGTCGGCATCTCTGACGATTACGCCCGCGCCGCGATGGCCACGCGGACCGACCCCGCGTTGCGGGCCTGTCAGGCCGAAATGACCGCAGCCCTATTCCCTGATGGCACCCAATCGTTCGACCTGCGGGCCACGCTGGAACGACTGATTTGCCCGGCGCAAATCATCTGGGGGCGGCAAGATCATATCCTGCCGATGCGGCACGGTCTTGTGGCCCTGACAGATTGCGCTATTCATCTGCTGGACCGGGCGGGGCATATTCCCCAGATCGAATGCCCGGACCGGGTGGCGCGGATCATCGGTCATTTGTCGCCCGGCTAACACTCTGTTTAAGGATCGCCATGCAACCTGCGCAAAACAGTCCTGGGGTGCAACGCGAAACCGACCGTCTGCGCGCCCGCGCCGTCTGGCTGTACCACGTCGAAGGCTGCACCCAGGGCGATATCGCCGCACAGCTGGGAATCAACCGGATCATGGTGGTGCGGCTGTTGGCCGATGCCCGCCGCCGCAACGAGGTGCGGATAACGATTGCCACCAACCTGACCGATCTGGTGCAGACCGAACGGGCGATCGAGGCGCGGTTCGGCATCAAACGGGTGATCCTTGCACCCTTTGCCGACCCCGAAGGCGACCCGGTCCGGGTGATTGCCGCCGCCGCCGGGGCGTTTATCTCGGGCGAGATGAAATCGGGCATGACCGTCGGCGTGGGCTGGGGCCGGACCCTGTATAACACACTGGCCTTTATCGAAGGGGCAACGCTGGAGGATTTCCGCGTGGTTTCCCTGCTGGGTGGCATCGCCGCTGCGCGTCGGTTCAACCCCGCCGAATTCGCCTGGCAATTCACCGAGCTGTTTCAGGGCGAAGGGTTCCTGATCCCCGCTCCTGCTGTCGTGGACAGCCCCGAGACAAAACATGCGCTGCTGGAACGCTGCGGGTTGGCGTCAATTTTCGAGATGGCCGATAATCTGGACATGGCGCTGTTGTCAGTGGGCGGGATCACCACGTTGACCACCAGTTACCGCACCGGATACCTGTCCGAAGCTGATCGCCGGTCGCTGATTGAGGCGGGGGCGATTGGCGATGTCTTGTATAATTTCATCGACGAAGCCGGGGCCGTCGTCGACCACGAGGTCAACGCCCGCGTGATTTCGGCCAACCTAAGCAGACTGCGCCGCACCCCAGAGCGGGTGTTGGTTTCGGGCGGGCCGGATAAACTGCTGGCCCTCAAAGCTGCAATCCAGATCATCGCGCCTACAGTTCTGGTCACCGATGAACAATCCGCAAACCGGTTGCTACAAATACAGGGCTAGGGGCGATTTTGCGCGAAGCTTTGGCACAGTCACGTGGGATGACATCGGTCGTCGTAACGGGACCTGATTACTCGCCTCAAGCTGTTAACAAGCTTGTTGTCCCACCCATCTTGGGTTCCGGCACCATCGCCTTGAATGAAAAGAACCTGCGATGTCATGGTCCTGCTCTTTGTACAGCCGCTTCTTGCGCCACCTTTGGCGTCACATCGATAAAACGCTTTCAGCACTTATCGCCGTTGCAGGAGGTCAATCAACGGTTCGATCCGTTCGGGGTTTAGAACGAATGGGCGGGTCGTTCCAACCCGCGGCAAGAGTCACGCTGCGACCGCATCGAAAAACTTTCGGCTTGCCGCCGTGGTGACACGGTGAGCCACAGCAGGCGAGTGATGCTGGCGAATGCCCGGGTAAAGGAATTTGGGTGCAAACCGACCGCCGTCAGCGAACTGATTTGTGTCGGGGCCGCGCGCGACATTGCTGTAAGTGATCCAACCAAACCGATATCTTTCCCAACCAACACAGAAAATTTGTCCCGAAGAACAAAAATTCATGCTATTTGATTTACGGGGTACAAAAATTGTACTTAGTGTGTAAAACAAGTCTGTTCCAGTGGCTGTGCAGAGAACGGGCTGACGAGCCTGGGATGCGGGAAGACGGCATACCGCACTGAGAAAAACGGTTACCCAAAGGAGCAAAGGCACATGAAATCCATAAAAGATGACATGGAGGCGCTCGTTCTTTCTGGGCCACGAGAATTTGAAATTCGAAGGATCGCTGTTCCGGTAGCCGGCGACGACGAGGTTCTTTGCGAGGTCGATACCACGTTTATCTGCGGGACCGACCCCCACATCATCAACGGTGACTTTCCCGGTTTCTGGCCGAAAGCTTTCCCGTTCGTCCCCGGACATGAATGGTCCGGCACTGTGGTTAGGATGGGCGAAAGAGCCAATACTTTGGGGTGGCGTGTAGGAGATCGTGTCTGTGCCATTTCGCATTGCGGCTGCGGTTACTGCCGAAACTGCCTGACCGGACGCTTTAACATCTGCCTGAATTATGGAGATGAGGCCAAGGGGCACCGCCAATATGGCCACTATACCGCAGGCGCGTATGCTCAGTACATACGCGCATCAATCAAGAGCATCTGCAAAATCCCTGAGATGCTCGACTTGGAATGTTCTGCTTGCGTCGACCCGCTGAGTATCGCGCTTTATGCCGTAAAGCGAACCCGACTTCAGCCGGGCGAAGACATTTTTATTCTAGGCGCCGGGCCGCAGGGCCTGATGGCCGCTCTGTGTGCCGCAGCGATGGGTGCCGGTCGCATAATTGTGTCGGGAAGTGGCGAGAGGTTGAATAAAGCAGTCGAGCTGGGTGCCATCGGTTTGAACTATCAAAACTGCGACGTGGTTCAAGAAGTCATGCGGCTGACCAATAATCGTGGGGTGCCCCGGGTCTGTGAATGTGCAGGAACGGCAAAATCAATTCGCGAGGCATGTCTTGCCGCCAGCAAAGGTGGTGTCGTGTCACTGATCGGCATTCCGCATGACGATCCGATACTGCCCATCAAAAGGATAGTGCTTGACGAAGTTGAGCTGATTGGAAACCGCGCTAACCCGAACACTGCAGAGCAAGCAATCGCAATGCTTGCAGAGAACAGGGTGGACCTGAAGCCTCTCTTGACGCACCGGTTTGCACTGGCAGATTTCGGCGCCGCCCTCGACACGTACGAAAAGCGCAAAGACGGGGCTATCAAGATTGCTATAAAACCAAATTCATAGCTCTGGACACTGTGTCCGTCCACGACGCGCGTTGGTTATCACGCCTCAGGCACCTGACCTTGGCATGCGCGGGATTCACAAAAATTCAAGATGACAGGCACGTCTTACGTTGATGTGAGCTTGACATCGATAAATGCCCATAGTACAATAATTGTGTTAAAACCAACATTACGGTACTGTTGCCCCAAATCTTGGAAGATTTTGATGAACCCCAACGATATGATGCGGGGCGGATAGGATGTTAGGGAATGATTAAGGAAGTTGCCAATGGCGTATTTGCCGAGACCAACACGCGGGGATGTAATCCCGGTTTTGTCATAACGTCAGAGGGTGTTGTCGTTATCGATACGCCCCAGCTTCCGGCGTCTGCCGTCAGAATGCGCCAGCAAGCCGAGAGACACGGCCCGATCAGATATCTGATCAACACTGAACATCATGTGGACCACATATTCGGGAACTACTTCTTCAACGGCGCGGGAACCGTCATCGCGCACCGACGCGTCTTTGAACAGTTCATGGTCGTTTATCCAGAAATCAATCCATATGAATACGCCAAAGAAGCGGTTCCAACGGACGACCCCGATGATGAGGCGCTATTTCCAGATCAGGAAACCTATTTTGCGAGCATGAACAAGCCGTCGCTGACATTCGAGGGTGATCTGACCCTGAGGCTGGGCGATACGACCTTTGAATTGATCTGCACTCCAGGTCATACTGACGGACAGATCGCTGTCTTCATTCCCGAGCGGAAAGTTCTGTTCACAGCAGATACAATCTTCAATGGTGTTCAGACGTGGCACTATGCATCCAATATTCAGCAATGGATATCGTCGTTGCAGAAGCTAAAGAAGCTGGATGCCGAAATTGTTGTTCCTGGCCATGGTCCGGTCTGCACAATGAAAGAAATTGATACGCAAATCGCCTTTCTATATGAATGGCTCGCAGCGGTTTCGAGATGTGTCGCTGAAGGCAAAAGCAAAGAAGAATGTATTCAGACTATCGACTTTCGCGACAGGTTCTCAGTGGATATTGGTCAAGAATACATGCTGGATCATGTCATTGAGCATAACGTTTCTGCCCTGTACGAAAAACTGCTGGCTGCCGAATAGATTACTGATGGAGGCGTCACACGAATGGACAAATATCGGACTCTATTCAATTTAGACGGCAAAATTGCGCTGGTTGCTGGCGGCGGCGGTGACATCGGCAAAGCGATCAGCGAGGGCCTCGCCAGCTTTGGCGCAACAGTTGTCGTCTGTGGCCGGACCGCAGACAAGGCAAACACTGTCGCGGCTGGCATTGTCGCGGCGGGCGGAAAGGCTTTTGGTTCCGGACTGGACCTACTCGACACCAAAAACGTTGGGAGTTTCGTCAACGAAATGGTCGCGCATCACGGCAGTGTTGATATCCTGGTAAACTGCGTCGGCACTCAGATCGAAGCCCCTGCCGAGGACTACACAGAACAAGACTGGGACCATATTTTCGCTGTAAATCTGAAATCGGCGTTTTTCCTGTCACAGGCCGTCGCGAAACACCAAATAGCGGGTGTCGGCGGCAAGCACATTCACGTGACATCTGTACGCAGTGCGCTTGGCATCCGTCGTGGGTTTATTGGCTACTGCTCTAGCAAGGGCGGTATGAACATGATGGTCAAGCAGTTGGCAAGTGAATGGGCCAAGCACAACATTTGCGTGAATGGAATTGCGCCGACATTCACCCGTACCGAGCTGGTTCGTCCGTATCTTGAAGATCCGGCATTCTACAACCCATTGATTGCCCGGATACCAATGGGCCGTATCGCTGAACCGTCGGATTTGGCAGGACTGGCTATTTACCTTAGTGCGCCAGCGTCTGATTTTATTACCGGTCAGATCGTGTTTGCTGATGGCGGGGTTACGGCATGCCAATAGATAGAAGACTCAACCAACCGGGAGTTCGACCTTTCTGTTCGAGGCTGGCCAAAGGATACAATACTACTCGTCCAGACCGATGTCAAAACCAGCTACGGACCGAACCAATTTTTGCAGCCGCAGATGGAAAATCAAATCAATTCTTGGATCAATAGATGTCAACGAGAGTGCTTCCGGAATTCAGATTGATTGTCCCTTCAACAGTGGATGAAGCCATTCGCATTCTTGGCGAGCGTCAGGAAAAGGTTAGTATCCTTGCTGGTGGCACCGATATACTAGTTGAAATGAAATGCACTGAAAAGGGTGCCGAAACGCTGATTAAGATTGGCCGTTTGTCAGAGTTAGACTTCATCACCTACACCCCCGAAGACGGCCTGAGTATCGGCTCTCTGACATTGGTTCGCACAATCCTCGACTCGCCGATCATGAAACAGCGCTTTCCATTGATGGTCGATGCGGCCCGTGACTTCGCCAACATTCAGATAATGAACATGGGTACGCTGGGTGGTAATGTCTGCAACGCCTCGCCTGCTGGTGACTTTCTACCTTGTTTGTTGGCCATGAACGCTGAAGTTGTATTGCGATCTTTGGCGGGACAACGACATGTGAAGATTTCAGAGTTTTTCACCGGCCCACGCAAGTGCCAGATTAGACGCGACGAAATTGCTGTGGCGATCACCGCCCCGGGACAAGCAAACCAGTATACTTCGGGATTTGTCCGCTTCACGCGAACAGCAGAAGATTTAGCCAAAGTGTCTGCTGCGGTGATGCTGAATGTCACTGACGGAAGATTCAGGGATGTCCGGATCGCCCTGGGATCCGTTGCGCCGACCCCGATCAGAGTGCCCGCGGCAGAAGTATTCCTTGAAAACAAAGATGTGTCCGACGCCGTCATCGGCGAAGCAGCTATAATTGCACAAGGCGCAGTAAGTCCGATCTCTGATCTTCGATCAACTGCAGATTATAGGATTGCAATCACCCGAGTCGCAGTCAAGCGGGCCATTGCCTTGGCTCTAACTAGGGGGAATGCGCAATGACTATTGAACTAAACGTGCATGAAGTCGGTACAAGCCAAGCCATATGCCTAACTGTAAACGGCGACGGCCACGCGCTGTTGGTTTTCCCAAATGATATGTTGCTTGGCATCTTGCGTAATAACCTGCAATTGACTGGCACCAAATACGGGTGCGGGACAGGGGACTGTTGCGCTTGTACCGTTCAAGTCAATGGCCGATCTGTGCTATCGTGCCTGACGCTCGCATCGGAACTGGATGGAGCAGTGGTGGCAACGATAGAGGGCCTTTACGCAGGTGGTAACCTGCATCCTATTCAGGAAAGTTTCATCGAACACGGAGCCGTGCAATGTGGATTTTGTACGCCAGGAATGATTATGTCCATTAAGTCATTGCTTGAAGAAAACCCCGATCCTTCGGAGGCTGAGATCAGGCATTACCTACGGGGTAACCTTTGCCGTTGCACAGGTTACCGCAAGATAGTTGACGCTGCCCTCGGCGCTGCAAAAAAATTGAAGGCGGACAAAGCTGATGGATGAATCTGAAACGATAACTGCAAAGTTTCCAACTGAGGACGAGGTATCTGCAACCAAGCTGCGGATCATCGGTACACGTGCCAAGCGCGTAGATGCAGATCGAAAGGTCACCGGGCTGGAACTGTACATGGAGGATATCAACCCTCCGGGAGCTTTGTGGGGGAAAATCCTAAGAAGCCCTCATGCGCATGCCCGGATTATCAGCATCGACGCCGCAGCGGCCGAACGGCTGACTGGCGTCAAAGCAGTTATTACGTTCAAAGATATACTGCCATACAAAATTGGCATGCCAACTTTGCAGGACCAGTACGCCCTTTGTAAGGATCGTGCGCGGTATTGTGGCGATGAGGTTGCAGCCGTCGCTGCGAGGGACGAAGAGACGGCAGAAAAAGCCTTGAAATTGATCAAAGTCGAATATGAGCCACTACCGTTTTTCTTTGAACCGCGCGAGGCCATGAAAGAAGGCGCCATTGCTCTGCACGAGGAATTGGGCTCTAATATCGCGGTCGAAAAGCACATTGAATATGGCGACACTGACAAGGGCTTTGCGCAGGCGGATCACATTTTCGAAGATACGTTTGAAACACAACGTCAGTGCCATGTTTGCATGGAGGTTCACGGGTGTGTTGCGGACTGGAAAAGCGATAGCACGCTGTCAGTCTGGACATCGACGCAATCACCACACACGATAAAACGTTATCTGGCCGACGCGGTTGGATTGCCGCTAAGCCATGTGCGGGTGAATCGAGTTGGTGTTGGCGGTGCTTTTGGATCGCGGACTGACCTCTCGCCAATTGATGTGATCGCCTGCTACCTTTCAAAAAAGGCTGGTAAGCCAGTCAAACTTTTGTTGTCGCGTCAGGAGGAATTCTATGCATCGGTGACTCGGCATCCCTCAGTCGTCACTGTTAAGACTGGTGTGAAAGACGGCAAGATCACGACCCGTCACGTATCGGCGATACTTAATGGCGGAGCTTACACGACACAGACGGGTGCGGTCCTAGGGTCGCTTGGTTGGAAAGCGGCTAACTATTATCGGATCGAGAATTTTAAATTCGATGGCTTTGGCGTCCTGACAAACACCGCTGTCGCAGGTGCGTATCGTGGTTACGGTGGCCCTCAATTGGGATTTGCGCTTGAATCTCAAATTGACATGATTGCAAACCAACTTGGTCTTGATCCGGTTGAATTCAGGCTCAGCAACGCGAACCAGACGGGCGACCTCACTATTGCTGGCAGTCTGCTATCCGCATGTGGCCTTACTGAATGCATAAAGAAAGCGACAACATCTGTTGGATGGGACGATAGTAAGCCTAACGGATTTGGTCGCGGATTAGCGATCGGATTCGGGGAAAGTGGCTGGCGAGGTGCATATTACAATAATTCAGACGTGTCAGTCGCGACAATCAAGATGAACCAAGATGCCAGTATTCATGTGAGCGTTGGCGGATCTGAGATTGGTGCAGGCTACGACACGACCATGGGCCAGGTTGCCGCTGAAGCATTGGGTCTACCGATCGAAAAAGTAAAAATTCAATCTGGGTCCACTGATGATGCAGCCTATGACACGGGCATGTACGCCAGTCGCGGTGCCATTACCTCGGCCAAAGCGATCAGCATGGCCGCGGTTGAGGTAACCCGACAGCTCTTTCAGGCAGCGGCCAAAATGATGGATATTCTGGCGGATGATCTAGTTATTGAGGATCAAAATATTGTCTCAAAAACGAACCGGAATATTTTTGTGTCGCTGTCAGAGGTCGCAACCCATATCTATGACGATCTGGGCCTCGCCATACTCGGCACTGGTATCTACGACCCGGCCACCCACTTGGCTGATGAAAATGGCTATCATCAGTCTCCTGGAGGTTCGATAGCTTATCCGTTCTGTGCGGTCGCAATGGACATTTCGGTTGATATCGAAACCGGGCAGTTTAAGATTGGCAAGATAGCATCGGCGGTTGATTGCGGCAGGGCCATCAACCCCAATATTGCCGAAGGACAAATTGAGGGCGATGTTTTCCACGGCCTCGGTCTGGCCACGGTTGAACCCGGGCTGTCGTACAGCAATATTGGTCAGCCGTATTATCAGAACCTCGTCGACTATAAGCTGCTGACGACGGTTGATATGCCCGAGATGGACTCAATCCTGGTTGAGACAGCTGATCCGGCCGGAGTATTTGGTATTAAAGGTATTACGCAGATCGTCACCTCAACCGTAGGGGCGGCTTTCGCCAATGCGCTTTTTGACGCGGTCGGGATCCGCATCAAAGAGCTGCCGATCACGCCCGAAAAGATCCTGGCTGAACTCAAGAAACAAGATAACCGGAGATAATATTCGTTTCGTAGCATAGACGCCGGCTATCTGGTATACAGTCCGTGCGCCCTATTTCGGTAGGTTGCCGGAGTTTGGTCGTGTTTGCCAGCGGGTGCCAGTCGATCGTACAAATGAAGGCATGTGAAAATGAATACGTTACTAAATTCGAATACTAAAACCTATATGCGAATTTATCGACAGATGGCGCGTATTCGTACATTTGAAGATCATGCCAATAAGCTTTACCTATCGGCAAAAATGCAGGGCTTGTCGCATCTTTACTCAGGCCAAGAGGCTGTGGCCGTCGGCATTTGCGAGGCTCTGGAGAAGACCGATTATATTACGAGTACACATCGTGGGCATGGTCACTGTGTTGCCAAAGGCGCTAATCTACAGACGATGTTTTGTGAACTTCTTGGCAAGGCTGAGGGATATTGTCGCGGCAAGGGTGGCTCGATGCATATTGCCGACCAGGCGAATGGAAATTTAGGAGCGAATGCTATCGTCGGCGGCAGCTTTGGAATTGCGACGGGCGCCGCCCTGTCGGCAAAATGCCTTGGGTCCAAAGCGGTAACCGTTTGTTTTTTCGGCGACGGGGCGCTGGGTCAGGGATTATTTTACGAAGTAGTTAATATGGCGGCGTTGTGGAAACTGCCGATAATCTATGCCTGTGAGAATAATCAGTACGGTGAATATACGAAAGTATCCGAGATGGCAGCTGGCGACATTCGCGCGAGAGCAAGCGCATTTGGTCTCGAGACATTTGAGGTGGACGGTCAAGATGTCCTGGAGGTGAACGCCTTGGCACAGAGACTGGTGGGGCGTTTGCGCGCAGGCGAAGGACCATTCTTTGTTGTCATGAACACCTATCGATTCCACGGTCATCACATTGGCGATATCAACCGCACCTTTTATCGCACCAAAGAAGAAGAGCAGGAATGGCGAGAAAACCGCGATCCCATCAAGAATTTTGGCCTGTGGTTGGTTCAAAAGCAGGTTGCTGATAAGAATGAGCTGGCGGTGATCGACGGACAGGTTCTGGCCGAGGCAGAAGCGGCTGTCGAATATGCCTTGCAGGCAAATTATCCGGATCAAAGTGAAGTGACCCAACACGTCTTCGTGGATAGCTAATATAATAAAGTTGACTAACTTAGCAGGAGGAAGTCCGATGCGTGAGATATCGCTAGCCCAAGCGGTCAAAGAGGCAATCTCTGAGGAAATGCGTCGCGACCCAACAGTCTTTATCTTGGGTGAGGATGTGGCCGAAGCCGGAACGGCGTTTAAGGTACTTTCTGGACTTGTCGACGAATTTGGCACAGACCGAGTGCTGGATACACCAATTTCAGAAGCGGGTTTTGCTGGTATTGCGGTTGGGGCAGCCATGACTGGACTTCGTCCGATTGTAGATCTGATGTTTGGCGATTTTTTGACCCTTGTTATGGACCAGTTGGTCAATCAAGCAGCGAAAATTCATTATATGTCCGGCGGGAAATTGACTGTACCGATGGTGCTGCGTACGAATATGGGCGCGACACGGCGCTCGGCTGCCCAACATAGCCAAAGCCTGCACGTCTGGATGTGCCACATTCCAGGATTGAAGGTGGCGATGCCCTCCAGCGCATACGAGGCCAAGGGCCTGCTAAAGACAGCAATCCGTGACAATAACCCCGTCGTCATTTTTGAAGATAAACTGATGTACCAGGAAAAGACGCCAGTGCCTGAGGAGGAATATCTTATTCCGTTCGGCGTGGCGAACATCGTTCGGGCGGGACGTGATATTACATTTGTTGCTACCAGCTCTATGGTACAGGTCGCAAAACAGGCAGCGGAATTGTTGATGGCTGATGGGATCGATGTCGAAATCGTCGACCCACGTACTCTGGTGCCCTTGGACGAAGATACCATTGTCAACTCTGTCAAGAAAACCGGCCGTGCGATAGTGATCGATGAAGGTCATCAAAACTTTGGAGTAACGGCAGAGATCGCTGCCCGCATTTCTCTAAAAGCTTTTTACAACTTGAAAGCACCGGTTCAACGCCTTGGCGCAATGGATGTTCCAGTTCCATATTCTCCAGTTTTGGAAGACCTAACCGTGCCAACCGCCAAGAAACTAGTTGAAGTCGCGCATGCGGTACTCAAAGGAGCGTAATCGATGGCCTATGAAATCATCATGCCAGCACTGGGCATGAATCAGGATACTGGCATCATTGTCAGCTGGCATAAACAGCTTCAGGAAAGTGTTAGGGCGGGGGACACGCTGTTTGAGGTTGAAACCGATAAAGCAACATTGGAAGTTGAGGCGGGTCATGACGGTATTTTGGCTTGGGTGACCCAAAAAATTGGCAAACCTATCCCCTTGGGGGACGTTATCGCGATCATCGCCATCACCAGAGAGGAAGCGGCAGAGATTTTCGCGCGGGCACAGTGAACGTGGTTGGCTATACGGGACTGCGCGAGATTTCCGCCGTGCCGTATAGCGCAATGCGCTTCATCTGAGTATTCAATGCAATAATTAAAAGAAACAAATTTTTGAGTCGGGTTCAAAGAAAATTTACACATTGTAACGTTTATAAATGAATATGATACGCTCTAAGCTTCGGATTTCTCCAGCGCCTGCCTGAGTAACTCAACTGCGCGTCCGGCGCCGTCGCTGCCGATAGCGACCAGAGCTGTGCCGGGTGAACCTGGCCACTTATTGAGGCGCATAGGAGCATGAAATATCCGTTGAACGCCATGGATGACCAGCGGTCGCTCGTCGTCACGGGTCCAAACAACCCCTTTCAGGCGCAATAACAAGTCACCGTATTGTTTGACGATTTCTCCAGCGAGTCGCGAAAAAAGAACCCAATCAATGGGCCGCTCTCGTTCAATTAGCCAGGTACCCATCCCACCGCCGTGACCACCGCTGAAATGCACATGCGAGTCCCCTAGCGCATGTTCATTAAGCGTTTGCGCATCAAGGATCCGGTGAGCCGCAGGGTTCAACCACCGATTAAGATCAGCTTTGCCTGTTTCACGATTAATCAGTGAAATCCCAAAGAGTTTTTTGGCCGAAATGGCACCACACGTAACCCTACAAAGATCAGCGCCGGCATTCAGGGCACGCAAAGCGGCCTCAAGATTTTCGACAGTTTTCGAATCAACCATGTCTGCCTTAGTGATAATTCTGCGGTCAGCCATCGCAGCCTGCCTGCGTGCGACTGGGTGGTCACTTAGGGTCTGCAGGCCATTGATGGCATCTACCGTGGCAATCACCGCATCTAATCGCACCTGACCTCGCATTCGGGGATCAGCCATGATCTTATGCAAGATGGCGGTGGGTTCAGCCAGCCCTGTTGTCTCAATAACAATACGGGTGGGGCGGGGATCGGTGCGATGCGTCAACTTCAGCAACGTGACCGACAATTCATCATCGACCACACAACACATGCATCCATTGGCGAACAGCTTGACAGAATTATCTCCTGCTGCCTCAGCAAGGACGACATCGTCAATCCCGATCGCACCGAACTCGTTTACCACAATAGCGGTCCCGGCCATTTCTGGCTGCTTAAGCAAAGCGGCGAGCAGCGTGGTTTTTCCGCTACCGAGGAACCCGGTTACAAAAGAAACGGGGATGCGGTTGCTGACATCGCGGTTTTCCAATTGGATCTCCAAGCTGTTGCATTTGTGATACTAGAAAACGTTCTGCTGTAGGTGCATATCCTTAACCCGATCGTGAAAGTAAAAGCCAATCATCGTCTCTTGCTGCACCCACCGGACCGTCTACATTATACCACGTGTAACCTAAAATTCGCCATTAAGCCCTTCGGTATAAGGTCTGACAATCCACGAGCCATCTGTCGGAACACCGGCGCGTCCGAACAGATCGTCGCGTGCTTCGTCAACTTTTTTGCGGAACGACTTTAGGTCGACACCCACCAGCTTACCGTGCCGCTTTTTGATTTCACCGGCCACAAGAATAGTCTCGATATTGCCAACGTTGGCGAATTCTACCGCCGCTGCCACTGGGTTGTTGACGGGCATCATGTTCAATGCATCGGTGTTTATCAACACGATGTCCGCATCTTTGCCAGGTTTCAGCGAGCCAACTTTGTGGTCAAGGCCGCATGCTTCGGCCCCTGCAAGGGTCGAAAACTCAAGTGCTTGACGACAAGAGAGGGGCAGCGGATCGACGAGCTTTCTATTCTCCAAAGCGGTCTGGTTGACCAGCAACCGGGTTCCGGACAACAGATGTCGCATCGCGTTAAAGAAATCACATGGTGTTGTCGTAACAACATCACTGGAAATGCACGGCCGTATCCCAGCTTCAAGCATCCTCAGTGCCGGTGGCATACCATGCCCCATCTGCATTTCAATCTCTGGCGAAATCGAGCCGTATCCGCCGGAATCGCCGATGATCTTAAGCTCTTCGTCATTCAGAGTATTACAGTGAACATAGGTGACGTCGTTGCCAAGAAGATTGGCGTCTTGAAGTTTAAGGATAGGCTTACTAAAGCCCCAAAGACCGTCGCCAACATGAATCGAAATGCGTAAACCCAGTTCGCGAGCAATATTGAAGTCTTTTGTAGTAATTTCCATCGTTGTGAACTGAGGCCCTCGGGGAGCCACTGCCATTGTGACCAGTGCATCATCCGAGGACAAAATATCGCGCCGAACCCGCCGAATATCGGCATAATTCGAAGGCAATTCGCTAGGGACGTTCCATTCTTGGTTTGAATTACCATACCCAAATACGGCGCGCACCCCAGAATCGCGCAGACCCTGAATTGCCGCATCCGCGTGGTCGGGCGTGTTGTTCAGATGCGACCAGTCAAATACAGTGGTGATCCCGCAATCGAGCGAATCAAGTGCGCCCAACAAGTTCGCTACATGCATGTTTTCAGGGGTATAGAGGTCGCCCATCACGACCCGGACACCTGTAAAATATTGGGCAAGCGACCAGTCAGGGCCGGCGTTGCGTAGCAGCGATTCCCACGTATGACGATGGGTATCAACAAATCCGGGTATCGCGATCTGGTTGGTTGCATCAATAATTTCAGCATCATCGGCGGAAATCGACTTACCAATTTCAACGATTTTAGCCCCTTCAATCAAGATATCGCCACTGAGTATATCGCCAATATCTGGGTCCATCGAAATGATCGTCGCGTTTTTTATCAACTTTCTGTACATAGTTCATCTCCTTGATTGGGTTTGCGTTAAATTTCTTAGTTCGCGTCAAGACTTCAAAATGAAGCCCCTCGGCTTTCTGCTGAGCCAGTTATCCGTGCGTCACTCGACATTTGTGGTATGCAAAATGAATCGGGTCTGCCTCGTTCTGATCACCGTCCGATCACGCTGGATACCAACTTTGTACTTCACCTCTCTGAACCAGATGCTCGCAAAAAGCATGCTGCTCCGGCTGGGGCGCAAGACAGAAGTTCACGTCGATGCCAACTATCATCGTTTGGGCCCGTTTCCGTAGTCAATCTGACACGCTGCCTGCCTGTGTTCCACGTTCGTTCAGGTCGCCCGACAGATCGTCGCGACGCGGCACATGGGCAAGCTTGAATGTCGTCATATCAAAGCACTAGTACCTTGACACTACATAAATTGTACTGTAACAACAATTATGATGATTTAACAGATTTTCTTGCTAAAAAAAAGGAAATTTGACTCGACCGGTGCCGAAAATCCGAGATACTCAATGTAAAAATCAGGGAGGAACCAATGTCCGTTGAACCGAGGAATTTGAAAGTACAGACATCGCGGCGAAATTTTCTACAAGGGACCGCGGCGGCAGTGACTGGCGCTGGAATTTTAGCATCTGCGAGCAGCATTTCGCAGGCAAACGCTGGTCCAGCGACTGGCGACCCCATCCCGCTCGGAGCGGCGGTGCCATTAACGGGTTGGGCCGCGGCGGATGGAATCGAGTACCAGCGGGGCTTGGAGCTCGCTGCTGAGGACATCAATGCGATGGGCGGAATTCTTGGACGGCCTATTGAGTTCCACTTTGAAGATACTAAGGTGATGGGCCCCGATAACGTCGTCCCGGCCATTCAGCGTCTGATTGATCGAAATAATGTGCATGCAATCATCAATGGATACAATGGAAGCACGGCAACTGCGGAATATGATACGATTGCCGACGAAGGCATCATCTATATGCATGCCAACACCGATATTCAGCATCATCAAACGATCGAAAATAATCCAGGCAAGTATGATACAATCTTTATGAGCGACCCAGCCGAAGCGTGGTATGGCAAAGGATTATTAAAATTTATCGGGAGTTTGGAGGATTCCGGTAAATTTAGTCCAGAAAACCGAAAACTAGCGTTAGTGCTGGGTTCTGATTCGTACGGTATCGTGATTGGCGCTGGGATTCAAGAGAAGGCTGCTGAGTACGGCTGGGAAATCACTATGACCGAAACCGTTGTGTATGGTACTTCGGAATGGGGTCCGATCATCTCGAAGATTCGGAATGATCCACCCGGTGTGATTGCGTTCACTCATTGGGCACCGCAGGATCTAGCGCTATTTATGGTTCAATTCGTACCGAACCCGACAAAGAGCTTGATTTATATGCAGTATGGTCCGGCTATTGCGGCTTTCAGAGAGATAGCTCAAGAAGCTTCGGAAGGAGTAATCTATTCGTCAGTTGCCCAGTCGCTTCAGGACGATATCGGTCGCGACTTTATGACCCGCTATCGTGCCAAATTTGGCGAGGTCGGTACAAGTCCGCTGAATGGCGCCATTCCCTATGACTCAGTTTTTATCTACGCTGCGGCCGCAGCGATCGCAGGTGGAACCGGTGAGCCCGGTGATTTCGAGCAAAATAAGAAGATTGCTGCAATCATTAAACGAATGATCTATCGCGGCGTATTGGGCACTACGAGGTTCTTCCCTGAGTGGCAAGCTGCGATTCCCTATCCGGACGCCACCAATGACCCCTCGCTCGGTATGCCGCACCAATACTCTCAGATCCAAAATTGGCATGAGGATGCGGCTGTCATTGCGCCAGCGCCATATGAAACCTCCGAATTCATCACACCCCCATGGATGAAATCCTGATTTCGGCGGGCTAGGGCTATAATGGAACACGAAACTCAGATTCCTGGTGAAAAGATACTGTTACACTGCCGAAATTTGACCAAGAAATTTGGTGCACTTGCGGCAGTTAACGATCTAACATTTTCCATTAACGTCGGTCAAATACTGGGGATTGGTGGACCAAACGGTGCAGGCAAAACTGCACTGTTTGATGCGATATCTGGTGTCAACCCCTGTACGTCGGGCGAGATCATCTTTGATGGAATAAGAATAGACCGGATGAGTTCTGACAGAATCTGCCACCTTGGGTTGTCACGAACTTTTCAGATGAACTCCTGCTTTAACTCCTTGACCGTTAAAGAGAATATTTGCATCAATCGTTATTTTGGACAGAAAAATCGATCTATTCCAAGCATTCGCTTTGATCGGTCTACATACGAAGCTGTTGACGAAATTATCGATCTGGTTGGACTTCGAGATTACGCGAATATAAAGGTTCTAAATTTACCTGTCTTCCAAAGGAAACTGCTGATGATTGGTGCCGCTTTGGCCACAGAGCCTAAACTCCTCATGCTGGATGAGCCAGTTGGTGGCCTGATCCAGACTGAGATAGACATCGTCAGGGAGCTGCTTGTACGGATTGCCCGTCGAAATATCACCTTAATTGTTATTGAGCATGTAATGCGTTTTATTATTCAACTATGCGATTCAGTGATGATACTACACCGCGGCAATCAGCTGTTCAGAGGATTACCGAAAGAACTTTTGGCGAGTAAGGAAGTAATCGAGGTCTACCTTGGCGAAAAAACGTCAAAAAGTTTACTACACAAGATCGGATAGTTAGATGAACTCGCCAGTTTTGGAAGTCGAAAACTTGGTCTGTGGATATGATGGACAAGCTGTCATCAAGGATATTTCCTTTGTGCTACAAAGAGGATCGGTTATTGGTTTAGTAGGACCGAATGGACATGGGAAAACTACATTACTTCGTGCAATTTCCGGCTTGATCAAGATTAGTAGTGGCTGTGTTCGGTTCAAGGGTGAAGTTGTCAGTGGTAAAGACGCTAACCAGATTGTTGAAAAGGGTATTGTTAGTATTCCGCAAGGTGATTTGATCTTTACAGAAATGACCGTGCAAGAAAATCTGCTTATGGGGGGATATTTGCCCGTTGCCTATGCGCGAAGAAAAGATCGTCTTAACTATGTTCACGGCCTTTTCCCGAAATTGAAAGAACGTGCAACGCAGATCGCGAGTGGCTTGTCCGGAGGCGAGCGCCGTATGCTCGGCGTCGGGCGGGCATTGATGAGCACCAGTGAACTACTCCTCATTGATGAGCCATCACTGGGGCTTTCGCCAATCATTATTGACCAGATTTATGACGTGATCGAGTCTTTAAGAGTGGAAGGGCGGACGCTTTTGATTGTTGAAGAAAACGCTTCGCGGCTAATGGATCTTGTGGACCGAATCTATGTCCTTGATAATGGTCATATTGTGTGGGACGGCCACGGGAGAGATTTGATGGAAAATAATGTGCTGATGAATACATATTTAGGTGGATAATTGCGATTATAAAGGCCGTGATAGGTAATTTGAGATGATTACTGGATATACTGCGCCACTCGAAAGGTTTTAAGAATCATGGAAACGGTTACGCTGGTCATGTTGAGTGGGGTAACGCTGGGTGCCATGTACGCGCTTAGCGCAATAGGACTGTCTCTCATATGGGGTGCATTGGGCATTCTAAATATGGCGCACGGCTCGCTACTTGCGATCGGCGGATATGCCTGTTTTGCAATCATCACATATTGTGGACTCTCAGCATTTTGGGCGATACCACTGGCAGTTATTGCAGGTGGCTTGGTTGGTCTCCTTCTTTATGTCGTGATTGTAAAACACATGTTCTACCATCCCGCATTTGAGACTAATATCATTATTGCCACCATCGGATTATCGATTCTGTCAGAAAATATTATTCTCAAAATTTTTGGCGGCTATCCTTTCAGACAACCTTTATCGGTTGAGGGTGGATTTCGGATTGGTGAAATTTTTATTCCATATCAGAATGTCATTATACTTGGCGTGTCGATTATTTTGATTCTTGGTGCGGGCGCCTTTCTTAGCCGTTCCCGAACAGGCCTAGCTATTCGTGCCACTGCGTTGAATCAAGATGCCGCATTATTGATGGGTGTGCCAATAAGAAAAGTTTTTGCGCAATTGATGATTGCTTCGGGCGCACTGGCCGCGGTCTCAGGCGTCATGTTGAGTTCAGTAGCGACGCTGTCACCAACCATGGGTGATGCCCCTATGACAAAAGCCTTCATCATTGTTGCAGTGGCCGGCGTTAGGAATTTTTATGGCGCTTTTTATGCAGCTTTTATTTTAGGAATGTTTGAAGCAGCAATGCAGTTCTCACTTGGTGTGCGATTTGCTTTTCCGGCTATGCTTCTGCTTGTTATATGTACACTGTTAGTTCGCCCTTATGGTATATTTGGGCGAGAAACTATCAATCGAAACTAGCGGGAAAAGAAATGAAATTGATCTCAAGAGAATATACCGATAATTTTTCCGATAAAAAGGATTATTATATTATTGTTACTCTTGCGACCATTGGTATTGTGCTACCGCAATTAGTCGATAGCAGGTATACGATCTCTCAACTCACGTTATTCATGATTTGGGCAACAGTCGTTAGTCAATGGAATATTGTGATGGGATTTGCCGGCATATTCTCGCTGGCGCAGCTCCTTCTCTTCGCTGTTGGCGGTTACACTGTCGCAATGGCGGGAAACTATTACGGAGTTCACCCATTCATCGGTATGTTCTTAGGGGGATTATTGGCGGTCGCTGTCGGTGTTTTAATCGGCCTCGCATGTCTGCGATTGCGTGGTATCTACGTGGCACTACTGACATTTGCGATCGCACAGGCAGCTTTTCTACTGGTATCGACCGATATCGCCTGTTTCAGCGGTGTTGGGCAGTCTTGCCAATCTCTGACTGGTGGCCCCCGGGGTCTTAGTAATTTTGGAGATTTTGGCTTCCGCGAAGTCCTTGGCCGCAACTATATCGTCGGAAATTATTATGTTGCTCTCGCTGCGTTGGTTCTTGCGACTTTGGTGTCAATAGTTATCGTCCGTGGACCCTTGGGCTTTGCTTTCAAAGCATTACGTGACAACGAAACCGTTGCCATCTGTGCGGGGATCAGCCGGTTCAAGTATCAGTTATTGGTCTTCGCTGTTTCTGCTTTCGTAACCGGCATCGCTGGTGGCATCTATGCGGCCCATTTCAAAGTTATCGGGCCGTCGGTTCTGGGGTTCCCATTAATGTCTTTCCTCGTGTCGATGATGGTTGTCGGTGGGCTCGGTAAATTGTGGGGACCGATCATAGGTGCCGCTCTTTTGATGCTAGTGGACGAGCAGCTGCGCGATTTTACTGAGTTCCGAAATATGGGCCTCGGCGCGCTCATCATCTTGTTCATTGTTGTCCTTCCGGACGGGGTGGTTGGCATGGCCGAGCGGCTGCGGAAAAACATGAAGGTACGGCGGTCGTGATTTTGCGGCAAACGCCTGTGAAATTTTGTACCCGAGCAAGGCTGCTCTGCGGCAGTCGAGCCGCCGCGCATTGCCAACATGAAGCAGCCTGGCTCGTTGATCAGCATCGCAGAATGGGCTGACAAAAGTGGTTGATTTGTTGGAATTTTGGTCGGCGTTTACGTTGCTTATGTTTCGATGGGTCCGGCTTTGGCGGGGCGTTTGCTGGCAGTTCTTGGGCGTGTCCGGGCAAAGTAGCAGGAAACGCAGTGAAGACGGATTGCGAATCGGCTGAGCAGATGGTTTTGGGCGAGGCACGGCTAAAACTGGTCCTTTGTCGAAACGGCACTGTCAGATTGTCCTTCGACTGACTGATGAAGGTCTGACAGCAGAGGGTATTTTTGATAAGGTTGTGGTATGACTTCAAATGCTTATGAAAAATTAAGACAAGCTCGTGTCTTGAAGAAGGTCACGCTGAAGGAGTTGGCAAAAAGAGCCGACTTATCCTACAGCTATATCAGCCAGATTGAGCGCGGCGATGCCAGCCCGTCTTTGGCGTCACTTGATAGGCTTGCCAAGGCTTTGGGTATGACTGTCTGGCAGTTGCTGAAAGACAGTAACAACCCAGATACGCCACCAGATGTTGGTCCTTACGTTTCGGCAAATTTGGTTGCCTTCGCGACCGGTAATCAGGCCAATTTCGGAACGAACCATCCTTACAAGGCCAAGCTGGTCAAAAGTGGTATGCGAAGGTCCATCATGCTTCCGCAGTCCAGCGTCCGGTACCAAATGATCACACCAGATCTGGATTCAAAGCTTCAAGTCATTTTGGTTGAGGCTGAAGCAGGTGCGATTTCAGGCGAGGAGCCATTTGAACATCGTGGAGAAGAATGCTGTTTGATCCTCAGCGGACAAGTCGAGATGGAAATCGGTCCTGAGCGCTTCCAACTTGACGTTGGTGACAGCCTCTATTTTTCCAGCACTGTGCCGCATCGCTGGAAAAATGTCGGTACTGGCAAGCTCTCGATGCTCTTGGTTGTTACGCCGCCAGCATATTAAATTGTTTGGCCTTTTTGAAACGCCTCTGGCGATGTTATGACCGTGTGTTGAAAACGCTGTAAAAAGGCGGTTTTTGGACAGATCACAGGGCGGCCTTCTGTCTTTACGAAATCGTAGTCGGCTGAAACCCTTCGGCGTCCGATTGGCCCGGCGCATCGGGTGCGGCGCCGTGATTTGGCCGGTGCATTCGGCACATCTTGCGGGCTTTTGTTCGCCAGCAAGGAATTCAGTCTGCTGAATGATGCCAAGAAGATGCAGAATGTTCAGGTGGCCGAACGCACATAGCGATCCGTCGCCTAGGTATAGATTGATCGCACAAATAGCGTCAGCCTGGTCGCCTCCCCGATGCGAGACGTGCGACATATTGGAAATAGCCAGATGGCCTGACATCAGCGCCTGCGGATCGGAGTGTTCCTTGATCAACGGGTATAGATTTTGTCGCGATAGGCGTTTGGCCGGATCGGCGAACGGATGTGCCGCTAAAATCGTGCGCTTCGATGTGATGGCGGGAAGGCCTTGCTGTTGTCGGACTCCAGAAAAGAAACGAGGGATTTGCTTGCACCCAGAATATGCGCCCTGGTCAGCGCCGCAGCTTTTTCGCCATTCAACTCGATTGCCGCCTGCAATATCCCGGCATGTTCGGTCCGGGCGCGTTCAAAACCGTGGGTCAGCACCAGTTGCGCCCGCAGATAGCGCCCGACCTTGTCCAGCGCGTTCGAGGCAACTTGCAGGTGATAGGGGCGATTGCAATCCTTGTAGAGTGTATAGTGAAACTGCCGGTTTAGCGGCCCCCAGCGGGCACTGTCGGTTGCGCTGGAAAAGTCCTCGGCGTTGCGCCGGGCCTGTTCCAAAGTTTCCGGGCGGATCTTCTCCACGGCCTGCCGGATCAGCTCACCCTCCAACAAGGCGCGGAATTCGAACATCTCGGTTATTTCGTCCAACGACAGCGACGACACTACAGCGCCCTTGTAGCGTTGACTGGTGACCAGCCCTTGTTCCTCAAGCCGGGCCAAAGCCTCGCGCACCGGAATCCGGCTGACATTGAACATACCCGCAATCTGGTCTTGCCGTAGCAGGTCGCCATCCTGCAACGCGCCATCGACAATGGCCTCGCGCAGTGCGCTAAAGATCACCTCGGCGGCGGATGCCGTCGCCCCCAGATTGGTGGCTTTCAGGTTCAGCGCCATATGAACTCTCCCTTATGCGCAAGACTGTTGCGCTCTGGCCGGTTCTGGCCAAGTCCCGCGCTGAGTCAAGTCGCCTCGACTTGGTTCTTAAATTCGAATATTATCTCTTGAATATTGTATTCAATCTTTGCACTGTGATGCAAGGTGCGATTCCGAAGGTCGGATCAGGTGCCAGATGGGGAGATATCACAATGAACAAGGCCTGTTTGGCCGCCGCGGGCCTTATCGCGGCATTGAGTACAACTGTCGCCACGGCGGATAAGCTGGACGATATTATCGCGTCTGGCGTGTTGCGCTGCGCAGTTGTGCTTGATTTCCCACCGATGGGGTCGCGCGATGCCGATAACAACCCGGTCGGCTTTGACGTTGATTATTGCAATGATCTTGCCGCAGCCCTTGGCGTAACAGCCGAGATTGTCGAAACTCCGTTTCCGGACCGGATCCCGGCGCTGGTCTCGGGCCGGGCCGATGTGGGCGTGGCGTCAACCTCTGATACGCTGGAACGGGCCAAGACCATTGGCTTCAGCATCCCCTATTTCGCATTTCAGATGGTCGTGCTGACCCGCGAAGACACCGGCATTGCCGATTTCGACGGGCTGGCGGGCAAAACCGTGGGGTCCGTTGCCGGAACCTATGAGGCGATTGCGCTGGAAGAAAACGTCACGGAATGGGCATCGGGCGAATTCCGCCCGTACCAAAGCCAGGCGGATGTGTTTCTGGCCCTGTCACAGGGTCAGATCGAGGCCACGGTAGTGACCTCAACCGTGGCTTCGTCGATCATTTCGACCGGTCAATACGCCGGGTTTGTGATGCGCGGCGATGCGCCCTATGACATTGATTATGTGTCGCTGATCGGACTGCGCGAAGAATATGGTTTCCTGAACTATCTTGATCTGTTCGTAAACCAGCAGGTCCGTACCGGGCGCTCGCAGGAACTGTATACCAAATGGATCGGCGAAGGATCGTTGCCGGGCCTGACCATCGACGGCGTGTACCGTTGAACCAGGCGGGCGCGGCCCAGTTCCGGTCGCGCCTGTCCTTTGATGCCGGGCTGATCGACTGATGTTCAACTATACTTTCCATTGGTATCAGGCGTTCCGCGCATTGCCCGACATGTTGGCAGGGGCGCTGGTGACTTTGGAACTGGCGCTGTTGTCGATGGCGCTCGGGATCGGCCTTGCAGTTTTGATTGCCGTCGCCAAAGGTTCGGGCAATCCGATATTCCGGGCCTTTGCCGTCACTTGGGTCGAGGTGGCCCGCAATACGCCGGCACTGTTTCAGATCTACATGGCGCATTTCGGGCTGGGCGCTTTTGGTATCCACCTTAGCCCTTATGTCTCACTGCTCGCGGGGATCACCTTTAACAATGCAGGCTACCTCGCCGAAACCTTTCGCGGTGCGTTGCGGGCTATTCCGGTGACACAGACCCGCGCGGCGCGGTCGCTGGGGATGGGCCGGGTCACAGCATTTCGGCTGATCATCCTGCCGCAGATGTTCCGCATCGCGTTTTTGCCCGCAACCAACCAGATGGTCTGGGCGATTTTGATGACATCACTGGGAATAGTTGTCGGGATGAACAGCGATCTGGCCGGGGTGACGCAGGACCTGAATGTGCGGACGTTCCGCACTTTTGAGTTTTTCGCCCTCGCCGCCGTGATCTATTACGCCCTTGCAAAAACCGTGTCCCTTGGGGCGCGGCTGATTGCTTGGCGGCTGTTTCGATATTGACGGGGGCAGGGGATGTTTGAAACCGCCCTGACCCTGTCCGATCTGGCGTTTCTGGCCAAGGGCGCAGGCGTGACGCTGGCGGTGACGCTCGTGTCGGTGCTGTTTGGCACAGTCCTTGGCGTGGTGTTTGGCACCTTGCGCACCTTGCTGAACGCATGGACCGCGGCGCCGATGACGTTCGTTCTGGATATTTTCCGGTCGGTTCCGTTGTTGATCCAGCTAGTTCTGGCAAATGCGTTCCAGTCAATCGCGGGGCTGGGCTGGTCGCCCTTTGTGGTCGCCTGCGTGGTCTTGTCCTTGTACACCTCGTCCTATTGCTCCGAAATCGTGCGCGGCGGGATCGACTCGGTTCCTGTCGTCACCCGCAGGGCGGCCCGGTCGCTGGGACTGACATGGGGTCAGGACATGACCCATGTGGTGTTTCCGATGGCGCTGCGCGTGGCATTGCCCAGCTGGATCGGCCTGACACTGGGTGTGATGAAGGATTCGGCACTGGTGTTGTGGATCGGGTTGATCGAATTGCTGCGGTCGTCGCAGATCCTTGTCACCCGCCTGCAAGAGCCGCTTTTCATTCTGATAGTGGTTGGCGCGATTTACTTTCTGATGAGTTTTCCGATTGCCCGCCTTGGCGGCCAGCTTGAGAAACGGTGGCGTGAAAATGATCCAGGTTGAAAACCTGCACAAATCCTTTGGGGCGCTCAAGGTGCTCAAGGGGATCGACCTGACCGTCAATGTGGGCGAGGTTGTGTCGGTCATTGGCGGCTCGGGGTCGGGTAAATCGACGTTGTTGACCTGCATCAACGGGCTGGAACCGATCGATCAGGGCCGGATCGCGATTGACGGGACCGAGGTGCACGCCCGCGCGACCGATCTGAACCTGCTGCGCCGCAAGATCGGCATCGTGTTTCAGCAGTGGAATGCGTTTCCGCATCTGACTGTGCTGGAAAATGTCACTTTGGCCCCGCGCAAAGTGTTGGGATTGGGCCGGGCTGAGGCGGAAGATATCGCCGTGCGGCAACTGACCCATGTCGGGCTGGCAGACAAGCTGAAGGTCTATCCATCGCGCCTGTCGGGCGGTCAGCAGCAGCGTATGGCGATTGCCCGCGCGTTGGCGATGTCACCCAAATACATGCTGTTTGACGAGGTCACCTCGGCGCTGGACCCGCAACTGGTGGGCGAAGTGCTGGACACCCTGCACATGCTGGCCGCCGAAGGCATGACCATGATCTGCGTCACCCACGAGATGCGCTTTGCCCGCGAGGTATCTGACCGCATCGCGTTTTTCAAGGATGGTCTGATCCACGAAATCGGTAGTCCCGCGCAAATTTTCGATGCCCCGGAACGGGCCGAGACCGCCGCATTCCTCAACACAACCCGCTGAATTCACTGATAAAGGAGAAAACCAATGTGGAAAGGTGTTATGCCCGCCGTCACGACCAAGTTTACCCCAGAGGGGGCGCTGGATCATGCCGAAATGGCGCGCTGTTTTGACCTGCAAATCGCGGCAGGTTGCGATGGGCTGATCGTGGCGGGGTCACTGGGCGAAGGCCCGATGTTAAGTCAGGAAGAACGCATCGCGGTCCTGAAAACCGCGCAGGCCGCTGCAGCCGGGCGTCCGGTCTTGATGACGATATTCGAAGCATCAACCTGGGCCGCCTGCGACATGGCCCGCAAGGCGGCCAAGGCGGGCGCGTCCGGCCTGATGGTGGTGCCCAGCCCGGTCTATCATTCCAACCCGGCCGAAACCGAAGCCAACCTGCGCGACATTACCGCCGCCGGTGACCTGCCGGTGATGATCTATTCCAACCGCGTCGCGTACCGCGTCGATGTGACGCCCGAGATTATGGAGCGGCTTGCCGATGACGCCCGCTTTGTCGCGATCAAGGAAAGTTCGGACGATATTCGCCGCACGACCGAGATTTTTAACCGGCTGGGCAATCGGTTTGATGTGTTTACCGGCGTCGACAATCTGGCATTCGAGGCGCTGGCCGTGGGGGCGGTGGGTTGGGTAGCGGGCCTTGTCGTGGCATTTCCGGCCGAAACCGTGGCGATCTGGCGGCTGATGCAGGGGGGCCGGCAGGCCGAAGCGCTGGCGATCTATCGCTGGTTCCGCCCGCTGCTTGATCTGGATGTATCGACCTATCTGGTCCAGAACATCAAATTGGCCGAGGTCTTGGCGATTGGCACCAATGACCGGGTGCGCGGACCGCGCCAGCCGCTGAACGGGGCCCGCCGGGCCGAAGTCGAGGCGGTGATCCGCGCCGCCATTGCCACCCGTCCGGTGCTGCCCGACTTTGCCCGGATCGCCGCCTGAACCCCTGCACGCCTAATAAAAGAAAGACGCCCATGAAAATCACCGCCATCCGGGTCTATCAGGTTGATCTGCCGTTAAAGGAAGGCCGCTATAGCTGGTCCAACGGCAATTTTGTCGATGTGTTCGATGCCACGGTTGTCGAAGTGCAGACCGATGCCGGGATCACCGGCTGGGGCGAATGTTGCCCGCTGGGGTCGGCCTATCTGCCATCTTATGCCTTGGGTGTGCGGTCCGGGCTGGCCGAGATCGGCCCCAAGGTGATCGGGCTGGACCCGCGCGATCTGGGCACGCTGAACCGGCACATGGACGCGGTGCTGCGCGGCCATCCTTATATCAAAGCGGCCATCGATGTGGCCTGCTGGGATATTCTGGGCAAGGCGACGGGTCTGCCCTGCTATCAGCTGTTGGGCGGCAAGGCGCAGGATGATATCAAATTATACCGGGCGATTTCGCAGATCGCACCGGCGGCGATGGCGGCCAATGTGGCGGGCTACCGGGCCGAGGGCTATACCAAATTCCAACTGAAAGTTGGCGCTGATGCCGACAGCGACATTGCCCGCATCCGCCTGTGTGCCGAGGTGATGCAACCGGGCGATGTGCTGGTGGCCGATGCCAATACCGGCTGGACCATGCACGAGGCCGCCCGCGTGGTGAATGCCGTGCGCGATGTCGATGTCTATATTGAACAGCCGTGCCCGACCTATGAGGAATGCCTTGTGACCCGCCGCCGGACCTCCTTGCCCTTTGTGCTGGATGAAGTCATCGGCGGGGTTGACAGTCTGACACGCGGCATTGCCGAGGGCGCGATGGATGTGATCAACCTGAAAATCTCCAAAGTGGGCGGGTTGACCAAGGCGCGGCTGATGCGTGATCTGTGCATCGAGGCAGGGATTCCGATGACCATCGAGGACACCTGGGGCGGCGATATTGTCACCGCGACGATTGCCCATCTGGCACAATCGACGCCTGCGGAATTCAGCTTTTCCGCCACCGATTTCAATTCCTACGGCACCAAGGATATCGCGACCGGCGCGCCCAAGCGGATCAACGGCACGATGCGGGCGTCGGATGCGCCGGGTCTGGGCGTAACCCCGATCATGGCGGCATTGGGCGCGCCGGTGCTGGTGATCTGAGCGACGGGGCCCGCGCAGGGCTATCTGTGTTGTCGGCAGACTCATTGGTCATCGGGAGCCTGTTTAAGCAACCCGGGCAATATGGCCGCGTTATCCATTCCGGCTAACCAACTGGCGGTCGTAGGGACTGTACAGTCGGAAAACGTCTGGCGCGGGAAATGTTGGTCGGGTTGGTCGGGTTGATCGGGCACATTTGGTTTCAGTCATTTACTTTCGACGCCGATGCCGTTCGTGTCCTGGGTTCGCTGCGCTCAGCTTTCAGCAAGCAGCGTTTGAAACCGTACCAGTTCGGCATCGGCCATTTTGACCAGATGGCTGTCTTGCGGATAGGTTCCATCCCCGACATCCGCCACATATTCGCGGAACGCGGCGATCCGTTCGGCCTGCAGCCGGTCATATTCGGCGGCAAAATCGCGGTAAACCTTGGAATGGCGCGGCATGTGGCCCCGATTTTGCCCCAGGATGTCTTCGGCAAACAGATACTGCGCATCGCAGCCCGCACCGGCGCCCATCGACCAGAGTAAAATCCCGACCCGTTGGCTGATCGCCGTGGCGACAGCATCCGGCACCACTTCAACCTCCAGCGCAAAGGCTCCGGCGGCCTCGTAGGCCCGAACCTCGGCCAGCAGCGCCATCGCCGCATCGGCGGTTTTGGCCACGGCGCGAAAGCCACCCGTCCACGTCGCGCGTGACGGCACAAGGCCGACATGGCCCACAACCGGAATATGTTCATCCGCCAGTGCCCGAACCGTGCCCAAGCCGCCGCTGCAATAAATCGCGTCAGCCCCCGCCAGCATCATCGTGCAGGCAAAGCGGTGGAAATCATCGCGGGTGCCAGCCTCCAGATGGGTTTTGCCGGTCATCGAGAACAGGCTTGGGGCCACATCGCGATACTGCGGGTGACTGACCAGTTCAGGCGGCACCGACACGATGTCGATGCCTGCGGTTTCCGCCGCTGCGGCCTCGTCCAGTGTCATCACCCGCAGCATGGTCAACTGCCGTGTGCCTTTCAGTGCGCGCAAGTCAGCGATGGTGGGCTTTTTGCGTGTCATTCAGCTTTCCTTCATTCAACCGCCAACGCGACACGCCCCGCAGTCACCCGCACCGCATGACAGCGCAAGTTGATACAGGCGGGGGTGCGGATGGCCGCGCCGGTGCGAAAATTGAACCTTCCGTTGTGTTTGGGGCATTCGATGGTGTCATCCATCACCAGCCCCTCTGACAAATGCACGCCTTCATGGGTGCACATCCCATCCGTCGCGTAAAAACTGCCATCGGTGGCGCGGTAAATCGCATAGGTCTGCCCGCCCGCGTCAAAGCGCATCACATCTTCGCGGTCGATATCCTCGATCGCGCATACATCAATCCAGTCGGTCATCTTGATCCTTGGGGTTTTAGGGTCATTCCGCCGCGTGGCCAATGTCCAGATTGTGAAACTCGTCACGATAGGGCCGGGCGGTGGCTGGCAGGGTTTTGCGGAAATAATGGGCGGGATTGCTGCGCTGCTGCCGTACCGACCGGTAAACCTCGACATAGGCGTCAAAGATCGAGGTATTGGGCGGCGGCAGATCCCCCTTGATCAGCGCATGCAACCGGGGCAGGGCGTGATAAGGCACCATTGGGAACATGTGATGTTCGATATGGTAGTTCATGTTCCAATACAGATAGCGGCTGACCGGGTTCATATACACCGTGCGGCTGTTCAGCCGGTGATCCAGCACATTCTCGGCCAGCCCCGCGTGTTGCAGATGCCCACACATCACCATATGCCAGCTGCCATAAATCCGCGGCAGACCGATCAGCATCAGCGGCAGGACTGACCCCAGCGCCACGGCCGCAATGATCACCGCCGCATAGATCGCCATATGGACTCGCGCGGCAAAGACCGCTTTCGGCCAATCGGCGGGCGGGATGAAATTTTTCTCGTCCGCCGACATATTGCCCGCTGCATTGCGGACCAGGATTTTCAGCGACTCAATCGTGCCCAACACATCGAAGAACGCCAATACCAGCCGCACCAGTTTCGGTGGCCGCATCCAGGCAATCTCGGCATCGCGGCCAACGATGTAGGTGTCGGTATGGTGGCGCGCATGGCTCCACCGCCAAGTGACCGGGTTACGCATCACCATAAAGCTGGCGATCTGATAGATGACATCGTTCATCCATTGGGTGCGAAACGCCGTACCATGGCCGCATTCGTGCCAGCGGCTGTCACAGGACGATCCATACAGCACGCCGTAGACGAAAAAGAACGGGACACAGGCCCAACTGCCCCAAAACCAGATACCGCCCGCCGCCGTCCCTGCCAGCAGCGCAAACCACAGGGCGGTGTCGCGCAGGGCAGGGCCATCGCTGCGCTGCATCAACTCTTTCATCAGCTTGCGCGGCACATCCGAATGATACCACTCTGCCGACGCCAGACCAATTTCAACGGCACGCTGTCCGTCATGGCCAGTCAGGCTGTAGTCGCGCTGATCCACCGGGATCGGGGTCATGTCCATGGTCGCACCTTTATAATTGTTATCAACCGCGTGAAGCGCCGCCATCTACCAGCCGCCATCCACGCCGATGTTCTGGCCCGAAATCATCCGTGCCGCGTCGGATGCCAGAAACACTGCCAAATGGGCCACATCGGCAGGTTGAATCCGGGATTTGATCGATTGTCGCTCGATCACCCAGGCGGCGTAATGTTCCAGCCGTTCGGCAAACACCCGGTTTTCGGCGTCAGATACCACCGCGCCCGGCGCAATCGCGTTGACGGTGATGCCATGTGCGCCCAATTCGCGCGCCAGCGATTTGGTCAGACCCAGAACCGCGCCTTTTGAGGCCAGATAGGGCACATACCCGTCCCACTGGCCGTTCAGCGCCAGCGAGGTCAGGTTGATCACCCGCCCCCAGCCCTTGGCCTTCATCCCCGGCGCACAGGCCCGGACCAGCGCGAACACTGCCGATGAATTGACCCGCAACTGGTCTTCGTAGTCCTCCAGACTGAACTCCTCAAACGGACGATTGATGATCAGGGCGGCATTGTTCACCAGAATATCGAACGGACCAGCCGCCGCCACTTGCCCTTGAATTGCCGCCAGATCGTTCAGATCAATGCCCAACCAACCGGGGCCGTCGGGGCGAGGCAGGTCAAGACCGGGGCGGTCCAGAACCGTGACACGCGCCCCCGCCGCGACAAACGCCTGCGCCATCGCCTGCCCGATACAGCCCAGCCCGCCGGTGATCAGCGCATGTTTTCCGGCCAGTTGGGTCATTCAAAGCACCGTATGTACTTCGTCGATCGAGGTCTCGGACACCGGCTTGTCCAGCACTACATTACCCAAGGCCATCGCGACCACCCGGTCACAGCAGGCGAACACATGCTGCATATTGTGACTGATGAAAATGCTGGTCACTCCTTGGGCCTTTAACCCCTGAACAAAGCCGATTACCTTGGCGGTTTCCTTGACCGACAGATGATTGGTCGGCTCGTCCAGGATCATCACCTTGGATTTGAAATGCATCGCGCGGGCAATCGCCACGCCTTGCCGCTGACCGCCCGAGAGTTCGCCGACCAGCGCATCAGGCGACCGCAGATGCAAATCCACATTGGCAATCGCCGCCACAGATTCCGCCCGCATTTTGCGTTCGTCCAGAATACCAAAGCCGCCAATCGCCCATTTCAGCGGCTCGCGTCCGATGAACATATTGCGCGAGATCGACATGATCGGGACCATGGAATTGTATTGATAGATCGTTTCGATCCCCAGCCGCATTGCATCCTTGGGGTTGCGGATATCGGTCGGTTGACCCTCGACCAGAATCTCGCCCTCATCCTGCTGGTGCAGGCCGGACAGGATATTGATCAGGGTCGATTTACCGGCACCATTGTCGCCAACCAGGCCCAATGCCTGACCGGGCATCACATCCAGCGACACGCCTTTCAGCGCATGCACCCCGGAATACCATTTGTGCAGATTGCGGACGGATATGATCGGGGTCACAGCGGTCATCGTTCTGTCTCCACCTTCATCGCGCGGCCACGTTTGCGCAGCCATGAATTGCCGACGACGGCCAGAATGGTCAGCGCCCCCACGGCGAATTTGAACCAGTTGCTGTCAACCTGGCTCATCACCATGCCATTATCAATCACCCGGATCAGGACCGCACCGATGATTCCGCCAATGATTGACCCGATGCCGCCCGCTAATGCGGTGCCGCCGATCACCGCCGCCGCGACGGCCTGCAGTTCCAGCCCCTCGCCGATTGAGGGCAGCGGAGAGCCGAGCCGCAACACCTGCATCAGCCCGGCCAGTCCGGACAGAACCGAGCAGATCATGAAGCAGGCGATCTTGACCTTGTTGGCCGGAATCCCCAAAGCCTCGGCTGCGGGCAGATAGCCGCCCGTGGCACGGACCCAGTTGCCGAAATTGGTTTTTGACAACAGCAGGCTGATCAGGATCGAAATAACCACAAACCAGACAAACGACGCCCGGAACAGATCGCCGGGGCCAACATAACTGACGAAAAGATGTTCCGGGATATTGTCCATGTTCAGCCGGGGCGGAAAGCCGCCCGAGATGACCACGGTCATCGAGCGGGCCATGAACAGCATGCCAAGCGTGGTAATGAAGGACGGGATGGCGAATTTTATCGTGATCCAGCCATTCAGAAAGCCGACAAAGGCGCAGACCAGCAGGCCCAGCCCGGTCGCAGGCCAGAACCCCCATCCCATGGTCATCATCACCGCCATGGTCATCGGCATCAGTGCGAACACCGAGCCGACCGACAAGTCAAATTCGCCACAGATCATCAGCAGGGTGACGCCGACCGCGACAAGGCCGACTTCGGGCAGAAAGCCCAGCATGCCGCGCAAATTATCATAGGTCAGAAAGACCATGTCGGACCGGATTTGAAAAAAGATCACCAGCAGGACCAAAAGCAGGGTCGCCGCCATCTCGGGTTTTTGCAGAGCAAGTTTCAATAATCGGCGCATCGCTGGGGGTTCCTTTGTGCAAAATCCCCCGGCGCGGGGAGGTGCGCCGGGGGTAGGTGCCAACGATGGTTAACGCAGTCCCATCGCCGACAATTCCATGATTGCATCCACCATATCCGGGGTCACGATCCCCTGGCCGGTGTCAATATTTGACGGCGCGAGGCCCACGGTTTTGGCCAGATAAATCTCCATCACTGGCATGAAGCCCTGCATATACGGCTGCTGGTCGACCTGCACCTGCACATAGCCCGCCTTCATCTGCTCCAGCACTTCGGGCACCAGATCGAACCCGCCAAGCAGCACCACACCGGGGGCTACACCCCGGTCGGCCAGAACCCGGGCCACACCGGCGTGCCAGAATCCGGTGTCGAAATAGGCGGTGGTGTCGGGATGCACTGACAGATACGCACCGATACGGTCGCTGACCACGGCAAGATCAGTGCCTGAATCGATCCGCTCATAGGCGATATCGCGGTCCGGGTTGGCTGCGATGAAATCATCCATAAAGTTCATCACACCCAAGGCACGCTGTTCCGACCAGTTCTGGCCGGGGGCGGACACGCCGACCAGCACGCGGATCGGCCCTTCTGCTGGGAAATTGGCCGATTGCGCCTGCCCCAGCGAATAACCAGCGGGCACAAAGCCCTGACCGATGAACGCTTGGCGGGCATTGCCAGCGGCCCCTTCCAGATCGTCGACGTTCGCGGCGATGACGATCACGCCAGCATCGCGGGCACGCTGGATCACATCGTCGAAAGCGGCGTTATCGACAATAGAAGTAATCAAGGCATCGGGGCCACGGGCCAATGCCGCCTCCATATTGGCGACCTGTTCCTGCACCGATCCATCGGTTTGCACATAGACCATCTGGCAGGTGGCCCCAAGCTTGGCGCAGGCATCTTCATAGCCCTTTTGCACCGCTTGCCAGAACGTGTTGGACGATCCGGAATGCACGGTAAAGGCGATATCCAGCGGGTCTTGTGCCAATGCGGCGGTTGACACCGTCGTCAGCAAAGCTGCAAGTGCCAGCCCTTTGAAGTTTCTCATCTTTTGCTCCTCCCATGAAGCGATATGCGGCCTTGTCAGACCGTCGTTGCGTCGGACATTTTGCGCGACGTTGTAAAGGCCCGGTCCAGATCGGGGTGCAATTCCAACCCCAATCCCGGTCCGGGCGGAACCGTGATCATCCCGTTGGTGACCGTTGGCAGGGCCGTGACCAGATCGCGGTACCAGCCGTTGTAAAATGCCCTGACACTTTCCTGCACCAATGCGTTGGGCGCGTTCAGTGACAGGTGTGTGCTGGCGCACAAAACCACCGGCCCGGTGCAATCATGCGGGGCAATGGGCAAATGCCAGGCCTCGGCCATCGAGGCAATTTTGCGGGCCTCGGACAGGCCGCCACACCAGCTGAGATCCATCATCACCACACCCGCCACGCCGGTTTCCAACAGGTCGCGAAAACCCCAGCGCGAGCCGAGTGTTTCCGAGGCGGATATGGGCGCCGTGGACACGTCGGCATAACGTTTCAAGCTGGACAGGCTGTCCATCCTGATCGGGTCTTCGTGCCAGAATGTCTGATACGGCGTCAGCGCGCGGGCGATCTGCATGGCGGGCAACAACTGCCACAACCCATGAAACTCGACCATGATGTCCATTTTATTGCCGACGGCGCGGCGGATTTTGTCAAATGGTTCCAGTGCTTTGTCGATATCAGGGGGCGATATGTAGTGCCCGCGCGAGTGTTCGGCAGCCCCGTCAAACGGCCAGATTTTCATCGCGGTAATGCCGTCTTCCAACAGCGAATGGGCCAATTCATCGGCGCGGTGTAAAAACCCGTTCAGATCGTCGAAATCACTTTTCTGCCCCAAGCCATAGTTAGAGGTCACTTGCCCCGAGGTTTTCTTGACGTAATCACTGCCCGCGCAAGTATTGTAAGTGCGTATCTCGCGCCGGGTAAAGCCACCCAAAAGCTGCGCGATGGGCTGGTTCACTGCCTTGCCAAAAATATCCCACAGCGCAATATCAAAGGCCGAATTGCCGCGCACCTCGGCCCCGCTGGACCGCAGCCCCAGATAACCGACCAGATCAGCCGACAGCCGGTCAATTTCCAGCGGATCGCGCCCGATCACCCGGGGGGCAATGTAATCATGCACATGCGCCTCGACCGTGCCTGCCCCGAAAAACGTCTCACCCAGCCCGATCAGGCCCTGATCGGTGTGAACCTGCACCCAAATCAGGTTAGGGCGTTCGGCAATACGAATGGTTTCCAGCGCGGTGATTTTCATGGCCTACGACAGTCCGGCGGTCAGCAAGGCCCGCACACTTTCGTCGAAATGCAGTGACATAGACGCCACGGCCTGTTGCGGATCGCTTGCCGCAACGGCGCGGGCAATGTCGATATGCGTGGCCAGCATCAACTCGCGCGAGGCTTGGGTCGGCCGACTTTTCCAGCCGATCGGCCAGGTTTGCCGGGTAATCCCCTGAAACGCGCCGATAATCAGGGTGAACACCGGGTTGCGCGATGCCTGTGCCAGCAGCAAATGAAAGCGCAGGTCCAATTCCATCAGCCGGGCAGGGTCGTCAACCGCGTGTTGCATCGCCTGGGCCAGCGCCAGCAAATCCGTCGCCTCGGTATCGCTGCGCCGGATCGCGGCCAGCGTCACGATCCGGGTTTCAATGGTGCGGCGCACATCATAAATCTGCTGCACATTGATCTGGTCGGTATGCACCCCATGTTCGATCATCAACGACATGGCGGCAGGGTCGATTGCGGCCACTGCAGCCCGCTTGCCCATTGCCAGATCAATAATCCGCATGGCCGCCAGTGACCGGAACGCTTCGCGTACCACGGTCCGCGATACATTCAGTTCCTTCGACAGGCTGGCTTCTGACGGCAACCGGTCGCCCGGCATCAGATCATTGTCACGGATATGCCGCGAGATCGCACCTATCGCGTCGCTAACCAATCCAGCCGAGCTCTGATTGTCCACCCTAATCCCCATACCTGTATGACAGGTTTGCCCTAACTGGTTTATAGAAAGGGCGTGACAGCCAGTCAATGCACTTTCTTGCTTTGTGATATTTGAGCTGCGCCGGTTTCTCACACTCCATCCATGTTCGGTTTCTGCAGCCTGGTTTCCAATCCCTCGCAATTCGGGCAACCGTGCCAGCCAACTCCCCGAACTTGGTCAATCGGCCGATCCGCGAGCTGATCGGCGTTTCGTTGCGGTCAACGGAAAGCTCGGCTAAACGGAACTACCTGACTGCATCATGATGCCGAAGGACGGTCTCGCTGGCATAGCGACCTTTGCGACGGACCTGCGTGCGCCATGAACCGGAAGGACGCTTTGCGATAGTTGGCATTTCGTGTGCAATGCTGAGTCGGAGCGTGACGAAAAAGGGACGTAAGGACGGCCAACAATCAGACGAGCTAACAATTTGAATAACAGAAAAAATGACAGAATATCAACCACATAGACTGTCCATTGCCCCTATGATGGATTGGACCGACCGGCATTGCCGCTATGTCCATCGGCTGCTGTCGCGGCATTCGTTGCTATACACCGAAATGGTCACGGCCCCGGCGATCATCCACGGGCCGCGTGACCGGCTTTTGGGGTTCGATCCGGCGGAACAGCCGGTGGCGGTGCAACTGGGTGGGTCGGACCCGGCTGAACTGGCGCAGGCCACGCGGATTGCGGCGGGGTATGGCTATGTCGAGGTCAATCTGAACTGCGGCTGTCCGTCTGACCGTGTGCAATCGGGCTGCTTTGGCGCGGTGTTGATGGAGCGTCCGGCGCTGGTCGCCGATTGTGTTGCCGCGATGATTGACGCGAGCCCGGTCGAGGTGACGGTGAAATGCCGGATCGGTGTGGACGATAAGGACCCGGCACAGGTGCTGCCGGATTTTCTGGATCAGGTCAGCCGGGCCGGGGTCAAACGCTTTGCCATTCATGCCCGCAAAGCGTGGCTGCAGGGGCTTTCGCCCAAGGAGAATCGCGATATTCCGCCATTGGATTACCCGCTGGTCATGCAGATGAAGCGCGATTTTCCGCATCTGGATATTTCAGTGAACGGCGGGATTACCTCGCTGGATCAGGCGCTTGGGTTTTTGGACGCGGGCCTGGACGGGGTGATGATCGGGCGCGCGGCCTATCACCAGCCCTATGATATTCTGGGGCAGGCGGATGCGTTGGTTTTCGACGCGGGGCCGGGGCGCAGTGCCGAACAGGTCGTGGAAATGATGCTGCCCTATATTGCCACTCATCTGGCGGGCGGGGGGCGCATGCATCAGGTCACGCGCCACATGTTGGGGCTGTTTGCAGGCCGTCCGGGCGCGCGTGGCTGGCGGCGGGTACTGTCCGAGGGGGCGCATCTGGACGGTGCCGGGCCGGACCTGTTGCTGCGCGCCATGGCCGAAGTGACACGCGCCGTTCAGGCCGCCTGAAGCCCTTGCGGCCCTGCCGGTTTCCGGTCACGACTTGGCCCTGCAACCTGCCCGAGGTGATGATGCCCGACACCAGTCTATTGATCCAGATGGCCGCCCTGCTGCTGGTCATCGGGGCGTTTGCCGGAGTGTTGGCCGGGCTCTTGGGGGTTGGCGGCGGGATCGTGCTGGTCCCGGCGTTCTACTTCACTTTTGCCGCACTGGGTTATGACAGCCCGCAGCTGATGCAGATCTGTCTGGGCACCTCGCTGGCCACGATCATTGTGACCTCGTCCCGGTCAGCGCTGTCGCATCATCGCAAGGGCGCTGTCGATTGGGATATTCTGCGCGGCTGGGCGCCGGGGATTATCGTGGGGGCAATCGTTGGCGTTACCGTGGCGTCTTATCTGAAAACCACGGCGCTGGTGTTGATCTTTGGCGGGTTTTCGACGGCGATAGGGCTGTATATGACCTTTGGACGCGATCACTGGCGGCTGGCGGACAAGATGCCGCAGGGATTGCCTAAGCTGATCCTGTCGCCGGTTCTGGGCGGTCTGTCGGTTCTAATGGGGATTGGCGGGGGCACATTCGGGGTGCCGGTGCTGACCTTGTTTGGCGTACCAATCCACCGGGCCGTGGCCACAGCAGCAGCCTTTGGCGTGGCGATTGCGGTGCCTTCGGCTACCGGATTCCTGCTGTTCCGGCTGCCGCCCGAAGTAACGCCGCCGCTGACCATCGGTGCTGTCAATCTGCCCGCTTTTGGGCTGGTTATCGCCATGACCCTGATCACTGCCCCCTATGGCGTCCGGTTGGCGCATTGGATGGACCCCAAGCCGTTAAAGCGGGTGTTCGGGGTATTCCTGATCATTGTGGCGCTGAACATGCTGCGCAAGGCACTGGGGTGGTAGGCGACCTGACCCGCGATGGTTTTACCGTGTTGCCCTATGACCGGGCGGTGGCCGACTGGGCCGCCGCCGCACATCCTGTGGCCTTGCAGATCGCGGCCGATGCGGTGCAACAGGCCCGCTGGTTGCGGCATGGCAAGACGTGGTTTGTTGGCGTGGATGCGCTGCCCAATGGTCCGGACGGGTCCATCGGCGGGGTCGCTTTGGCTGGGAATTGGCGAAGGCTGGTGTCCGCACCGGCAAAATGGCACGCCGCCCAATTGTCGATCGTCTATCCCGGCTATCCGGGGCGGGATGCAACCGATACTGACGCGGCGCATCGGTTCCGGCTTAACCGGGATGCCGCCCATCTGGACGGGCTATTGGCCGAAGGGGCGGACAAACGCAGGTTTCTGCGCGAACTGCATGGCTTTGTGCTGGGTATCGGGCTGAATGCCGTAGGCTCCGGTGCCAGCCCGCTGGTGGTTTGGGAGGGCAGTCATCACCTGATCCGCGCGGCTTTTACCCAAGCCTATCAGGGTGTTGCACCGCCCAGGTGGGCCGACGTCGATGTGACCGACATCTATCAGGCAGTCAGGGCGCAAGTGTTTGCGACCTGCCCGCGCCGGGTGGTGACGCCGGGGCCGGGGCAGGCTGTACTTGTGCATCGGCTGGCCATCCATGGCGTGGCCCCGTGGCAGGCCGGGGCAGCGGCCCCGCCCGAGGGGCGGATGGTGGCCTATTTCCGGCCTGTATTGGATGATCCGGCGGATTGGTTGACCGACGATTAACGCGATGCGTGGGTTGCACCCACTCTACGGGGCGACACGCCCGGCCCGTCCCCCGCGCCGTTTGGTGAACCGTTCCGCCCGGGCGGGCAGGGCTGCCATCACCGCGCGGCGTTCCTCGGCCGTCAGTCGCGACCATATCGATATTTCATCAATCGACCGCAAACACCCGGTGCAGATCCGTTCCGCCGGATGAATGACACAGATTTTGATGCAGGGGCTTTCGATCTCGGCCCGCGCCCATATCTCGTCTGTGCCTTCAGGTTTGGTCACAATTGTGCTTTCATATAGGTCAGCCGGTTCAGCATGCCTTGTAGGATATACCCCGCGGCGACGTGATCAATGACCTCGGCGCGACGTTTTCGTGACGTATCCGCCTCAAGTAGCGCCCGTTCGGCGGCAACAGTGGACAGTCGTTCATCCCAGAACGCGATGGGCAGCGGCGTCAGCCGTTCCAGATTGCGGGCGAATGCGCGGGTGGATTGGCAGCGCGGCCCTTCGGTGCCGTCCATGTTCAGCGGCAGGCCCAGGACAAACCCGGCCAGATTGCGCCCGGCGGCAATCGCCAACAACCGGTCGGCATCGGCGCTAAATTTGGTGCGTTTCACGGTTTCCAGCGGGCTTGCGACGGACCTGAATCCATCGGAAACCGCCACACCAATAGTCACCGTTCCCAGATCAAGCCCGGCAATCGCCCGTCCTGCTGGCAAGGCGGCGGCAAATTCGGCGGGGCTGTTGCAGATCATTCCGCCACACCCGCCGATTGCGCTGCGGCCAGCAGAACGGCCAAGGCGTCGGGATCACCGGCAAACACATCCTGTGCTTCGGACCAGATCAGCCGGGCCTGATCGGTGTCGCCCAATACCCCGAGCGAGGCGATCAGTTGCGCCCATTTATCAGGCGGCCCGCCTTGGGTTGCCAGCTCATCCGACAGCCCGTCCACCATGCCCTCGATCATCACCTGGCGGTCGGCGGGGTCCATGTCCTGCGCGGCTTCGATATCCGCCAGCGACGGGCCGTTTTCCGGCGGCAGGACGTAATCCGCACCTGCCCGGAATGCCATGTCTTCGATCTGCATCCGGGTCAGTTGCACATGCAGGCTGTCCCCTGCACCGCTGTTCAGCACATCGCGCCACAGCCGGAATGCAATATCGGGGCGGTCGGTCTGCGCATACAGCAGGCCAGTGTAGTAGCGGGCGACAGTATTCTCGGGGTCCGTCGCCAGAACCTGGCGCAGGGTTGTTTCAACCTCGGGCGAAACGAAACCACCTGCGGCAGCCACCTGCAGGTCGATCAGCAATTCATAATCTGCGGCCACGGCAGCCTCGGGCTGTAACGAAATGACCTTTTCCTGCGCCCGCGCAGCGGCGGGGTAATTGCCGGCCCGCGCCTCAAAATCGGCCAGAAAGACCCAGCCTTGCAGCTGTTCGGGATGGGTCTGCACGGCGGCGCGTAGGCGTTCGATCAATTCCAGATCGGCGGCGGGGATGTCGGCAGGTGTTGCCGGCACCAAGGCCTCGGCCTCGGCCTGCGACATCCGGGTCTGTCGCAGGGCATCGCCTGCGGCAATCCGCGACGCTTGTGAGATATCAGGATATCCCGGTGCGCCCAACCAGTTATACAGGCCGAGTGATCCTGCCAGCATCCCGGCCAACAGCGTGCCAGTCAGAACCCGGTTGGCCAGTTGCGGGGCCGGGCCCGCCGTTGCAGTTCCGGCTTTGTCGGCCAAAAGCAACCGGCGCGACACTTCGGTCCGGGTCCGCTCTGCTTCGGCGGGGTCCAGCAGGCCACGCGCAAGATCGCGGTCAATTTCGGCCAATTGGTCGCGGTAGACGCCGATATCGCGGGCCTCGGACGGGCTGACGCCAGCGGGCCGCCACAACGGGTACAGCAGACTGCCCACGACAAGGGCCGCAATCAGGCTGGCAATGATCCAAAACAGCATGGCAGGGGCGACTTTCCACTGGGTTCAGACTGTCTATGCCGCCCCGGATCCAAGCGAAAGGGGGCCGTTGCCCGCGCCTCCTGCGACCCATTCGCGCCATGTCGTAATCACACGGATTTGTGCCGCTGTCGGCCGCCTTTGCAACATGTGATCGGTCCAGTTACAAGCGCTGAAACCATTGCCCCGCAGACCGATCAGGGATTCGACTGATGAAACGCTATTCGGCATTTGCCATCGCCCGCGAATCCCTGCGCAATCATCTGGGCTGGGACCGGGCCTGGGCATCACCCGCACCCCGCGCCCGGTATGATGTGGTCATTGTCGGGGCAGGCGGGCACGGGCTGGCCACCGCGTATTACTTGGGCCGCAATTTTGGCATCACCAATGTGGCGATTATCGAAAAGGGCTGGCTGGGTGGCGGCAATACCGGGCGGAATACGACAATCATCCGGTCGAATTATTTGCAGGACCCATCCGCCGCGATCTATGAAAAATCCCGGTCGCTGTATGAAACCCTGTCGCAGGACCTGAACTATAATGTGATGTTCAGCCCCCGGGGCGTGATGATGCTGGCCCAAACCCAGCACGAGATTCGGGGCTATCAGCGCACCGCGCATGCCAACATGCTGCAAGGCGTCGAGACGCAGTTCATCGGCCCCGAAAAGGTCAAGGAATTGTGTCCGATCATCCACATCGCCGGGCCACGCTATCCGGTGCTGGGCGCACTCTGGCAGCCACGCGGCGGCACCGCGCGGCATGATGCAGTGGCCTGGGGTTACGCGCGGGCCTGTTCCGACATGGGGATGCACATCATTCAGCAATGTGAAGTGACCGGCGTGTCGCAGGCTGATGGGCGCGTCACTGGCGTCTCGACCACCAAGGGCGACATTGCCTGTGACAAGCTGGGGATCGTCGTGGCGGGGCATTCGGGCGAACTGGCGCGGATGGCGGGGTTCCGGTTGCCGGTTGAGTCGTTATGCTTGCAGGCATTGGTGTCGGAACCGATCAAGCCCTGCATGGATGTCGTGGTGATGGCCAACACCGTGCACGGCTATATGTCGCAATCCGACAAGGGCGAAATGGTGATCGGCGGCGGCACCGACGGCTATAACAATTTCACCCAGCGCGGATCGTTTCACCATATCGAAGAAACCGTGCGGGCGCTGATAGAGACATTCCCGATGATTTCCCGGCTGAAAATGTTGCGCCAATGGGGCGGAATTGTCGATATGACCGGGGATCGGTCGCCGATTATTTCGAAAACCCCGTTGGGCGGATGCTTTATCAATTGCGGCTGGGGCACCGGCGGGTTCAAGGCGATCCCCGGCTCAGGCTGGGCCATGGCCGAACTGATGGCCAAAGGCGAGCCGGGGGCCTTGGCCGAGGCATTCAGCATGGACCGCTTCCGGGCGGGGCGGTTTATTGATGAGTCGGTGGCAGCAGGGGTGGCGCATTGAGTGGCATCCGGCACGCTGGGCGGTTTCGGGCGCATCGGTCTGCACTGATGGGGGCCGCTGGGAACCAATCGGAGGCCCGTCGCGTTGCTGTGTCACCTGACATAGCAAGGAAGGCTTTCCCATGTCCGATTCACGTATCAACCCACCGCCGCCGCCCGGTCCGGAAAAGACCAATCCGCTGTATTTCATCGTCGGCGGCTTGGTTGTGGCCGTTATCGTCGTATTCTGGCTTATGTCCGACAACGACAGCGATATGGCCGCCACAACCGGCGACGATAATTCAGTCACCATCGAAACGCCTGCCGCCGACCCAGCCCCAGCCGATCCTGTGGTCGTGCCCGCAGCCGATCCGGTCGTGGACCCCGCAGCCGACCCGGTTGTCGAACCCATGGCTGACCCGGTTACCGAACCTGCGGCTGACCCGGCCACTGATCCGGTCGTGCCCCCGGCCGACGAATAATCTGACCTTACCCCGCGTGTTTTCTGATGGCGGCCGTCCCCTGACGGCCGCCATTTCGCTGTTTGCCGCCCCTCCCGTTCCCGCCGCAAAGGTGCGCCTATGCTGACCCTGACCTGCCCCTATTGCAACATCGCCGCCGATGAAACCGAACTGGCGCCGGGGGGCGAGGCGCATCTGAAACGGTTCGGCCCCGGCGACAGTGACGCCGATTTCGAGGGCTATCTGTTCATGCGCCAAAATCCAAAGGGCGTGCATTTCGAACGCTGGCGGCATGCCTATGGCTGCGGCAAATGGTTTCTGGCGGCCCGCTGTACGGCGACTTTGGAGGTGTTCGGGACCTATCCGGCGCAATCCAAAGAGCCGCCGCAAGCGATAAAGAATGCGATCAGCGCCAAACGACCCGGCTGGAGTTGGGGGAGTTTCTCATGAGCACACGTCTGGCCACAGGCGGGCGGCTGCTGGACCGGTCCAAACCGCTGAAATTCAGCTTTAACGGCAAGCATTTGCGCGGGGTGCAAGGCGATACGCTGGCCTCGGCGCTGCTCGCCAATGACCAGATGCTGGTGGGCCGGTCGTTCAAATACCACCGGCCTCGGGGTATCGTGGCGGCGGGGGCAGAAGAGCCCAATGGGCTGGTCAATCTGGGGGCGGGCGCGCGGTTTGAACCGAACCAGCGGGCGACCACGACCGAGCTGTTTGACGGGTTGCAGGCGCAATCGCAAAACCATTGGCCCAGTCTGGAATTTGATGTGGGCGCAATCAATTCCCGCCTGTCGCGGTTCCTGCCTGCGGGATTTTACTACAAGATGTTCATCCACCCGCGCAGTTTCTGGAAACATATCTACGAGCCGTTCATCCGCCAGTCTGCCGGTTTGGGCAAGGCCCCGAAAGACCGCGATGCCGATGGGTACGAGCATTTCCACGCCCAAGTTGATGTGCTGGTGATCGGTGGCGGGATTGCCGGGCTGGCGGCAGCTTTGCGCGCGGGTCGGGCTGGGAAACGGGTTTTGCTGGTCGAACAGACTGCCGATTGGGGTGGCCGCGCGGCGGTGGATGCCCCTGTAATCGAGGGTATTCCAGCGCAGGACTGGATTAATACCACCCTGCAAGCGCTTGAATCTATGACGAACGTATCGCTGCGTCTGTGCTGCATGGGGGCCGGAGTTTACGACCATGGCTATGTACTGGCCTATGAACGACTGACCGATGCCACCCCCCAAGCGGATGGCCCGCGCCACCGGCTATGGCGGATCAGGGCCGGGCATGTGATCACCGCCACGGGCGCGATTGAGCGGCCTTTGTCTTTTGCGGGCAATGATATTCCGGGCGTTATGCTGGCCAGCGCGTTGCGCGATTATGTGGTTAACTTTGGCGTCAGCGCCGGGGACCGCACGGTGATTGTGACCAATATTGATGACGCGTATCGCACCGCGATTGCTTTGCGTGGCGCGGGGCTTGTGGTGCCCGCGATACTGGATGCCCGGCCTGCACCGGATGGCCCGCTGATCCGCGCCGCGCGTGACCTAGGGATCAGGGTTATGACCGGAACCGGCATTGCCAAGGTCAAGGGCGGCAAGCGGGTAACTGGTGTTGCGATCTGTGCGCAGGCCGGTGAAGGTGCTGTGCTGGAGGAGATTGCCTGCGACGCTATTGCCATGTCCGGCGGTTGGTCGCCGGTCGTGCATCTGTGGTCACATTGCGGAGGAAAACTGGTATGGGACGATGCGCAGGCGATGTTCCGCCCTGACCCCGCCCGCCCGCCTTTGGGTGCCGATGGCGCCGGGTTTGTGACGGCCGTAGGTGCCGCCAACGGCGATTTGCGCACATCCGTGATCATGGCCGCCGCAGGCTTGACTGGCGAGGATGCCGACGAAGCCCCGCTACAGCCCGTCTGGCTGATGCCGCAGGGCGCAAGCTACAAATTGCGGTCCAAGATGTGGCTGGATTATCAGAATGATGTGAAAGTGTCGGACGTGCAACTGGCCGCTCAGGAGGGTTACGAAAGCGTCGAACATGCCAAACGCTACACCACGCTGGGCATGGCAACAGATCAGGGTAAGCTGAGCAATATCAACGGCCTGGCGGTGCTTTCTAATGCACTTTCGGTCACCATCCCACAGGTCGGCACCACAACTTTCCGCCCGCCCTACACGCCGATATCCATGGGTGCGATTGGCGGGTCGGCGCGTGATGATCTGTTCCAGCCGGTGCGCAAAACCCCGTTGCATGGCTGGCATGAAGGTAACGGCGCTGAATTTGAACCCGTAGGCCAATGGCGCCGCCCCTATGCCTTTGTCCGCCCCGGTGAGGCGATGCATGATGCGGTCACCCGCGAGGTTAACAACACCCGCCAAGCCCTTGGATTGCTTGATGCATCGACGCTGGGCAAGCTGATTGTCAAAGGCCCGGATGCGGGCCGGTTCTTGGATATGCTCTATACCGGCGTGATGAGTTCATTGCCGGTGGGCAAGTGCCGCTATGGCCTGATGTGTACCGAAAACGGCTTTCTGACCGATGATGGCGTGGTGGCCCGGATCAGCGATGATGTCTGGCTTTGTCACACCACAACTGGCGGCGCGGACCGTATCCATGCGCATATGGAGGATTGGCTGCAATGCGAATGGTGGGATTGGCAGGTTTATGTGGCCAATGTCACCGAACAGTTCGCACAGGTCGCCGTGGTTGGCCCCAATGCCCGCAGGCTGTTGGAAAAGCTGGGCGGCATGGATGTGTCCAAGGACACCTTGCCGTTCATGCATTGGGCCGATGGAACGCTGGGCGGGTTCAATGCCCGCGTTTACCGGATCAGCTTTTCGGGTGAGCTTAGCTATGAAATCGCCGTGCCTGCATCGCAGGGCCGCGCCTTTTGGGATATGTTGCTGGATCAGGGCGCGGAGTTTGGTGCCATGCCCTACGGCACCGAGGCGCTGCATATTCTTCGGGCTGAAAAGGGGTTCATCATGATCGGCGATGAAACCGATGGGACGGTCATTCCGCAGGACCTGAATTTGGGCTGGGCGATATCCAAGAAGAAAGATGATTATCTGGGCAAGCGCGCGCAGGAACGCCCACATATGGCCGACCCGAACCGCTGGAAACTGGTGGGGCTGGAAACGCTGGACGGGTCGGTCATCCCCGACGGCGCCTATGCGGTGGGCGAGGGGCGCAATGCCAATGGACAGAAAAACACCATCGGCCGCGTGACATCCACCTATTATTCCCCGACTTTAGGGCGGGGGATAGCCATGGGCTTGGTGTTGCATGGTCCGAACCGGATGGGCGAAGTCATTGAATTTGCTAAACTTGACGGTTCGATGCTAAAGGCCAAGATCGTCGATCAGGTGTTTTATGACAAGGCGGGGGACAAGCAGGATGGATAGGCCGGTGTCTGCCTTGCACAGGGCCACGGCCCAGCATGGGGTGCGTGATCTGGGTCTGCGCGGGATGATCACGTTGCGCGGCGAAATGGCCGCAATGGCAGGGATTTGCGTGGACCTGACCGGGGCCGCGATGCCCGGCATGGGCCGGATTGAACAGGCGGGGGACAAGGCGCTGGCCTGGATGTCGCCCGACGAGGTCCTGATCATGGTGCCCCATGACGCGGTATCAGAGGCATTGGCCCGGATCGCGGCGGCCCTGAATGGCACCCATCATCTGGCGGCTGACGTGTCTGATGCGCGGGCCTTGATCGGGGTCACTGGCCCAGATGCCCGCGAGGTATTCGCCAAACTGGCCCCCGCCGATCTGCATCCTGCCAGCTTTGGCCCCGGTCAGTTTCGCCGCTCGCGGCTGGGGCAGGTTGCGGCGGCGTTCTGGTTGGATGCGGATGGGCAGTTCAGCGTGATCTGTTTTCGGTCGGTCGCGGATTATACATTCGCGCTGCTGGCGCAATCGGCGCTGGATGGACCGGTTGATTTCTTTTAATCATCGGTCACGGGGGCGGTGCCTGCCGGCCCCAGATAGGGCTTGAATTTGGTGCCCACAGCCGCACTGATCCGGTCGGTTTCGGCGGCAATTTGGTCTGGCGTCAGGTCAGGCCACGGCACCGTGCCGCTGATCAGTCCCGCGTCGCGCAGCCCGTGCCATAGCCCGTTGAAACTAACCTCGCCCCAACTTGTCCGGCTGGGCCGGTTGGCGTGATCTTCGATCCAGTTGCGGCGCAGGTAGTTCAGCGGCGTGGCCTTGGCCCCCTGAAACGCACCAATCTGGCGGGCAAAAATCTGATCCAGGTTGCCATCGCGGCGGGCGATAATGCCGGTCTGTTGGTCTTTGTTGCCAACGAGGGCCAGTAAATGCAGCGGCGAACAATCGACCCCAATGATATGCGTGGCGGCTTTGTAAGCGGCAATCTGCTGGCTGTGGTTGAATTTTTGCGGATGATAGACGGTGTAACCTTCGTCCGCCAACAGCCCCTCAAGGATCGTCTCGCCAATCACTGATCCGCGGATCGGGGGCAGGGCAGAGCGCGAGATATAAATCTTTTTGTCACCTTGCGGCACAATCGCCCGGCCTGCATGGGCGCGGACAAAGTCGCGGTATTCCGGCGCGCCTTCGATCATCTGAAACATGCCAAACCCTTGGCGCGGCACGTATAAATGTTCAACCCGGGTGGCATCTTCAAGGTTTAGCAGCGGGGCCGTGACGCCGAGCGCATCCAGAAACGGCCCATATACTTTGGCCACATGCTCGGGCCGGTTCTGGAATTTCGGCACGGTGATGACGCCGTCGATCTTGTCGCGCAACCCGTCAAAGGCCCAGATCCGGCAGATGCTTTCCACCAGAAAATGCCCGAAATGGCCAAAAAGTGGCCCCAGAAACATGTAGGTGCCGGGCAGGTCGGTGATCTGGTCGGCGGGCGGCATCACTGGCCGGATAGTCACAGGGTTGGGCCCACGCCAGGTGACCGCGTTTTCCACAATCTGACCCTCTGCCGTCAACACGCCGGATTTCTGTACCGACTGATTGCCCAGCCCCTTTGCAGGCGGGATCACGATGGCGCCATACAGTTCGGTGATATGCGTGCTGATCGGGCTGGTCAGGTCGGGGGCGTTGAACGCATAATCATGTGCCATGGTGTCGCTTGCCTGCTGCAATGTTTATCTTGTCGAAAGCTCTATGCAGCAAAACGGCACTTGTAAAACACAAGTGCAGGCCATGCGTATTTTGCAGGCGCGGTCGCTATTGAATGCAACAGGGCTTGGCCTTAGGCTTGGGGTCAGACCAAGCCCGAGACCCGGTGTAAAGCAGGCACATGGGGATAAGAAAGCAGGCCCACATGTCCAAGGTCCGAAATATCGAACGCCTCAGTGCGGATGCTGCGATGACCCGTGCGCGCAAAAACGATCTGCGCCGCTATCCGTCACCTGAACGCGATGGCGCACGGCTGTATCCGCTGGCGTCGCCCACCGTGACCCCCAGCTTTCAGATTGACCCGACGGATACGATTTTCGCCATTGGATCCTGCTTTGCCCGCAATGTCGAAAAGGCGCTTGAGGGGGCGGGTATCCGGGTGCTGAGCCGCGAATTTGATCTGGGCGAAATTGGCGCCAGTATCGAGGATGGCGCGAATTTCTTTAACAAATATTCGATCCATTCGGTGTTGAACGAGATCAAATGGGCACTGGAACGCGACACGTTCCCCGGCGCTGATATCATCTATGAAACCGGGCAGGACCGCTATGTTGATCCGCAACTGGGCATGGCCCGGCTGGATTTCCCCATGGAAACGATCCTTGCCTTTCGCCACCGCTATCTGGATGCGATGGCCGCAGTGGCGCAGGCCGATGTGATCATTCTGACGTTGGGCTATGTTGAAACATGGTTTGACCGCAAGCTGGACCTGTATCTGAACGTCATCCCGCCGACCCAACTGATCAAGGCCGAACCAGAGCGCTTTGAATTCCGGGTGCTGTCGTATGGCGATATCATGCAAGGGCTGGAGGCGCTGCATGCGCTGCTGATCAAGCACCGCACCAAGCCGTTGAAAATGCTGGTGACAGTGTCGCCGGTGCCGTTGCTGGCGACATTCCGCGATATGGATGTTTTGTTGGCCAATGCCTATTCCAAATCAGTGCAGCGGGCCGCCTTGGATGAATTCCTGCTGGACAAGACCGGCGTCGATTACTTTCCATCCTACGAATTTGTGACGCTCAGCAACCCGACGGTAGCCTGGTCGCGCGGCGATTACCGGCATGTCAGCCAGGATGTGATCAACCGGATCATGTCCAACGTGCTGACCCATTATGTTGTGGGCGCAGATGGCACATTGCCCGCGCCCGAGGCGTCGATGTCCAAAGAAGCGCTGCAATCATCCGTGCGGATGATGCTGAAGCTGTCGAATTTTCAGGAACTTGTCGATCTGGTCGCACAACACCGCGATCTTGCCGATACCGATGTCGAGGTGTTGATGACCGAGGCCACCGCCGCCCGCAGGCTGGAACGGCTGGATATGTCGTATGGTGCACTGGACAAGGCCGTGCAGATTGATCCGAACCGCCCCGATGCGCTGGAGCGGATGATTATGCTGTGCCGCCCGATGCGGATGCGCAAAGAGGCCAAGGTTTTGCTGGACCGGCATGCGCATAACTTTCCCTTACGCAGTGAATTCCGCGAAAAGGTGACCTGGGTTTAGCCGATTATCGCCAAAGTCGGGGAACTGGCATTGACCTTGGCACGTTGAAAGCCTTCTTAGGGCGCAGTCCCATTAACCCTGATTCACACGAGGTAAGCCATGGCTTTCACCCTTCCCGACCTGCCCTATGCCCACGATGCGCTGGCCGCCAAAGGCATGTCCCGCGAAACGCTCGAATTTCACCACGACATCCACCACAAAGCCTATGTCGATAACGGCAATAAACTGATTGCCGGGACCGAATGGGAAGCCAAGTCGATGGAAGAGATCATCACCGGCACCTACAGTGCAACGGCTGTCGCCCAATCTGGGATCTTCAACAATATCAGCCAGTTGTGGAACCATAACCAGTTTTGGGAGATGATGGGCCCGGGTGGGTCGGCGATGCCGTCCGAAGTGGAAACCGCCTTGATCGACACGTTTGGATCAGTGGCCGATTTCAAAACCGCCTTTGGTGCGGCCGGTGCCGGTCAGTTTGGTGCAGGCTGGGCGTGGCTGGTCAAGCTGGCCGATGGGTCGCTGCAAATCACCAAAACTGAAAACGGGGTGAACCCGCTGTGTTACGGTCAAACCGCCCTGTTGGGCTGCGATGTGTGGGAACATTCCTACTACATCGATTTCCGGAACAAGCGCCCGGCCTATATGACCAACTTTCTGGATAATCTGGTGAACTGGGAAAACGTCGCCAGCCGGATGTGAGGACATGCCCTGCCGTCGGGCAGGGCGACCCCTTTGCAGGCTGATCTGCATCAGCGCAATGCCATGTGCAACGCGCCTTGCAGGTCAGGCTGTTGAAGTACCACCGTGATCAAAGCCAGCATCGACGCATCCGCAAACCCCTGATCCACCACATGGCGCAACAGCGCCAACAGCGGGTCCCAATAACCCAGCGTATTCAACAGGATAATCGGCTTGGCATGCAGGCCGAGTTGTGCCCAGGTCAACACTTCAAAAAATTCATCCAACGATCCCGCCCCACCGGGCAGCATGACAATCGCATCGGCATTCATGAACATGACCTTTTTACGTTCATGCATGGTTTCGGTGATCACGAATGTATCCAGATCGCGCTTGCCCGCCTCCATCCCCAGCAGATGGGTCGGGATGACCCCAAAGGTCTTGCCCCCTGCGGCCTGGGTGGCCTGTGCCACCAGCCCCATCAGCCCGATATCCCCGGCCCCATAGACCAGCCGCCAGTGATTGCGCGCCAGCATCGCCCCGGTGTCACGGGCGGCCTGGGCGTAATCCGGCAGCACTCCGCAGCGCGCCCCGCAAAACACGCAGACGGATTTGGGGGACTGGGACATGTGTGCCGCCTTTGGTGAATGATTTGGGTTTGCAGCATAACAGGTTTTGACCCCTCATAGCGGCGTTGCTATGCTGGCTCAACCTGATCGGACAGATGCTGGAATTCAGGCTTGAGTTGACTGTTGGGGGGCGGCAGTGGCGGGATCAAACGGGGTGCAGATTGCGTTGGGTGCAGCGGCCGCGCTGGTCATCATTGGCGTGGCAGTGGTGCTGCAACCGCTGGTATCACGTGATGCGCCGGTGTCCTCTGTGACCCCCGTGACCGAAGTCGCCGTCGCGCCGGACCCGGTCCCGGAAATCGCCCAGCCGCAGCCCGACGTTGTGATTGAAATTGCGCCCATGCCAACCCCGGAACCCGCCCCTGTTGCCGCCCCGGTGATTGATCTGGTCCGGATCGAACCTGATGGATCGGGGATTATTGCAGGTCAGGCCCAGCCCGGCGTGGCGGTTGCGGTCCTGTTGGGCGCGCAGATTTTGGTCGAGGCCGTGGCCGATACATCGGGCCGGTTTGTGGCCTTTGTCGCCCTGCCAGCGTCGGATCAGCCGCGCGTTTTGTCGCTGGTCGCCGATCCGGCCGGGGCCGCCACACCGTCTGAGGCGACGGTGATTATAGCGCCCACGGTTATTCCATCACCTGAAATCGTGGCCGCCGTAATTTCTGAACCGCCGTTACCGGCAGAGTTTGTGTCATCCCCGGAAAATCCTGTGGCGGAAACCACGCCAGTCACCGCCCCGGATAGCGACATGTTGGTTAGCGTGCCCGAGGTGTCCCTGCCAGCTGCCGCCCCTCAACCGGAAACCACGCCTGTTATTATCGTCGAGGCGGCGACCTTGGATGTTATCGCCGAAACGGTGATTGCGCCCGCCGCACCCCCGGGCCCCGGCATATCAGTACCCGAGGCGACCGATGAAACCACCGCCTTGGCCAATCCCACACCGACGCCGACTGTGCTTCCCGAACAGCCGCCAGCCATTTCAGACAGCGTCACGGCCCTGCAAACGCCCGTCCCGGATGCCCCCGCTGTGGCCCCGGTCCTGCTGGCCGATGCCAGCGGGGTGCGCATTTTGCAGCCCGCCCTTGCGCCTGGTGCGACGCCCGAGGTGCTGGCGACCGTCGCACTGGACGCCATCGCCTATGATGCGGCGGGCGAGGTGCAATTGTCAGGCCGGGCCACTGGCGGTGGTGTCGTACGGGTCTATGTCGACAACCGGGTGGTCATTGAAGTGCCGGTTGATGCGTCGGGCCAATGGACCAGCGGCCTGCCAGATGTGCCCACCGGTGTTTACACGATGCGGGTCGATCAGATTGACGCGGCAGGTCAGGTCGTGTCGCGGATTGAAACGCCGTTCCTGCGCGAAGAACGCGCAACCGTGGCGCAGGTGATGGAAGATCAGACTGCCGCTGCGGATTTTACCGTGGCGGTGAAAACCGTGCAGCCGGGCGCGACTTTGTGGGCGATTGCGCGCGAACGCTACGGCGATGGCGTCCTGTATGTGCAGGTGTTCGAGGCAAACCGCGACCGCATCCGCAACCCCGATCTGATCTATCCGGGTCAAGTTTTTGTGTTGCCCGAGATTGTGACCGAATAGCCCCCGGCCCTCTGGTCAATCCCCCGCCACCTGCCTAGGGTGCGCGCCGGGAAGCCCGGAGCCACCTATGCGATCATTGCCCAAAACTGCCGCCAATCTGTCTAACGCCAAGATAGATGGCTGGAGCACTATCGTCCGTGTCGCCCCCTATTTGTGGCCCGAGGGCCAGTTTTGGGTGAAATGGCGGGTTGTGGCGGCCTTGGTTCTGTTGCTGGTATCGCGGGTGATCTCAGCGGCGACCCCGTTGTTTTACAAATGGGCTGTTGATGCTTTGGGCGGGCTGGATACATCGCCCGCCTTCCTTTTGGGCGCTGGTGCAGTGGGCCTGACCGTGGCCTACGGCATGGCACGCATGATGTATGTGGCGTTCGCACAATTACGCGATGTGGTGTTTACCCCGGTTGGCCAACGCGCCCTGCGCCGGTTGGCGTCCGAAACCTTTACCCATATTCACGAATTATCGCTGCGCTATCACATCACCCGTAAAACCGGCGGGTTAAGCCGGATTATCGAACGTGGCGTCAAGGGCGTGGATTTCCTGCTGCGATTCCTGCTGCTGTCCATCGGCCCGCTGATCCTTGAACTCTTGATGACTGCCGTCATTCTGTTTTATCTGTTTGACGTTTGGTATCTGGTCGCCGTGGTGGTGACGATTGCAATTTATGTTTGGTTCACCGTTGCCGTGACCGAAATGCGGGTGCGTATCCGCAAAGAAATGAATGATCAGGATACGGACGCCAATCAAAAGGCCATCGACAGCCTGCTGAACTTTGAAACCGTCAAGTATTTCGGTGCCGAAGCGTGGGAGGCCGCCCGCTATGACGGGGCCATGGCCCGCTATGAAAAGGCGGCAATCAAGACCAATTATTCGCTGGCCTTCCTGAACTTTGGCCAGACCCTGATCATCACCACCGGACTGGTCGTCGTCATGGTGCTGGCCGCGATGGGTGTGCAGAACGGGACGCTGACGGTGGGCGATTTTGTCATGGTCAATGCCTATATGATCCAGATCACTTTGCCGTTGGGGTTTCTGGGGACAGTCTACCGCGAAATTCGTCAAGCCTTGATCGATATGGGCGACATGTTCGGTTTGTTGAACCAACCTGCCGAAATCGTCGATAGTCCGGGCGCAAATGTTCTAAAAGTGCAAGGTGGTGATATCGTGTTTGATGATGTGCAGTTCGCCTATGACCCGGACCGCGCGATTCTGAAAGGCGTCAGCTTGCATGTGCCCCCTGGCCAGACCCTGGCCATCGTGGGCAGTTCGGGGTCGGGCAAATCCACCATCGGGCGGCTGCTGTTCCGGTTCTATGATGTCACTGGTGGGGCGGTGCGGATCGATGGGCAGGACCTGCGCGACGTGACCCAGGCATCATTGCATGCCCAGATTGGCGTGGTGCCGCAGGATACGGTGCTGTTCAACGACACGATCCTGTATAACATCGCCTATGGCCGCGTCGGGGCCAGCCGGACCGAAATTGAACAGGCCGCCCGCGCCGCCAAAATCCATGATTTCATCCAGAGCTTACCCAAAGGATACGAGACTCAGGTCGGCGAACGTGGCCTGAAACTGTCGGGCGGCGAAAAACAGCGCGTGGGGATTGCCCGCACCTTGCTGAAAAACCCGCCGATATTGGTGCTGGACGAGGCGACCAGTGCGCTGGATAGCCAGACCGAAATGGAAATTCAGGCGCAGTTGAAGGCGATGGGTCAGGGCCGGACTGTGATCACAATTGCACACCGGCTGTCCACAATTGCAGATGCCGACCGGATTGTGGTGTTGGAAGACGGCGTGATAGTCGAGCAGGGCGCGCATGATGCGTTACTGGCGCAGAACGGTCGCTACGCACAATTGTGGTATCGCCAGGCCAGCGAAGAGGTTGGGCAGGCGGCCTAGATTGCCGGAATACCAACAAGGAACAATAGCATGGCCCATTCCATTTACCGCTCGGCGCTGATCCTTGGGCTGTTATCCACGGTCGGCCCGTTTTCAATCGACATGTATCTGCCTGCGATGCCCGCCATTGCCGCAGATCTGTCCACCGACGTGGCGGCCACCCAAGCCACCCTGACCGCGTTCTTTGTTGCCTTTGGGCTGGCGCAGCTGGTCTACGGCCCCTGGGCGGATCAGGCCGGGCGCAAACCGCCGATTTATGCGGGTGTCACGATCTTTATTCTGGGCTCCATCGGTTGCGCGCTGGCCCCAACGATTGGCTGGCTCACGCTGTTCCGGCTGGTCCAGGGGCTGGGGGCGGCGGCGGTGATGGTGATCCCGCGCGCGATCATCCGCGATCAGCATACCGGCACCCAGGCGACCCGGATGATGGCCTTGATCATGCTGGTGATCTCGATCTCGCCCATGTTGGCCCCGTTGGCGGGATCGGGCATTCTGATGTTGGGCAACTGGCGGTTGATGTTCTGGGTGTTGTGCGGTGTCGGTGCGCTGTCCCTGGCGCTGACGATCTGGGCACAACCCGAGACGCTGGCGCCGGAAAATCGGGTGCGGGTCAATCTGGGCAATTTGCTGCGCGGCGCAGGCGTGTTGTTCCGCGATCCGGTGTTCATGGGGCTGACATTCGTGGGCGGCTTTGGCATGGCCAGCTTTTTCGTCTTCATCAGCACGGCGGCCTTTGTTTACACAGGGCAATTCGGGCTGACGTCGGTGCAATTCAGCCTCGCCTTTGCGGTCAATGCCATCGGTTTTTTTGCCGCGTCCCAAGTCGCGGCCCCGTTGGGCGAACGCTTCGGTATAGTCCCGGTGATGCGGGCGGCTGTCGTCGGCTTTGCGGTCTGTGCCTGCACCTTGCTCGCGCTGGTTCTGGCGGGGGCTGGCAGTCTGTTCGTGATCATTGCATTCCTGTTTTTGGGCAATGCCTGTCTGGGCCTGATCATTCCCACCACCATGGTAGTGGCACTTGACGATCACGGCGATATCGCGGGGCTCGCCTCATCCCTTGGTGGCACGTTGCAGATGGTCGCAGGCGGGGTGATGATTTCGCTGACCGGGCTGATCTTTGACGGCACAGCGCTGCCGATGGTCGCGGTGATCGCTTTTTGCGCAATCGCGGCCTTGGGATTGGCGCTGCTCGTCCTGCCGCGATTGGCCAAAGCGCAGGCAAGCGCGTAAGCGCCCGTAGCCCTTGGCAATCCCCCCGGCTTCACGATAAGACGGGGTAAGTTTGGCCCCGAGGGAACAGTGTGAGCAATCCTGACAGCTTTATCGCCGAAGTCACCGAAGAGGTCCGCCGTGACCGGTTATACCAGACCTTTCGCCGCTATGGCTGGATCGCGATTGCGCTGGTCCTTTTGCTGGTCGGCGGGGCGGCATGGATCGAGTATACAAAAGCCCGCGTAATAGCCCGTGCCGAAGCGCAGGGTGATGCGATTCTGACCGCCCTTGAGGCTCCGGATGAGGCGGCCCGGGTGGCGGCAATGTCGGCAATCACCGTGGATGGCCCTGCCGCCGGGATGACCGCGCTGTTAACTGCCGCTGAACAACAACGCTTGGGCGATGTGCCGGCCGCTGTGCTGACGCTGGATCAGCTGACTGCTGATACGGCGGTTGATCCGCTGTATCGCGATTTGGCACGGTTGAAATCATTGATGTTGCAGGTGGGCACCGCTGATCCTGCAATGCTACGCAGCGAATTGGCCCTGCTGGCCGAACCCGGTGCAACATACCGCCTGCTGGCCCAAGAACAATTGGCGCTGGTTGATCTGGCTGACGGCGATACTGCCGCCGCCTTGGTCACGCTGGCCGCGATTGCCGCTGATGCAGAAGTGACGGCAGGCTTGCGTGATCGGGTGAACGGGCTGATTGTGGCGCTGGGCGGCGATCTGGAAGCTGCGCCAGTTCCGGCTGAGTAACGATAGGGCCACACAGAATGGGAATGTTGCGCGTGTTACCCAAGTTCATCGGACTGACCGGATTGGCCCTGCTGATTGGCTGCGGTGATCGCGATGTGATCCTACCGGGCGAAAGGCTTGACCTGCGCGACGGTATGGCCGGGGCCCGGGATGTGGCGGTCAACGAGGCGCGGCCTTTGGCGCTGCCTGCCCCCACGGCCTATGCTGATTGGCCGCAGCGCGGCGGGTCGGCCACACATACATTGTCCCATCCGGCATTGGGTGCGGCGCTGACCCGGGCCTTTGTCGTGAACATCGGGCAAGGCGACAGCCGTCAGGCCCGGATCACCTCGGACCCGGTGATTGCCGGCGGCGTCATTTACACGCTGGATGCCCGCGCTCGGGTGACTGCGACTGGCACCAATGGCGCGCCCGTCTGGGCCGCAGATGTGACACCAGTCACTGATGGCGGGTCAGATGCATCGGGTGGCGGCATTTCGGTGGCGGCTGGCCGGGTGTTTGTCACCACCGGCTTTGGCGAAGTCACAGCCCTTGATGCGGCCACGGGTGGCGAATTGTGGACCCAGGACCTGAACGCGCCAGGCGGCCCCGCGCCAACTGTGCAGGGCGATATCGTCTATATCGTGGCCCGTGATGGCCGGGCTTGGGCACTGGATGTGGCCACCGGGCTGATCCGTTGGCAATTGTCCGGCACGCCGTCGGGCGCGAATTTCAGCGGTGGGGCCGGGGCGGCTGTGACCTCTGAAATTGCAATCTTTCCGTTTCCATCGGGCGAGGTTATCGCGGCATTCCCCCAAGGCGGGCTGCGGCGCTGGGCCCAGGTGATTGCAGGTGTCCGGCCGGGGGCGGCAGTAGGTGCCGCCGCCGGTGATATCTCGGGCGATCCGGTCATCGACGGCGATACGGTCTATGTCGGCAACGTGTCGGGCCGGTTGGTGGCGTTGAATATCGCCAGTGGGGCGCGGTTGTGGACGGCTGTCGAAGGCGTGGTAAGCCCCGTCATCCCGGCCGGCGGATCAGTGTTTTTGGTCAATGACATCAACGAACTGGTGCGCCTGGATGCGGCCGATGGCGCGGTGATCTGGCGCGTTGCCTTGCCACGCTTTGCCGAAGGCCGTGAACGGCGGCAGCGCACCCAATTTGCGCAATTTGGGCCGGTGCTGGCGGGTGGGCGGCTCTTGGTTGCCTCTGCCGAAGGTGTCATACGGCAGTTTGATCCAGTATCCGGGGCGGCCTTGGGTGACCTCGCCCTGCCCGGTGGAGCGGCGTCCAATCCGGTAGTTGCTGGTGGGGCGCTGTATATCGTCACCAAAGACGGGCAACTCGTCGCTTTCCGTTAGCGCCTGCTTGGTGTATCGGGGCCCCCTGGACCTGATAGAAATGCGATCATGAGCTTTACCCTTGCCATCGTGGGCCGCCCGAATGTGGGCAAATCCACCCTGTTCAACCGCCTTGTTGGCCGCAAACTGGCGCTGGTCGATGACCAGCCCGGCGTGACCCGCGACCTGCGCGAAGGGGCAGCACGGCTGGGCGATCTGCGCTTTACCGTGATCGATTCGGCGGGGCTTGAGGAAGCAACCGATGACAGCCTGCAGGGCCGGATGCGGCGGCTGACCGAACGTGCGGTCGAAATGGCCGATATCTGCCTGTTCATGATCGACGCCCGGATGGGTGTGATGCCTGCGGATGAAGTATTCGCGCAGATATTACGCAAGAAAAACGCCCATGTGATTCTGGCGGCAAACAAGGCCGAAGGGCGTGCTGCGGATGCAGGTGTCTACGAAGCCTTTGGGCTGGGTTTGGGCGAACCAATCCGCCTGTCCGCCGAGCATGGCGAGGGGATGAATGAACTGTTGGAGGTGCTGACGCCTTTGGCCGACGCATTTGCCGAAAAGGCCGCCGCTGAGGCCGCTTTGGTCGCCGAACAGGCCCCCGAGGTGGATGTCGATGTGGACGAGGATGACGAGGAAGATGCGCCCCGGGTTCCGACCAAGCTAAAGCCTTTGCAGATTGCCGTGGTGGGCCGCCCGAATGCCGGAAAATCCACTCTGATCAACAAAATTCTGGGCGAAGAACGGCTGCTGACGGGCCCCGAGGCGGGGATTACCCGCGATGCGATTTCGGTGGTGACCGACTGGGAAGGGGTGCCAACCCGGATATTCGACACCGCTGGCATGCGCAAAAAGGCCAGGATTGTCGACAAGTTGGAAAAAATGTCGGTGTCTGACGGCCTGCGCGCGGTGAGGTTCGCCGAAGTGGTCGTGCTGCTGCTGGATGTGGATATTCCATTTGAAATTCAGGACTTGCGGCTGGCCGATCTGGCCGAACGTGAAGGCCGCGCTGTCGTAATCGCGGTCAATAAATGGGATCTTGAGGCCGAAAAGCAGGACAAGCTAAAGGAACTGAAAGAAAAGTTTGAACGGTTGTTGCCACAGCTGAAAGGTGCGCCTTTGGTCGCCGTGTCGGCCAAAACCGGCAAAGGGCTGGATAAACTGGCCGAGGCGGTTCTGCGCGCCCATACCGTCTGGAACCGCCGGATCACTACGGCGCAACTGAACCGTTGGCTGATGGGTATGACCGAGGCGCATCCGCCGCCCGCCCCCGGTGGCCGCCGCATCCGGATGCGGTATGCCACACAAGTTAAAACCCGCCCCCCGGGGTTCATTGTGATGACAACGCATCCCGACCTCGTGCCGGAAAGCTATAATCGCTATCTGGTCAACGGGTTACGTGCCACGTTTGATATGCCGGGCACGCCGATCCGGCTAACGTTGCGGGACCAAAGCAGCAAAAATCCGTTTAAAAACCGCAAGAAATCCACGCCGTCAAGGCTGCGCAAGCATTTGGGCAAACCGCCCGCAGATGCCTAGGCAACCCGCCTGACGTTTGACGCGAGCATGGCCAGCACGATGACGATGCCCGTAGCAGCAAGCAGACTGACGCTGTTCAGGCTCAACCCGTTGGTCACGATAATGCCAATCAGGGCCCAAACCACGGTGGCCGCATATTCGGGGGCGTTGGGTTTGAACCATAGTACGGCCAGCGCGACCAGCAGCGCCCCGGTTATGCCAATATAGGCCCAGCCGATACTGTCCGTCAGCAGCCCGTAACCCGCGGCTGTGCTGCCCAAAGATACGAATGATGCCGCGGTAAGCCAGCCCGCATACAATGCCACAGGGGCCTGAAACCACCATCTGTCGGTTTTCGGGGCCAGCAGCAGCGCAGTTATTGCAGCTGCGGCCATTGCAAAGATCAGGATTGTGGCCCCGACCGGACTGTTATTGGCCACCCACAGCCAAGGCGTGCCCAGTGCCAGACTGGCGATCAGGGCAGGGCGGGCGCGGTTCCATGCAGGATCAGAGCTGCGTTTCCAAAGGCCAAATATCGCCGAAATGATCAACCATGTATAAATCACCCCCCAGATCGCAAAAGCATAGCCCGCAGGCTGCACTGGCGGGTCAATTTGCGGGATCGGCAATTGGTCCGGCCGGAACCCCGCAAAGGGCGCGGTAAACGCGGGCGAGAGCAGGAAAGTCGTCGTAAAGACGGCGGTTAGCAGTGCGAGGATATGTTTCATGTCAGTTATACGCGCGCGCCGTCGAATTGGTTTCATGCTGATTTCACATTTGGTCAGGTTTTGCTGACTTGACCTAGCGGCAGGTCAGGCAGACCGTGCCCCAATTAACTTTGGGGGGTATTTCATGAAACGTATTGCGATTTTCTGCGATGGCACGTGGAACCGCCATGATGCACAGGTTCAGACCAATGTCGTCGCGTTGGCCCAGGCGGTTAGACCGACTGCGGCAGATGGGCTGTCGCAACTGGTATTTTACGTCATGGGTGTTGGCACCGGCAGGGGCAGCAGCGGCATCGCCCGGGCGCTGGACAAGTTCGCGGGCGGTGCCTTGGGCTGGGGCTTGAATGAGAACATCGAAGATGCCTATCGCAGTTTAGTGTTCTGTTATGAACCCGACGACGAGATTTTCATCTTTGGCTTTTCGCGCGGCGCTTACACCGCCCGGTCACTGGCCGGACTGATCAGGGCCAGTGGCATTCCCCCGCGCGAAAATGTGCATCTGATTGGCAAGGCAATTGATCGCTACCGGCGGCGCGGTGCGTCCACAAAACCCAATGATCCCAAAAGCTGGGAATTCCGCGCCGCCTTTGCCCCGCAGACTGCGACCAGCGACGAGGAATTCAACTGGCGCGAAACGGTGGCACCCGGCCAATCGATCAACCTCAAGATCAAATATCTGGGCGTCTGGGACACCGTGGGGTCGCTGGGTGTGCCCGGTTATTGGATGACCGCCCCGCTGATCAACAAACAATATGAGTTCCATGACCACGATCTGTCCCGTTCGGTCACTGCGGCCCGTCATGCCGTGGCAATTGATGAACGCAGGCGCACCTTTGCGCCGACATTATGGGCCAATCTGGATGTGTTGAACCGCGCCGCATTCGGGCTGGCCGAAGATGCCCCGCTCGACGTAGCTGAGGCAAACTGGCCGTACCGCGAGGAATGGTTTCCGGGCGATCACGGGTCAGTAGGCGGTGGCGGCGAGCGGCAGGGGCTATCATCCTATGCGTTCGATTTCATCGCAGAGGGCGCTTTGCAGGAAGGTTTGGATTTGCGCCCCGAAGTGTTGGACCGGATGGCCGCGTTGCGCAATATCCGCGAAGAATTGCGCAACCACCCCCGTGAAACACCCATGACCACGGTCATGCGGATCACCGCCCGTGACCGCGAGGGGCCCGTGGACCCGCGGCTGGTAAGTGCCGTAGCCAAGGAACGCGTGGCGCTCGATCCGACCTATCGACCCAAGACTTTGGCCCGGGTGATCGACGCTATTCAGCGCGGCCTTTAGGTGAGCGCGCCCGCTGCACTGATCGTGGTTTTGTCACCCAGATAGCGGTGCAGGACGGTGGGCAGGGTGACCGACCCGTCCTCGTTCTGCCCGTTTTCGAGCACTGCGATCAGGGTCCGCCCAACGGCAAGGCCGGAGCCGTTCAGGGTATGCACAAACTCGGGTTTTCCCCCGGTTTTGGGCTTGAACCGCGCGTTCATCCGCCGCGCCTGATAATCGCCGCAGGTGGAAACCGAACTGATCTCGCGGTAGGTGTTTTGGCCAGGCAACCACACCTCAAGGTCATGGGTGCGCCGTGCGCCCGCGCCCATATCGCCGGTGCACAGCAGCATGGTCCGGTACGGTAGTTCCAGTTTTTCAAGGATATTCTGCGCCTGTTCGGTCATTCGGCGATGTTCGTATTCTGAGGTTTCGGGGGTGCAGATCGTCACCATTTCGACCTTTTCGAACTGGTGCTGGCGCAGCATGCCTGCAGTATCGCGGCCTGCCGATCCGGCCTCGGACCGAAAGCAATTGGTATGTGCAACATAGCGGCGGGGCAGGGTGCCTTCGTCCACGGTGTCGCCATGTACCATATTGGTCAGCGTCACCTCGGCGGTGGGGATCAGCCACCAGCCGTTGGTGGTTTCATAGGAATCCCCGCCGAATTTCGGCAATTGCCCGGTGCCATACATCATTTCGGGGCGAACAAGGACGGGCGTGATGGTTTCCTGCAATCCGTGCGCATCGACATGGGTGTCCAGCATGAACTGCGCCAGCGCCCGATGCACCCGCGCCGTGGCCCCGGTCAGCACGACAAAGCGCGCACCAGATAGTTTGGCGGCGGTTTCGAAATCCATGCCGCTGGCAACAGCTTTGATGTCGTAATGTTCGACCGGGACAAAGCTGAAGTTGCGGGGGGCACCGTGACGGCGGATTTCGACATTACCTTTTTCATCGGCACCCGACGGCACGTCATCATAGGGCAGGTTTGGTATGGTCAGCAGCAGGTCGGTCAGGGCCGCGTCCTGCGCCTTGGCTTCATCATTCAGCTGCGCGATCTGTGCCTTTTTATCGGCGACCAGCCCGCGCAAACGCTCGAAATTCAGGTCATCGCCAGCGGCCCGTGCCGCCCCCACATCTTTGGATGCCTTGTTCTGTTCAGCTTGTGCCAGTTCAGCCGCCAGAATCTTGGCCCGGCGGGATTCGTCCAAGGCCAGAACCTGCGATGACTGACCCGCAATCCCACGACGAGACAGGGCTGCGTCAAACGCAGCGGGATTGTCGCGGATGGTGCGGATATCATGCATGGCAGCGCCTTTCTTGAATAGCTGCGGCTGATATGCCCCAAGCATGTGCCAAGGTGAACCGCTAAAAACAATCAGGGGGCTGGCAAAGTCCCGGTTTCACGCCCATATCCGGCCCGTGTTACGACAGCGTTAACCTTGTTCTGCCCGCCGTTGCCATTCCACTGCACCAGACATAATGTGCGCCGACTTTGCGGGGGGGATTCCCTGCACCAATCAAAGGACGACCCATGCAAGGTTCTATGCTCGCGCAGCTTCCCTTCATCCTCGCGCTGTTTGCGATCATGTATTTCCTGCTGATCCGCCCGCAGCAGAAAAAGCTGAAAGATCATCAGGCGATGATCAGTGCAGTACGTCGCGGTGACATGGTGGTCACGGCCGGTGGGATTTTAGGCAAAGTCACCAAAGTCAAAGAGGATGGCGGCGGCGAGATTGAGGTCGAGATTGCCACCGGCGTCAACGTCCGGGTGCTGAAATCCACCATCACCACCGTCCTGAGCAAGACAGAACCGGCCAAGCCGTAAGGCCGTACGAAAGAGCAGTCCGATGTTGCATACTTCTGTTTGGCGCAGCCTGATGATCTGGTCGGTCTGCGCGATCGGTCTGTTATTTGCGATGCCCAACGCGTTTTACACCCGTGTCGAGCAAAGCAATGATGCCGAAGCGGTCATTGCGACCGGGCAGACCAACCCTGAATTGCAGGCCGATGCGGCACTATGGCCGACCTACTTGCCCTCGGGACTGGTCAATCTGGGGCTTGATCTGCGCGGCGGGGCGCATTTGCTGGCCGAAGTGCAAGTGGCCGATGTTTATGCCAGCCGGATGGATTCCATGTGGCCCGAGGTCCGCGATTTGCTTGCCGCCGAACGCGACATGCTGGGCTTTGTCACCCGCGAAGACGGCCCTGCCGACGAATTGCGGGTGCGGGTGTCGAATGCCGATCAGGTTGACGCCGCCCTGACGCTGGTGCGCGGGTTAAGCCGCCCGGTGGTGGGGCTGATCGGCGGGGCAGGGTCGGATATTGAGGTGACGGCGGATGCGGGCCTGATCACGATAAAATTGAGCGAGGCGGAACGCGCCGCGACCGACGACCGCACCATGCTGCAAAGCCTTGAAATCATCCGCCGCCGGATTGACGAGGTTGGCACCCGCGAGCCGACAATCCAGCGCCAGGGCGATGACCGCATCCTGATTCAGGTGCCGGGCGTCGGGTCGGCTGATGAGGTCAAAAAGATTATCGGCACCACAGCGCAGTTGACCTTTCAACCCGTTATCAGCCCGACAAATGACCCCAATGCCGAGGCGGGGGCCAATAACATCCTGCTGCCCGATGCGTCGGTTGAGGGGGCCTATTACATTCTGGAACGCGCCGCGGTGGTATCTGGCGAAGATCTGGTCGATGCCCAGCCTGCCTTTGACCAGAACGGCGCGCCTGCGGTCAATTTCCGGTTTGATGCCTCCGGCGCCCGCCGGTTCGGCGATTACACCGCCAATAATATCGGCGCGTTGTTCGCCATCGTGCTGGATGACACGGTGATTTCGGCACCGCGTATTCAAAGCCATATTCCGGGCGGATCGGGCATTATCACCGGCAATTTCAGCATCGAGGAATCCACCAATCTGGCCGTGCTGCTGCGCGCCGGGGCCTTGCCTGCTGGGCTGACCTTTCTGGAAGAACGCACCATTGGCCCGGAACTGGGGCAGGACAGTATCAATGCGGGCCGGGTGGCGGGCATTGTGGCGATGATCGCCGTGTCGGTGTTCATGGTGCTGTGTTACGGCCTGTTCGGGGTGTTCGCCAATATTGCGCTGGCGATCAATATTGTCCTGATTTTTGCTGCGCTGTCGGCCATCGGTGCCACGCTGACCCTGCCCGGCATTGCCGGGATCGTGCTGACCATGGGCATGGCGGTGGATGCCAATGTGCTGATTTATGAACGCATCCGCGAAGAACTGCGCACCACCAAAAACCCGGCCCGTGCGATTGATGCGGGGTTTGAACGGGCGATGTCGGCGATCAATGATGCCAATGTCACGGCGCTGCTGTCGGCCGTAATCATGTTCTTTGCCGGGTCCGGCCCGGTACGCGGTTTTGCGATCACGCTGGGGATCGGGATTATCGCGTCGGTGTTTACCGCGATTTATGTCACCCGCGCGATCATCACCATCTGGTTTACCTGGGCGCGGCCCAAGACCGTTGTAGTCTGAGGAATAAGTCTGATGCGCCTGAAACTTGCCCCTGACGACACCAAGATCGACTTTTTCCGCTGGGCCCCGCTGACCTTTGGCGGGTCATTTGTGGCGGCGGCGCTATCGATTGTGCTGTGGGCCGTGATGGGCCTGAACTACGGCATTGATTTCAAGGGCGGCACGACGATCCGCACCGAATCGACCCAAGTGGTCGATGTTGGTACATACCGCGAGGCGCTGAGTGGCCTTGGCCTGGGCGATGTTCTGATTACCGAAGTGTTCGACCCCAGTTTCCGCGACGATCAGCATGTGGCGATGATCCGCATCTCGGCCCAGGAAGGGGTCGAGGCGGTGACCCCCGAGATTATCGCGGTCGTCGAAGATGCGTTGCGCAGCGTGGACCCGGCGATCACGTTCCCCTCGGTCGAATCGGTCGGCCCGAAAGTGTCGTCCGAACTGATCTGGACGGCTTTGCTGGCGGTGGCCGCCGCCTGTCTGGGGATCGGTGGCTATGTCTGGCTGCGGTTTGAATGGCAATACGGGCTGGGCGCTGTGGTGGCGCTGTTCCACGATGTCATTGTCACTGTGGGCGTGTTTGCGCTGTTTCAGCTGAAGTTTGATCTGAACATCGTGGCGGCGCTGCTGACCATTCTGGGCTATTCGATCAATGATACGGTCGTGGTGTTTGACCGGTTGCGCGAAAACCTGATCAAATTCAAGACCATGCCGCTGCGTGACGTGATGAACCTGTCGGTCAACGAGACGTTGTCGCGCACCCTGATGACCGCAACCACTGTACTGATTTCGCTGATTGCCCTGCTGATATTTGGTGGCGATGTGATCCGGGGGTTCATCTTTGCGATTACCTTTGGCGTGGTGATCGGCACCTATTCGTCGGTTTATGTGGCCAAGAACGTAGTGCTGTATTTTGGCCTGCCGCGCGGTGACAAGCCCAAAGCCGGTGGTGGACAGTACGCGCATATCGACGCCTAAGCGAGGCTGAGGTTGGTGCCTCCGGCGGAGGTATTTATGGCAACTCCGAAAATGGGGATCTGCGATGCGTTTGAACGAAATACGGTTCACCGATGCGGTCCCGGTTGATGGGTATGGCCCTGGGTTTTTCCGGATTGGTGGCAAAGTGGTTCACGGTCTGGTTGTGGTGCTGCCGTCGGGTGTTGCCGCCTGGGGTGGGTATGATGACACGCTGGTTTTGACCCAAGCTGCGGGGGCCATCGACGTGCTGTTTGTCGGCACCGGAGCGGAAATTTCGCATGTGCCTGTCGCATTTCGGGATGCGCTTGAGGCTGCGGGGTTGGGGGTCGAGGCGATGGCCACGCCTGCTGCCTGCCGCACCTTTAACGTGCTGCTGTCCGAAGGTCGCCGTGTCGGCCTTGCCGTGATCCCGGTCTGAACCGGGTGTTGACCGTCACCGATCTGGCCTGCGCCCGTGGCGGGCAGGTAGTGCTGGAGCGGGTCAGTTTTACTGTTGTGGCGGGCACGGCGCTGGTGCTGCGCGGGCCCAACGGAGTGGGCAAGACGACTTTGTTAAGGGTTTTGGCTGGGTTACAACCTGCTTTGGCCGGATCATATGAGTATCCAACGGATCAAAGCGCTTACGCCAGCCATGCTGACGGGGTGAAATCGACGCTGACCGTTGCCGAGAATCTGGGGTTCTGGGCGGCTGTCTATCGGCAGGACCTGACCGAACAGGTCTACGCGGCCTTTAATCTGGGTGCCTTGCGCGACCGGATGGCTGGCACCTTGTCGGCGGGGCAAAAGCGCAGACTGGGTTTGGCCCGATTGGCGGTGATTGATCGTAAGGTGCTGTTTCTGGACGAACCCACAGTGTCGCTGGATGCGGCATCGGTGCAATTGTTCCGGGCGTTTCTGGACCGGCATCTGAACGCAGGTGGGGTGGCAGTGCTGGCCACGCATATTGATCTGGGGTTAGCTGCACCGGCGCTGGACCTGAGCCGGTTTCAGGCGGTCCCTACCGCTGACGAGGCCTTCCTGTGATTGCCCTCCTGATCCGCGATTTGCGGCTGGCCCTGCGTGCGGGCGGTGGCTTTGGTCTGGGCTTGTCGTTTTTTCTGATTGTCGTGGTGCTGGTGCCATTTGGCGTTGGGGCCGAAGCGGCGGTATTGGCGCGGATTGCACCGGGCATATTGTGGGTGGCGGCACTCTTGGCGGCACTCCTGTCGCTGGACCGGATATTCGCGTTGGATTTCGAAGATGGGGCGCTGCCGTTGCTGGCCACTGCGCCGGTGCCGCTAGAGGCCGTCGCATTGGTCAAGGCACTGGCCCATTGGCTGACCACCGGGCTGCCCTTGGTCGTGGCGGCACCGGCGCTGGGGGTGCTGCTGCAAATGGAATCCGGCGCCTATGGCACTCTGATCGGGTCGCTGGCGCTGGGGACACCCGCACTGTCATTGATCGGGGCATTCGGCGCGGCCCTGACGGTAGGGGTCCGGCGCGGCGGGTTGTTGCTGTCGCTGCTGGTGCTACCGTTATACATCCCGACCCTGATTTTTGGGGCCGAGGCGGTGCGCCGGGGGGCGGCTGGTCTGGACGCGGGCACACCGCTGCTGCTGCTGGCCGGGATCACATTGGGCTGTCTTGCCGCACTGCCCATTGCCACGGCGCTGGTGTTGCGGATCAATCTGCGGTGATCGGCCATTGAGGCCACGCGCCAAGCGGGGTAATCAGAACCATGTCGATCTGGGAATATGCCAATCCGAAGAAGTTTCTGAGCGTCACAACCCCGGCGGTGCCGTGGCTGTTTGGGGCAGCTTTTGCCTGTCTGGCCGTGGGCCTGATCTGGGGGTTCTTTTTCACCCCCAACGCGGAACGGTTTCAATCGACGGTCAAGATCATTTACCTGCATGTGCCGTCGGCAATGATGGCGATCAACGTCTGGGTGATGATGCTGGTGGCGTCACTTGTCTGGCTGGTCCGCCGCCACCATGTATCGGCCCTGGCCGCCAAAGCTGCGGCTCCGGTCGGTGTGGTGATGACGCTGGTGGCCCTGATCACCGGTGCAATCTGGGGCCAGCCGATGTGGGGGACGTGGTGGGCCTGGGACCCGCGCCTGACCTCGTTCCTGATTCTGTTCCTGTTCTATTTGGGCTATCTCGCGCTGTGGTCTGCCATTGAAGACCCCGATACGGCGGCTGATCTGACCAGCGTGCTGTGCATCGTCGGATCGGTGTTCGCGGTGCTGTCGCGCTATGCGGTGAATTTCTGGAACCAAGGGCTGCATCAGGGCGCGTCGCTAAGCGTGGATGCTGCAGAAAACGTATCGGATGTCTACTGGCAGCCGCTGGTGATCTGCATTGCCGGGTTCATCTTGCTGTTTGTGGCACTGGTGCTGCTGCGCACCGGGACCGAGATCAGGTTGCGCCGGATAAGGGCACTGGAAACGCGGGCGAACCGCGCCGAGGTGGTGGCATGATGCCGGATTTGGGTGAATATTCCGGCGCAGTTCTGAGTGCTTATGGTGTCAGTCTGGTGCTGATTTTGGGTTTGGTGGCCGTCAGCGTCGCGCGGGCCCGCCGGATCAGGGCTGCGCTCGACCGGGCCGAGCAGGGGCGCGATGGTTAAGATATCGCCTTTGATGGTTCTGCCGCCACTGTTATTTGTCGCTTTGGCCGGGCTGTTTCTGGGCGGAATGCTGCGGCAGAATCCGGATGAATTGCCATCCGCCCTGATTGGGAGAACCGCGCCTGCGGTCCCGGTTGAAGGGCTGCCGGGGACCGTGCTGCTGACCGATGTTGATTTGCGCAGCGGGCAGGTCACGATTGTCAATTTCTGGGCCAGTTGGTGCCCGCCTTGCCGGGCCGAACATCCGACCTTGCAGGCGCTGGCGGCGAATTATCCGGTGGCGGGCATCAATTTCCGCGATAATTCCGATGATGCAACGGGATATCTGGCCGAACAAGGCAATCCGTTTTTTGCCAGCGGGTTCGATCCGCGCGGCCGCACCTCGATTGACTGGGGTGTCACCGCCCCGCCCGAGACATTCATTCTGGGCGGCGATGGCACTGTGCTGTTCCGCTTTGCCGGGCCATTGGTTGGCAGCGATTATGAACAGCGGTTTTTGCCAGCGCTGGCGTCAGCAGGTGCCGGGCAATAGGCCCTTGGCGTTCAACGGAAAATAACGCTAGCTTGCGGTCCGGGCGAAAATCACGGGAATCGGCATGGGGCGCTTAAGCTGTTTTAAAAGCTATGATATTCGGGGTCGTCTTGGCGAGGAACTGGACGAGACGCTGGCCTATCTGATCGGGCGCGGCTTTGCCCACGTGTTGCAGCCAGGCATGGTGGTGATTGGCCGCGATATAAGGGAATCCAGCCCGGCGTTGCAGGCCGCTCTGATTGCCGGGTTGCAGGACGAGGGGGTTGACGTGATCGACCTTGGGCTGTGCGGCACTGAAGAAGTGTATTTCGCCACCGACCATTACGGCGCGGGTGGCGGGCTGATGGTAACCGCGTCGCATAATCCGATCACCTACAATGGGATCAAGATGGTCCGAGAGGGCGCACGCCCGATTTCGGCGGAAACCGGGCTGAACGCGATCCGTGATCTGGTGGGGCTGGATAATTTTGGCACCGTCAAGGCACAAGGCGCATTGCGCCGCGAAAATCCGCGCGATGTTTATGCCGACCGGGTGGTGTCCTATCTGGATGTGTCCGTGCTGCGCCCGCTGCGGATACTGGTTAACGCGGGCAATGGCGTGGCAGGCCCGGCCTTTGACGTGATCGAAGAACGGCTTTTGGCCATCGGTGCGCCGTTCGAATTTGTGCGGATGCACCACGAGCCGGATAGCCGTTTTCCAAATGGCATTCCCAATCCGTTATTGCCCGAAAATCAGCCCGACACCGCCCATGCGGTGCGGGTGTCCGGGGCGGATATGGGCGTGGCCTGGGATGGCGATTTTGATCGCTGCTTCTTTTTCGATGAAACCGGAGCGTTTCTGGATGGCGAATATGTCGTGGCGCTGCTGGCGCAGGCGTTTCTAGCCAAAGAGCCGGGGGCGAAAATTGTCCATGATCCCCGAGTGATATGGAACACTCTTGATGTGGTCTCGCGCGGCGGTGGCGTGGCGGTGGCCTGCCAGACCGGACATGCGCATTTGAAAGCGAAAATGCGTGATGTCGATGCGGTCTACGGCGGCGAAATGTCGGCGCATCACTATTTCCGGGCGTTCATGTATTGCGATTCAGGTATGATCCCGTGGATTCTGGTGGCCGAACGGATGGGGCAGACCGGCAAACCGCTGTCGGCGCTGGTTGCTGAAATGCGGGCGGCATTTCCATCCTCGGGCGAGATCAACTTTACCGTGGCCGATCCGGCGGCGGCTATGGCGCGGTTCGAGGTGGTTTATCTGCCGTTGGCTACGACTGTTGACCGGATCGATGGCGTGTCTTTGGACATGGGCGACTGGCGGGTCAACGTGCGGATGAGCAATACCGAAGCGCTGTTGCGCCTGAATATCGAGACCAAGGGTGACACCGTGCTTTTGGCGGCCAAGGTCGCCGAGGTGTCGGCGGTGATTGGGGAAACTGACTAATCGCATCGGCATGAGCGTCCAAAATTTGGGGGTCCGAAGAATTCAGTCAGCACTCTTGTAAGGGTTCGCCTGAGATCTCAATATTAAGTGCGAAAGTGCAACACGCGACCCATACAAAGACATCACCCACCTAATCGCTCGTAGGTGCATCACGTCACAATTTTACTCGGCGGGACCACCGATCGCCATCATTTCCTGTGTCAAACGCTGTCTTGTGCCGTCCTTGGCCTGCTGAACCATGCCCGGAATTAGGAAAAGGTCTACAATGATCCAAATCCCTACTGCTATGAGCAAAGCCGCTCCAATAAAGAGCACCAAGGTCAACCAACCGACAATCGACATAATTAACATGGCAACGGCAGAACCCGTGTACCCCAAATAAAAGCGGTGAATACCCAAGCCGCCAAGGAAGATAGCGAGGAAGTAAGTCACACCGACCGACTTCGAATCGTTAGTCACCTTTTGTTCAATTAGGATTAGTTGTTGTGTTGTCAAAGCCAAAACTTTTACCCTCCATCTCGAGTTTCAATGATTTGGAGTATGGAACAGAAACCGTTCAAAAAAAAGTGATTCATATGCCGAAAAGCTGATTTGGAGCGATCATGGTAAATGTGTTGCAGAGTGAATCGGCCTGAAGGTCTCAAAAAAAGAAACATTGGAGTGGTTCATAGATATTTTGATAGTTTCAGTCTTAAGACGCCTTCGCCAGATTGCGCAGCACATACTGCAGCACGCCGCCGTTTTCGATGTATTCGATCTCGACCGCCGTATCGATCCGGCATTTGATCGGGATGATTTTGACTGATCCGTCGCCATAAGTGATGGTCGCATGCACCGTCGCCAGTGGCGTGATCGTATCCAGCCCATCAATGCTAACCGTCTCATCGCCTTTTAAATTCAATGACTTGCGGGTCATACCTGATGTAAATTCAAACGGAATGACGCCCATGCCGACAAGGTTGGACCGGTGGATGCGTTCAAAGGTTTCGGCGATGACCGCCTTGACCCCCAACAGCGCCGTGCCCTTGGCGGCCCAGTCACGCGACGACCCGGCACCGTATTCGATACCTGCAAAGATCACCAGGGGCGTGCCCGCGGCCTGATGCGCCATAGCCGCGTCAAAGATCGAAGTTTGAAGGTGATCTGGCCCCAGCGTATAGCCGCCCTCGGCCCCGTTCAGCATCTCGTTCTTGATGCGGATATTGGCGAATGTGCCGCGCATCATGACCTCGTGGTTACCCCGGCGCGATCCGTAGGAATTGAATTCACGCACCGGCACTTGCCGTTCTACCAGATACTGCCCGGCGGGGGTGGTTTCCTTGAATGACCCTGCGGGGCTGATGTGGTCGGTGGTGACCATATCACCCAGAATGGCCAGCACTTTGGCGCCGACCAGATTGGTGATCTTGCCGGGTTCGCGTGCCATCCCTTTGAAATAGGGCGGGTTTTGCACATAGGTCGAGGTGGGGGGCCAATCATAGGTCTGGCTGTCAGTGGTGTCCACCGCCTGCCATTTTTCGTCACCTTTGAACACATCGGCGTATTTCGACAGAAATGCGGCGCGGGTCACGGTTTGCTCGACCAGTTCCGCGATTTCCTGCGACGTGGGCCAGATGTCGCGCAGATAAACGTCCTTGCCATCGGGGGTTTGTGCCAAAGGTTCGGTGGTCAGGTTAATATTCATGTCGCCCGCCAGCGCATAGGCCACGACCAACGGTGGGGATGCCAGATAGTTGGCACGGATATCGGGGCTGATACGGCCTTCGAAATTGCGGTTGCCGGACAAGACGCTGGTCGCAATCAAATCCGCATCGGCGATTGCTTTGGAGATTTCAGGCTGCAGCGGTCCGGAATTGCCGATACAGGTGGTGCAGCCGTAGCCCACCAGATTAAAGCCAATCGCATCAAGGTCTTCCTGTAGGTTCGCCGCCTCAAGATAGGCGCTGACAACCTGTGATCCGGGGGCCAAGGATGTCTTGACCCAAGGCTTGCGCGTCAGCCCCAAGGCGCGGGCCTTGCGGGCAACCAGACCGGCCCCGATCATCACATAAGGGTTCGAAGTATTGGTGCAGGACGTGATTGAGGCAATGACGACGGACCCGTCACGTATCGTGTAATCTTCACCCTCAACCGCGATTGATTTGCGCGCATCGCCGGTGGATTTGCGATATTCAGCAACGACTTGCAGAAAATTCGGGGCGGCCACATCCAGTGGTGTATGATCTTGCGGGCGTTTGGGGCCGGAAATCGCGGGCACAACGGTAGACATGTCCAGTTCGAGGGTCGAGGTATAAACCGGGTCATACTCCGGCCCGCGCCAGAAACCGTTTTCGCGCGCATAGGCCTCGACCAGTGCGATCCGGGATTCATCCCGGCCGGTGGTGCGCATGTAGCGTAAGGTTTCACCATCAATCGGGAAAAAGCCACAGGTCGCGCCGTATTCCGGGGCCATATTGCCAATGGTGGCGCGGTCGGCGAGGGGAAGATGATCCAGACCGGGGCCGTAAAACTCGACGAATTTGTTGACCACGCCATGTTTGCGCAGCATTTGCACGACCTTCAGCACCAGATCGGTGGCAGTTGTGCCCTCGGGCATCTGCCCGATCAGTTTGAAACCCACAACTTCGGGGATCAGCATCGATACGGGCTGGCCCAGCATCGCCGCCTCAGCCTCGATCCCGCCAACGCCCCAGCCCAGAACGGCCATGCCGTTGACCATGGTGGTGTGCGAATCGGTTCCGACCAGCGTATCGGGGTAGGCGACCATTGCGCCGTTCTGGTCAGTATCGGTCCAGACCACTTGCGCCAGATATTCCAGATTGACCTGATGGCAGATGCCAGTGCCGGGCGGCACAACGCGGAAGTTGTTGAACGCCTTTTGGCCCCATTTCAGGAACACATAGCGTTCCATGTTACGCTCATATTCGCGGTCCACGTTTTGCTGAAATGCGCGCGGATTGCCAAATTCGTCGATCATCACCGAATGGTCGATCACCAGGTCTACCGGGTTCAAAGGATTGATCTTTTCGGGGTTGCCGCCCAATGCGACGATGCCGTCGCGCATTGCCGCCAGATCGACCACGGCGGGAACGCCAGTGAAATCCTGCATCAGCACACGCGCCGGGCGATACGCAATTTCGCGCGGGTTTTTGCCGCCCAGTTTGGCCCAGTCGGCAAAGGCGCGGATGTCGTCGAGTGACACTGAAAACCCGCTATCTTCGAACCGCAGCATGTTTTCCAACACGACCTTCAGCGCTGCAGGCAGGCGGGAAAAATCACCAAGGCCTGCGGCGGTAGCGGCGGGGATCGAGTAATAAGACAGGGTTTGGCCGCCCGCAGTCAAAGAACGGCGGGTTTTTGCGCTGTCGTGGCCTACGGTAATGGACATGGTGCATTTCCCTTTGTGGCGAATGGCTCAAGGCTTTTGAAACGCTTCTGCCTCATGGTAAATCCGCAAGCAAGAGGGCGATGTGATTTTCTGTATACCATTGCACACAATTCCTTAAGTTTTGTGACAGTAGTATTGGCAGGAATACCACAGATGTAGACTCACGCATGTCTCGCAATTCGTTGATTGGTCATTACCGGGGGGCTGCCTTAGACCAAAGTGGCGGCCCGGGGACGGCCATTGATTAGGTTTGGGGACGAACGGTATGCGTCATTTTATGGGCTGGGCAGCGCTTGCCGCTGGGCTTTTGTCGGGGCCGGTCCTGGCACAGGAAAGCCCGGTTGTGGTTGAGCTGTTCACCTCGCAAGGGTGTTCTTCCTGTCCGCCCGCCGACGCCATTTTGGCCGAGCTTGCGATGCGCGACGATGTCATCGCTTTGGCCCTGCATGTGGATTATTGGGATTATATCGGCTGGAAAGATCAGTTTGCCATGCCGGGTTTCACTGAGCGGCAGCAGGGTTATGCGCGGGTTGCGGGCGAACGTGTCGTTTATACGCCGCAAATGGTGATCGGCGGTGTCGATAGCGTGATTGGCACCAATACCTTGGCCCTGATGGACGCAATTTCCGCCCATGCCGCCGCCCGGCCGTCGGTCCGGCTGAGTCTCACGCAGTCGGGTGGCATGTTGCATATCTCGGCCGAGGCGGTTGGGCCGATTGCGCAACCGATGACTGTGCAACTGGTGCGTTTTGACCCGGAACAGACAGTTGACATTCACAGTGGTGAAAATGCCGGGCTGACAGTGCGATACGTTAACGTCGTAACATCCTGGGACAGTTTGACAGACTGGGACGGCGCTGCCCCTTTGGCTATCGACATGCCATTGACCGGCCCGGATGCGGTGGCTGTCATTGTGCAGCAGACCGGTCCCGGACTGATTATTGCGGCGGCGCGTCTGCGTTAGTCAGGGTCTGGGCGGCGTTCGGGTTTCCAGCGATTATGGACCCAGAACCATTGGCCGGGGTCCGATGCGATCAGGGATTCCAGTTGCTTGGTCATAGCTTTTGTCATCGTGACAGAATCGCTATGGGCAATTGGCGGCCCGACATGGATACCAAAATTCAGGCCATCCGGTTGCCGCACCGCAAAATAGGGCATCAATAGCGCATCAAACCGCAGTGCGAATTCGGCGGCCGAGGTCGCCGTTGGGGCCGGTTGGCCCAGAAACGGAATGGCCGCGCCGGGCCGGTGATAAATGTCAAACAGAATCGTCGCCATCCCGCCGCCCTTGAGAAACCGCGCGAAACCCAAGGTGCCGCGCCGGCCTTTGTCAAACATCGGGCCGCTGACTGCGGTCATCGTGCGGATGTAATGGGCGTTGAAATACGGATTTGACATTGGGCGATACAACCCGCCGACAGTATAGCCCATTGCGGTCAGCACGTGCCGGGGTGCTTCGTGGTTGCCAAAATGGGCGGTGACAAAAATCACCGGACGCCCCGCAGCCTTGGCCTGCGCCAGGTCCTGCAGGCCCGGCCCCGCGACCACAGTTTTGGCCAACTGCCGGGCCAGCGCCGCACCAGAGTAATTTTCGATGATCGTCCGGCCTGCATTGTCCAGAACGGCGGCAGTAATTTTCGCACGCCCTGCACGTGACATATTGGGATAAATATAGGCCAGATTGGCCATCGACCGGCGCCTGTACCCGGCCAGCGGCCCGATCACCCGGGTCATGAGCCAGCCCATGAATGGCACGCGCAGACGGTAGGGCAGGATCAGCGCAAGCCCAATCAGACCGCGCAATGCCGCATTGTTCAGCCTGTCGACCAGATCAAGGTATGTACTGCGTGGCCGTGCCATGTTTCGTCTGCACCGGGAATATGCAGTAGGGATAGGCTGCGCCGGGATGGTTCACAAGACGGCTTAGTCCTCGGGTTCCTCTTGCACCACAAGGATAATCTCGCCCGTTTCGACCCGGTCGCGGATCGAGGCGACAAGGCGGCCCATGGCGACCTCGCCATCCGACTTTTTGATCCGGCCTTTTTCCTTGATCTCTTCGCGCAAGCCTTCGGCCATGCGCTGCGACATTGATGCAAGGATGAAGTCGGCGGTGTCGCTGTCCTGGCCACCATTGGCCAAAGCGGCGGACAGGGCCGCGATCAGGACAGGCTGATCCAAGGTGCGCAATACCTTAGGCACATCGGCAGGCGACAGGCGCGTCGGGATATCCTGAAAGGTAAAGATTGCGCGCCGGACTTCTTCGGCAAAGGCGGCATCGGTGCTGCCCAACCCTTCGAGAACGGCGTCGCGGGTGGCTGCAACCGAAGAATTCAGGATCGCGCCCAGCCGCTGCACCGGCGGGCTGATAAAGGCCGGAATCACTTTGATGCAATATTCGGCGGCCAGTGATTTACCGATCCGGGCCACCGCCTCGGGGGTGATGGTGCTGGTCTGGGACACTGCATAAGTGATGCGCCGGGCCTTTTCGCCGGGCAGTTTGGCCAAAAGTTCGGCAGCTTTGGCAACCGGCAGTTTAGACAGGACGACAGCCCCCACTTCGATGCTTTCGGCATCGATCAGGGGCAACAGATCACGTGGGTTAAGGTCGGTGACCTGCGCCCAGGGATCGACCCCTTCGCCATGCACGGATTCAGACCGGATCCGTGCGGCGGCATTGGGGCTAAGTTGGCCAGACAGCGCGGCCAGCGCGCTTTCGACTCCGCCCGGAACCGTCAGTCCGACTGATTCCAGATCGCGTGAAAATTCTTCGACTACGGCGCGCAATGTGTCTTTGTCCACAATCCGCAGGGCACCCAGTTCACGGGTGATCCGCATCTGCATATCTTCGGGCAGGCGCGACAGGGAAATCGTGGTGCCGCCGCTCAGCATTAACTGAACGATCATCGCCGCCTTGCGTTTGCGGGTCAGGGTTGCCGGGTCCTGACGATGTGCGGAACCATATGACATATCGCCACTCCTTTTGCAGTCGCCCCATGTGGGTAGCTGCAAAAGGGTGAAGGAACGGTAAGGAATGTGGCGTGCAAGGCAGTGTATTTGCTGCAAATGCAGTGTTCAAGGATGGGTGTATTGGATGGACATCTGGCGCAATTCTTCACGCAATTCTGGTGACATCGCCCCGACGGCAGCGGTTTCGACATGCAAATGCATGACGTCAGCCTGGATCGCGGTCATTTCAGCGTCGGTAAATTCGCGGTCCGCCCGGGCAAAACCGGCGACGCTGCGGGTGCCGCCGCTTTCTACCGCGCAGGCAAAGCCGTAGACCAGACCATAAGGCTTGGCCTGTTCGTAGATACCGATTGTGTCCTGATCGGCCAGCGCCGACCAGCGGATCGTGCCGGTGTTCTGAAACCCCCAATGCACAGTCGGGTCATGCATCACCATGCCGTTCTGCGAATAGATCGCAATCCATGCTTTGGAATAAGTCTGGAACAGGTAGTCCGGTGTGGTAAAGCGGATATGAAACGCGACGGCAAAGCCAGAGGGGCTTTGATCAGTCAGTTTGACGATGATTCGCTTGATGTTCTGCGATCCCTGCAAGTCTTGCACTCCATTTCGCTTTAGGGTTGCGGGGAACCACACAGACCAATTAACCTGTCCCTTGTCATGGTATGCGGAAACTTATTGGGTTGTCATGTTCAAACGTGGTCACTTGACGCATTGAATTCAGCAAAGGCGTGTTGATGTCGGAGGCGATAGGTCCAGATCAACTTAAGGCGCTTGCGCCGTCTGGTCATTACATTGCCCTCAGGGTCGGTTTTGCTTTTCCGATGCAAGAGGTGAACGCGCTGCCTGCGGATTGGGTCGAACATTACACAGTGCAACGGTTCATGCTGGATGACCCGGTGATACGGTGGATTTATTCCAACACCGGGGCCATCCGCTGGAGCCAGATCACCATTGCCGACCCGCGTCAGGTGTTCCGGCAAGCGTGGTCGTTCGGTCTGCGCTACGGTGCAGCGGTTTGCTGCTTTGACGGCAACAGCGAAGGGCTGCGGTCATTCGGGTCTTTCGCCCGTCCCGACCGCGAGTTCGAGCTGGATGAAATGGACAGGCTCACGGCTTATGTCACCCGACTGCATTATGAAATGGCCCCGCCCAGCACCCTGACCCAGGCCGAATTAGAGGCCCTGCGGATGGTCAAATCTGGCCTGCGACTCAAGCAGATCGCGCATAGTCTTGGGGTGACTGAAGGGGCGGTCAAACAACGACTGAAAAACGCGAAAATCAAGCTTGGGGCCAAGACCGGGACGCAGGCCGCAACAATGGCAAGCAAGTTTGGGCTCATCTGACTGGTATTCGGACGATTTTTACAACTATAAGTAGATTATTGTTAATGTTCTCACTCTTGAGGCTGCATTATTTTCATTGACCTAGTTAACTTGTCACCAAAATCGTTGCTAAATGGACTCTCCATTAAGGAGAGCAAACATGGAAAACGTCACGTTTGAATTGTCGGGGCTGCATCAGTACGGATCGGCGTATTTTGACTACCTCGCGCTGCGCAAAAAATTCTTTGTCGATACGCTGGGCTGGGGCATCCCGCATGATGACCGCTATGAGATGGACCAGTATGATAACCCGCTTGCGCGCTATTCGCTGGTGCTGCGTGACGGCGAAGTGATCGCGGGTGCGCGGGCGATGCCGACTTCGGCAATTTGGGGATCCTATACTTATATGCTGGGTGATGCCGTATCCGGCAAGTTGTCCACCATTCCATCGGATGTTATCGCCGAACAGATTACCAGCCCGAAGGTCTGGGAATGCACGCGGCTGGTGATCGCACCGCATATCACGGCCATGCCGGACCGGGTGCGCTGTCTGGAACTGATCGTGGACGGGCTGATCGACATGGCCGAAGATTGCGGCGCGGATAAGCTTATCTCGCTGTCCAACCTGTGGTTACTGCGCGCTTTGCGGCAGTTGGGCTATGACGCGGACCTGATGGGCAAGCCGTATGTCAATGCCGATGACGGGCATAAATACGCGGTGATGGCGATCAGCACCGAACGTCTGCCGATGGCCATGCCGCGTGCCGCACATCCCAGTCGTCCGACGCATATCATCAACCAGCCGCAGGTTTTACACGCCCCCGCCTGAGCAATCGCAAGCACAGCCAGCCCGGGGGGGTGAGCGTGGCGCTTATGATTTGCTCTCGAAGACGCGCGCAAAAATCCTGTCGACGTGCTTGGTATGATAGCCGAGATCGAATTTATCCTCGATCTCGGCGACACTTAACGCCGCCGTCACTTCGGAGTCGGCCAAAAGTTCGGTCTTGAAATCGGCCCCGTGATCCCAGACCCGCATCGCATTGCGCTGAACCAGACGGTAGGCATCTTCGCGGCTCACACCGGCCTGTGTCAGCGCCAGCAGCACCCGCTGCGACATCACCAATCCCCGGAACTTGTTCATGTTGGCCAGCATATTGGTCGGATAGATCACCAGCTTTTCGACCAGTCCGGCCAGCCGGTGCAGTGCGAAATCCAGCGTGATTGTGGTGTCCGGGCCAATCGCCCGTTCAACGGATGAATGGCTGATATCCCGCTCGTGCCATAGGGCTACGTTTTCCAGCGCCGGGATCACCGACATCCGCACCAGGCGGGCCAGCCCGGTCAGGTTTTCGGACAAGACCGGGTTACGCTTATGCGGCATGGCGGACGAGCCTTTTTGGCCGGGGGAAAAGAACTCCTCGGCCTCCAGCACTTCGGTGCGCTGCATGTGGCGGATTTCGATGGCAATGTTCTCGATGCCCGACGCGATGACCCCAAGGGTTGCAAAATACATCGCATGGCGGTCACGCGGGATCACTTGCGTGCTGATCGGTTCCGGGGTCAGGCCCAGCATTTTGCAGACATGTTCTTCAACGCTGGGGTCGATATTGGCAAAGGTGCCGACTGCCCCGGAAATGGCACCTGTGCTGATTTCAGCCCTTGCCGCCAGCAGGCGGGTGCGGTTCCGGGCCATTTCGGCGTAAAATCGGGCGAATGTCAGGCCCATGGTGGTGGGTTCGGCATGAATGCCATGTGACCGCCCGATGCGTAGGGTATTCTTATGCTCCATGGCGCGGGCTTTCAGCGCTGTCAGCACCCGGTCCAATCCGACCAGCAGCAGATCAGTGGCCCGGACCAGTTGCACGTTGAACGTGGTGTCCAGCACATCGGAACTGGTCATGCCCTGATGCACGAAACGGGCATCATCCGCCCCGATATGTTCGGCCAGATGGGTCAGAAAGGCGATGACATCGTGTTTGGTTACGGCCTCGATCTCGTCAATCCGGGCCACGTCAAATTGCACGTCACGGGCCTTCCAGACGGCGGCGGCATTGGCGGCGGGGATCACGCCAATGGCAGCCTGTGCATCGCAGGCATGGGCCTCAATCTCGAACCAGATTTTGAATTTGGTGTCCGGCGACCAGATAGCCACCATGTCAGGGCGGGAATAGCGGGGGTTCATGAACCATGCCTTTTATGGGTTATCGTGGGGTCGCCTGCGTCATAGGATGTGCAGCGCAGGGTCACAAGATGGGGAACAGGATGATGCGGGTTTTAGCGGTGGTTTTGGCGGTATGGCCCATAGTTGGCCAAGCCGAGGAATGGCGGGCGCTGGACGGTGGGGCGATAAAGGCGGCATTAGAGGGACGTTCGCTGAACTATGGCGATGCCAGCCAGAATTTCGAGGCGGGTGGTGTGACGGTGTATTTCGCCAATGAACCCAGTTCTGGCGAATGGCGCGTTGACGGTGATATGTATTGCAGTCTGTGGCCGCCAGCAGCGGAATGGGACTGCTATCTGGTCGAGGCAAAAGAGGGTGCTGTGCGATTTGTCGGCGCCGATGGGTCGGTCACGCAAGGGACCTATTTGCAGTGACGGGGCGGGATGATTTTGCGGGCGAATGGACCATTTCCCGCGACATTACCGACCGCCTGGCCGGGCAGGCGGGCCGGTTTGTGGGCAAGGCCGTGCTGACCCCGGTTGCCCCGCAGGGGTTGGACTATCACGAGACGGGTATCCTGCAATTGGCACAGGGCCCATCTTTGACCGCCACGCGGCACTATACCTGGGCATTCGGGCCTGACAGTGTGGCGGTATCTTTTGCGGATGGCCGCGATTTTCATCAATTCCGACCGGGGGTTAGTGGCGCGGGAACCGATCACCTTTGCGGGGCGGATTTGTACCGCGTCACGTATGAATTCGCCGATTGGCCAGTCTGGACCGCGATCTGGCAAGTGTCAGGCCCAGGCAAGGGCTATGTTATGTCAACCCGATATTGCCGGTAAGGTGGATGCCTCCGGCGGAGGTATTTAGACAACTCCGAAAACCAAAGTTACGTCGCTATAAGCCGCGCATCGAATGGGTATTTTGTCAGGTTTTCGTATCCGGTTTCGGTAATCAGCACCTGATCTTCCAGTTTGATCGAGAAATCGCCGCCCTCAGGTGACACCAACGCCTCGACACAGATGCACATGCCGGGTTCCAGATGGTAGTCGAATGACCCTTCGACATAGGCATCCTCGTAGGCGATCAGCGGCCATTCATCGCACAAACCGACCCCGTGCATCAGGCAGCCGTATTTCTGTTTTTGCATGATGTCGGGCAGCCGGTGGGCTTTGAACGTAATGTCACGCAGCGGCACGCCGGGGCCGAGCAGGGCCATGTTGTGATCGATATGCTCACGGGCGATTTTCATCGCGTCGATCATGTCCGGGCGGGGTTTTTGGTCACCGATCCACCATGTCCGGCTGATATCAACGCAGATGCCATAGGCGCCAATCAGATCGGTATCGAAGGCCACAATTTCATTATTGCGCACGATACGCGGCCCACATTCCTGAAACCACGGATTGGTGCGCGGGCCAGAAGCCAAGAGCCGGGTTTCGATCCATTCGCCGCCGCGCCGGATGTTTTCGGCGTGCAGGATAGCCCAGATATCATCCTCGGACATGTTGCCCAGTGGGATATTGGTCCGGGCGGCGTTTTCCATCACTGTGATGGCAGCTTCGCAAGCGTGGCTGGCGCAGCGCATGGCGGCGATTTCGTCGGGGCCTTTGATGCCGCGTGTTTTTTCGGTCAGTTCCTCGCCGGGCAGGACGGTGAACCCCTGAGCCTCAAGCGCGCGCAGTCCTTCGATCATGACTTTATCGACGCCAAGGCGCATATTGGACCCGCCATGTTGTCGGATCAGGTCCGCGACTTCGCGGCTGAATTTATCGGCAGCGGGCGCAACTTTATCGCCCCGGTCGAAATAAAACAGGTCCGCGCCGGAGCGTTGTTCGCGCACCAAGGGGTTGAATTGGCTTAGAAACATGCCGTTTTTGTAATCCCATATCACCATATAGCCGTCGGCGCACAGCAGCACCGCCCGAAAGGCGTTATGGGTGTTCCACAGCTGCATATTGGTGCTGTCGGTGGCGTAGCGGATGTTGAGCGGGTCAAACATCAGAATGCCGCCATAGTTGCGGGCATTGACAGCGGCAATCAGCCGTTGGTGCCGAAAGGCCCGCATCCGGGGCAGGTTGGGCAGGGTCAGGCCGGCGGCGGCCCATTCAGCATAGGCCAGTTGGGTCGGGCCGATCTCGACCCGGTCATTGTCGTTGGGCGAGCCATCGGCAAGGGTGGCACCGCGTGTCGGGTCGATCTTGCGGCTGTCGCGGTGATGCGTGGTCATGGTTTGCCCCTTTTGCGGCATCGTGCGGGGGCAGGGCGACGGTGTCCGGTCCGATTTCGACATGTCATGTCGCCAAATGAAAAAGGGCGCCCCAAAGGACGCCCCAATTCGAAAGGTGGGCAATATGCCCATCGCGTTAGCAGCTATAATACATCTTGTACTCGATCGGATGCGGCGTGTGTTCAAAGGCGTAAACCTCTTCCCACTTCAGCGCCATGTATCCTTCCAGCTGATCACGGGTGAACACGTCACCGGCCAGCAGGAAATCCATATCCTTTTCAAGCTCTTGCAAAGCTTCGCGCAAGGACCCACAAACCGTCGGGATCAGCGCCAGTTCTTCGGGCGGCAGATCATACAGGTCCTTGTCCGACGACGGGCCCGGGTCGATCTTGTTCTTGATCCCGTCAAGCCCAGCCATCAGCAGGGCCGAAAAGCACAGATAGGGGTTGGCGGACGGGTCGGGGAAACGGGCCTCGACACGCTTGGCTTTGGGCGATTCGGACCACGGAATACGAATGCAGCCGGACCGGTTGCGGGCCGAATAGGCGCGCAGCACGGGGGCCTCGAACCCTGGGATCAGCCGTTTGTAGCTGTTGGTGCCGGGGTTGGTGATCGCGTTCAGCGCCTTGGCGTGGTGCAGGATGCCGCCGATGAAATACAGCGCCTCTTGGCTCAGGTCCGCGTATTTATCGCCTGCAAACAACGGCTTGCCACCCTTCCAGATCGACATGTTGACATGCATGCCCGAGCCGTTATCGCCATAAATCGGCTTGGGCATAAAGGTCGCGGTCTTGCCATAGGCTTGGGCGACGTTGTGGATCACATATTTGTATTTCTGAATCTCATCGGCCTGCTTGGTCAGCGTGCCGAAAATCAGACCCAGTTCGTGTTGGGTCGCGGCAACCTCGTGGTGATGCTTGTCGACCTTCATGCCCATCCGCTTCATCGTGGACAGCATTTCAGAGCGCATATCCTGCGCATCGTCAATCGGGTTGACCGGGAAATAGCCACCCTTGACGCCGGGGCGGTGGCCGGTGTTGCCGGATTCGTATTCGGTATCGCTGTTCCAGGCGGCGTCCACGCCGTCGACCTGAAACGAGACTTTGTTCATCGTCACGCTGTAGCGGACATCGTCGAAAATAAAGAATTCGGCCTCGGGACCCATATAGGCCGTGTCGCCGATGCCGGTGGATTTCAGATAAGCCTCGGCCTTGATCGCGGTGCCGCGGGGGTCACGCTCGTAGGGTTCCATCGTGTCTGGCTCGACCACGTTGCAATGGATGCAGACGGTCTTTTCGGCATAGAACGGGTCGATATAGGCGCTTTCGGTGTCCAGCATCAGCTTCATGTCAGACTGGTCGATGGATTTCCAACCGGCAATGGAGGAGCCGTCGAACATGAACCCTTCGTCGATGAAATCCTCGTCGACCAGATCGGCGATGATCGTCACATGCTGCAATTTGCCGCGCGGATCGGTAAAGCGGACGTCGACGTATTCAACGTCTTCATCCTTGATAAGTTTAAGAAATTTGGCTTTGCTCATCGGTGTAGTCTTTCCCCTTGGATGATGCTTTGTCAGTTTAGATCAGATCGCGTCGTCGCCGAATTCGCCGGTCCGGATGCGAATGGCCTGTTCGATGGTCGACACGAAAATCTTGCCGTCACCGATCTTGTCGGTTTTGGCAGCGCTGATGATCGCGGCAATCGCGGCGTCAACCTGATCGTCGGACAGAACCACCTCGATTTTGACCTTCGGCAGGAAATCAACGACATATTCCGCGCCGCGATAGAGTTCGGTATGGCCTTTCTGGCGGCCAAATCCTTTGACCTCGACCACAGAAAGCCCTTGCACGCCGACCTCTTGCAGGGCCTCTTTGACCTCGTCGAGTTTGAACGGCTTGATGATCGCCTCGATCTTTTTCATGATCGGCTCCTTGCATTGGTTCACTGGGTGAAACCACTTTAGCAGGGTAGCCTCAATTGACGAGGGGGGAGTTCGGGGTAGGTGGGCCGGGAATTGCAAGGGTGCGATGCAGGATTGGGCAGTATGCTGCTTTTTTGTGCTGTTTGGGAACAGGTAGGAGCGATGCGATGACTGAACTGTTAACCGCAGCCCAGATGCGCGCCATCGAGGCCGCTGCGATTGCATCGGGCGCAGTCACCGGGCTGGAACTGATGGAACGCGCCGGGCGGGGTGTGGTGGATGCAGTGTGGGAGGAATGGCCGGAACTGCGGGCCGGATCGTTCCGCGCCGTGGTGCTGTGCGGGCCGGGGAACAATGGCGGCGACGGGTTTGTGGTGGCACGGTTGCTGAAGGAGTGGGGCTGGGAGGTTGAGGTGTTTCTGTACGGCGATCCGGAGAAGATGCCGCCGGATGCGCGGGTGAATTATGAGCGGTGGGTGGAGATGGGGGAGGTGCGGCCTTCGGTAGAATATGACCCTTGGTCGACCGTTGCTGAAGTCCACATTGACGCATTGTTTGGGATTGGTATGAGCCGGACGCCTGAAGGCGAAGTCGCCCGGTTAATTGATTCAATGATTAGCGGGGCTAGAAAGACCCGACATGGCAAACTTGTGGCTGTCGATGTCCCTTCGGGACTCTGCGCTGATAGTGGGCGAGACCTGAACATACCCAATAAACGCTGGCAGTGTGCGGATATGACCGCCTCTTTTCAGTATTTCAAACAAGGCCACTTCTTGGGTGACGGGCCTTTGGCCTGCGGTCGTCTTCGCCTTGTCGATATTGGACTTTCTGCAAAACAGTCAATGAACACATTGAAGGGAAAATACGACAAAGCAACCGGAACAAGGCCGAACCGTGCAGTAGTTTCGCGCTTGGTGAACGAGGTTTGGTATCGGCCAGAGTTTATCGGCGGTTATAGTGTTCTGGACAAATACAACGCAGGAGCGGGTGAGGAAGTCCACAAATTCACCCACGGTCACGCCCTCATCCTCTCCGGCCCTTCCGGCCAAGGCGGCGCCGCCCGCCTCTCTGCCCGGGGTGCGCTGCGGATCGGGGCGGGGCTGGTCACGCTGGGCTGCCCGCCCGAGGCGATCGCGGAAAACGCAGCGCAGTTGAATGCGATCATGCTGCGACCCATCGGCGTTTCGGCGGCTTTGGCCGAGGTGTTGGAGGATAAACGTATCACCGCGCTCTGCCTCGGGCCGGGGATGGGGGTGGATGCGAGTGCGACCGGGCTGGTCGCGGTGGCATTGGCGCAGCGTCGGGGGGGGGGGCCCCGCCCCACGAGGGGCGGGGGGGGGGCCGCCGGGGGGGGGGAAGGTTGGCGATGGGCGCGAGGGAAAAAGGAATATAAAAACCCCCGACAGAAAAAATCCATCGGGGCTTCAATAAATCTGTAATCTGAAATTTGAAATCTG
>JANOQM010000094.1:0-7242 GCA_031422295.1 Rhodobacterales bacterium | reverse complement strand
TTGGCGCACCGCTTTTCAACGCTTTCACATCGGCGTGGAATTGCGACAGGGGCAACATACCATGCGCCAACCAGTATTCGAAATTGCCTTCCATCCGGCCAAAGGTTTCCATGTCTTCGGCTGACATTTCCATTGTCATCGTCCCGGCATCCAGCCCATTCGCGGTCATAAACTGCGCCATCGCGGCCTGAACGCCATCCCTCAGATAGGTATCGTGCAGCGATTTATCGGCGGCCAGATGCACAGAAGGATCCGCCAACAGCATCATCGACGGCGGTTCGTGCGCCACAGCTTGCCGACTAGGCGTCAGTGTCGAAAATGGGCTCAAATCCACCCCAGATCATCCGGCTGCCATCAAACGGCATTTCGGGCATTTCCTTCCAACGGGGGTCGGTTTCCATTTTCTTAGTTGCTGCGTCATAGGTTTTTTTGTCCGGCCATTCGATCCACGAAAAAACAATCGCTTCGTCGTCTTTGGCCTGCACTGCGCGCTTGAAGTCAGTGACCTTGCCGTCCGGAATGTCCTCGCTCCAGGTCTCCATCACCCGGGTCGCTCCATATTCCTGAAAGATCGGCGCGGCACTTTGCGCCGATTTCAAGTAAGCCTGTTTGTTGGCTTTGGGCACAGCGACCAAAAAACCTTGAATGTAGCTCATCTTGCGTCCTCCTGACGGTGCGCCGTGTCGCGTGGTTCACCAGCTATTGGGTCATAGTCGCAGATCGAGGAGCGGCCAGTGCTGATACAGATCAACCTAGGATGACGATCTCCGTGTAGTATCCGACCATCGAAAGACCTCTTGGCGAGCGAAGCTGCGTAGCAGACCCTGCCCGCCAATCGCGTGATGAACGACAGCGATGGTAGACATCAAGTTGCAAAAAACCTGAAGGAAATGAAGGCCATGACCAAAGATTTTGGCACGCATAACGCAAGTCTCGACGACGCCATGCTCGAACCGGTGAACGATTTGGCGGCCCGCAACCCCATGCACCATCCCGGCGAGTCGGCGGACTACCGGGCAGCACGCCAACGCCTGCTGGCCCGTGAGTATGAGTTGCGCCGCCTGACCGAGAGCGTCGCGGCCGAACGCCGTGCCTTGCCGCCGGGGGCGGAGGTGACCCGCACCTATCGCTTCGCCGGCGAAGCGGGAGAGGTCACGTTGGCTGACCTTTTCGGCGGCCATGGCGCCCTTTTTGTTTACAGCTACATGTTCGGGCCCGAGCGGAAGGCGTTCTGCCCTATGTGCGCCGGGCTTATGAACGCTTTGGCACTGCGCGTGCCCGCGCTCAGCGAGAACATGGGCGTTGCCTTCGTCGCCCGCTCGCCCTTGGCGCGTCTGGTGGCGGCCAAGCGTGAACTCGGGATGCCAGACATGCCCGTTTACTGCGACCCTTCGGGTGATTTCACCCGGGACTGGGCAGATGCGGAGGACGGGGACGTGCCAGGCCTCAACGTGTTCCGCAAGGATGACGACGTGGTTCGGAACTTCTGGTCCGGCGAGATGACCGAAAGCGATCCTGGCCAGGACCCGCGCGGTGCGCCCGAAATCGACCCGCTCTGGACGGTGCTCGACATGACGCCCGCCGGGCGGCGGCCGGGCTGGTATCCGTCATTGAACAAGGTCGGGCGGGGCTGAGAAATTGGCCTTTGGCGTTCCGCTTAGAACTGTAGAGATGACGTCGGCTTTAATCAAGGATTGGGAATGCGATGTCAGCAAGTGATAAATTGAGGGGGCCTTGCGCAGGTCAATATCTCGGCCAATGCCCTCCCGCCGCAGCAGGAGTGACAGCCATTGGTAACCAAGCCTTTCATTGCCACATGCGGATATTCGCACGAGCAAGTACTCGAAATCATGCAGACAGCGCCGTTGCTGGGAAAGTTGGTAAGTTCAGAGTTGCTGATCTCTGAAGTTGAGCGCTGCCTAAGCAAGCAGTAGTGCCAGAAAAAGACGTACTTGACAGCAACGCACCCGACGCGCCTGCCTAACCCGAAACCGACGACTATCAACAAGCCAGACTCTCGTTATGAACGAGGGACGACCGGGGGGCAGGTCAGAAACTGGCGGCTATTCAATCTGCGCGATCATCGACGCGTCCAACCGGTCATACCTCGCACGCCATTTGTAAAATGGATCGTTGCTAATGCCATGTTCGCGGCACAACTCGGCAACTAGCACACCGCCCTCGGCCCGGCGTAGGATCGATAGGATCTGGGGTTCCGTATATCTGTTGGTCTTTATCTTAATCTCCTAATGCATCTTGCCGAGAAAATTCTACTCATCCAACCCCTTACTTTCGGGGAGGATTACCCTTGCCACCTTAAAAAAGCGACAGTAGGTCAAATTTATCTACGCGATGGCTCACTTGAAAGCATCAGCTGGCGTCATGACGCCAATTGTTTCATTAGTTTTTGTTGTTGCGCAGAGCGAGGCGATTAACTTCGTGCTTTTCGTTAGAGAATAAGTACGTTCCTCTAGCGAAGTATTGATGCAGAACGCCGTCAATAAGGCGATGTTATACTTCGCATACCCATTGCCATATCTGGTGTTGTGTGTGAAGCTCGCCATGACAAGCAGGGGGCAAGAGCATGGGCATTCCAGAGGTTACGGCTGCTGGCGAGTACGCAGCGACAACTGTCGCGTTGAGCCGTGACTGATCGTCAGTACGGATCGCATTTGGCCGCATGGGCGACCACGGCCCTGTGTACCATGGGGCGGCAATCCTGACCGCAGAGGCGGTAGCGGTCCTGAAAGAGAGTCTTAAGACTTTGGGCTTGTAGATATGGCGCTGGGTCCAGGCACGTTTGAGCGGCGGTTCCAAGTCATTCAGGGCGGCGGCGCAGGATCAGGAGGTTCGGACGTGGAACGGCGAGTAGAGGCGCTTGAAGCGGGCTTCAAGGAATTGCGGGACGACATGAAGGCGCTTCGGGCGGACCTCCATGCGATGCGGACTGACCTCAGCTACGTTCGCGGCAAGATCGAAACCACCCCAACCACTATCCAGCTTTTTGGTCTGGTCTTTGCTGTGGTGGTCGCTTCGGGTTTGATGCGGTACTTTGCGCCTTAGCCGGTTCCGGTTTCTTGGTCAGGTCCAGCTTGCCCATGATCCGGTCAAGCGCGTCGGCGGACTCGTCTGCGCCGATCTCGCGGGCCGCAGCTTTGAAGCGGTAGGCTTGACTCTTCTCGATATCTTGGCTCATTTTGTGCCTCCATGTCTGACAAACACTATATCATCTATGCCGACGAGTCCGATAAGAAGGGAACCTATTTCTCAAACTTCTTCGGCGGCGTCCTGCTGGCCGCTTCCGACAGAGACCAGATCAGCGCTGAACTGAACGCAGTCAAGGCCGAATTCGGTTTGCTTCACGAGATCAAATGGCAGTACGTCGACCGGTCATGTGTAGATAGGTACATAACCTTCATTCAAAGGTATTTTACTTACGTCGCGGCTTCTAGGCTAAAGGTTCGCATCCTCTTCACGCAGAACATGCGTGTTCCAACAAATCTTGAGCAACGGCATCGTGACGATCAGTATTTTATCCTTTACTATCAATTCGTAAAGCACGCTTTCGGCTTGCGCTATTCAGACCATGGTCCGTTTCAGGATGTGTTCGTGAGCATCCTTGCGGACAAAATACCCGACACCCGCGAGCGAGTTGAACGCTTCAAGGACTATCTGTGCCGCATTCCAAGCTCCGGGCAATTCGCAAACACACATGTCTATATCCCGCGATCCGGCATTGCTGACGTGGATTCCAAGGAGCACGTAATCTTGCAAGGTTTGGACCTAATCCTTGGCGCTATGTGCTCAAAGCTGAACAACAAGCTTCGAACAATTCCGCCCGGCCAACACAGGCGCGGCAAACGGACTGTGGCGAAGGAGGAACTTTACAAGGCGATCAATGTAGAGATCAGGAAAATATATCCGAACTTTAATGTCGGTGTTGGCACGGCCTGCCACTACGGCCCTTCGGATCGATGGACGCACCCCTACCGGCACTGGCTCTTCATGCCGACTTCGCATCTCATCGACCGAAGCTTAGCGAAGAGGGCGGCCCCAGGGAAACCTACATAAAGGTCCGACGCAAGCGTTGGGCTTCGGTCACCCCAGGGACATAAAAAATATAGCAATTCATGGCGATTTAGTCAACATCTTGCGTGTCCTTTTCTTTTTCACGCAAGTGATTGACTAGGTCCTTGATACCGAAGGCGTTTGCCCGTAGCGCCCACCAGCGCAATATCCGCCCGCATACCGTCATGAACGCCAGTCGCAACGCGATTGCTGTAGCGGAATGCAAACTCTGCCGCGTAGCGGTGCAGATGCTTCTTGGCGCAGTGCTGGTACACGCCCTTCATGCCGCGCTTGAAAATGCTGAAATAGCCTTCGACGGTGTTGGTGGTCACGTCGCCGCGAACGTATTCTTCCGCGCCATGGTTGACAGAGGCATGGCCTGCGAAGTGCTTATAGAGGTTGTCGTACTGCATCGCCTCGTCGGTGTGGATCACAGCTTCCTTGGCGATGTTCGCCTTGAGGATCGGCAGAAGGGTGGACACCTTGAGGTCATCCACAACCATGGACTTGGCGCGGCCCGTGGAGCGGTCAACGAGGGTCAGCACTTTCATCTTGTGACCAACGCCGCGCTTCACTTCCTTGCCGGGTTCGCGGCCAATGAAGGTTTCGTCAACCTCAACTACGCCGCCGCCAGCACCGAAGTTGACGCTGCCATCGTCGCGCATTGCCTCACGGATGCGATGGGACATGAACCACGCGGTTTTGAGCGTCACGCCCAGAGTGCGGTGAAGCTGGTTGCTGCTGATGCCCTTCTTGGACGAACACATTAGGTAGATCGCTTGCAGCCAGAGGTTCATCGGAACGTGGCTGGCTTCAAAGATGGTGCCGATCTTGACGGTAAAGGGCTTGCGGCAGGCATAGCACTTGTAGGCGCCGACGCGGGTAGATTTGCCGCCCATTTTGCTGCTCTTGCCGACAACGCCGCAATGCGGGCAGTTCCGACCGTTCGCCCAGATACGCGCCTCAACATAGGCGTAGGCGGCTTCTTCGTTGTGGAACTCGGGGCGGGACAGAACGGACATGGCAGACCTCGTTGGCTATGAGGTCAAACTATCAATTGCGGGTGGGTACGTCAAGTATAATATCGCCGTCAATAAACTGGCTGCGAAATTGCTGCAAAGGGATTTTTGGATCGCGGAAGTAAACGCCAACATCTGTCACGACGGCAAACTTCTCGTTAAAAAAACCCACACTGATATTCTTGCGCGTTAATTTCAAGCGCCGTGCTGCTGCAAAGGACATTGCTGCTGATTCAGTCCTGATCTGCAGATCACAGCGGCCAGTTATGTTCTGCATAACCGATACGCGCCTGGGCAATCTCACCTGACGCGTCCAGTTCAAAGGCATGAAACCACAGGCGCACGCGGTTCCCCTCGATCAGCACATCGGGGGCCAGCACGCCTCCGGTGCCCCAGTTTCCCCTGACATCCTGCGGCGTGATGATCGGGTCTGAGGCAATGCGGAACGGGCCAAACGCATCGTCGGCCACAGCCAGACCAATCCGCTGCGCGCCCGCTGGTCCGGGCAGGGTTGAGAAAAAAAGATAAAAGCGCTGGTCCGGTCCCCGGGTCACCGTTGCCTCGGACACTCCGCCATTGGCCCAGCCAACCCCGGGATCAGCCAGAACCGGCTGTGGCACCCCGAAAGGCAGCCCCGCATTGTCCAGCCGCACCGCCATCAGCGTCAGCTTTTCCTGTGCCGGGCAGGCCGGATCAGCCATCGAACAGGACCAGCCGGTATAATACATGACCTGCCCTTGCCCCGTCTGCACCACTGACGGGCTGGTGATGCCGCCCGCATCCCCCGGCACCGACGCGGTCAGAACCGGCGGGCCCATCGCTGGAAACGTCAGCGGATCAGCGCTTTGCACCATCCCGATCCCGGCCGAAGGCGGATCAACAAACACCCCGGCCCCTTTGTAGCCCAGCACATAAAGCCGGATATCCGCGCCCGCCTGCACAGCAAACGGCGTCTCATGCGCCTCGTCCCAGCCACCGATAGTGGCCCGCAGCAACCGGCTGCGCACCAGCCAGCTGCTTTCAGTGGTCTGGGCATAGCGCTAGTCCAGCCCGTCGGTGGACCGGGCCTGACATATTTCGCCGCCCTGTGGGTCGCGCTGGATGTCGATGCAATGGTGAAACATCAGATAGCTGCCGTCGGCCAGACGGATCACCGACGGATCACCCACTGCGCTGAACTGGCCCGCATAGACCGGCTCTGGCGCCACTGTCCAACCTTCGGCAACGGCCAGTGTGGCGATCATGGCAATTGTGACCGATAAGCCGATGATGAAATGGCTGCTCATGATAGTCAGGTTATCGCAAGGACGATTTGGGTCAAGCCGGTGGTTTACCCCACCGACATGCTCGCATGGGCAGTCAGCAGATGTTGTGGAAACAATCGGACGCAGACTGCATTCACGGCACCGGCGCTGCTGCGCGGACAGACCCATGACGCGCAGGTGGGGTAGCGCTGATTTATGGCCACTCTATGCCGCCCGCGCGTTTGACGCTGGCCGGTTGCGCGATTTTCTGACTGGTGTCCGAATCAAGGCTGTCATCCCACGCAAATCCAACCATCACTTTCGAGGATAGTTTGCCAGCGACTCTAGGTGCTTGATCCCGGCCTTGATGGTGCAATCTTTTCCTTGGAATGAAGGGACGCACTATGGGACAAGTTCTTCACGGCAGCGTCACGACAACTGAGGCAGTCCGTCCGTTCCGCGGCAGATGATTGCGCTGCATTCGCTGAGAGGGGAGCAATACAGAGTAGTGAAGAGAGCCTGAGGGCGCTTTCGGCGCGCTACGGAATTAATCAGAAGATCGTGGCCAAGTGGCGCAAGCGGACGTTGGTTGCCGATATTCCAACCGGGCCGAAGAATGCAAAATCCACCGTGCTGACGCTCGACGAGGAGGCCATGATTACCGCGTTCCGGTGGCATACGCTGCTGCTGGATGATTGTTTCTACGCGCTACACCCTTCGATCCTACAACTGACGCAATCATCCATGCACCGCTGTTTGCAGTGGCGCGATTGACCTGCCACTGATCTTTCATCCAGCCGTGACCAGAGTCTTTTCATCTTTTACGCCATTTGGCGCGGGTTGAGCAATCGCCCGCCGCGCGGAGCTATCATCCGGTGCAGCGTGGTGGGCGGTTGCGGTGATCAGGGTTA
>JANOQM010000093.1:0-45678 GCA_031422295.1 Rhodobacterales bacterium | reverse complement strand
AGATCGAGCCGCTGCTCGGGGTTGTTACGCAGGTTGTGCATGTCGTCGATGGTCGGGTTCAACACATATTTGCCACCAGCGTAGCCAACGCGACAGGCCGCAATCGGGCCCATGAACGGCGCGCCGGAAATCGTCAGCGCGGCAGAGGCGGCGATCAGGGCGACGACATCGGGGTCGTTCACCAGATCATGCGACAACACGGTACACATGACGAGGACTTCGTTCTTGAACCCCTCGACAAACAGCGGCCGGATCGGGCGGTCGATCAGGCGGCTGGTCAGGGTTTCTTTCTCGGTCGGGCGGGCTTCGCGTTTAAAGAAACCCCCGGGGATTTTCCCCGCCGCGTAGTATTTTTCCTGATAATGCACGGTCAGGGGGAAAAAGTCCTGTCCGGGTTTGGGTTCTTTGGCAAAGGTCACGTTGGCCATGACGCTGGTTTCGCCCAGCGTGGCAATGACCGACCCATCGGCCTGCCGGGCAATCTTGCCCGTTTCCAGTGTGAGGGTTTCCTCGCCCCACTGGATGGATTTTTTGACTTCGTTGAACATGTTCGTTTCCTCAAAGGGCCCGCCCCGGCGTTCCGGCGGCCCATGTACGCGGCCCCATTGCCGCCAACCCCAATCCTCAAGCGAGCGCCGGGGTCAGGGCGCTGCGTCACAGATGGAGGGGCCTTACACGAAGGGGAGGGGGAAGGGAAGGGTGGCGAGGTGCAGAAACATCCTCTAATACCCCAAGAATCTTCGGTCCAAATTGGATCCGCATTGAAGCTAATCGAAACCCAGTGGCACAGGAAGTATTACTGTCCCTTCAGGCCAATTTGATTCGATTCTCACCAAGGTGTTGACCCCTCTGGCATAGAAAGTCCCAACTGGTTGAATGCGACCTTCCAAAGCTATAAGACCATCAATTGATGCTTCCAGAAGTGAGTTTATCAAGACTAGTCGTCGGTCGCCGCATAAAAGATGGAAAGTAGAGCCAACGTCATATTCATTTACCACTCCATCACAGACAACGTCGCCATTTTCCAGCACAAATCTGATTTCGCGTGTGGAAAAACTGAGGTAACGTCCATTTTCAAGAAATCCAGTATAATTTTCACTAATTCCTGTCTCTAAATCCGTCAACTCAACAATAACAGGTTCTCTATTATCCTGTCGAAGACTCGCAAGTATCTCTGACTCCGCATCCTGACCGTTTACAGAAACGACCCTACACTCGAGGATATTTGCAATCCAAGTTGGCGTCGCCTGATTACATCGTTCAACTGCCAATTGGCTTAGCTCCGATATTGAGACGTCGCCATACATGCAAAACCCATATCCGTTCCCATTCGAGGCGTATACATAGTCGTCACCTGACCGTCTTGCATTGCTGCAGTAATCAATCAGAAGGTCAACCATGTAGATTGGATACTCTACATTATCTGCATCTGGCGCTGTATCATCTGATGCATCAAGTAAGAGGATCGCCTCTGCCGTCGTCTGCTCAACAAAGAGGGGCACTTGTTCGGGGGAGAAAAAGCCACTCGGATTAATTTGGTTTGCGTCCTGCCAACCCGAGAGAGCCCTTCGTGTCCGAGGTCCAATAGTGCCGTCGACTCCTCCAGTATCAAGACCCAAAGAAGTTAGTCGAAGCTGCAGTTCTTTTCGCTGCGCACTAATCAACTGTATCGTATCGCGACCAGCCGGAGCATCCACATTTCCAGTCAGTCCTTGTAGGCTATCTTCCGGGTGTGGAATGCTCGGGAGCAGTGAAATTTGTTGCGCAAGCTCGGCAATGCTTAGATCAGTCTCGTTGAGACCCAATGCGTCACGCTCCGCGCGATCGTTGGCCGCGCGTAACGCTGCCATTTCCGCAAGTGCTGCGGTAGCCAATGGAGATCTAGGATATTCTGAGACGAAGTTCTCGAAAGCCAATAGTGTTCCTTGGCTATATGCTTCGACAAACAGAGCTGTTGCCTCTTCATCTCTTGCCGGTTGATTACTTGTGTTAGCTGACGCTGCAACAAAGGAAAATGAAATGGTAGGCGATCCGCTATCCCAAGTAGTCTGTCGATTCAGCGTAATTGCCAAGACATCGTTTCTTACTTCAATAAGAAGCTGTGCAATGGGTAGTCCTGGGTCAAGCAATTTTGAGGAAAAAGCTGTTGCAAAGGGACTGTTCATTCCAATACCGTCAAGTGCGACCGTTTCCGGTGCCGTCGAATATACAAGCAGGGTTCCGGTCGGCGCATCAATCTCGGCAAGGCCACTTTCTGAAATATCGCGTGCTTGAACAAACGGATTATTTCTGCAAGCATCAAGTATCACAATATTCATTACATTCCCGGCAGATGCCATTTGTCCGATTATGGCATTTGTATCAATTGCAACAAGTGACAGGTCAGCAACGCTTGTCACCCTGGCATCAGTCGGTATCAAGTAATTTACTTTATCGCTCTGTACCCCGTGACCTGCATAGTAAAATAGCCCCGTGGCTTCCCGGCCGGCCTCACGAAGTGCTACTCCAAACTCAGAAATGGCCTGACTCATCTCTTCTCTATCTGCACCATTTACCAAGAAAACGTCAAATCCTGCACTCTCAAGCTTTCCGGCTATGAGGCTTGTGTCATTTTCTGGATTCAGGAGCGAGGACACATGCTGATAATCACTGTTGCCAATAAGAAGAGCAATTCTTGGTTCGGACACTGCCTTACTGGATAGCAGCGTCAATGAGATCAAAGCAGCAATAAATAGTGCACTATACATACATAAGTCTTTGCTGTCCCCCGCAGGGTCAGCCTCGAGAATTCGTTGCATTCTTGACTCCGAAGACGGAAGGAACATCTTTGATCTGCCGCTAATCCTACTTTCGCAATTACATATCCATACTTGAATGTTCATCAAATGTAGATGTGGGTCAACCTCAAATGATGTTAGGTCAAAGCCAAGCAAAAACGCCCGCCCCCTTCGGGACGAGCGCCATCTTCACCGCAAACCCAACAGCTTACCGCCGCAGCCCCAGCCGCTCGATCAGCGTGTTATACCGGGCTTCGTCTTTGCGCTTGACGTAGTCCAGCAGTTTGCGCCGGGTGGCGACCATCACCAAGACCCCACGATTGACCTGCATTTCGGGCAAAAAGGCACTGTGAGCTTTGGAGCGAAAACCTGACAGATGCCCTCTGCCATGCCCCAGATCGGCCGGTCCCTAGGGCGCATTCGCCAGGGCCCGCAATTCATCCGCCGTCAGCCACGGGATGTCGGCGGCCTGCCCATAGGCGCGGCCCGCGTCGAACAGGGCCTGCGTGGTGCAGGCGTCAAACAGCGCCTCTTCCTTGGCCTCGACCGCCGTGGTGGCCGCACCGCAAGCCGACAAATCGACCTCGCGCGCCGTTATGGCCCTGATATTCCACTGTGTTTCCTCGCCCAGCCGCAATACCTCGAGCACGGATTTGCGCAGGCCCTGATCGGTAATGATCGACATCGACCGCAGCGCCAGTGACCGCAAATTATGCTCCACCGGGCTGGTTGGCGCCCGTAAGTCCCCGTTTATAATGATATAAGCGTTCAGCTGCACCGTCAGCCCCCGCGCCTTGGCCCGGCCAATCGCCTGCCGGACACCGGCAAAAAACACATGGTCGCGCAGGCCCGCATCGACATATAGCTGGCCATTGATGTTGCGGGGCGGGAACAGGCCGGGAATGGCCGCAGTGGCCAAAATGGCCTCTTCGATACAGGGTTCGGCATTCGGGTCTTCGGCGGCAATTCTAGCTAAATCAACGACTTCAAAGGCGCTTGTGTCCAGATTTACCGTGCCGACAAAGGCGGATCGGCCCTGTAAATGGCCCTGCGCCATGGCGGCGATCAAGGGGGGATCGATGGCTGCCCTGATACGCGCCTCGAACAACGAGATATCCATGATCGAATTGGCGCCCAGCATTTCCAGCGGGCTACGGCGGCGCAAGACATCTTCGGTGCCGATCCCGGCATTCAGGGTCAGGCTGTCGTCAAACCCGTGCCCTGCCAGCGCAAAAGGCGCAATAACACCGCCCGCGCTGGCCCCGGTGACAATGTCAAATTCGGGACGGGGCTGGCTGGTATTTTCACCCCAGCCGCTCAGGAACCCGCTGCCAAAGGCACCGTATTGGCCGCCTGTGGACATCACCAGATAGTCAACCACAATTGGTCCGCGAGACCCCGGACCGCTGCGCAGGGCCAGAAGTCGGTCAACTTCGGCAGCAATGGGACCGGTCTGGTTGCCCCCTGCAGGCAGCGACGAATCCCCGGTCAGCCCGAACCCCCGGCATGTCTGTGACGGCGGGCGTGGCGTCGTGCAGCCAGTCAGGGTCACAATCAAGGTCAGGGCTAACAGGGCAAAACGGGGCATGTCAAAAACTTCTCAAAATCGGTTGCACCAATACTGCACAGGCTAAAACCGATTAGCCAAGGCATTTTTGTTACTGCAATTTTGACCGGGGCTGTGGTACCGATGGAAAATGGATATGGTCAGTCTGGGATTTTATGCAGTGGTTTGCGGCACGTTAAGCGTGGCAGCGCCTGCATTCGGCAATGTTCCGATCCGGTTTGGTGTTGGCGTGCTGGTCGGGATTGCAGCTGCATGGGGCCTGCCACTGATCAAATCCGGACTTGGGCTAACCTACTGACCGCCAAAACGCCAACGGGCGGGACTAACCCCGCCCGAACCTGTCTATTTTCGCAAACCTGATCAGTTAAACGTATAAACCACAGCGACCCCAAGGGTGTTGTCAGTGCTTTCAAACCCCGGCTCGGGGTTGGCGCGGTATTCGGTCAGGATGCTGGTCCGCAGCGCCAAAGTATCGGTCATCGACACGTTCAGCCCCAGTTCATTCGTCACGTAAGTATCAGACTCCGACGACAATATATCTGTGTCGTTGAACAAGAACAGGGTGTCCGAGAATTTGGTCAGGTAATCAGACGACACACTGAACGCAACTTCCTCGATCCGCTCGCCATCAGCGGTATCAGCAGCGCGGTATCCCGGACCAGCCTGCACCGACCATTGCAGATCTGCGGTATTGAAAATGCGGTAGCCCGCACCGGCGCTGACAAACGCGTCGCGTTCAAAGCTGCCAAACTCGTCATAGGCATAGACCGCCTTGCCGAACACAAAAATGCTTGACCCCAGTTCGCGGGTATAGTCGTAACCGACCAGAACGCTGTTCTCGCTGACGACACTTCCGCTTTCGCTATAGGCATAGACGACCGAAAAGTCATTGGCGTTCAGCCCGTCAAAAACGCCGAACCGCGCACCGATGCCCACGTCGATATTGTCGGTATTGCCGTCCGTGGCGGTGCCCCGGGCCGAAATCGAGCCGTTAAAGCCCAACTCGCGGCCTTCGTTGCCAAAGGCATCAAGGTCACGGTCAAAGTCGTCTTCGATATCTTCGTCCAGATCATCGATGGCGTCCGACGCCGTATCGCGATTGTCAAAGGCGGTGTTTTGCGCGGCAGCGGCGCCTGCGATGAAACCGGCGAACGCAGCGGCGATGAATACTGTGGCAGATTTAGTCATGATGTCCTCTTGCAAGCAGACTGCACCGTTATGGGCAGTTCCCCTGCAAAACCGCCCCGGTCGCGGTTTGGTTGCATCGCGAACCCGGACCAGCGGCAAATCGGCAAATCTGTGACATCGGCAATATTCGACCGTGCCCAAGCCATTGAAGGTAAAACGAAACTTAAAAAAACCCGGAAACGTGACCGCAAAAACCGGACCGCGCCTCTTGAATTTGTGGCCCTGCGGCGAGGCAGTCAGTTCGGTTATTTTGCCCCAAACAGCCGGTAATACAGCCAGTCGGGCATGAACTGGCTGGCGCGGAACAGCCAAGAAAACAGCATCGGAAAACTTTTCTTGAACCTGTCCGCGTTCATATGCCGGAAAAATTCGGCTGCTGCTTTGTCAGCATCCATGATGAACGGCATCTTGAAATCGTTCTTTTCGGTCAGCCGGGTCTTGATGAAACCAGGGTTGATCAGCTGCACCTGAATGGCCGATCCACGCAGATCGGCCTGCATCGATTCAGCCAGCGACATCAGCCCGGCCTTGGACGCACAATAGCCGATGGCCCCCGGCAACCCCCGGAACCCTGACAATGACCCGGTCAGCACGATATGGCCGTGCCCTTGGGCCAGCATCCCGTGGATGACTGATCCCACCACCCGGCTGGCCCCCAGATAGTTGATTTGCCCCATCATATCAGCTTTTTCATTGTCCCATTCGCCCGATTTCATCGGCCAATAGACCCCGGCCAGATAGACCACGCCATCCAGCGGCCCGATGGCGACGGCGGCCCGTTCCACAGTCACCCGGTCGGCCACATCGACCACGACATAAGATGACTTACCGGGCAATTCGGCCACCAGTGCGCGCAACCGGTCCTCGGACCGGGCGCTGACAATAACTTCGGCCCCGGCCTTGCTTAGGCAAAAGGCAACCTCGCGGCCCAGCCCCTCGCTGGCCCCGACCAGCCAATACCGTTTGCCCTGCCATTGTCGCATGTTCTGTCCTCAGGCCGCTTTGGGCCGCATGGTGGCCACCAGTTCGGCCACTTTGATTCCGTATTTCCGAAACTGGCTGCGGTTCATGATGGTTCCATTGGCACAAAGATACATCCAGTCGGTGGTATCCAGCACATGGCCCCCCGCCTCGGGTGCCAGTTTGATCCGGTAGTTCAATACCACCGCCCCGCCCTGTTGTTTGCCCGTCCCGGTACCAATCACATCGGCAGCTTCAGCCCGGATCGCACCATCATGGCCCAAGGTCAGGGTCCATTTGCGGTCCTGCACAGTGCCACTGTCATAGTGGAACCGTTCGACCATCGTGCCAACATTGCCCTGCCAGCTGGCCTCAAAATCGGCGACAAAGCGGCTGGTGACGCGCCCGGTCGGTCCATAGATCACGCCTTCGCAGGCTATCGGGCCATTCAACCGCTCTCGGATATCAAAAGCCGGGCCGGAGTTTGCATAATCGGCGGGCAATTGTGCCGGAAAGCTGAAAAACCGGGAAAATAGAACGATGCCAATTACCGTCAGGGCAACGCCCAACAGGACCAAAGCCACTATTCATCCTCCAACTTGATGGCCACCAGCAAAGCGATGGCGAGAATTTTCAGCAGCGACGGCACCATCGCGTACAGAACCATAAGCATCGTCATGGCCAAGGCCGGCTGGACCGTCGCCGACGCGTCAAACCCGGACCAGTCCAGCAGCGGCAACATGGACGCCGCTGCAAAGGCCAGCGTGAATTTATTCACCATCGCCCACAGCCCGAACCCCTGCCCGCCATTGGGCGATATTTCGGCCATACGCCGGGCGAACATCGCAGGCAGCAAGGTCAGGTCTGCCCCAATGGTCGCACCAGATAATACGCAGATCACGCCAAACCAGATTGCATCGCCCGGCCCCAAAGTGGTGGTAAATCCGAAAAACATCAGCGCCAGCAGCATGGCCGCCAGCAACACCGGTTTTTCGCCAAAGCGCCGTGCCAGCAAACTCCAGAACGGCGATGACACGGCGGCGGCTAGAAAGAACAATACCAGCAGCGGACCCTCCCAGCCGGGGGCGGCAAGACGGCTTTCGACATAGAACAGGAACAGGGTGGATGACACAGCCAAGGGGGCCGCATTGACCAATGCCAGCACCATCAGTTTGCGCGCCAGCGGATCGGCAATGATTGTGCGCATCGACGTCGGTTCCGCCGTGGTCTGCCCGCTCCATTCCCGCCACATCACAACGGCGGCGATGGCACATGCTGCGGCAAAGCCAAAGGCAAAGACGGCGAACGGGGCCGAGCTGACGCTGATCAGCAAGGTCGGGGCGACTGCGGCAATGCACACACCCAGCAACGATCCGCTTTCCCGCCATGCAGCCACCCGCACATGACCGCCGGGGGCCGTGCCTGCCTTGGCGATACCTTGCGCGTAGAAATTGATCGTCAGAAACGCGAATGCGGTAAACAGCCCGGTGATGGTGATCCCAAACCACCAGATCGGCGATATCGGCGGTGGAACCGCAAACAGCCCGATCATCGAAATCGCCATGACGACAGCGCCCAGAGTAACGGCGAGCGCACGGCCCCGTTGCAGCCGTTCGGACCACCAGCCCAGAAACGGGTCCTGAAAGATGTCAAACAGGCGCAGCCCGAACAGGACCGTGCCCAGCAACGTCAGGCTGACCCCATAAGTGTCGGCGTAGTATTTCGGCGCATAGATATAAATCGGCAGGCCCGCCGCCGAAATCACCCCGGCAAAGACCGTGTAGGCAGGCAACCGGTCAGCCATGGCGGCGGCGAGGCGGCTCAACGACTGACCTCATCGACGGGCGGTTTGGGGTGGCGGCGGAATGTGGCCCCTTTCCACCACAGTTTGACCGCCTGCCAGTGGATCAGGGCGAGGACGCGACGTGACCCGAACGGGCGGCGCAGGATGGCTTTTAGTATGCCCGCATTGGTCAGCGGGCGGCGCGGGCCGGTCAGCGTCGCAATCAGCCCGCCATTGCCGCGCGTGTAGTCAATCCAGATGCCTATCGCTTGCGGCGTGATGTCAAACCGGAATGTATAACCGCCTTCGATGGGTTGAAACGGCGAGACATGGAGTATCTTTTGCGCCGCTACAGTATCAACCTTGGTCAGTGCGCGCAGATCGTCGTGGTGGCACAGATAGGAATGCCGGTCGCCGAATGTATTACTAACCTCGGCAATCACGACCCGCAAAACACCCGCCAGATCATGGCACAGCCAGAAACTGACCGGGTTAAATACATGGCCCAGAACGCGGGGTTGGGCCAGCAACAGGGTTTGCCCCGGCAGATCAATGCCATGGGCGGCCAGCACCTCGCGCACCCAAACCGCGCCACGTCCCTGATGCGGCACACCACCATGGTCAGTATCGTGCAATGACATAAGGCCGCGCCCGTTGCGGGCAAACAGGCCGGGCGTTTTCAGGTCGGCTTCGGCATTGCACAGCACATAGTCAATGGAATAGCGAAAGGCATTCTTGGTCCCCCCCCGCCTGCCATGATAAGTTTGGCCCGCGATATGATCGACGCCAGTCATCACTCGGCGGCAACTGCCATTGCGGCCCGGTCAGTGATCCCGCGGACGACATCGACAGCACTGGACAACCCATCTTCGTGAAAGCCGTTCTTCATCCATGCACCACAATACCACGTCGCATTCTGCCCGTTCATCGCCACCGCATGTTCCTGTGCAGCCAAAGCCGCCAGATCATAAACCGGGTGGCGAAGGGTAACCCTGTCCCACACCAGCGCGGGGTCGATTGGTCGGGTGGTGTTCAGGGTGACAAACATCGGATCGGCGGTCAGCCAGGGTTGCAAAGAATTCATCCAATAGGTCAGGTCAATCCGGGGCGAGGACTTTGCCTTGTCCTCGGCATATACCCACGACGACCAGACCGCGCGGCGCTGCGGCATGACCGAGGTATCGGAATGCAGGACCACATCATTGGGTTGATAGCGGATTGCCCCCAGAACCTGCCGTTCCGCAGGCGTCGGATCGGACAGCATAGCCAAACTATCATCGGAATGGCTGGCGAAAATCACCTCGTCAAACCGCTCCCATGCGGCCCCCTTGGTCTTGATCTCGGGGCCCAGCGGGGTGCGGCGCACAGCATCCACCGGACAGCCCAGCCGGATGTCCACGCCAGCACGGGCCAAAGCCGCCCCCAGACGGCTGACATAGGACACCGATCCACCATCAACAGTGTACCACTGATGCTGCCCGGATATGCCCAACAGCGCGTGGTTTTCAAAAAACCGCATCATCGCATGGGCCGGAAAATCAAGGATTTTCTCGGTCGGGGTGGACCAGATCGCACCGGACAGGGGCAGCAGATAATAGTCGCGGAAATACCGGCCAACGCGCAATTTGGTCATCAGGCCGCCAATAGTCAGGCCCGGTTCACGTGACAGTTCCAGTGCGCGGGCATTGAACCGCAGGATATCTCGGACCATGCGCAGAAAGCCGGGGTTGGCAAGGTTCCGCTTTTGCGCGAACAGCGCATTCAGACTGGCCAAACCGTATTCCAACCGGCCGCCAGCGATAGACGCCCCGAAACTCATGTTCGATTTGACAACAGGCACGTCCAGTTCGGCAAACAAGGCGGCCATGTGTGGATAATTGGCGTAGTTGAAGACAATAAATCCGGTATCTACGGCCTGATCATTATTGACCCCACCCATCCGGGTCCGGGCATGGCCGCCTAGCCGGTTTTCAGCCTCGAACAGCACCACCCGGTGGGTTTTGGCCAGCATGTGCGCGGCCCCCATTCCCGATACGCCCGCACCGATCACGGCAATCGTTCTGGGCCGAAGGGCCCCGGTCAGTAAAGTCATGCCTGAAAAGTCCTGTCTCGGTGTATGTCGATTGTTATTCTACGTGGCGTGACATAGCGCGGATGACAGATAAATCTGAAGTGAGAAATGATCTGTCCGTGCGACTGCACCGTAATAAATTTATGAACAGCGCAACACTTGTCTTTCCGAATGCTGATGCACAACCTGGCGCCAACGGTTACTCTGGAGCGGCAGGCCGATTTTTGCATGCGCGAAGCGAGGGCAAGGTGACGACCGAGGATACGGCGAAACGGATGGAGTGGGTGGCGCAACTGGACGCGATCCGCGATCATCAGGATCAGGTTGCCTTTGCCGCGCTGTTTCGCCATTTTGCCCCCCGAATTAAAGCCTTCCTGATGAAATCGGGGGCAAGCCCCAGTTTTTCCGAGGAATGCGCCCAAGAGGTAATGGCGACGGTCTGGCGCAAAGCTCATATGTTTGACGGGACCAAGGCCAGCGTTTCAACATGGATTTTTACCATCGCGCGGAACCGCAAGATTGACATGATCCGCAAGACTCGTCGGCCCGAGCCTGAAGATTTGCCTTGGGGACCGGATGCCGCGCCACACGCAGCAGATGTGATTACTCTGGCGCAGGATACCGAAGAACTGGGCCGCGCGCTTGCAACCTTGCCTGAAAAACAACGAAATCTGATCGAGCGCGCCTATTTTGGCGACCTCAGCCACAGTGAGATTGCCGAAGCAACCGGCCTGCCGCTGGGCACCATAAAATCACGGATACGGCTGGCGCTAGACCGACTGCGCCATGCAATGACATGAAGAAATGACAATGAAACAGATCAAGCACCACCTGAACCACTCTTTGTTGATGGGCTATTCCGCCGGAACCCTGCCCGAGGCATTTAACCTTGTGGTGGCCACACATATTTCGGTTTGCGACGACTGTCGGGCAAGGATGCATGAGTTTGACGCGATTGGCGGCGAAATCGTTGCGGCCTCTGACGTTGTGCAACTGACGGACGGATGCCTTGCGGCAACCCTTGCATTGATCGCAGCCAGTACGCCTGATGCGCCGAAAGCTGCTGCAATGGGCGGAATTTTCGCACAGCCTTTGCGGGATTATGTCGGCGGCGATCTGGATGCAGTGAAATGGAAACGCGTTGGCGGCGGTGTGTCGCAGGCCGTGCTGAAAACCAATGATGCGGCCACCGTCCGCCTGCTACGCATTCCGGGCGGTGTGGCTGTCCCTGACCACGGACATCGGGGGTTGGAACTGACGCTGGTCCTGCAAGGCGCGTTCAGCGATTCAACCGACCGTTTTTCTGCGGGCGACGTTGAAATCGCCGATGAGGCGATGGTTCATAAACCTGTGGCAGAGGCCGGGATGGATTGTATATGTCTGGCCGCCACGGATGCGCCCCTGCGCTTTAGTGGGATATTGCCGCGACTGGCCCAATCCATATTCCGGATGTGACAGGTAGGGTGGGTTAAAACCCACCTTGCTCTGGCGCGTTGCCTATTCCCACGCCAGCTGATTGCGCCCGTCGCGGGTGATGATCATGCCGTCGCCTCCCGGCGACAGATAAAAATCGCGGCCCCGGTATGCCCCGCTAACGATCCGAAAATCCGGGTTTGACGTCAGATCAACGGCTCGCCCATGTGGCCCTCCAGCACAAATCTGCGTTCCGTTTTGGCAGGGCACCAGCCAATAGGTCCGCATCCGGCCATCCTCGGCAGTCACCACGGCAACCCGGCCATCGGCAAAGGCCACATCACGGAAACTATCGGCAACTAACCGGTCGGCCTCTGCCACGACATTCGAAAAGACGACGGTTTCCGGTGTTATGTCCGGCACCGCGAACTTCGGGGCGTTGCATCCGGCTAAGACTGCTAGCCCAACGAAGCACGCTACCGACGATTTTAACTGCAACATTGAGTCTCTCCCCAGAGTGTAATTGTAAGGCTAGGCATCCGGGACAGATGACGCAAGCGGGTCCACCGGCAATCCCACGACGATTGCCAACCCATCTTGCAAAACCCCGACGCTGATCCCAATCAGCAGGTCGTGGGTCGCAATTATTCGCCCGGCAAACAGCCCCGGTTTCAGCGCGAACAGACAGATTTGGCCCGGCATCCAGACGGATTGCCCTTGGCTGATAACCTGCACGAGCGGGCGAGGCAAAGCGGCGGCCGTCATCACATTGAAATCAGCGCAGGGCGCGATCACGTTATCAGCAACAATCGGCGTTTCGCCACAGAACGCCACAGGTTGCAGCGGGTCGGCCCTGATCCGATTGTCAGCGCTGACCAGATCAAAACCTGGCCCGTCGATCACCGTCAAGTTTCGGTTAATCCCGGGAAACACTGAAAACGGCCCATTTTCTGTGACCATCGCCATCGACAGCCGCCACAACAGCCGCCCATCCGGGGCATCGACCCGGATCAGTTCCACGGTCTGGCCGCGCCCATTGGCCCAAGGCATGGTCTTGTAATCCCGGGCCGTCAGGTGCTGCATTACTCTGCGGCGGGCAGGATCGGCACCGAGGTTGCAATCTCGGGTACGATTTCCTCAAAGTCAAAGTTGTCCAGCCGCGCCGCGCGTTTGCCCGCCCGTTCGGCGGCAGTGTTGATGTCATCCAGATCGGCGCGGGCTTGCCCGAAATGGGTGTTCAGCTTGCCCACACGTTCGACCACAAGTTCCACATCGCGGTGCAGCTGTTTCAGCGTGGTGCGGATCGCGCCCGCCTGTTCGCGCATCCGTGCATCTTTCAGAATTGCCCTCATCGTATTCAGCGTGGCCATGCAGGTGGTCGGCGAGACAATCCAGACGCGCGCATCAAAGCCGTCGCGCACCACTTCGGGGAAATTCGAATGCAGCTCGGCATAAACCGCTTCGGAGGGCAGGAACATAAGCGCCCCGTCGGCAGTTTCGCCTTCCACAATATATTTATCGGATATGGCTTTAATATGGGCGCGAACGCTGGTCCGGAATTGCCGTGCCGCATCGGCCAATTCGCTGTCTGTCTTGGCGTTACGCAGCCGCTCATAGGCCTCCAGCGGGAATTTGCTATCGATGACAATCGGCCCCGGCGGGTTGGGCAAATGGATCAGGCAATCGGCCCTTTTGCCGTTACTCAGCGTTGCCTGCAGCGTATAGCTATCCTTGGGCAGCGCCTTGGACACGATGTCATGCAGCTGAATCTCGCCAAACGCCCCGCGTGTCTGTTTGTTCGACAGGATGTCCTGCAGGGACAGCACATCGCCGGACAGTTTGGTGATGTTCTCCTGCGCCTTGTCGATGGTTTTCAGGCGCTGCTGCAACTCGCCCAGCGATTGGGCGGTATTGCGGGCGGATGAGGACAGGTTGACCGACATCGCCTCGGACACCGCCGCGAGCCGCTGTTCCATCAGCCGCAGCATCTGCGCCTGCTGCTGCGCCTGCGCCTCGGACACATGGGTCAGACCACCTGCGAGTTGCTGTTGCCCGTCCGACAGGGATTGGACCCGCAGGTTCAGGCCGCCCATCTGGCTGGCCATGATTTCGGTGATGGCCGCCGATTGACTAGCGCGGCGCAGGCTGGTGATCAGCAGGATAACCACCAACAGCGCAATCGCCCCGGCGATGACAGCGGCCAGTGTCAGTGGATCGTTTAGATCAATCGTAGTGCTACCAATCTGAATCATCTGCGCCCAAACAATCTTTCAATATCAGCCAGTTGTAGCGAAACATAAGTTGGCCGCCCGTGGTTGCACTGGCCGGACCCGGGCGTGGCCTCCATCTCGCGCAGCAGTGCGTTCATCTCCTCGATGCGCATCCGCCGCCCTGACCGGATCGACCCGTGACAGGCGACGCGGGACAGGATGGCGTTGGTGCGGGCTTGCAGCGCGGTGCTAGATCCCTGATCATCCAATTCGTCCAGAATATCGGCCAACAGGGCCTTAGCGTTGACGACACCAAGTATGGCCGGGGTTTCGCGCACGGCGATGGCGCCGCGCCCAAAGGGTTCGATCCCCAGGCCAAACCGGGCCAGATCGGGGGCATGGCCCAGCAGGCGGGCGCAATCCGCATCGGGCAACTCGACAATCTCGGGGATCAGCAGGGCCTGTGCCGCGATGCCCGTGCCCTCAATCTGCCGTTTCAGCCGCTCATAGACCAGCCGTTCATGTGCTGCGTGTTGATCGACCAGGATCATCCCGGTTTCGGTTTGCGCAACGATGTAGTTTTCATGGATTTGCGCGACGGCTGCCCCTAGCGGCAGCCGTTCTTCCGCCTCATATGTGGCGGCCTCGCTGGGGGTGAAACGTGCAGAGGCTTCGGCCATGCCCGCGAATGGTGCTTGCGCCGTATAACTTGAGCGCATCGCCCCCAGCGAGGGCCGGTCCATCTGATAAATGCGGGCTGGTTCCGGCCTGAAGGCCGCCAGCGTTTCTGTGCCCACCGTTGAGGATGCCCGATGCCCCGCCCCGGCAATCGCCTGTCGCACCCCCGACACGATCAGCGACCGCACCAAAGCCGGGTCACGAAACCGCACCTCGGCCTTGGCCGGATGCACGTTCACATCCACCAGATGCGGGTCGCAATCGATGAACAGCGCCGCCGCCGGGTGCCTGTCGCGGCTGAGAACATCCATATAGGCGGCTTTCAGCGCGCCCAGCAGCAGTTTGTCCCGCACCGGACGGCCATTCACAAACACATGCTGTGCGACCGCAGCCCCACGCGAATAGGTGGGCAGCGCGGCATAGCCGGTCAGGTGGAACCCGTCGCGCAGCACATCCAGCCGCAATGCGTTGGCGGCAAAATCGCGGCCCAGAACAGTGCCCAGCCGCCCATGCAGGGCGTCAAACAAATCACCAGTTTCGGCATCGGCGCGGAACACAGTGCGGTCCTCGCCATCGGAGGTATCGCGCAGGGTAAAGCTGACAAAGGGTTCAGCCATCGCCAGACGTTTGATCACATCGGCAATCGCTTGCCCCTCGGCCCGGTCGGTGCGCAGGAATTTCAGCCGGGCCGGTGTGGCATAAAACAGATCGCGTAACTCGACGACTGTGCCTGCGGACAGAGCGGCCGGGCGGACCGGGTCCATCCGCCCACCGTTCACCGCAATCTGTGCAGCGGGTGCGCCGGGAATGCGGCTGGTGATGGTCAACCGACCCACCGCGCCGAGCGAGGGCAAAGCCTCGCCCCGAAAGCCAAAGCTATGGATCGCCAGCAGATCACTGCCATCAATTTTCGATGTGGCATGGCGGGCCATGGCCAGCGGCAGGTCAGACGCCGCGATGCCACAGCCATCGTCAGTGACGCGGATCAGGGTTTTGCCGCCATCGGCCAAGACGATATCAATCCGCGACGCCCCCGCATCAATCGCGTTTTCGACCAGTTCCTTGACCGCCGAGGCCGGGCGTTCCACAACTTCACCGGCTGCAATCTGATTGATTGCAACCTCGTCCAACTGCCGGATCACCGGGCGGAAGGGGGCTATGTTGGGGTCAGGGCTGGCCATGCTACTAGGAATAGCATGGCCGGGTCCGATTCTGCGAGGGGGTTATTGGGTCGATTCGAGCCCGACGGGCTGCCCCACCACGACAAAATGCAGCGCATCGGGTTTCAGCAATTCCGCCGCCACCCGGTTCACATCGTCCAGCGTCACCGCGTTGATATAGTCATTGCGATTGCTGACGTAATCCATCGGCAAGCCGATCATCTGCATACCAACCAGAATCTCGGCGATGGGCGCATTGCCGTCAAACCGCAACGGATATTCCCCAGTGGTAAATGTTTTGGCGGCGTCCAGTTCGGCTTGGGTTACGCCATCGGTGGACAGCCGAGCCCATTCCGCGCGGATCACCTCAATCGCCTCGGCCATGGTTTCATTCGCCGAGGCTACAGAGCCCAGCACCATCGCAGACAGGTCTTTGGGCACCAGATAGGTGCCAATGCCGTAGGTCAGGCCCCGCTTTTCGCGGACCTCTTGCATCAAGCGTGATTCAAAGCCGCCGTCGCCAAGGATGTAGTTCAGCAGGAAGGCCGCGAAATAATCAGGGTCGTCGCGGGTGATCCCCTCATGCCCAAACAGGGCCACGGCCTGCGGTCCGGGGTAGTCGATCACGGTAACACCACCCGCCAGTCCAAACCCCACCATCGGCGGCAATAGCGGCCCCTCGGCAGGCAGGGCCCCCAGCAGGTCGTCCAGAATGACACCCAGTTCGGCGGCCGTGATATCGCCCACAGCGCCGACATAAATCCGGTCGCGGGTCAGGACATTGCGATGAGCGGCCAGTAGATCGTCGCGGGTCAGCGCGGCGACGGATTCGGCGGTGCCGTTCAGCGAAGATCCATAGGGGTGGTCGCCAAAGGCCGCCGCGTTAAACGCCGCGCCGGACAAAGAATTCGGGTCCAGCGCATCACTTTCGATGATCGCCTGCACCTGCGCGCGGACCCGTTCGATGGCGTCGGCATCGAAACGCGGTTCCACCAACGCACCACGCAGCAAGGCCAGCGCCTCGGTCCTGTTTTCAGTCAGGAATTGCGCGGAAACCGAAAATGAATCGTCATAGACACCAAAGCCGAAACTGGCCGCCAAAGCCTCGCGCTGGGCCTGAAAGGTGCGGGCGTCAATCTCACCGGACCCTTCTTCCAACAGGGCCACCATCAGATTGGTTGCGCCGCGTTTGCCCGGTTCGTCCAGATTGGCCCCGCCACGAATGCGAATTTCCAGGGCGGCAAAAGGAATAGAATGCTCTTCCACCAGCCAGGCCGTGATCCCACCGGGCGAGGTGACTTGCTGAATGGCAATTTCCGCATGGGCCATTGTCGCGGCAAAGCTGAAAACGGCGGCAAACATAGTGCGGATCATTGGATCATCCCTTCGCGGCTGGCGACGACCCACGCAGTAACGGCCTGATCGCGATTAAAGACAGTTGCAGCGGCGGCCATGATATCCTCGGCCGTCACCGCCTGCAGGACGGCAGGCCAATCCTGCACATCGGCAATCGTCAACCCTTGGGACAAGGCTGCGCCGTAGCGGTTAGCGGTGCCTGCCACATTATCCAGCGCGTAAATCTCGCTCGCGCGCAGTTGCGCCCGGATCCGTTCCAGTTGCACCGGATCAACACCAGTGGTCATGAAATCGGCGATTGCCGCATCCATCGCATCTTCGGCAGCCTGCAAACTGATTCCTTCGGCGGGAACAACCGACAGGGAAAACGCCGTATCATCCAAAGTATCGGCATCATACGACGCCCCGGCATACAGCGCTGTCTGGGTGTCAAAGGTCAGCTTGACCCCCAGCACCGAAGTAAACGACGACCCGCCCAGAATTTCGGCCAGATAAACCAATGCGGCGGCTTCGGTCTGCGCGCCGCTGTCGCGTTCCGGGGCCAGATAGCTGCGGGTCAGATAGGGCTGCGAGACGCGCTCGTCCTCGAAAATCATCCGCCGTTCGGCGCGTTGCGGCGGTTCCTCGGGGCGAAACCGCTCAGGCAACTCCGGCTCGGCCGGAATCACGCCGTAATAGGTTTCGGCAAGTGCCAGCACGTCGGCGGGGTTCACATCGCCGGCCACGACCAAAGTGGCGTTGTTAGGTGCATAGTACAGGTCATACCAGTCGCGCGCATCCTCCAGCGTCAGCGCTTCCATCTCGTGTTTCCAGCCGATGATCGGCACGCCGTAGCGGTGGTTCTGATATTGGGCCGCACGCATCTGTTCGGCGGCCAAGGCACCGGGATCGCTGTCGGTGCGCTGGGCGCGTTCTTCGATAATCACCTGCCGTTCGGTATCAACTTCGTCCGGCAGCAGGTTCAGATTGTTCATCCGGTCCGCCTCCATCTGCATCATCAGGGGCAGGCGGTCGGCGGCGATACGTTGGTGGTAGGCGGTGTAATCATAGCTGGTGAACGCGTTGTCGCTGCCACCATTGGCGGCGACAGTGGACGAAAATTCGCCGGTGACCAGCGTGTCGGTCGATTTGAACATCAGATGTTCCAGAAAATGCGCGACGCCGGAAACTCCTTCGGCCTCGTCCGCCGATCCGGCCTTGTACCAGACCATATGCACGACAACCGGGGCGCGGTGATCTTCGACCACGACAATCCCCATGCCGTTGTCCAGCGTGTAGGTTGTGACCTGTTGGGCTGCCGCCGCGTTCGCGCTGAACAACACAGATGACAAAAGAGCGGTTCGCAGCATGGCAGGGCCTTTCATAGGGGCGCGAGCCGAAGCGCGCCGCGCGGGGATATTTTAGAAACCAAAGAAATTGACGCGTGGCTTTGGTGGGTAACCTACCCCAGTTCAGGGCCGCTTCAAGCCATTCAAACGCTTATGTGAAAAGCAGTTATTCAGCGGGCGGGGCTGATGGGACCTGCACCCCAAGGTTCCGGAACCGCAGCAATTCGGCATAAGCGTCAAGCGCTTGGCCTGCATAAACCCGCAGATACCGCGCCCGGTTCTGCGCCTCGCCACGTTGGGCCCGGCCCCGCAGCCTTGCATCTTCTTGCGCCAGTGTCAGCCTGATGGCCGGATCAGTCCCGTTGCGCGACGCTTGGGCAACAAGGGCCGCGTCGCCGGCAGGAATACCGCCTGCCGCAGTTTGTACGCCGCCCAAGGCCGCAATCGCATCGCCTGTCGGATTAGGATCGGTCAAGTTTATCCCGCCGGGTGTGGGCGCGGGCAACGCTGCCAAGCTGTCGGGCAGTTCCAGCGGGCGCGTCGGCAGCACCGAAAATTCATCCGGCCCCACTTTGCCGCCCCGGTTACAGGCCGCAACGCCCAGCAGCAGCATTGCTGCAAATACCGCCCTGCGCATCCTTTGACCCCTTAACCGCCCCGTTCGCGCCATGTCTTACCTCAGCCTGTTGCCGCCGTCACGAGGTCTTTGGGTCGCGTGGTTTCGGTTTGGCTTTGGAGGTGCCGGTAAAGATCACCAGCCCGATGGCCCCGGCAAACACGGCAATATCGGCGACGTTGAACGCATAAGGGTTTTCAAAGCCGCAGCAGGACATATTCAGGAAATCGGCCACTGCGCCATAAATCAGCCGGTCCACCACATTGCCCAGCGCACCGCCGACCAACAAACCCGCACTGATATAGGTCCATTTGCTGCCACCTTCGCGGTTGATCCAGTACAGAACGATACCTACGATCACGACGGCGATACCGATCAGCGCCCAGCGCATGTCAAACCCCGACCCGATCCCGAAATTGACGCCCCGGTTCCACGCCATCCGGAACGTCAGCACTGGTGGGAGCACGTCGATCTGTAGCCGGTTGATCAGGTCAAGCCATTGAACCACAATATATTTGCTGGCCTGATCGGCCATGAATACCCAAAATCCGGTCCAGAATGTCAGCCGCATCAGGACTGCCTTTCGCTGCGCTCGCGTAGAGCGTGAGTTAATGCCGGAAATGGCGCATGCCTGTGAAAACCATGGCAATGCCTGCCGCGTCAGCCGCTGCAATCACCTCGTTATCCTTGACCGATCCGCCGGGCTGAATGATTGCTACGGCCCCGGCCTGAACCGCAGCCAGCAACCCGTCGGCAAAGGGAAAAAATGCGTCAGAGGCGACGACTGATCCGACCGTCAGCGGCGCGGGCAGGCCCAGCGCCTGCGCCATATCCTGCGCCTTACGCGCCGCGATACGGGTCGAATCAATCCGGCTCATCTGTCCGGCCCCGACCCCGACTGTCGCCCCGTCGCGCACATAGACGATGGCATTGGATTTGACGTGTTTGGCGACGGTCCATGCAAAACGCAGATCGGCAAACTGGGCGGCTGTTGGCCGAACCTTGGTCACCACGCGCATCTGGTCCGGGTCAAGCTGGCCCACATCTTTATCCTGCACCAAAAACCCGCCAGCGACTTGTTTGCTGATCATTGACCCGACATGGGGGTCGGGCAGGGTGCCGGTGGTCAGCAGGCGCAGATTCTTTTTGCCCGCAAATACCCGTTTTGCGGCATCGCTGGCGCCGGGGGCGATGACGACTTCGGTAAAAATCTGGGTGATTTCCAGCGCGGTTTCTTCGTCCAGGGGCATATTCAGTGCCACAATACCACCAAAGGCGCTGGTCCGGTCACAGTCAAACGCGGCCTTGTAGGCGGACAGCAAGGTTTGCCCGCGCGCGACGCCGCAAGGGTTGGCATGTTTGATGATTGCACAGGCCGGGCCATGGACCGGATCAAATTCGGCCACCAGTTCAAACGCGGCATCGGTGTCGTTGATGTTGTTATACGACAGTTCCTTGCCCTGATGCTGGGTCGCGGTGGCCACACCGGTGCGCCCAGTGCCATCAGTATAAAACGCGGCCCGTTGATGCGGGTTTTCGCCGTAGCGCAGGGTCTGGACCAGCGTTCCGGCAAAGACCCGACGGCGGGGTGCCTCCTGCCCAATCGCGCCCGCCATCCAGTTGCTGACCGCCGCATCATAGGCCGCCGTGCGGGCATAGGCGGTTTGGGCCAGCCCTTGCCGGAATGCCAAAGTCGTGCCGTCCTTGTTCGCATCCAGTTCGGCCAACAGCGCGCCGTAATCGGCTGGGTCCACAACCACAGTCACAAAGCCATGATTCTTGGCAGCGGCCCGGATCATCGCAGGCCCGCCAATGTCAATATTTTCAACCGCTGTGGCATAATCGGCACCTTTGGCCACGGTCGCCTCGAACGGATACAGATTGACGACCAGCAGGTCGATCGGCTCGATCCCATGCTCGGCCATCGCGGCCAGATGGGCGGGATTGTCGCGCAACGCCAGCAACCCGCCATGCACCCGCGGATGCAGAGTTTTGACCCGGCCATCCATCATTTCGGGAAATCCGGTCACATCGGACACATCCCGCACCCGCAGCCCGGCGTTGCGCAACTCCTGCGCCGATCCGCCGGTGGACAGCAGTTGAATGCCCCGTTCGGCCAATGACAGTGCCAGTTCCAGCAGGCCAGTCTTGTCGGACACAGACAAAAGCGCCCGGCGCACCGGATGCAGATCATTCATCGGGATCAGTCCTTTTCTTCTTCTACATCCGGTGCAAGGTCGCGCACGGCATTGGGCGTGTCCTGCGCCTTGGCCAGTGACCATCGGACGCGTGTCGCATAAGCCATCGCGCGACCAGATAAAACCACCTGTTGTGCAGCACGGGGGGCCAATCGCCCAGTTTCCAGATAGGCCGAGCGGTCCAGACCCATCCGGGCGGCCCCATCATGCCGGAAAATCCAGATCTCGCCACTTTTGAGGGCCAGCGAAATGGCCGTTCCACCCAGATCGAGGGACGCCTCAATTTCCGGGTGCAGGTGGAACCGGATCGAATAGGCAAAGCCTTGCAGGCTGGTGGCGTCCATTGCGCGGTCGAACCGGGCTTTATCGCCATCTGACAACGTGGTCAGCAATTCCTCTCCTGACAACCCGCGCCCATCCTGTGTCAACTCAAGCGTGCGGGCATGGGTCAGCCCATGGGTGATTTGCCAGCCGTCATGCGCCGCCTCCAGCCTCAGGCTTGCCCCCAGTTCCGTGATTTCGCAGGGCACTTTGGCAGGGACATCAACCAGCAGATCGCTGCTTGCGCGTCCCAGACCGGCAGAAACCCCAAACCGGGATCCAAACCGCGCGGATGAAAAGCCGTCAATACCAAGGGTCGAATGGCTGGCAGTGGCCCGCCCCGCCTGCCACCAGTCTTCGCCAAAACTGACGCCTGACCCGCAGTTGACGATTACTGGCCTGCGCCCGGACGTCATTTCAAAGGCAAGGGTCGAGGCATGGGCCTGCCCTGATGCCGCACCTTTGGGTGGCGCGCTTGCATCCAAGATCAGCGTGGTTCGCCCCGCCGCCAGCCGTGCAAAACCCATATGCAGGCCCGCCGTGACCCGCCCCTTGACCCCCGAAGTGGCCAACGCAGCATCCAGCCGCCCGTCCAGCCCGCGCCCGCCACCATGAAATCGTGCCAACCCGCCATCGGCGTGGCGCAGCGCCCGCAAGGTCGGGGCAATCCGGGCTATGGCAGCCATCTGGGCCTCGGGTACCAGTCTGTCCGCTTCGGCCAAGGCTTGGGCGGCCCAAGTCAACAAAGTGAACACCTCGAGCAGTTCTTCGGGATTGCGGGTCGGAATACCGCCCATCGTGTCAATCTGGCGATGACAATCCTGTGCCAAGGCCCGGATGGCCGGATCGACATACCGTTCCATCCCGGTCAGGGACAGCCCGGCATAGATCATGCCGGTCAATGCCTCAAACCGGGGCAGGCCTTGTTGGGTGGATCGCCACCGGCGGGACAGGAAAATAGTCTGGCGGGCGAGGCTGGCATAAAACCGGTCAGAGGCGGCTTTGTCCTGACCGCGCAGAATGAATAACGCATGATTGATCCAGCGGATCAGCCGCCGGCCAGTCAGATCGGGGGTCCAGCCCGGCCCGGTGCCTTGGCCGTAACGGTCGATCCAGCCAAACACCCAGTCCTGCGCGCGCGCCCTTGCTTTGCCGTCCCCGACAGCCGCCAAATCGTCCAGCCAGGTGCAGCCCTGAAGCGCTGTGGCATAGGGCGCACCGGGTGGGCCGATATCCCAAATCTGGCGGTCTGGCGCCTCGATCAGGTGTCCGCCCAGCATGAAATTGCCAGCGATCAGTTGCCGCCCCCGCGCAAAATGGCCGATCGTGCGCGGTTCCGGGGCGGATACAAACCCGGTCGCAGGCCGGGCCCGTGCGGCCAGCCGGGCGTGTACCCGGTCCAGTAAACGGGTTTGCGCCCCGGCCAGATGGCGCGTTTGCGCCGTCACCCATGACTGTTCTTTGACCACGACCTGCCGCCTTGCCCGTCCGCGACGGGGTTATTTTTGTTGCTCCAATGATACCGGCCAACACGGCTGGAGTCACGCAGGCTTTCGCAACAGGATGATATAGAACCCATCCATGCCACCCAATTCGGGCCAATAATCCGGACGCAGCCGCAATCCGCCTTCGGGGGTGACCCACGCAGGGTCGATCCCCGGCCGGTCCAGTGCGTCCCGGTCAGCCGCCAGCCCCGGATAGCGGGCGAGGGCGGCTTCAGCCTGCACCTCGCCTTCGTCAGGCAAAAGCGAACAGGTGCAAAACAGCAGTCTGCCGCCGGGTTTCAACAGGGTCAGTGCATGGTCGATCATCCGGGATTGCTGGTCGATCAGTCCGGCAAATTCGGACCCGTCTTTGGCGTAAGGCAGGTCGGGGTGCCGCCGGATTGTGCCGGTCGCTGAACAGGGCGCGTCCAGCAGGATCGCATCAAAGCCGGTTCGGTCGCAGGTCAGGGCGTCGCCGATGACGATTTCAGCAGTCAGGCCAGTCCGGTTCAGGTTGTCGGCAACCCGGGTCATGCGCTGCTCGGACAGATCAAGGGCTGTGACCAGCGCCCCAAGGGCAGCCAGCTGCATGGTTTTGCCGCCCGGTGCGGCGCACAGGTCCAGCACCTTTTCACCGGGCTTGGGGGCCAGTATCCGCACCGGCAAGGCGGCAGCGGCATCCTGCACCCACCATAATCCGTCGGCATAACCGGGCAGCCGCGACACTTGCCCCGCGTCGGTCAGTCTGATCGACCCGGTGGGAAGCATGGCTCCACCCAGCAGGGCAGCCACGGCAGCCGGATCGCCCTTGGCGGTGATGTCCAAAGCAGCCCCGGCGAAATGAGCGATCTCCATCGCGGCAACCGGCTTGCGGCTCCACGCCTCGACCAGCGGTTCGCGCAGCCAGTCTGGCAAAGCAGGGATTGGCATCTGCGCCCATTTATCCTGCCCTTCGGCGGCGACCTTGCGCAGGACAGCGTTGACCAACCCTTTCAGCGTGCCAGTGCGTTTTCCCAGCCCTGCAATTTGGACCATGTCATTGACCACGCCATGCCCTGCGGCCCCCTGCATGATCTCAACGGTGCCAAGACGCAGGATATTGCGAATCGTCAGCGGTGGCGACTTTTGCATGAACGGCTTCAGCATCCGGTCGGCCCGGCCCAGCGCGCGCAGGGTTTCGGTGGCCAGCCGTTGCGCACGGGCGCGGTCATCATTGGCCAGATGTTGCAAAGCCCCGCCTGAAATCAGTTCGGCCATCAGCCGCCCGCCGCCGATGATCTGATCGAGCAGAAGCAGGGCCGCACGACGCGGGGCCAAACTGTTCAGGGCAAGGCTGCTTTGGCCGTCTGGCTGGGTCATCTGGCATCCTCTTGTTTCGCGCCACCCGCGCCGTATATCAGCAGGGTCAGCCGCACAAGGAAGCCGTGATGACCGATCGTTCCCAGCCCGAACTGCCCGCTGCTGCCAAGCGCGCCTTAGCCGAGGCCGAGGCACGGCGTAAAGCCGCTGGTGAGGTTGTCTTGCCCGTAGAGCTGGGTGGCCGCGACGGCCCCGACCCTGTGCGCTTTGGCGACTGGGAGAAAAAGGGGCTGGCTATCGACTTTTGACGTGTGGTGAGGCAGGTCAGAAGAGCGTCCAGCGGAGGTATTTACACAACAAAGATAACCAAGCGCGGTGCTGCGATCAGCGCAGATTGAACTCGGCAGCCTGCCCAGCGCCCTGATCGACGGTAAAACGCATGGCCTCGGTCCCCCTGGCTTCGACCAATTGACAATTGTATTCGATCTTGGTCCCGCTCCAATCAATATCACGGCAGAAAAACCCATCTTGCCATGTCCAGTTGCCGGTCAAGTCCCAGCCTGACGCGCTGCCTCTGATCGTTCCATCTGCAAGGACTTCGACGCTGATGCCCAACATCCCCAGCCGCAATTCGCGCCCGTCCACCAAGGCCAGAAAGGCGGCCTCGTCACTAACGGCGACAAATTCATCGGTAGCTTTGACCGGGCCAGCGGCCAGAGAAAGCGCCGCGAGGGTCAGTAACGGCAAGAAACGGTGCATGGCAGGCCTCTGGTTCAAAACGCAATTGAAATGATTACGGTTCTCAGAACGGATTGGTTCAACTGATGGCGTTTACGTGACCTACAGCCCCAGCACATCCATCATATCATATTCACCCGGCGATTGGGACTGCCCCCATAGTGCCGCCCGCAACGCCCCGCGCACGAAAATCGCCCGGTCAGTCGCCACATGACGCAGTATGATCCGCTCGCCGGGGGCTGCGAACATCACGTCATGTTCGCCTACGATATCGCCGCCCCGTATTGCGTTGAACCCAATAGCCCCGCGCCCCCGCGCCCCAGTCAGCCCGTCACGGCCCCGGTCGGCTACATCATCCAGCGCCACGCCGCGCCCCTCTGCGGCCGCCTGCCCCAGCATCAGCGCAGTGCCCGAAGGCGCATCGACCTTGGCCCGGTGATGCGCCTCGATAATCTCGATATCAAAATCCGCGTCCAACACCGCCGCGACCTTTTTGGTCAGTTGCACCAGCAGGTTGACCCCCAGTGACATATTCCCCGCCCGCACGATCACGGCATGCCGTGCCGCAGCCTTGATCGCCGCAAGGTCGGTGTCAGACAGCCCGGTTGTGCCTATCACATGCACCGCGCGGGCCTGTGCGGCGAGGCTTGCGAAACCCACCGTTGCCGCCGGGCTGGTAAAGTCGACAATCGCCTGCGCCTTGGCAAAAACCTCAAGCGGGTCGTCGGTGACCACAATTCCGCCGCCCGCGTCCCGCCCGATCCAGTCATGTCCGGGTCGTTCCAATGCGCCAACCAGACGGCATTTGTCGGATGCCAGAATCGCCGCGATCAGGCTTTGGCCCATCCGGCCCGAGGCCCCTGTGACAACGATTCCCGGCAAGTTTGACATCTGATCCTCCGACTGACCCGGCGTTGTCTTATCCTTGGGGGCAGCACTTGGCAAAGCCTTGCTTGGCATTGTGCCGACAAGGCCCTAAATGGGCGGCATGGCAAAGAACACATCATCCCGGTCCACCGGATCAAAACCCGCGGGTCCGTCGCAACGCCAGTTGCGTGTCGGCGAACTTATCCGCCGCACATTGTCTGAGGTTCTAGCGCGCGGCGAGGTGCATGACCCCGACATGAACCGCATGTCAATTACTGTAGGTGAGGTACGCGTTTCAGCCGACCTGCGTGTCGCTACGGCCTTTATCCTGCCCTTGGGTGGCAAAGACAAGGACGAAGCGCTGTCTGCCCTGCGCCGTAACCGGTTTGAACTGCGCCATCTGGTGGTCCATGGGATGAATATCAAATTCGCGCCCGAGTTGCGGTTTGAGTTGGATGATACTTATGACCGGATGGATGCGACGGCGGCGATGTTTGCCGACAAGCACGTCCGGCAGGATCTGGACGATTGATCCGGGCGCTGGCTTTGGTTTTTGGCGTGCTGGCTGGACCGAGCGTGGCCCTAACCTGCGAAGATGTCCGTTTTGAGGGTATCAGCTATACGACCTGCACGGTGAATCCTGCGAAGGACCGGCTGGAACTGTTCCTGAACGATGATACAGGCGTGCCGTTTGGTGAGTTTGATGTGCTGGCGCAGGCCTACGAGGGCAAGTCCCTGTCCTTTGCCATGAATGCCGGAATGTATCACGAAGACCGCTCACCCGTCGGCTATTTCCTGCAAAACGGGATCGAGCGGTCACGCTTGTTGACCGGTGCCAGTAATGGAAATTTCGGGCTGTTGCCAAATGGTGTTTTGTGTATCCGGCCCGGACAGGCGCGGGTGTTCGAAACGCTGGTATTCGCGCAGCTGAGCAGCCTGTGCGATTTTGCCACCCAATCCGGGCCGATGTTGGTGATCGACGGGGCGCTGCATCCACGGTTTCTGCCCGACAGCACCTCGCGCTATATCCGCAATGGCGTCGGCACGACCGATAGCGGAGACCGTGCTGTATTTGCCATTTCGAACCAGCCGGTTACATTTTACGAATTCGCCCGGTTCTACCGCGATGGGCTGGGCCTGCCTCTGGCGCTGTATTTCGACGGCAATGTGTCGCGTTTGCATGCCCCCGCACTTGGCAGGTCCGACCCGGGCCGTGCGATGGGCCCAATTGTTGCGATGATTGAGTAGATGGCACGGATTAAAAAAGGTCGGGACGTCTCGGGCTGGCTAGTGGTCGATAAACCTGCCGGGATCACCTCGAACGCTGTGGTGAATAAGGTTAAATGGGCGTTTGACGCCAAAAAAGCCGGGCATGCAGGCACGCTGGACCCCGAGGCGACGGGGGTTCTGGCCGTAGCCTTGGGCGAAGCGACCAAGACTGTCCCCTATATTACGGATGCCCTGAAGGCCTATGAGTTCACGGTCCGGCTGGGGCAGGCCACCAATACAGACGATGCCGAAGGTGAAATTACCGCTACCAGCAGACTGCGTCCGGATGATGCGCGGATCAAAGCCGCTCTTGGGCAGTTTGTGGGCGAGATAATGCAGACGCCGCCGCAGTTTTCTGCAGTCAAAATCGATGGTCAGCGTGCCTATAAACTGGCCCGCGATGGTGAAGAATTTGAAATTGCCGCCCGGCCCCTGTGGGTCGAGGAATTGCTGATGACGGGGCGACCAGACGCCGACCATGTGACGCTGGAAATGACCTGCGGCAAAGGCGGCTATGTCCGGGCGATCGCCCGCGACTTGGGTGTAGCATTGGGCTGCTATGGTCACGTGGTCACTCTGCGCAGGGTCTGGTCCGGCCCGTTTACCGCGGCGGAGGGGATCAGCATGGACATGATCGAAAGGCTGGCCAGATCGCCCGACCTTGACCAGTATCTGCGCCCGCTTGAGGATGGTTTGTCCGATTTACCCCAAGTGACCTGCCCCGCCGATAGTGTGGAAAAGCTGCGCCACGGCAATGCTGCAATGGTGTTTCCCGGAAATGTCGAATTCGGCGATGAATGCTGGGCGAGTTTTCAAGGGCACGCGATTGCCGTGGGCCAATATCGCAGCGGGGAACTGCATCCCAGCCGGGTATTTTTACCCTAGTGCCAGTGTTTGGCATGATTTCATGTCGGTTATCGCGTAGCTTTGCAACAGTAAGCGGCGAATTACTCGTTTGTCTGCAAGTCGCATATTATCGTCAATGATTCATTAACCACTCATGTCGATTCATGCTATCGACACGACAATTGCTGTTATGATCCATCTGCAACTTTTGTTTCCGGTCTACACTTTGTCGCTCTGTATCCTGTGGTTCTCTTCGAAACGCATTGCTTAAGAAAGTCTGTCCGATGCTTGCACTGCTTGGCCTGATTGGAATTGCTCTTGCTGGTATGGCGCTGGTTCCGACGAACCAGTCCGACGCTGAATCGGGGCCTGATCCGGTTACACCCGAACCCGAACAGCCGCTGCCGGTCCTGCCCTTGGACGAGGCGATTTTTGGAACCGATGACGCCGAAGAAATGTTCAGCGGTGACCGCGACGACCAATTATTTGGCCGGGGCGGAAATGACTATGTTGATGGGCAGGACGGCGATGACACTGTGGGCGGTGGCGCGGGCAATGATGATGTCCTTGGCGGTGCGGGAGACGATCTTTTGGCGGGCGACGACGGGGATGACAGCGTTTTTGGCCATATCGGCGATGACATTCTGTCAGGCGACGCGGGCGACGATGCCCTGAATGGCGGTAATGGGGCGGACCGTTTGGATGGTGGGGCGGGCAATGATGCATTGCTGGGTTCCCATGGGGATGACATGTTGACAGGCGGCACAGGGGCCGATGTGATGCACGGCGGTCAGGGCAATGACCGGCTGGACGGGGTCGACTATGGCGGCATTGCCATGCGCGATTACCTGAATGGCGGGGATGGCGACGATCACTTGCTTGGCGGCGCATTTGATAATCTGAACGGCGGGGCCGGGTCGGATGTGTTTGGGCTGACTCTTAGGTTGGCTGGGACTGAAGGGGCGGCCACGATCGATGACTTTGACGACTCGGTGGATACGATTGTGGTCTACTTTCAAGGGTCGGTCCCAGACATGACTTACGAAGTTACCGATAATGGGGTCAGCCTGTTTGCCGACGGGGCTGGCGTGGCCGACTTTCCAGGGCTGACTGGGTTTGATCTTCGGACAGTGCAGCTGGTCTCGGCCTGACACTGCGCGGTTCAATCAACACTTCCCTTTGGCGCGACTCTCGCCTAAAGGCAAGCATCCCCACAGGGGATACAGCTCCAAGGGCCTTGCTGGACGACATCCCGGCCTGCGCCATTCACACTTTTCCTAAAGGAGACCCCGATGTCGATTACGGCTGAGAACAAAGCTCAGGTGATGAAAGATTTCGCCACCAAAGCCAATGACACTGGCAGCCCCGAAGTGCAGGTCGCGATCCTGTCCTCGCGCATTGCCACGCTGACAGAGCATTTCAAGACCCACAAGAAAGACAACCACGGCCGTCGCGGCCTGCTGGTCATGGTCGCCACCCGGCGCAAACTGCTGGACTACGTCAAGCGCAAAGACGAAGCCCGGTATAACACGCTGATCGAGCGGCTGGGGCTGCGGCGGTAACTGTGAAAAATCAAATTTAAGTAAGAGGGTCACTCAAACAGTGGCCCTTTTTTTACACTTTGGGAGGTTCTGTATTGATCCTTTCTAAAGTCTCCAACCGCGCATTAATTTTTGGAGTTGTTACGGTAATCCCCCGTGAAAGTAAGGGGCTGCATAGGTAGAGTTTTCTCGGCAGTACACACGAGGAGATTTCGAATGAAGACAAACAGATACACTGAGGCGCAGGTCATCTGGATCCTGCACCAAGCTGAAGGCGGGATGCCACCTGCTGCGCAATTTAGGGGCTGCGCGGGCGGCCATAACCTTCAACTGCGCGTCATTCCCGACATGCTATTGCCCATAATACATCAGTGGCAAGCTGCTGGAATGGGCTGGGAAACAAGGGGTTATCATCCAGCACATCCAACCCGGACAGCCACAACAGAACGCATGTTTCGAGCGCTACAACCGCCCGGTTCAATACGAATGGCTGGATCAACACATCATTGAAAACAACGAGGAAGCACAAGACTTCGCCACGCAATGGCTATGGCCGCGTGAGTTCTACGACTGCATTCCTTTAAAAAAGGGGGATTACCAGGTCAGGTCAGGGTAAATTTTGAGCCGGAAACGGCGGCCCGGTTGATGGCGTCGAAATCCCAGTCAATGCCAAGGCCGGGGGCGTCGGAGGGAATGGCGTGCCCATTCTCAATCCTCATGGGTTCAAACGTCAGGCTGTCAATCTGCGGAATGTATTCGACCCAGCGCGCGTTGGGCACTGCGGCACACAGCGAGACATGCAGCTCCATCAGGAAATGCGGGCAAACGGGAACGTTGAAGGTTTCGGCCAGGTGCGCGACCTTCAACCACGGGGTAATACCGCCTATGCGCGCCACATCGACCTGCACGACGGAACAGGCCCCGCGTTGCAGATATTCGCGGAAATGCTGGGGCGAATACAGGCTTTCGCCGACCGCCACCGGCAGGGTCGTGCTGTCTGACAGGCGCTGATGGCCGGACAAATCGTCAGCGGGCAGCGGTTCCTCCAGCCACGCGATATCCAGCGGCGTCAGACAGCGAGCCCGCCTGATCGCCTCATCCACGGTGAAGCGTTGGTTGGCATCGGTCATAATCTCGTACGCGGGGCCGACGGCATCGCGGACGGCAGACAGGCGCGCGACGTCTTCGGATACATGCGCCCGACCGATCTTGATCTTTGATCCGCCAAAACCCAAAGCCTTGGCGCGCAAGGCATCCTCGACCAGTTCGGCGGTGTCGATATGCAGCCAGCCGCCTTCGGTGGTGTAAAGCGGGATACGCTGCTGCGCCCCGCCTGCCATCCGGTGCAGGGGTTCATTTGCGCGGCGGCATTTCAGATCCCACAGGGCCGTATCAATCGCCGCCAGCGCCAGCGAGGTGATGGCCCCCACCGATGTCGCATGCGTCAGGAAAAGCAAATCGCGCCATATCCGCTCAATCTCGGACGCCTCGCGCCCGATCAACGCCGGCGCGAGCGTGTGCTGCAACAAGGACATGATCGCCGGGCCACCCGTGCCGATGGTATAGCTGTAGCCAGTACCCACCACGCCATCCGCATCGGTGATGCGCAGGATCGGGGTTTCCTGACAGACAAACGACTGGATGGCATCGGTGCGCTTTACCGCTGGCACCAGATTGACCATCAGGGCCTCGACGCGGGTGATCTTTGCCATATGCTCTCCTCAGGCCGCAGCTTTGCCGTGAATAAATCCCATGATCGTTTTGGACACGGCGTCATAGTTGCGGTCGTTTTCGACACTGCCCTTGACGCGGTAGCCGTCCATCACCAGAATTCGGTCAGCCACATCCACCATTTCCGGCATATCCGAGGTGATCAGCAGCACCGCCGTGCCCTGCCCCGCCAATTCGTGGATCAGATCATGCAGATAGGCTTTGGTTTTGATGTCGATGCCGACGGACGGCTCGTCGATGATCAGCAGCTTCACCCCCGCCGCGAGCCATTTGGCCACCGAGACCTTTTGTTGATTGCCGCCCGACAGATTGCCGATGGTTTGGTAGACCGAGGGGGTCTTCAACTCCAGTTGCTGTAAAACCGGCCCGACTTTGGCGTTGATCGTGCTATCACGCAAAAAACCCATGCGGTTGGCAAGTTTGCGCCAAAGGGTGATGCCACTGTTGGCCAATACCGAATGCTGCAGGATCAAGCCCTCTTGCTTGCGATCCTCAGAGACATAGCCGATGCTGTGCTGGTGCAAAGCTTGTGCCACCGAGGTGATGTGAACGGGCTTGCCCGCAACCTTGACCTCGCCACCCAGTTGCCTTGACAGGCCCAGAATGGCCCGGGCCAGTTCGCTGCGTCCGGCACCGACAAGGCCGTAAAGGCCAACGATTTCACCCGGTCGCACCGAAAGGCTGATGTCGCGATGGCCTGCGCCCGAGGCGTATCCGGTCAATTCCAGATAGGGGGGCACGTCCGGCTGGGCGCGCGGCCCGCGCTTGGTGATCCGTTCCGCGCGGCCGATCATCATCTGCACCACATCCGCGCGACCAAGTGTGGTCAAATCGGCAGAGTCGCAGGCATTGACGCCGTCGCGCAACACCGTCACTCGGTCGCAGATGTCGAACACCTCTTCCAGCTTGTGGCTGACAAAGCCGATCGCCACCCCGTCATCGCGCAACCGGCGCAGGATCCGGAATAACACCGTGGATTCGTTTGGGGTCAGCGACGCCGTCGGCTCATCCAGCAGCAAGACGCGCGATTGCAGCGACAAGGCCTTGCCTATTTCAACCAGTTGCATCTGCGCTACCGACAGCCGCGAGACGATGGTGCGGGGGTCAACCTCTAGGTCAAGCAATTTCAGCCATGTCTCGGCCTCACGGTGGATCGCAGTATAATCCACCGACGACAGGGCGCGCGCGCCCAACCGGTCAAGCATGATGTTTTCGCCCACTGAAAACCGCGTCACCAGATTGCGTTCCTGATGCACAACACCAAGCCCGCCTGCCGCAGCCTGCCGCAGATTGGCAAAGCGCACAGGCGTGCCATTCATCATGACGCTGCCGGAATCGGGTGGGTAAATTCCGGTGATGATCTTGATCAGAGTTGATTTGCCCGCACCGTTTTCGCCCAAAAGCGCGTGCACTGACCCTGCCCCAATCGTCATTGAGACATTGTTCAGCGCCTTCACGCCCGGAAAAGACTTGCTGACCTCGCGCACCTGAAGGGCGGTCATGCGCCTGTTCCCCGTGCCTGAAGCCTTGCAATGCGCACCTCGCGCAGGCGGTTGATCGCAACGGCCCAAAGGATCAGCGCGCCAAGCACAATTTGCACCACGAACGGGTCGATGTTGAACATCACCAGTCCTTGGGTGATGATGGCGATGATCACGACGCCAAAGAAGGTTCCGCCAACCGACACCCGCCCGCCGGCAAGGACAGCCCCACCGATGACGGGGGCCGCAAAGGACGAAATCAGCCAGTCATCGCCAATCGCCGGATGGCCAATTTGCAGCTTGGCCACCAGCATCACCCCCGCCACTGCCGCCAGCAGGCCGGACAGGGCGTGCGCCCAGATGATCGTGGCGCGGGCGTCGATGCCCGACATCTCGGCGGCATGGGGGTTAGAGCCCATGGCCAGTATATGCCGCCCGATCCGCATCCGGTTGAACAGATACCACATGCCACAGCTGCAGATTGCCATCGGTAGCACCAGCCACGGCAGCGGGCCCAGCATTGATCCGGTGCCAAATGCCTTGACGCTGTCCGGCACGCCATAGAATGGCTGTGCTTCGGTGATGCCAAGGTTGATGCCCTTGAAGATCTGCAACCCGGCCAGCGTGATGATGAAGGCCGAAATGGCGGTCCGCGCAATGATATATCCGCCTGCCATGCCTGCCAGCACGCCAATGCCAAGTGCCATCCCCAAGGCCAGCGGCACAGGCACGCCGAACCGTTCCATCACGCCGACAAAACTGATCGCGACAAGCCCGCCGATTGATCCCAGCGCCAGGTTCATCTGGCCAATACCGATGATCACCAGTTGCCCAAGGGCGATGACCATGTTCACCGAAATCGCGGAGAGCAGTACGAAGATGTTGAACGGCGACAGGAAGGCCGGCTTGAACACGCTGATACCGATCACCGCGACCACTGCCACGATCCCCGGCCCGATCCAGTCATTGTCAAACGCGCGTATCAGGCGGCTGTCGGTCTGCAACGCCATCAGATCATCCCCCGCGATTTCAGGAACTCTTGCCTTGCCCGATCGGCCAGCACCGCCAGCAGCAGCATCAGCCCAAGGCTCGCCAGTATCCAGAACGCGCCCACCCGCATCAGCAACAGGCCCGAGGTCATCACATTGACAAAACCCGCCCCCAGAAGCGTGCCCAGAACAGATACCCGGCCCCCCGACAGCAATGTGCCGCCCAGCACCGGGGCAAGGAAAGCGGGCAATAGCCAGTCCTGCCCCAGATGCCCGGCCATCGACGGCACCACCGCCCCGGTACGGGCGGTCACCATCAGCCCGGCGGTGGCGGCCAGCAACCCGGTCAGCACATGGCAGGCGACAATCACCCGCCCGGTGCGGATGCCCGACAGTTCGGCAGCCCGCGGATTGGCCCCGGCCGCCAGCATCTGCCGACCGAGGGAGGTGAGTTTATAGAACACCGTCAGCGCCGCGCAGATGGCGATGGAGATCAGCAGCAGGGGCGAGATCACCTTGAGGATTTTCAGCTTGCCAAAGGCCAGCACCTCGGGCGGCAGGCCATTAAAGGCCGATGCCGTGGTCAGAAAGATCATCACGCCGAAGAAAATGCTCATGCTGGCCAGCGTGATGATGAAGCTGTGCACCCCCGACAGCACGACCGTAGTGCCATTGATCAACCCCAATGCGCCGCCGAACAGCACCGCCATCGGCACTGCCAACACCAGCGGTACGCCGATCATCTGCACCATCCAGCCAAAGATCATCGCCGCACAGACGCCAATGGCCCCCACCGACAGGTCCAGCCCGCCGGTCACTATCACCGCCATCATCGCAAGGCCGATCATCGTGTCGATACCGATCTGACGGCCGATGGTGTACAAACTGAAGGTCGAGGTGAAGCCGTCCTGCGTGACAGCAAACACCAGGAATGTCAGCGCGATGAGCAGCGCCAGCCCGAATTCATTACTTAGCACCAACCGCAGGCCGCCTGATGACCGCCCGTCCTTTGACTGGGTCACGGTGTCGCCAAAAGGGATGGTCTGGGTCATGCGTTCATTATCCGGGGCTTAGTGGAGATTATAGCGGTCGGCTGCCCGAACGGACAGCCGACCTGTGACCTGCAAGACGGGGAGGCCTCTTACGGGCAGGTCAGGAATTCGGCATCAAACCGGGCCTGCAGATCGGCGGTGATGCCGACCATCGCGTCGACATAGGTCGGCGCGGTGGCTGCATCGACAAACACCGTCCCGCTGTCCACGAACCGGGTAGTCAGTGCGTTGGACCCCCATGGAGCGGCCTCGTTCAGCGTGCAACCGCTGCGCAGTTTGTCGAGCACATAGGAACCGACAAAGCCTTGGCCGTAGGGGTTCTGCAGCATGGTGCCATTGACAAAACCGTCGGCAATCGCCTGAATGACGACCTCGTCATGATCGATGCCCACCATCTTGATCCGCTGATCGCCGATCTGGCGCAGCGAATTGGCGGCCACCACAGCCGGTACCCAAGCGGTGGTGATGATCCCGTCGATGTCGCCGGCACTCGCGGCCAGAAAGGCGTTGATCTTTTCTTCTGCCGGTTGTGGCGCATCAATATCTGCGATGACCTGCACGACGGTCACTGCACCATTGGTTTCATCCGCTGCCCGCTGTACCGCGTCGATGCGCAACTGCGTGTTGGGATCTACCAGAAAGCCGGTGAAATGGGCGATCCGGCCTGATCCACCCATGGCGCGGATCAGTTCTTGGGTGCCCAGATAGGCGGAATTTCCGGTGTCGGTGCCCAGACAGAACAGCGCAGGCGATGGGTCCTGCAAACAACCTGCGGCGGCGATCACCTGACCGCCATTATCGACCAGTTCCTGCGCCACGGCACTGGTGCCGACAGCGTCGCCCGGGAAGATCAGGAACGAATTATAACCCTGGGTCAGCAGGCTTTCCAACAATTGGCTTTGCAGGTTCAGTTCCCATTTGGCGGGTACGCGGTAGTCCCCGGCGCCCAGCCCAAAGGTGGCCATGGCATCTATCCCGGCCTGCTCCCATGCGGCGAAATACGGATGCGGGCCGCCCGGAACCAGTGCAACTTTGGTGCCGGGATCAGCAAAGGCTGTCGTGCAGACAGCAGTACTCAGCAGCAGCGCAGCGGCTGCTTTTAATATGGGCTTCATAGGATTCCCTCCAAAGGACATGCCGTTATCGGCGTGATTTCAATACTAATATATTGGTTATCTAAAGCAACTGTTTTCTTTGGGTTATGCAGCAGTATGGCAATCCAAGTTCAGGAGACAGCCAAGGCGTTGAAAGCAGCCCAATCCAGTACTTTGGCATCGCGCAAAAGTGCCGCGTTGCGGGTCAGACTGCTGGCTTTGGCCGACCCGATCAGCACCGAAGCGACCGCCGGATGTTCCAGCGCGAATCGCATAGCAGCGGCTGGCAGGGTTGCGCCTTGGCGCTTTGCCTCGGCCTCCATGCCGTTCACACGACCGATGATGTCGGCACTTGCAGGCCCATAGTCGTGATGTGCGCCCGGCACCGCCCCGGTTGCCAGAATGCCCGAGTTAAACACCCCGCCAATCACGACCGCAGTGCCAGCCGCAAGGCATTTTGGCATAATCTCAGCCGCTCCGGTGCGGTCCAGCAAGGTGTAGCGACCCGCAAGCAGCAGGCAGTCCAGCTTGACCCGGTCCATCACCGCAAGAATCGCCGGCACCTCGTTCATGCCCAATCCGTAACCCGCAATCGCCCCTGCGGATTTTAGCGTGTCCAGTGCCTTTAGCCCGCCATCCATAAAGGTTGCAAAATGGGCGTCGTAGGACGCGCCCAGACTGCGCTTTTCCAGATCATGCACAAAAAGGATATTGATCTTGTTCAGCCCAAGCCGCGCCAGACTGTCTTCATAAGACCGCATGATCGCGTCATAGGAATAGTCAAAATCCACCGTAAACGGCAGCGGGTCCACAAAACCGTGGTCGGGCACCTGATCGTGCGGGACCGCCCGCAACAGCTTGCCTACTTTGGTCGACAGCACATAGCCGGACTTGTCGCGCAGAAAATCGCCGATCCGACGCTCTGACAGGCCAAAGCCATAGAATGGTGCTGTATCAAAATAGCGCATGCCTTCGTCCCATGCGGCCTGCATCGCAATCATCGCAGCCTCACGCCCAACGGGCGCATAAAGCCCGCCAATCGCGGCACCGCCAAAGCCCAGCTCGGTGACTTGCAGACCCGTTGTTCCAAGTGTGCGCATCAATTTCTTTCCTTCAAGACTTTGCAGCCAGACGCATCTGCGCTGCGGCCAAAACACCAAAATTGCGGATGTCGGCTAGGGAAGTTTCCAAAGCCGGGGCAAGATATTCGCTCAAGCCCAATCCAAATACCGAAGACAGGCCCAGATGGGCCCTCACCGTATCTGCCACTGGAACCCCGGCGGCTGGCAGGCCCGACCAGCCCTGCAATTGCGGGTCCGACAGAGGCATCGCGCCCCCAGCCTCATCCGTGCCCTGACAGGACCTGATCCACGCGGCCAAGGCAAAGCACAGCATCGGGGTCGGACGGCCCATTGCAATAAGGTCGCGCAAAGGGGCGACAATCCGTTGTGGCACCTTAAGGCTGCCGTCCGTCGCGATCTGTGCGGTTTTATGGTGCAGTGCGGTGTTGTCAAACCGCGTCACCAGTCGCGCGGTATAGCCGTCAACATCGGTGCCCGGCGCAACCGTCGGTGCAACCTCGGCCCAATAGGCTGCGATGAACGCCCGAATAATTGGATTGCCGAACGCACCTGCTACGGTCGCATGGCCAGAAACGCGCCCCATCGCGGCAATGGTTGTATGCGCGCCGTTTAAAAGGCGCAGCTTCATCGCCTCGTAGGGTCCGATACCAGTGGCAAACACGACGCCAGAGCGTTCCCATTCAGGGCGGCCAGTGGGAAAGCGATCCTCGATTACCCACTGAAAATACGGCTCGGCCACAACCGGGCAGGCGTCTCGCATCCCCAAACGGGCGGCAATCATGTCACGGTCGGCATCGGTTGTGGCGGGTACGATGCGGTCCACCATGCAGGATGGGCACGCGACCTGGTCCGTGACATAGCGGCCAAAGTCTGCGTCGCGGGAGGCTGCAAACTGGGCAAGAACATTGTGCAGAAAATGGCCATTATCTGGAAGATTATCGCAGGATAACAGCGTGAAAGGCTTGTGTCCCGCCGCCCTGCGCATCGCCAGCGCTTGCGCCACAAAGCCCAGTGTTGTCTGTGGGCTGTGTGGGTGCGCCAGATCATGCTGCACCCCCGGATCGTCCAGCTGCAGACCGCCATCTGCGATGTTGGCGGTGTAGCCTTTTTCAGTCACCGTCAACGATACGATCCGCACGGCGGGGTCCGCCATCACGGCAAGCAATGCACCGGGATCCTCCGGGGCCACAAATGTCTGGGTAATTGCGCCGATCACGCGCAGCACTTGATCGGCATTTTCACGCAGCGCCAGTGTGTAAAGACCATCCTGCGGTGCCATTGCATCGCGTGTGTCGGGATTGCGCAATGATGCTGCGGTGATGCCCCAACCGGTTTCGCCAGCGTTCAGACAGTCGTCGGTAAACTCTGCCTGATGTGCGCGGTGAAAAGCCCCCAGACCCAGATGCACGATCCCCGTTTGCACGCTTGCACGCGCATATCGGGGACGCGCGACATCAGCGGGCAGATGCCTCAGGTTGGCGTCATTCAGGCGGATCACAACCGCCCCTCATCCAGCCGATAGGCGTCAACCGCCGCCCGCCACAAAACCGCACGCTGACTTTTTTCAGGCAGCCCGGAGATCGCATCGCGCACGAGGTCAACCGTCCGGCCATAATCAGACGCGAGCAGACTGACTGGCCAATCCGTGCCCATCATGCAGCGTTTTGCCCCGAATATCCGAAGAACTTCGTCAATATAAGGTGTGATCTGGTCTGGCGTCCAGCTTGCCCAATCAGCCTCGGTCACCATACCCGACAGCTTGCACCAGACATTCGCCGCGTGGCCGAAGGGCTGCATCAGCGCGGACCACGGCAAAAAGCCATCCTTGGCAATTTCCGGCTTTGCGATGTGGTCGATGACAAAACGCAAGTCCGGCAAGGCCCGAACGGTTTCCAACGCTGCGGGCATTTCGCGCGGGCGGATCAGCAGATCGTAAACCAATCCCCGCGCCTGAACAGCCCGCAGCCCGCGCCACACATCCGGCTGGCACAGCCAGCGTGGATCGGCCTCGTCATGCACCTGATGGCGGATGCCGACCAGCCATTTGCCACCCGGACCGGCCAGCAAATCATCCAGTCTTTCGCCCACATCCGGGGCCGTAAGATCCACCCAAGCCACCACGCCTGCAATGAAATCCGTCGCTTCTGCCAGCGCCAGAAAATCACGCGATTCCTGCAAACTCGACCACGTCTGCACCAGAATGGTTTTCTGCACCCCGGCAGGGGCCAAAAGAGGACGTATATCATCCGGGGTAAAGACCCGGCGGATCGGCAAAACCGTCCCCGCCATCCACGGATAGTCGCCCCTGTCCGGGTCCCAGAAATGATGATGCGCGTCGATGGCGGGCAGTTTTGTGGCAGATGTCATCACTCAATCCATATGAAAGACGTTGTCCATGTAGGCCCACCACTCGCCTGGCTCGCGCGTGGTGAAGGGGTCCTGACAGGGATCGGTTTCTTTAAGCCACGCTTGCGTCTCGGGGTCGGCAGCAATCGCGCGACCAGAGGCTTCAAAATCGTCGCCCACGTATTCAAACGTGCCGAACAACAGATTTTCCGGCTCTTTCAGGTAGATGTCAAAATTGCGCCAGCCATTGCGACGCATCGCGTCCAGCACACCGGGCCAAACAGCCGCATGCAGCCGCTTGTAGTCAGCGACACGATCGGCCTTTAACCCGATGACCATTCCGAACCGTTTAGTCAAACTGCAGCCCCCCGTTCACGTCAATGACTTCGCCGGTAATGAACCCGGCTAAAGGCGAAGCAAGGAACATGACGGCATGTGCCACCTCTTCGGGTTGGCAAAACCGCCCCACCGGGATGAGCGCAAGCTGCGCCTGACGCTGCGCCTCGGTCAGTTGTTCAGAAATCATCGCCGACATCACATAGGCGGGTGCCACAGCATTGGATGTCACACCGTCACCCGCAACTTCGCGGGCAATGGAATAGGTCAGACCGATCATCGCCGTCTTCGACACCGAATAGGCCGTGCCCGCCGTAAGCCCACCGCATTTGGCGGCATAAGACGACATGTTGATCACCCTGCCCCAGCGCGCCGCGCGCATTCCCGGCAGGAACGCCTGCGCCAAAAGAAACGCGGCATCGACGTTGACGCCATGCACCCGGTGCCATTCCTGCAAAGAGGTCGCCGCAATCTTTTCAAAGTTCAGGATGCCTGCGTTATTGACCAGAATGTCGATACGCCCAAACCGGGCCAGCACATCAGCGGCCATGGCAGCGACCGCTGCGGCATCCGACAGGTCAACAATCACCGCATGTCCGCCAAGGGCCGTTGCCATGGCCTGCGTCGGTTCCGCCGCCATATCAACCAGAACGACCAACGCCCCCTGATCCGCCAAAGCCTGCGCGATGGCCGCGCCTATCGCCCCTGCAGCACCAGTGACGAGGGCCGTTTTTCCGCGCAGTGTCATCTTCGGTTTCGCCTTTCATTCGTTTTTGTTGCTGGACGAGACTTCGACCATGACCACATCGCACATTAACCGCGCTGAAGGCCGGAAAATGCAGGATTAGGTTGTTGATCGCTGGCCGTAGCCCAATATCTGAGCCGTCGGGAGGAACAGTCTTAGGCTTGCTTTCTATCCAATATATTAGTATTTATTTTGTGTCAACGAACAGATGCGCGCGCGAAAGCTGACAGCAACTGCGACGGCCACAAGGGTGCACAGTTGCAAAGCAAATGCGCCGCAGCTATTCACGCGATTGAGGTAAAGGCGGATCAAATGGCTCGACCCAAAAAAAACCACTCCGATGAACATGGCTCAACGGACGCCGGTATATTGGGGCTGCCCGATCATCTGATCAATCTGATCGATCCAGCGCTGCCAAAGACATCGCAAGTCTACGGGATCATGCGGCGTGCCATCGTTAACCTAGACTTTGCACCCGGTAGTAACGTCAATGAAAAACTGATTTGTGACCAGTTGGGCATCTCTCGTACGCCCCTGCGCGAAGCGATATTGCAGTTGCAGTCAGAAAATCTGGTTTCGGTGATCCCGAATTCTGGCACGTATGTGTCCAAGATCGACTTGCAATCCGTGTTTGACGGCCAACTTGTGCGTGACGCGTTAGAACTGAAGGTCGTGCGCCTTGCCGCCAGCCGCATGACGCCACAGTTTGAGCGGGCACTGGATTTCAACCTTCATCAGCAAAAACGGATGGCGGCGGATTTTGATTACGACGAATTCTACATTCTGGACGAGGCGTTTCACGCGATGATCTGCGAATTCGGCGCATCAGCCTATATCTGGAAGATCATCAATGGTGCCAAGGCGCAGTTAGACCGTGTGCGCCGCATGTCGTATCCGCTTGTCACCCATCTTGATCTGGTGCTGAACGAGCATATTGCGGTGGTTGACGGTCTGAAACAACGCGAGCCAGAAGTTGCGGCTGCGGCGATGAAAATTCATATTGACCGGGTTTTCACCGTGATTCGCCGCCTGATCACAGAGCGGCGCGACTACTTTGCTGCCGACGCGAGCGACCTGCTTGATGGCTATGTAAACGGTCGTTGATCCAATGACCCGGTTGAAGTTTGCAAGGATAGGCGAACACATGATCGAGCTTAATCATAGCGGCCAGATGCACCGTGTCCTGGGGCATGGTCCGGCCGACCAATAACGACCTATTGAGACGCTACACCTATTGATTGGCCCCCGTCACCAGCGGATGATCCAACGCCGTCATGATACCGCGCAGCTCTGCCAACCCTTTCAGCCGCCCGATGGTGGGATAGCCCGGCTGGCCCTTGCGGCCCAAATCATCCAGAATGTCCTGCCCGTGATCGGGACGGAACGGAATGTTCCAATCCGTGCGGCCCTCGGTCCGGCGGCGGCGTTCTTCCGCAAGGATAGCCGCGATGACAGCGACCATGTCGGTATTGCCGCCAAGGTGCTCGGCCTCATGAAAACTGTCGCGCAGATCACTGCCTTCGCGGCGGACATTGCGCAGGTGCAAGAAATGCACGCGCGGCCCAAGGCGCTGCATCATCGCGGGCAGATCGTTGTCGGCCCGCGCACCGAATGATCCGGTGCAGAATGTTACGCCATTGGCCGACAGGTCCACGGCATCCAGCACAGCCCGGTAGTCTGCTTCGGTTGACATGATCCTTGGCAGGCCCAGCAGCGGAAATGGCGGATCGTCGGGATGACAGCACAGCCGCATCCCCAAGTCCTGCGCCAGTGGCGTTACTTCGGCCAGAAAATCAATGAGATGTCCGCGCAGGGTATCTGCCGAAATTGCGCCGTACTCCGCAAGATGCGCGCGCACATCGGCCAGCGTCATCGTTTCCGCCGCCCCCGGCAAACCAAAGGCCACATTGCTTGCCAAGGCTTTGCAGGCAGCATCGCTCATGTCGGCAAACCGGCGTTCTGCTGCCGCGACGATATGGTCAGGAAATTCGGCAGCCGCACCGGGGCGTTCCAAAATGTGGATATCAAACGCGGCAAAATCGACGAAATCGAACCGCATGCAGGTGGCGCCATTGGGCAGTCGCCACGCCAGATCGGTGCGGGTCCAGTCCAGCACCGGCATAAAGTTATAGCAGATCACCTCGATCCCCGCGCGGGAGATGTTGGTCATGCTGGTTTTCCAATTGGCAATATGGTCGCGCCAGGCACCCTTTTGCTTTCTGATGTCCTCGGACACTGGCAGGCTTTCCACCACGTCCCACCGCAGTGTGGAGGGCGTCCCGTCCTTCATCTGCCCGATCAATGCCTGTCTTGCGGCAATCTCCTCTGGCGACCAGACCTCTCCGGTCGGCACATGATGCAAAGCCGAAACGACGCCCTCGACGCCCGCCTGCATCATGTCGTCAACCGAAGCCAAATCTTTCGGTCCGAACCAGCGCCAAGTTTGTTGCATCAAAGACCCCCTTCAAGGTCAACACCATCAGATCACACTACACATGCGCCATGCCAATATATCAGTATTTCAACGTGCGCAAGATGCGAGGTTCTAGTGCAGGCCTTTCGGATGGACGCTAACGTTGTCTGAATTGAATAGCTCCCTACTTTCGGTGGGAGTACCGAGCCACGCCGCCACCAACTGGGCCATCCAGCAGCGCGGCTGAATAGCCCCCAGATTTGTAGACGCCTTGCTTGGTAATTTTGGAAGCAAGGAGGACGCGATGTTCGGAGCTGAATTCACGGATGAGTTCAAGCGCGATGCGGTCGCTCAGGTTGTTGATCGGGGCCCCCCGGCATGCTTCCTCCCCGGCCCCGTTTGTATGCGGGGGGGCGCAGCGCGGCATTTCGCTAGCGACAGGCACTTTCACCGGAGGATCGAGGCGGAAGTCACCTGACGGGTGGTCTTGGGAAATGTTACTCTTTATCAGAGGCTTGCGGAATAACGACCTTGGAGTGCTGGATTCCTTTGTGGAATCCAAGGAATCCACTTCGCGGAATCCACCTTGCCGGAAGCCAGCCAGCGGAAGCCACTTGCTGGGAAGCTATTTAACCGGCATGTAGTTTTCGTTTTTGCAAAGCTGCCATTCTTGATTTACCCTTCGAACTTCGAGCCAACCATGTTGCAATCTCGCGGGGGCAATATACCGCCACAATTGCCAGTGTCGGGCTACATCAAACCCGTCATCCTTCGGGCATTTCCTTCTGCCCAAAAAGGGAAACAACTGTGAAAGCGCCTTTGAGACCCACGGTTATCGTCTTCGACGTCAACGAGACGTTGATCGACATAACGACACTCGAGCCGCTGTTCGAGCGCACCTTCGGCGACGCCGGCGTCATGCGGGAGTGGTTCGCGCAACTCATCCTCTATTCCGAAGCTGTCACGCTGTCGGGCATCTACGTCCCCTTTGGTGAGCTTGCCGCAGGTGTGTTCCGTATGATCGGTGATATCAGGCAGATGCATGTCGGTGAAACTGACATTGCAGAGATGAGGACGCTCCTCCAAAACATGCCACCGCATGCTGGCGTAGCACAAGCGATGATCCGCCTGAAAAAGGCAGGCTTCCGGCTCGTGACGCTGACGAATTCGCCGCCGAGTAAAGGATTGGGTCCGCTCGATCAAGCCGGTCTTGCCGGGCATTTCGAGCAAATGTTCAGCGTCGATGCAGTCCGGAAATTCAAGCCCGCGAGCGAGGTATACCAGATGGTCGCCGACGCCCTTGAGGTCGAGCTTGCAGATATGTGCCTTGTCGCGGCGCATGCATGGGACACGCTTGGAGCGCAGGCTGCCGGGTGCGCCGGTGCTCTGGTTACCTTGCCGGGCAATGCAGTTCTTCATGTACCGGGGATTCCGGAGCCGGACATCGTGGCGCGGGACATCCCGAGTGTAGCTGACAAGATTATCCGCCAGTGGGGCAATGCCCGCGATAACTGACCTCTCGAGTGCAGCGACCGGGCGGCAAGAACCGCTGATAGACATTAATCTTTCCGGCGTTTTCTATGGCAAAGGCCTGCTTCCAGCACGACGACCAGCCGGTCCGGATATATCCGCAGGCTGACAGGTCGGTGGGCGAATGAAGCCGGAACGCTGTAGCGATTGCGCTCGAAGCTGATCAGACATGTGGGCAAGACGCGCTTGCTCAACTCAATGCAGCCGTCAAAAGCGACGGGCAGCGGCATTAGCACTGCCTCCTCGTCAGCCCAGACAACGGCAATCGTGCCAGTCAGCTGGCCATGTGCCGTCTCCCGCCACAGATCCCGGCACCGCTGCTCCAGCTAGGCATTCAGCGCAAGAAGATCAGACAAGCTCGGCATCTATTGCAACAGTTGGTGGAGGGAATCCCGAACGATCTTCTCGACTTGCCCTTTCTCCCAGCCTGCCGCCGGATTGCAGAAATCGGGCCCATAGACATAATGGTTCATCATGGCGAGGAAGCGCATGTTGATCTGCCGTTCCTTGCCCCGCCCGACGCGGTCCACCGCTGTCCGCGTTCGGCTGGGCCTCGAACCGATGGCGGCCCAGCCTCACTGTCATAAATTCCGCGCTCGGGCACGCCGCCGAATACCGTGAACCCGTGCCAGTGCGCATCGAACAGCATCTCGTGGGTCTGCAGGAGATACGCGCGTAAAAGATAAGCCCGGCTGTGCGACCGCTTGATATGCGCCATCTGCAGCTTCATGCGCTCTCCACCCAGAACTGCAAAGTCCTCGCTCCCGTCGAACTGGAAAGCCTCACCCGGGCGGAAAGCCAGCGGAACAAACGTGCCGCGCCCCGTAGTCTGTCGCTCGCGGTGACGATCTGCACGCCACACCCGCGCAAATGCGGCCATCGCTTCATCACCTTGCCAGTCATGACCATAATACAGCTTCTGTCGCGGCGTCGAAACCGAAAATCCGGTCCTCGGCAATCGTCAGACCGACCCGCTGATCAGCCTCGCACTGCAGTTGTCCGGGGCGCTTTACAATAATCCGCGTTGGTGGCGACGCTGCCTTGCCATGCAGTTCACAATGCAAAAAAGTTTCACTCCCAAGCTGTTCGGTGAACAGCACGGTTGCCGTCGGCCCACCATCAGCGATCTTGCAAAGACTCAAATCTTCTGGCCGCAATCCGAGTATGACAGAGCGGTCAACAGCGATCTTTGCTGAGGGTGGCAGCAGG